>CACPDC010000014.1 GCA_902632595.1 uncultured SAR116 cluster alpha proteobacterium
AGGTTACTTCCATTTTTAATTAGATTAAATCCAGTAAAAATAATTTTATCGGTTAATGAGAAATCTAATATTCGATCCTGACTGTTGTCTGCTTCTATGATAAATTGGTTATTTCCACCGCCTCCAGCAAGAAAATCATTGCCAGTTCCGCCCATAATGATGTCATTTCCAGAACCGCCTACTAGATAGTCATCCCCGGCACCACCTTTCAGAGTATGATTTGAAAGATTATTTCCACTACCAACAATTGTATCATCTCCAGGGGAGCCAACGATAGTTTCGAAACCGTCAATTTTGCGAATAATAGAGGAGGAATCCTCAACTGACACGCCAGAATCCCTAATGATATATTCCGTTTTATTTAAATCTATGATTACGTTCTTACCTGTTTTTACTTCAGAAAATACTGCTGCGTCCTTTCCAGACCCACCTTTTAGGTCACCGGCACCACCTTCCTTTATAAAAACGATATCATCACCTGCTTTTGTGTCTTTGTTTCCACTCGAACTCCACACAAGGTCATTATCATCACTCACAGTTTGAATAGAGGCATTTCCCTTACTATTAAATTCAACCATTCGGGTATATGTGTATCTACTTTGACCAGTTTCAGAAATACAATGGATCGATGTTAAAAGAAGTTTAAACCAGATAAATCAGAAGCAAAATGTATATTTGGCTCTAGGACGAGACAATGCATGGGTTTTTTCATTTGATGAGTCAACTCTAAAGCTTTCTGGAACTTGCACAGATAAATTTAAAGACGATTATGACTTGGATTTAATGTCGCATTTCGATTCAAGTTATAATGAGTGGGTATTCATAAAGTGTGAGAGAAAATCGTCAGAACAGTTAGCCATTATTCCAGGCGTTGAAAAGCATTGGTTTTGGTCAACTATATGGACTAATAGAAACCTCTATGTTCAGAGCGGTCTTGCCGCATTGTTAACTAATATCTTTGCGCTAGGAGTCTCGTTATTCTCTATGATTGTATATAATCGTATTATACCGTCTAATGCTATGAATTCCCTGCTGGTATTAGTGTCTGGCTTGCTAATTTTAATGATTGTAGATTATATTATCAGGAACGTAAGAAATAGATTTTTGAGCATAGCTGGAGTTGACTCCGATTTAACACTTGCTGACCGTTTGTTTGCTCAAGTTATGGACCTTCAATACAAATCACGTCAGGGTACAGTTGGTTCTCTGGCTAACACGCTTAAAGAATTTGAGCATATAAGAGAATTTTTTGCTTCAGCTACATTAACATCTTTAATTGATATACCATTTGCTGTCATATTTCTTCTAACTATTTGGCTTGTTGGTGGTTGGATGGTAGTACCAGTAATTTTAGGGATTGTAGTATTACTAATAACTACCATTTACGTGCAACCTCGTATGAAGGCACTGGCTGAGAAATCTTTTGAAGATGGTCAGACCAAACATTCTGTAATGGTCGAGTCTCTTACAGGATTAGAGACCTTAAAGTTATTGGGTGCTGGTGGTTATATGAGGCGTCGGCTCCGTCTCGTTTTAGAAAGACAAGCTGACGTTTCCGAACAAACAAAAGAAGGTTCTCATTTAGCGACAAACGTCGCACAAACTGTTCAACAAGTAGTGCAAATGTCAGTTGTCGCCTTAGGTGCTATATTAGTGTCGGATGGTCAATTTGGGTTTGGAGCAATAATTGCATGTACTATTTTATCAGGAAAAGCGTTAGCGCCATTTGCACAATTTTCTCAGATTTTGGTAAGGTTAAATCAAATCGGAGTGTCGTATAAAGCACTTGCAGATTTAATGGCGCAGCCTATCGAACACCCTCCAGAATATTTTTTCCTTCCTCGAAATAAAATAGATGGTGCAATCGAATTTAAAGATGTGTCATTTACTTATCCGTCTCAACAGGAACCAGTACTTAACAATGTTTCATTCAGAATTAAACCCGGCGAGAGAGTGGCTATTCTTGGACATGTGGGATCTGGCAAAACCACCATAGGGAGGTTAATTTCCGGTCTTTATGAGGCAGATTCGGGTATAATTATGATGGATGGAATCGATGTGAGGCAGATTGCTCCTTCAGACCTCAGAGAGAATATAGGTTTTTCCGCTCAAGACACATGGTTGATGTCAACATCTATTGAGCAAAATATCTCCTTAGGGTCTGTCAGAGCGGACCCAGAGACGGTGTTGTGGGCAGGTGAATTAGCCGGTGTATCTGAGTTTGCAAATCGACACCCTGATGGATACAAGCTCGAACTTAAGGAAAGAGGAGAATCACTGTCAGGAGGTCAGCGACAGGCAATATCGCTTGCCAGAGCGCTTGTGAAGAAACCTTCTTTGTTGATATTGGATGAGCCAACCAGTTCAATGGATGCCCGTTCGGAACAAACATTTGTACAAAAATTCAAAAAGGAAAACTTAGACTGTACATTGTTAGTTATTACACACAGAACATCGCTCTTATCTTTAGTTGATAGAGTGATTATAATGGAGTACGGAAAAGTTGCAGGCATGGGTACAACGGAGCAATTTATGAAAGCTCAAACTGACAGAAATGCAGCAGCAGAGATAGTTAAAAATGCTACAGCAGCTCAATTTGGTATGGGTCCTGCTCCAGATAAAGACAAAGACGGAAAAATTGAACATTTTCAAAAGCAGAATAGATAATTGGTACAAAAATAGATTTTTAGGATTTTCACCATGTACCTATTGAAAAAATTTTTGGAAACCACGGTAAATTTCATAATGAAATTTATCAAATTATTGTTTGATATACCAACACTCATCATAAAAAATTTTTTACTTCTCATTTGGAAAATAATTACACTTCCGTTTCGATTTGTAGCAGTTATTTGGCGGTATTCTGTTTTTATATTTGCCATATTTTTCTCTTCCTCCCAAAAATCTTCCAAGGCTGGGGCAAGATTTTTACTTGTGGTTTTTATAGCAACTGTTTCACTTGGAACATGGGCCGGTACCTCTGAGTTTGATAGAGTTATCACGGCGCAAGCTAAAGTAATTAGTTCAGATAATCTTCAAACAATTCAGCATTTTGAAGGAGGGATTGTTAAGAATATTCATGTAAAGACAGGCGAATTTGTAAGAAAGGGTGTTCCTCTTGTTTCGTTAGAACCATTAGAAGCAGAGGCAACTTACGAGGCGAAAAAATCAGAATTTATCCAGTCATTGATAAGGGTAAGAAGATTGGACGCTGAATATAGAGGAGACCCTCCTGAATATGGTTCAGATCTACAAGAGGTAGCACAAAGTCAAATAAACAATGAGCTATTACTTCTTAAAGCAAGGAGGGCTAGGTTGAGAGCCACTTTAGATTCATTTGACGCTCAAATAAGACAAAAAAGTAGTGAACTAGAGGGAGCCTCTAGAACACTTCTACTTGTGCGGCAAGAACGTGAGGTAATTTTAACGCTTGTTGAAAAGGGTTTGGAACCAAATTTAGAAGCGGTCCGCGCGGAAAAGTCACTTGCGGAGGCACTCTCAAAAGTAAATACGATTAATGCAGCAATAGAAGAGATAAAAGAGAGGCGAGCGATTGCAATTCAGGAACATAATGCAGAGATTCTTCAAGAACTCGCTGAAGCAAATCTGGAATTAAGCAAGTTAGAAAAAGCTGTGTCTGTCGCTGCTGATAAGTCAGATAGAAGCATTATTAGAAGTCCAGTGGATGGTGTTGTAAATAGGGTTTTAGTCTCCACCATTGGTGGTGTTTTAAAGACTGGTGAGCCTGCGGTAGAAATAGTACCTGATAGTAATCAATTATTATACGAAGCAAAAGTTACGCCTATGGATATTGGTTATGTTGAAATTGGTCAGGCCGCACTTGTTAAACTAAGTACTTATGATTTTTCAATTTACGGCAATTTAGAAGGGATTGTCGAAATTATAGGTTCAGACGCATTGGAAGAACAAAATGAAGAATCCCATTATATTGTTAAGATTAAACCAACAAGTAATGTAACATCTACGGGTAGAACATTACAAATAATCCCTGGGATGACAGCGCAAATTGACATTAAAACTGGCAAGAGAACAGTCTTATCTTATATATCCTCGCCAATAACGAAAACCATGACTACAGCATTTAAAGAAAAATGATACACCAATTTTCAGCAACATTTGATCAAAAACAAGATAGAATTTTATTCTGCTTTAATACTAAAGAAGAAAAAGAGTTTCGTTTTTGGCTCACCAGAAGAAATATTATTAATTTTTTACAGATAATGCCACGCCATTCAGACCAGTCGAAAAAAATTATTTCAGATATAGAAAAATCAGCGGCTATTAGAAAACAGGAAATGAGTAATATAACTGAAAAAACCGGTTCAATACAAAAATATGACAATAAACCTACACCTAAGGTCCCTGAAAAATCAGAACTTGTTGAAGAAAAAAGGGCTCCTATGTCTGAATTTAAAAGCGGAAAAATATTTCCAATTGGGGAAGAAGCTATATTAGTGAAGGAAATACATTGTAAGTTAGTAAATAAACTTCAAGAGCTAGATTTTTATCTAGACAATAATCAGAAGGTAAATTTTTCCCTTTCTCTTGATACATTTTTATCATTACATTCTTTATTGGAGTTGACAGCACGTAAAGCGGATTGGAATATTGAAAATAAGTTGTACACAGAAAAAATTGCGAAAGAAATGCTAAATTAGATTTCTCACAAGATTGAAAAAATCGGGGAAAATGATCATTTGATTTTACCTCAATAAAGAAAAATGTTATTTCTGTCAGTCTGTACGCTAATCATAATATAATAAATATTTAATCCAAGAACAAAATATTATGTTCATGGTTGATTAAAACTTAATTGCATGTGATTCCTAAGATATAACTATCTAAACATAATGGAAATGGATCATTCTATTGACTAAATTTAATTTAGAAAGTGAATCTATTCACATCTTTCGTGAGGTGGCTGCTGAAGCCGAAAACCCGGTTTTCTTATATTCGGTTGGTAAGGATAGTGCAGTGATGCTTCACCTCGCCCGAAAAGCTTTTTATCCTGCCAAACCGCCTTTTAAATTTTTGCATGTTGATACCGGGTGGAAGTTTAAAGAGATGATAACGTTTAGGGACGAGGTGATGGCTAAATTGGATCTCGACTTAATAGTACACACAAACCCTGACGGATTAGAGCGCGGCATAAATCCCTTCAAACACGGGTCTGCCATTCACACTCACATTATGAAGACCGTCGCTCTTACACAAGCCCTTGACGAATACAGATTTGACATTGCCTTTGGAGGAGCTAGACGAGATGAGGAAAAATCTAGGGCTAAAGAGCGCATATTCTCATTTAGAACTGCCGAACATCGTTGGGATCCAAAAAACCAGAGGCCAGAAATTTGGTCTTTATATAATACGCGCAGGAAGCCAGGCGAAACCATACGTGTTTTTCCGCTTTCAAATTGGACAGAGCTTGATGTGTGGCAATATATATTCTCTGAAAACATTACTATTCCTGAACTTTACTTTGCAAAAGAACGCCCCATTGTTGAGAGAGATGGGCTGCTAATAATGGTTGACGATGACCGTATGCCTATTAAAGAAAAATTAGAAGTCAAGTACGAAGCGGTTCGATTTAGAACGCTGGGATGTTACCCTTTAACCGGAGCAATTCGTTCTAATGCAAATACCTTACAGAAAATTATTAAGGAAATGCTTTTGTCAACCAATTCAGAGCGTCAGGGACGCCTGATTGATGGTGATAGCGATGCCTCAATGGAAAAGAAAAAACAAGAGGGTTATTTCTGATGACAGAAAGGAATCTTAACTTCTCAGATATCAATGCTTACATATCTGAACAATCCTCTAAAGATACGCTTCGTTTTATTACTTGTGGATCTGTAGATGATGGTAAATCTACTCTCATTGGAAGACTCCTATATGAATCCAAAATGATATTTGACGACCAGCTATCTGCGTTATGCAAGGATTCGTCCAAATTTGGAACACAGGGAACTGATATTGATTTTGCCCTTCTTGTTGATGGTCTATCCGCAGAGCGAGAGCAGGGAATAACGATAGATGTAGCGTATCGTTTTTTTTCAACAGATAAACGGAAATTCATTGTAGCTGATACGCCAGGTCACGAACAATATACTCGGAATATGGCAACAGGTGTCTCCACCGCCTCACTTGCTATAATAATCATTGATGCCCGTAAAGGGATATTAGAGCAAACCAGACGCCATGCTTTCATAGCATCTTTGCTGGGAATTAAGCAGGTTGTGTTGGCTATAAACAAGTTGGATTTAGTTGAGTACAGTGAAGATATATTTAATAAAATTGCTTCTGGATTTGATTTATTACAGAAAGAGCATCTTTATTTCACCCATGTACAAGCAATTCCACTCTCTGCTCTCAAAGGAGATAATATTGTTGAAAAATCTGATAAAACACCATGGTACCGTGGTCCAACACTGATTAAATGGCTTGAGACTGTTGAAATTGAAGGTCATGTAGATAGACCGCTCCGGCTTCCTATTCAATATGTCTTAAGACCTAATCTAGATTATAGAGGTTATGCAGGACGTATTGCTGCAGGGTCAATTTTTCCTGGGCAGAGAGTAAAAATATTGCCATCAGGGGTAAGCACCTTGATCAAAGAAATTACCACCATGGATGGACCTATCAAAAAGTCAGAAGAGGGTTCTTCAGTTCTAATAACATTGGTAGATGAGGTTGACGCTTCCCGTGGCGATATGATTGTAGAGTCTGAAAGACCAGCAGAAATATCTGACCAATTCAGGGCAATGATTGTCTGGATGAATGAGCAAGAGATGATACCTAATCGCTCATACATTATGAAGGTAGAAAGCGGTCTAATTAATATAAAAATTTTAAAGCCTCGTTATAAAATAAATATTAATAATTATGAAAGGCTTCCGGCAGACGTGCTTGAGCTAAACGATATAGGTTCATGTAATATTGCGCTTGATCGAAAAATTCCATTTGACTCATATAATGAAAATAAAACTACAGGCTCATTTATACTTATTGATAGGGAAACTAACGCTACAGTTGGTGCCGGGATTATTAGATATGCACTCAGAAGAGCGTCAAATATTCATTGGCAGACTCTTGATGTTAGCAAGCAATCCCGCGCCAACATAAAATTACAAACGCCTTGTATTTTATGGTTTACAGGGCTCTCAGGTTCAGGCAAATCAACAATTGCTAACATAGTTGAAAAAAAATTACATGCTAACCTTAGACATACGATGCTACTCGACGGGGATAACGTACGGCATGGGCTCAATAGAGATCTAGGCTTTACGGATCAGGATAGGGTTGAGAATGTAAGGCGAATTACAGAAGTTAGTAAGTTGTTGGTTGAAGCTGGTCTCATTACTCTTGTATCATTTATTTCTCCTTTTGCAGCAGAGCGAAATACTGCAAGGCAGACACTAGCAAAAGGCGAGTTCATCGAAATTTTTGTAAAGACATCTCTGGTGGAGGCTGAAAAAAGAGATACAAAGGGGTTATACGCAAAGGCACGATCTGGCAAACTGAAGAACTTTACCGGAATTGATAGTCCATATGAGGAGCCGGCAAACCCTGAAATTATATTGGATACAGAAAAATTTTCGGCAGAAGAATGCGCTGAGAAAATTTTATCCTATCTCGCTGAGAAAGGTTACGTTTAAATCTCAATCTTAGATAATTAAACTCTTTATATCCTCTAGCTTTTCTTGAATATCAACTTTATTTCCCCTACCCTCAATATTCAAACGCACTAAAGGTTCATTATTTGACTTTCTAAGGTTAAATCGCCAATCATCAAAGGAAAGACTTACCCCGTCAGTTTTGTCAACAGATGTTGCTAAAGGCTTAAATCTTTTTAAGACCCTATCAATTGCTTCATCTGCATTCTGAACTTTAAAGTTATTCTCGCCACTACTCGGAAAAGCATCAAACTGTGATTTGACAAGCGTTCTTAGTGAAAATCCGGAGGTAGATAATAATTCGGTGATAAGAAGCCATGGTATCATCCCACTGTCACAATAGGCAAAATCCCTGAAATAGTGATGCGCTGACATTTCACCTCCATAAATAGCTTTGCTAATTCTCATGGATTGCTTGATGAAAGCATGCCCTGTTTTAGACTGTATAGCTTTACCACCTTTGCGACCAACTATATCTTGCACATTCCAGATAACCCGCGGGTCGTGTATAATTTTTGATCCAGGGTTTTTTTCAAGAAAGATGGTTGCAAGAAGGCTAAGTATATATTCACCGCCAATGAATCCGCCAGTTTCGTCGAAAAAGAAGCATCGATCAAAATCTCCATCAAACGCAACACCTAAGTCTGCATTTTCAGCAACGACGATATCTGCTGTTGCAGCACGATTTTCCACTAGAAGTGGATTTGGGATCCCATTTGGGAAAGTACAATCCGGCTTGTGATGCACCCTAACGAATTCAAGCGGGGCTTTTTCTATTTCGAGGGCATTCGCAATAGCGTCAAAGGTTGGTCCTGCTGCTCCGTTGCCGCTATTAATAACAATTTTAAGTGGCTTTAATTTAGATATATCTATGAATTTTAAAACAACACTTACATATTTTGCTCGCGCTTCTTCTGTAATATCTGAAATCGTTCCCCTTTGCGTGTTTTGAGTCCAGTTTTTATTTTCAGCTATTTTTTTTATGACTTTAAAATCAAGAACATCGTCAAGAGGCTTTGACCCTTTTTTTACGATTTTCATTCCATTATAATTAATAGGATTGTGAGAGGCCGTAACTATTATTCCAGCATCCGCTTTGTATTCTGTAACTGCCCAATACATCTCTTCCGTTCCTGCAAGCCCAATATCCAGGACTTTGGCGCCAGCATCCATAATTCCTTGGGATGTAGCCTCAGCAAATTCTGGTGAGGTTTCGCGCGCATCTCTTCCAACTACCACATTATTGGAATTAAAATGTTGTGAAACCGCCCGACCAATCCGATAAGCGATATTAGCATCAATATCAACGCCAAGTTCACCTCTAATATCGTACGCTTTAAAACAGGTAAGTTCACCCATGCCATAATCCTCACAAATTCTGTATTTTGCCAAATATGTTAGATATTCTCTGCTTTAAGGTAAAAAATTTCTCTTTTCTTTTTATGTATAATAATCAACAAAGTGATTAGATTGCTGTAATTAAATTTTTATATAGGGTCAATCTTGGTATTAGCTAGGTGTTTTTGATTGAATCTTATTAAGTGTTAGAAAAGATAGTTAATAAGTTTGTTTTATGCGCTGGAAGTTAAATTATCTGGATAATAAATCCCATGTGGTAGGCCTTCTGTTGGCATAAATTGTTTTAAAGTAGGTATTTTATTGAGTAATTGACTTGTAAAATCTCTGTCAAAATCATCAGCATTTCGTGGTTTCGATAAATCTAGAAGAACGAATCTATCGCTTATTTTAAGTATTTTTTTCCTAAATGTAAGTTCAGTTTTACGAATGAATTGACCTCCTGAAAAAGTAAGAAGGAACGTTCTACCATTTATGCAGAAGCATAAATCGAAATTTGCTACCCCAATAAATCTACTTTCTTTGTCACTTATCACTATCTTTGGATGGGGTAATGGCAAGAATGCATTAAAAAAAAGATGATTAGCACTTGAAAACAATGGGTCAATATCCATTGATAATTTACGTGAACTAATTTTAAGACATTCAGCTTCGACCCAAGCAAAATAGGAAATCAAAGCGTTTTTTACTGGCTTATTGAATGGGACGACTTTGGACAAGAGCATTTCCTTCGTAAATGAATTCATATCGCTGTTTGATTGAAATTGAAGTAGCTGTTCAGGTTTTATATCAAGCCATCCTTTGGTTCCAAATCTAATTGATGACAACTCATCATCTAAACAAATATATTGTCTGTTTAGGCCTTTATCTGCTGGGCGCTTTTTGTGTGTTTCCCACAAAATAGAAGGCGTTTCACAAATGCCATAAATTAGAATTGATGAGGGTGTTTTAGACATGGAAATTACATTTATCAAATATTCATCTCGAGAACGTATAATCCACCTGACCAACGGTCGACGGCATACACTATCCCATGTTCGTCTGCATATACATCATTCATCTGAATAGCGTTAACTCTTGAATTTTCTGGTTTGGGTGGCACAAAATGGGCTACCTCTTTAGGTTGATATGGATTTTTGATGTCATATATTCGGATGCCAGCATTAAAAAAAGCACCAATTAAAATTTCTTCACTTTTAAATGATGGACCTGGTCGGTTTTCATGTAAATTATGAGAGCCAAACCGTCCTCCTTTTAGTCCAAATTCCTCAACCGGAGGTAGTGGAAGTGTACTAATTGGCACCAAATTATTTTCGTTCCTAGCATCGAGTATCCAAGTAAGTTTCGGCCAATCTGCACCATCATCCTTAATACATTCATCGGTAACAATTATAAGTTCACGGTCAAACAAAGGTAGTGCAGTATGAGAAAAACCTGGATAGGGATTGTGCGGGTTCCAGTTACTCACGACTTTTGGTGTTGATTTATCACTTATGTCTAAAATAAAAACTCCGCCATCAATATAGCCAATATATGCTCTATCCGGACGTTCGTCATAAACATTTACGTTATGTACTCGAAATGCATCGCTTCCCATGGGATCGGTGCCAGCTTCAGGATTAACGCGCGCAGGGAGCTCTTCAATATCTCCAATCCTTGACCCTGGCATCCACCATCTACCTACTTCTTCTATTTTACTTGGATTTCTGACATCTAATATTTGATAAAACTGGTCATCCCTAGGATGTTTTGGCTCAAAATCTGGCGCTCCGCTGGAACAGTGGACGGTTTCGCCATCGACAAACCATAGACAATGCATACCCCTTGAATGAGGCCCTGATGTAGAATGAAAACCGATTGATTTAGGTTGCTCAGGTTTGCTAATATCGAATAGTTCCATACCGGCCGGATCAAGCCCTCTCTCATAAACTTGATAGGCTACTGCAAGTATGTTTCCGCATACCTCAAGTGAGTTAGAGCGCATCTTCATATGAGGCAACTCTGTTTGACAAACAACTTTAGTGTTTTTTGGGTCAGTAACGTCTACCCCAGTAAAGTTTTTTGGGGCACCTTCATGAGCGAGCCAAATAATTCGTCTGCCATCATCTGCCACCTGCAATGATATTCCTTCGCCTATCCCCCCAAAACCATTTAGAGTATTTTGTGAGAGTAATTTCATATTTTTTATAACTGTATTAGACATTTTTCCTCTTTGAATGGATACTAAAAAATTATTTTTCCTGCCATGGTTGTGGCTTGAAGGAGATATAAATTATAAATGCTATACTTATTACTAAGACCACTGAAATGGGTCTAGTTAAAATATAACTTATTGGGGCATTATTAGAGACAATTAATAGGTCTCGCATACCATCCTCAGCAATAGGTCCTAAAATCAGTCCCAATAGTAATCCAGCTGTTGAGAAGTTAGTTTTCATCATTAGATATCCAATTATTCCAAACCCAATCATTATCCAAACATCATAAATATTGTTTGTACCTGCGTAAGTTCCTATTACGCTAAAAATCATGATCAAGGGAGCAATCAGCCCTCTGGGAATAACAGTAAGATAGGCCATTATTCTTGCTAGAAAAATGGCGAAGAAACCCATAATTACGTTCGCAGCTATAAATCCCCACATTATCGTGTAAATTATCTCAGGCGAGTTCTTAAACAAGCGAAGACCTGGTTGAAGACCATGGATCATTAATGCGCCAAATATAACTGCTGCAGAGATACCTCCTGGTATTCCTAAAACAAACATGGGAACAAGTGAGGTTCCTGTTACACCGTTATTTGAACCTTCTGTTGCAGCAAGTCCTTTTGGCTCTCCTTCACCAAATTTGTCACCTAGTTTTGCTCTCCGTATTTCCCACGCATAGGCAATCCATTGTGCTACGCTTCCACCTGCTGCTGGTATTATCCCCATCACTAAACCGACTGACCACCCTCTTATTAATGACCACCGGAGGCGGAATATTTCCCCTAAATCTGGCCAAATACGCCAACTCAGTTTTTGAACACCAGAAATCGTATTTTTTGCTTCTCCCTCGCTCAGTTCTAATGCTTGGGCAAAAGCAAATAATCCTATAATTGCAGGAAGAATCCCAAGTCCTGCTTCAAAACCCACAAAATCAAATGTAAAGCGAGGAAAACCAGAATATTGGTCAATTCCAATTGTGGAAATCAAAAGGCCAAAGGCTCCAGATAAAAGTCCTTTAAATACGGAACCAAAAGAGACAGAAGCGATCGCTGTCAGTCCTAGTATGGCTACTAAAAAATATTCGGCAGGTCCAAATAACAGAGCGACTTGAGCAAGAGGAGGTGCAAGAATTAAAAGTACAATGCCGCTTATAATCCCGCCAACGACAGAGGCAAATGTAGAAATCCTAATTGCTTGGATGGCTTTACCCCTTCGAGTCATCTCATAACCTTCAATAGATGAGGCAGCAGATGCTGATGTTCCTGGGGCTCGAAGCAGAATTGCAGAAAATGAACCGCCATATATGCCTGCCGCAAAGCAGGATACCAACAAAATTAGCGCAGTCTCTGGAGGAAATTGAAAAGACACAGGTATCATAAGTGCAATCGCCATTGGGGGGCTTAAACCAGGTATAGCCCCAATTACAAGTCCAACTAAAACGCCAAGAAGCATTGCTAAAATATTTGCTAAATCAAATACGTTCCCAAGATAATTAAAAGCGATGAGATCCATTGACAATAACCTAGAATAATATGCCTTTTGGTAATCCGGCTCTCAGAAAACCTTCAAAAAAAGCATACATAAGAGGAAACAAGACGATTGCTGTAATACCGATTGCACGCGCATCGCGTAAACCTATAAGAATTGAACATCCAATTAAAAATAAAAAAGAAGACGTGAAGTATCCTAAAATAAAAATGAAAATTACGTGAATGATGACAGCTATTGATACAAAAAGTGGTTTCCATGTAAAAAAGTCGATTTTTATATTTATTGATTCATGATTGGTTTGCTTTAAAAACGCCTCAATGGCGAGAAAACCAGATAACAGAATTATGCATCCAAATAAAAATATAGGGAATAATTCACCACCTGCAGGAAAATTTAGGCTTTCTAAACCAAAAAATACGGATAAGCAGATGAACAATAATGATGTTAAATAGGTTGCTATTTTTAATGGAAGATTAATTTGCATTAATATTTATCCTTTAAAAAAGGCGACCTAACAAGGTCGCCTTTTTAAGCAGTTATTAATTACTCTTCCATTTCCCAAAATTTAACTTTTTCCACCATTGCTTTTGATGAATTCAGAGTTGCCCATAACTCATCGCCCTCTTTAAACATAAGTGGATTTTTATTGTTCATTTCTTTCATCACATACTCTGGGTTAGCAAGCGCACGTTTGATCGCATCTAGAAGAATGGTTCTTTTTTCTTCTGATAAACCAGGAGCGGTAGCAAGTGTACGACCAGCATATGAAATATTCATAAGCCCAGTAACCTCTGCAAAAGTAGGTACTGAAGGTAGATTAGGTGACCGCTCAGCGCTAAGCACTGCTATAGGACGTAACTTACCTTCCATGAATTGGGGAACATAATATCCTACATTTCCAGCAACTGCATCAGAGGTGCCTGCTAAAACTTCTTGAATCTTTTTAGAGTCTCCATTTGCATATATTTTCCTTACTTTAAAGTTTGGAATATTTTTTTCTGCAAATGCTATTCCCATGTGGTCATCTGAGCCTACCGCAGTTGAACTAATTATGATTTCATTTGGATTTTTTTCTACGTAGTCAAGAAATTCAGCTAGAGACTGGAATCGCTCATCACCCTCACGCACTGCCCATATACAGGGGTCTAAAGAATGCCAGGCTAAAAAGTTGAAATCCTCAAGAGTTTCAGTACGCTTCATCCGCGGGTCTAACATAGATAATACGTGTGGTAGATTGACAACTTGAAGTTTGTGGTCGTCTTTATCCGCGTCCCATTTAACGGCTTGCGCCCAAGCAACCCATCCGCCGCCACCTGCGATATTTACCACGTTCACTGGCACTCCTAACTCGTCTGAAAGATATGGCGCAAATAGCCTGAAAGTTCTGTCGGCTCCCCCTCCAGGTTTAAATGGAACTACAAGCTGGATTGGCTCAGTTGGATAAGCAAAAGCAACATTAATTCCAACAGTTGAAAGAACCATCGCCGAGGCGACAGTTAAAACCGAAAACAAACGCTTAATTTTTTTCATTTTTCCCTCCCTGTAAAATAACATTTAAATTCTCAGAATTATAGTATGTGGTCTAATGAATAAATGAACAAGTTTTTAATTTTTTAAAAAAAATGTTGTGAGATCAGTGGGCTAGAACATGACGCGCGAAACTATTTTCAATTTCCGAAATGTCCATATCTTTAAAAATGATCACAAGAGAAGTTTTAAGCTCACCAGGGCCAACATTTTCAAGCAATTTCATCTCTGAGAATATTGGACCCACCGCTTGAATAAGAAAACTTTGCTCTTGCTCTTTAAATCTAATAAAACCCTTTAAACGCAAAATAGATAAAGGATAGAATGAATATAATGTTGAGAGCCATTTCATAAAAGAAGTTCGATCAATTGGTTTTTCAGCTTTTAAAGAACAATTTTTAAAGCTTAATAGGTGGTCTGTATGTTCACTTGAGTCTGAGTGACTATGTGAGTGGTCGTCGTGGCCACAAATAAAGCAATGATTATTTAGATGCAGAGAAACAATTGACTGACGTATTTGCTTGGCATTTAGCTTATCTTTTATTGATGCTGTGGGGTTGAGGTTTGTAATGAGGTTGTGGGCGTCTTCCATTTGTTTAGTTGTGGCTATGTCCGTTTTTGAAAGATATATAAAATCTCCTTGAATTATTTGCGTAGATGGTTCCTGGTGAAGTTTTAGCTGCTGCTCGATAGCAAGCGTATCAACAACCGTAATTACCTTATCAAATCTGCATCTATTGTTGATTGATATATCGGTCTGAATTGTTTGGACAATGGGTCCTGGCTGCGCAAGACCCGTGGTTTCTATCAAAATTATGTCAAAACAAGGGATATCTTCATTTTCTGCTTGTGAAAATAAGCCGGATATTGTGTCGGATAAGTCTCCCCTAATGGAACAACAAACACATCCATTTTCAAGAAGGAGAGTATTTTCGACACTAGATTTGACCAATAAATTATCAATTCCGATTTCACCAAACTCATTAATGATGAGCGCGGCATTTTGCATTTTATTTGAATTTAATAGCTTGGATAAAAGTGTAGTTTTCCCACTTCCAAGGAAGCCTGTGAAAATAGTTACTGGTATCTTTTGCATAATCAAAAGGTAATTATTTGCTGGACAATACTCATATAAAATATTTACACATAATAACGGTCGTTTCAACAAATGAGTAGAAGAAAACAAACAGAATTCTTACTGTTTTGATTTTTATATCCCATTGTTTTAAAGTATAAAATAAGTTTAATTTTAAAATGGAGTAAGCATGTTGTTAGAAAAAAATGTTCGTAGTTTATTGCATGCCGGCTCCAAAAAGGAGAATGCTATAACGGCGCCAAATAGGCCAGCATTAACCTATGAAGCGCTTATTGACCACGTAGACCAAGTTGGGTCCGAATTAGCAGGCCAGGGTCTCAAAAATGCAGACAGGGTCGCTATTGTTTTACCAAACGGACCTGAAATGGCCACGGCATTTCTAGCTGTTTCATCATATATGTCTGCAGCGCCTTTAAATCCTGCATACAAGCAATCTGAATATGAATTTTATTTGGAGGATTTAAATCCTAAATTAGTAATAGTCGAGGAAAATAGCTCCAACCCCGTAAGAAATGCTGCTACAAAACTATCTATTCCAGTGGCCGAAATTAAAGTTTCTAAAAACGCTGCAGCTGGGGAATTTTCTTTATTTGATACAAGCAGGGCAATTTCTTTGCCTTCAGAAAAAACCGAAGCTCTTGTGTTACACACCTCTGGTACGACATCACGGCCTAAAGTTGTTCCATTGACACAACAAAATTTGGTTGCATCGGCAGGAAATATTGCGAAAACATTAAAATTAAAAGAGTTTGACCACTCGCTAAATATCATGCCCTTATTTCATATTCACGGATTGATAGCCGTACTTTGCGCCAGCATATCTGCAGGTTCTTCTGTTTGTTGCACACAAGGTTTCAATGCATTAAAATTTTTTGAGTATGCCAAAAATGAAAAAATTACTTGGTATTCTGGTGTGCCAACTATGCATCAAGCTATCTTATTGCGTGGACAGCGCCAGGCAGAAGTAGCTAAAGCTCTCAAATTACGCTTTATTAGGTCTTCATCTGCCTCTTTACCACCTACCGTTTTTGACGAACTAGCGGGATTATTTGATTGCCCTGTAATTGAGGCTTATGGGATGACTGAGGCGACTCATCAAATGACATCAAATCCCTTGCCGCCACAGATACAAAAAGCTGGTTTTGTGGGTTTACCGGCCGGTCCTGAGGTATGCATCATGGATGCTAAAGGAACTCAATTGCAGCAAGGAAATCAAGGAGAAGTATGCATTAAGGGAGACAATGTAACTCCCGGATATGATAAAAACCCGGAGGCAAATGCCCAAGGTTTTGTCAATGGGTGGTTCAGGACTGGTGACCAAGGTGTTTTTGACGAGGATGGGTATCTAAAGATTACTGGAAGATTAAAAGAAATCATTAATAGAGGCGGAGAAAAAATCTCCCCATTAGAAATTGATAACGTATTCATGGATCATCCCGCCATTCAGCAAGTTGTTTCGTTTGCTGTAAAAGATAGAACCTATGGAGAGGAAATTGGCATAGCAGTTGTTCTAAGTGAAGGCAAGCAGTTGTCAGAGGCTGAATTGAAGAACTTTGCAAGAGAGAGGTTAGCTAAGTTTAAAATTCCCAAGCATGTCTGTTTTTTACAGGAAATCCCTAAAGGAGCAACAGGTAAAACGCAGCGATTAGGGTTAGCAAAGAAGCTCGGGTTAGAGGATAGCTAATGGCCGTTAAAATATGTGTTTATGGAGCTGGAGCTATAGGTGGATATTTAGCTGCTTGTCTGCATGATGCGGGGGCAGACGTAAGCCTTATTGCCCGGGGGGCTCATCTTGCGGCTATTCAAAATTATGGTTTAAAACTAAAAATTAGTGAAGAAACTCGTAACTACAATCTTAAAGCAAGCAATATACCAAGTGATTTTGGGGAGCAAGATTACATAATCATTGCGCTTAAAGCGCATGCGATCACTCATATTATAGAAGAAATCCAGCCCCTATTGGGACCGAATACTGCAGTTGTATCCGCAGTAAATGGATTGCCTTGGTGGTATTTTTTTAAGGCTAATACAAATACAGAATTGGATAATAAACATCTGCAGTCAATAGACCCAGGCGGAAAAATTTGGAATTCAATTGGAGCAAAGCGCGCTATAGGATGCGTTGTATACCCTGCTTGCGAAATAAGCGAGCCTGGAACAATAAAACACATTGATGGAGAGCGCATTTCACTTGGAGAACCTTCCGGAGAAATGACTGAAAGAATGAAAATCTTATCTGACCTGATGATTAAAGGAGGTATTAAAGCGCCCCAGAAAAAAAGAATAAGAGATGAGATTTGGATTAAGTTATGGGGTAATTGTTCTTTTAATCCAGTAAGTGCTTTAACAGGTGCTTCTTTAGATAAAATAGCAGAAGACCCTTCCACACGAAAAATCGTAAGAGATATAATGCGAGAGTGTATGGAAATCGGCGAAAGGTTGTCCATCCGTTTCGCGGTTTCCATAGATGATAGAATAAACGGAGCTGGCAAAATCATTGGACATAAACCATCTACAAGACAAGATATCGAGATGGGGCGCCCTTTAGAAATTGATCCGCTTCTGACCGTTTTGATTGAATTAGCTGACTATTTGAATATATCAACACCGAATTTAATATCAGTTTCATCATTGCTGAAATTACAGGCGCGAACATTGGGTTTATATGATAATTAACAAAAAGATTTATCGATTTATGAAAAGATGAAAGAAGTGAAACCAAGAAAAATTAATCTCAAAGCCAGCAATATAAGAGCAATTTTAACCAAACGCGTAAGAAAATCATTTGCTAGCCTGAACATAATCATCACACCAAAGTAAGTGCCAATCATACCTGCGGAAATTGCGCAAATCATAAAAAATAGATATTCCAAAAAATCGAATCCTAAATAACCGAGAGTAATGACTTTGAGGCCATGTTGAAATGCTAGAACTAAGGCGAGTGTGGAAATAAAAGGTTTGGCCTCCAATGAGAAGGAATTGAGCAAAGCTGCAATGAGAGGAGCTGTACCTCCTATGATAAATGATAATATCATTGATATAGTTGACCCTAGAAATAAATAACGTTTGGATAAGGCAGGAATTTTCCCGAATACAGAGTAGAGCACAAAAAAACCAATACTTAGCTGTAATACTGGAGCTGATAAACTTACTGCGAACAACGTACTTACCCCTGTGCCAACTATGAAACCCAAAAAAAAGCTCCTTAAAACTGGAGTATGATAGTCTCTAGTCAAAATTGCACGCCAAAGATTATTCCAAAATTGAAGAAAACCATGAATAGGTATTACTGCTGTTATTGGTAATACTGTTGCATAAAAAGCCAACAAAATCAGACCACCTCCAATACCTATAATTCCACTAAAAAAACAAGTTAGGAAAGATACAAGAATCAGGGAGTAAATTTGAACTGATGTTAAATCATCTGGGAATACTATTAAAGACTGTATAAAATCCATAGACCAAGAGTTCCTGCATTATTTCCTGAAATCGATTGATACAATCGAGGTCTGTTTTTACGTTTATGTTTGGTTCATCTCAAATTACGTTCATCCAAAAATACGTGACTCTGGAAATGGTACATAGAAAATATGAGTGAATACAATATAGGCAACGCCGCACGCAATTAATGCAATGATCAATGATTTGATATAAGTTGAAACATTTTTTTCGATGCTAAAGTAACTTATGCTTACCCATAATAGTAAAAGGCTGGCTATCCAAAAACCAAAAACATAAAGTGCAAATAAAAAGCCAAATACAATTAACGAGAAAAAAATTACATTGAGAATTGAGGGTATTTGTTCTTGTGATATGATTATATTTTTCTCAATGTTATTTTGGAAAAATTTTATGAGAGATTTAATAAGAAATACTGCAGAAATAGAAAATAAGGTGTAACACGCCATAAGAGGAAATACCCAATCTTTCATATCGTCACCGATACCAGCATAGCTGAAAGAGGCTATGAACAAGGTCAATAGGCCTGTCAAAAAATCAGTATCTAGAAATAATTTGAAAAATTTTGTCATATTAAGTATTTTTCTTCTAAATTAGTCCTTAACTTTTGGTAGCTTTCGGGCTCTTATTCTAGAAATGGCAACTGCTGATACCGAGATTACGGATAAACTGATTAATGTGATGTTAATAGTGCCACTAAAGAAAATTTTTCCGACACCTAAGGCATCCGAAATATATAGGGCTTGCACTAATGACGGTTCAATGATTGGCCCTAATATAAATCCCAATCCTATAGGACCAGGATGGAATCCAATTCGTCGCACTAAAAAGACAAAAATTCCAATTGTGAGCATTAAATAAACATCAAATATATTATTTCTGATAGCATAAGCACCGATTATGGCTAAAAACATAATAAGGGGAGCCAACAGTCGAAGAGGTATCTTAATAATTCTGACCAGAATTGGGGTTGCTAGCATCCCAATAAAAAATACGACAATGCCTGCAATGAAAAGTGACCAACCAAAAGAATATACTAAAGTCCCATCTGTAGCAAAAAGCTCTGGTCCAGGATTTAATCCGCGAAGCATAAGTGCGCCAGCTATCACAGCGGCAGGCGAGGAGCCTGGCACGCCTAGGGTAACCAGAGGAATCATAGCAGCAGGAGCAGCTGAATTATTGGCAATCTCAGAGGCCGTTACCCCATGGATATTTCCTTTGCCAAATTCTTCCTTCTTTTTACTCCATCGAACAGCCTCGTTATAAGATACGATAGCAGCGATAGGGCTACCTGCGCCAGGAAGAATACCAATAAAGCTTCCTATTGAAGCTGATCTTAAAAAGTGGATAGGTCGTGACAAAACTTTTACAATAGTTTTTAACACCACCCCTTTCTCAGATTTATATTCGGCTACATATTCTTGTTTTCTTAGCCCTAAAATCATTGACAATACCTGTGGGACTGCAAAAACGCCTATTAATGCTGCTACTAACGAAACACCACCGCGAAGTTCTGGAATATTTAGTGTGAAACGATTTAGTTCAGCTGCATGGCTAATTCCAACACAACTAATTAGAAGTCCAATTGCACCTCCAGCTAAACCCTTAAGTATAGAGTCACCAGCTAAACTACCAATAATGGTGAGTGCGAATATTCCTAGCCAAAAAAATTCAGGTGGACCAAATTGAAGGGCAATTGAAATCATGGGCCAAGCCAATAAAAGGTAGCAGGCGGCTCCAAACATTGTTCCGAGTGCTGAACTAAAACAAGCAGCTACAATTGCTTCCTGTCCACGACCTTGTTGAACCATCGGATGACCATCAAATCCGGTTGCCATTGCTGCCGGAGTTCCTGGAGTATTAACAAGACAAGCTGGTATAGCATCTGAAAACATTGCACAAACATAAAGACCCCCTAACATGGCAATTCCCTCCCCTGTAGGAAGAGCGAAGGTAAATGGAACCAACAAAGCTGTTCCCATAGTAGCTGTTAAACCAGGCAGAGTTCCAACAACAAGACCTAATAAAACTCCGATAGTCATGAACATCAGATAAGAAGGACTAATTGCTAGGAAAAAAGCATCTATCATTTTGTGACCCTATCAATGACTTTATTCATCAAAAAAGTTTTTAGTAAATTAGAAATCTCTGATTTTTTGTTCCAGCATTAAAAATTAATGCTGGAACAAATTTGACGTTTCAAAATGATTTTATTCATAAATCGCTATTTGTGCATCCATGAACGCATTCACTTCATCAACTGTCTGAATGATTGGGTTATAACCACCTTTCACGAGGGCATCGCGAACAGATGCGTCTGTGGCGGCTTCACGTAGAGCTGAATTAAGTTTTGCAACTATATCTGCTGGTGTGCCTGGAGGTGCCATAATTCCCCATGTTGTGACATATGTCCATGCTGGCTCTGTTGGCACACCAGGTAATGTTGCCACTTCATTATTACCAGCAACGACAAGCGCCTTTACTATAGCTTTGTGTTTAGTAGCATGGTTTGATGCAGTCATTCCGCCATCAACGTGAGAGCCAGCTAACATTGGCATCATCTTACCAACACCACCTGAGACAGGTACATATGTTGTTTCAATTCCAAGAATTTCTGCTAGTCCACCCCATCGATTTGCTCCGGTGCTTCCAACACCAGCGACAGTTAGCATACCAGGCTTTTCTTTAGCAGCTGCTACAAATTGGTCTAATGTTTGATAAGGACTATCATTTGGCACCATTAGCGCGCCGACAGCTGCTTCTGTCATACCAATGTAGGAGAAATCCTTTGGCTTATATCCAATACCGTCGCCTTTTGAGGTTATAATAACGTTAGGTACAACCACATTCGAAATAGTGTATCCGTCCGGCTTAGAGCGGTGTAATTCACTAAATCCGACAGCTCCACCGCCGCCTGTCTTATATACAATCTTAACGTTCACACCAAGAGCCTTTTCTAGTCCTGGTTGCAGACGTCTTGCCATTTGGTCAGATCCACCTCCAGGTGAATAAGGAACTATGAATGTTATGTCCTTATCAGGATAATCAGCAAATGCAATATTGGCAGTAAAAGCCATTGAGGCCCCAATAAAAGATGCCAAAGCTCCCTTTATAATATTCTCTATTTTGAATTTCATATTTTTCTCCCTTTCAAAAAATAATGATATAAATGGTAATGCTATAAAAATTTAATTGTAAAGTGATTTTAGTATTATTTTTTATAATATCTAAAATCACTTAAGTTGATAGGTAAAGTTTTATTGAAATTTTCAATAATTATCGATATTTCAATAAGTTATCGATAATTTTCTAAACATGGTCATTTAATTTTTTTGTAATTTCATCAAGATTGCCAATCGGTTGGTAATCTTCACTTAAACCACCAGTTCCAGCGGGACTTTTACAAGTGAAGAATCTGCATTTGTTGTTTAACAGGCGTATGCCATGAACGGTATTTCTTGGGATATAAATTAAATCCCCCACATTAGCTGTTTTTACATCTTCGCCCATTAGTACAGCTAAACTACCCTCAAGTAAATAAATCCATTGTTCATCATTTGGATGATAATGTGGGGGGGGGTGCATCGCCCTCATAGTAAGTAACCAGACCAGCTTTAATTAATTCTCCACCATATTGGATCATGCTTATATGTGGACGTTTTACATCAGGCGTTTCTATCATTTCATTTGCTTTGTATATTGGCATCTCTCCCCTCCTTTTGTTGTTTTGTTCAATAAACCTCAATATCATATTTGTGATTTTTCAACAAAAAATGGAAAAAGATTATAGTTTGTCTTCAAGCTACCAAATACTAGAGGATCAAATTTGTTAGAATTTGACAGTTCTAATACTTCGGGTCAATCTCTGAGTAACAGATTGAAACAAAAATTAAGCAGGGAGAAAAAAATGGGTGCAGGCCTCTCAAAAAATATGAAACTCTTGGCGCATAATACCCTGAATGGCTTTGGAGGTGTAGGAGAGGGCATGTCAATGCAACTTGCTAGGGATGGCAGACGGATTCTTTGGATAGCGCATGAAGGCCCCCCTAAAAATTTTACGGGGGTGGATGTCACAGACCCTAGAAACCCTAAGGTAATTTGTCAGACTGAATTGAAGCATGGGAACATGAGATCAAATTCACTTGAGGTATGCGGCGATATTTTAGCGGTTGCTTATCAAGTTTATCAGCTAGGGCTTCCAGAAGCTGGTGTAGAACTATTCGATTTAAGTGTTCCGGAAAACCCTAGGTCGATTAATTTTTATTCGACAGCTGGACCTCATTCTAGAGGTGTGCATTGCTTGTGGTTTGTTGATGGCGAATACATACATATGGCGAGTGGAGCTCCAGATTTTATACCAAAACATCCAAGAGATGATCAGATTTACCAGATTATTGATGTGAAAAACCCTTCAAGAATGGAAGAAGCTGGTAGATGGTGGATGCCAGGAACAAGAAAAGAAGATGAAGAACCAATGCCAGAGAGAATTATACCAGAACCACTAGAAAATCTTCGTGGCGGAGATGCATTTAGGTTACATAACGCCAATGTTTATCCATCACATCCCGATAGGGCATATTTAGGATATATTGATGGGGGTGCATTTATTCTCGATATTGCTGATAAAAGTGGTCCAAAAGTAGTTTCTCATTGGTCGCCACATAATCCGTATCCTGGTTTTACTCATACAGTTATGCCCCTATTCGACAGAGGTCTAATAGTCGTAACAGACGAGTGTATAAAAGATGATGGCGCAGACTGGCCCAAGCTTACTTGGATACTGGACGCTCGAAATGAGCAAAATCTTGTACCAATAACTACCTTACCTCTCCCCCCAGTCGAAGAGTACATTCAGAAAGGAGGTCGTTTTGGTTCTCATAATGTTCATGAAAACAGACCGGGACCTTCTTTTCACAGTGAAGAGATAATAATTGGATGTTTTTTCAATGCAGGCATAAGAGTCTATGATATTAAAAATCCATACCAGCCTGAAACTATTGGATATTTTGTTCCAGAGGGACCTAAAAATTCAAGGGTACCCTCGATCCAAATGAATGAGGTATATGCAGATGAGAATGGCATTGTTTACGCAGGTGACAGGTGGTCTGGTGGACTTTATATCCTTGAGATGAACATTTGAGCTTTAGCTAAAAAGATTCAAAATGGAAATGAGCAAATTAAATCCTGATTTCATTATTATCGGTGGCGGTAGTGCTGGATGTATTTTAGCCAATAGGTTAACTGATAAGACCACACATAACGTTTTATTGATAGAGGCAGGCCCAAAAGACAAAAATCCATGGATACATATTCCTATTGGTTATGGAAAGAACTTCAGAAATCCAAAGATCAATTGGATGTTTGAGACTGAGCCTGGCGAGAAATGGGTGAAAAATCGTGTGCCCACTCCTCGTGGCAAAGTGATAGGTGGGTCAAGCTCTATTAATGGAATGGTTTATATGCGAGGAAACCCAGATGATTATAACCATTGGCAACAATTGGGTAATGTTGGGTGGGGTTTTGATGATGTTCTTCCGTATTTTAAGAAATCTCAAAATCAGCAAAGAGGGGAAGACAATTACCATGGTACAGGAGGAGCACTATGGGTAAGTGATCCTGCCGAAATGCACCCGATAGCAGAGGCGTTTATAAATGCAGGAATTGAGGCAGGTTACGATTTTAACCCGGACTTCAATGGTTTGAGTCAAGATGGGTTTGGACCGATACAATGGACAACAAAAAATGGCAGGAGATCAAGTGCAGCTACCGCGTACCTAAACCCAGCAAAATCAAGAAACAATTTATCTGTTATTTCTAATGGATTGGTCCATAAAATAATTTTCGATGATAGAAAAGCAGTTGGTGTTGAATATGAATATTCAGGCCAAAAATTTTTGGTCTACGCAAAAAAAGAAATTATTCTTTCTGCAGGAGCTATACAATCACCGCAAATATTACAGTTATCTGGTATTGGAAAAGCTGAACATTTAAAACGGATTGGTATTCCTGTCATAGCGGATTTAAGTGGTGTAGGAGAAAACCTCCAAGACCATGTAAATGCACCATTACTATATAAAACTAAATTTTCTTTTACTGCCAATAAGCTATACCATGATCCTTTGCGGAAAATAAAAGAAGGCCTTAAGTATCTTTTTTTTAGAAAAGGAATGCTTGCGATGGGTGCATGTTACGCCGGAGGGTATCTTGCAGTTCAACCAGAATCAGCCAATCCCGATATTCAAGCATTGCTTTTATTGTTTAGTACGGAAGACCTTGGAGGTGTCCCCCATAAATTTGATGGGATTACAATTAATGTAGCCTTGATGAGGCCCGAGAGCCGTGGGTTCATAAAGGTAAAAAGTGCAAATGTTTCTACAGCTCCAATTATTCAACCTAACTATTTAGAATCAAAAAAGGATCGTGATACTTTAGTTGCAGGAATGCAGGAAATTCGAAAAATTATGCGCAAATCTGCGCTAAAGGATATAATTTTATCAGAATATAGCCCATCCTCGGAAATAAAAAGTGATAATGATTGTTTAAATTTTATTCGTCATAGAGCAAGAACATCATATCACCCTGTTGGCACTTGTAAAATGGGGCAGGATAGAATGGCTGTTGTTGATGAACGATTAAGAGTTACAAAAATGTCTTCGTTGAGAGTTGTAGATGCTTCAATAATGCCAACAATAACCTCTGGAAATACAAACGCTCCAACAATTATGATTGCTGAGAAAGCAGCAGATATGATTTTGTTAGATTATAGAGATTAAAGTTAAAGGTTTTTTTAAAAAATATTGATGGGAGAAAAAACAATGAAGACACGTCAGTTAGGAGAATTAAAAGTTTCTGAATTGGGTCTTGGCTGTATGGGTATGTCTGCAGTTTATGGGGAAAAAGACGATAAAGAATCCATTGCGACAATAAATCAGGCAATTGAAGTCGGTTGCACATTTCTCGATAGTTCAGATGCATATGGTAACGGTCTAAACGAAGAATTATTGGCAAAAGCATTAGTTGGAAAAAGAGATAAAGTGATTTTGGCTACTAAATTCGGGAATTTAGGAATGGTAAATCCGCAGACACCTGTCAATGGGCGTCCAGAATATGTAATCAAAGCGTGTGAAAAAAGTTTAAAACGCCTCAATACTGAAGTCATTGATTTATATTTTCAACATAGGGTAGATCCCGATGTGCCTATTGAAGAGACATTCGGAGCGATGTCACGCCTTGTTGAGGATGGTAAAGTGAGATATTTAGGTATTTGTGAAGCTAGTTTTGATACTATAAAAAAAGCCCATGCTACTCATCCGATTGTAGCCGTTCAGACAGAATATTCTCTGTGGTCTAGGGAAAGTGAAGATTTAATTGATGAACTTGCTGGTTTAAATATCGGGTTTGTAAATTATTCGCCGCTGGGGAGAGGATTTTTAACAGGCACCATAAATTCAGTGAATGACCTGTCGGAAAATGATGGGAGAAGAGGTCATCCAAGGTTTACGCCGGATAATTTGAAGAAAAATACTTCCCTTTTACAGGTATTATCGGACATAGCCGAAAATAAAAGGTGCACAATGGCGCAAATTGCCATCGCTTGGACTATGGCAAAAGCAGACCATGTTGTGCCAATACCAGGGACGAAGAAACGTAAGTATCTTAAGGAGAATTTAGCAGCGTCTGAATTAAACCTGAGTGCTAGTGAACTAGAGCTTTTAAATTTAAATTTTCCTAACGGTATAACAGCTGGCACAAGGTATCCTGAGAAATTGATGGGGGGATTAGGTATATAAAATTAAATCATCTTGGAATTTTTATTAATAAAAATATAAAAACTTCACAGGGGTAAATAAATTTCAATAGAGATTTGCAATTCAGCCAACACAAAAAATTTTCAATATTTGATGCGCGTTTACAATCAAAGTTAATCAAATTTATTTTTCTCCTGAGAGTTTAAAATTAGCTGTTCAACTATCGTACAAATAGAGTGTCCGGCAATAAGATGGCCCTCTTGAATTTGTGGTGTTTGTATTGATGGAGTTTTAAAAAGAAAATCACACATCGCATCCAATTTACCTTCATTCATTCCTGTCATTCCTACCACGCAGATACCCATTTTAGCAGCTGTTTCGACTGCTTTAATGATATTTTTAGAATTACCAGAGGTTGAATAAGCAAATAATAGGTCGCCACTCCTGCCAAGTGCCTCGATTTGTCTTGAAAAAAGCGTCTCATATCCGTAATCATTGCCGACGGCAGTTAATATTGAGCTATCTGTTGTTAATGCAATAGCTGCTAATCCTTGTCTTTCAAATAAAAATTTGCCAACATATTCTCCCGCCATATGTTGACAATCTGCAGCACTCCCGCCATTTCCTGCAAAAAGCAATTTGTTTCCTGAATTTAATCTTTTCACACATTCATTCGCTATTTCAGAGAGTAGAGCAATAAGTTCTGGATCAGAAGCCATCTTTGAAACACAACGGCTGCTCTCGCCTAAATGGTGCATTAAATGTTCTTTCGGGTTCATATGATTTTTATCTCTTGTATCGATATCGCAATAAGAATTTCCGTAAATATAAGTTAAAATACGCTGAATTTAATTTTTATGAAAACATTAATAAAGTGAAAATTTGAAAAACTCAATTGGTGTCCATATTTGTTTTTATAATGTGTTACTTGGATTAATTTTTTTCTCAATAAATTAAATAATCTAGTGAGGGGCTATAAATAAAGGCATTAAAAAAAATAATGATGAACAGTCTTTACAATTAAAATTTTTGAGTGAAAAGTATTTTTAAACAAACAGGCTAACCAGAGAGACTCAAGTAATGTCAAAAGACTCAAAATATAAATTTATATTAATCCCTCCATTTCATCTACCAGATGAAGATAAGTTTACTGTGCCGGGTTATTCTGTGCCAAAAGATAAGTCTAAAGAAGAAAGGTTATTGAATGCTGATTTTGTACTTCCTCATCTGGAAGACGTCGATTGGGAACTTCATCCGGGAGCAAAACCTCCTTACGGAAATTGGTCTGTTGAAACCAGGGAGGAGTTTGCCCATGCGGCAACAGCAAGAATGGGGTGCGTTAGGGAGGCTTGTGAGACTGGTAAATATAACGCAGCAATCCTTTTGGGAGGTGGAGAGCCAGGATTTTTAGAATCACGTGAGATTGGTAGAGAATTTGGTGTGGTTGTGACAGCAAACGCATTCTCCCAAATGTATCTAGCGACCATGCTTGGAGATAGTTTTTCAATCATAGATATTGAAGGCGTCCATAACGTATATTACAGGGATCTTATTAGAACTCACCAATTAACACATCGATGCCGTTCCATTAGAAGTATAGGGTACAGTTTGCCAAGACCTGGAGATACAGATCCTGATACACTTACTAAACAATGTGAGGCTGTAGCAAGAGGAGATCAGAATATTGTCGTTGAAAGGGCTGTGAATCAAGCAGAGGCAGCGATTATCGAAGATGGAGCAGAGGTTATAACACTTGGTTGCTCAATGACATTTTTCCTCAAACCCCATATTGAGAGGGGTTTGAAAGAGAGAGGATGGGACGTTCCGGTTCTTGAAGGGTACACTTCATCCATAGAACTTGCGAAATTAATGGTCAATTTGAATATAAATGCGAGCGGAATCACTTATATGGGCGCTAGACCGTCTAAATTGAATAGCACGCTATATGTTTAGCACTTGATAAATTGAAATATTTCACAGTTTTTTTATTTTGCAGAAAAACTCTCTAACTAAAATATTGGATAATTGATGAGTAGTGAAAATTTTATTATTTTTATGACAGACCAACACAGTCGAAACTATCTGAGTTGTTATCGTAACCCAATAGTTAGAACGCCAAATCTAGATAAGTTAGCTAAAAAAGGTGTTATTTTTGAAAATGCATCCACTAACTCTCCTATTTGTGTGTCCGCTCGTGCTTGCTTCTCAACGGGGAAATATGTTCATCAGAACAGGTGCTGGGATAACGCAATTGCATATGATGGAAAAATACCAAGTTGGGGTCATTATTTGCAGAAAAAAAATATCGATGTCGTTTCAATTGGCAAGCTACACTTTCGTTCAGAGAATGATAAAACAGGATTTGACAAACAAATCATGCCAATGCACATAGCCAATGGGGTTGGAGATGTGATGGGTTCTATACGTCCTAATTTGCCAGAGAGACCGCAAAGCAAAAAATTTTCAGAAAATATTGGACCAGGTGAAACGGAGTATACAAAATATGACCGAAGTATCTCAGAAAAGGCTATTGAATGGCTTGAAGAGCGCTCCAAAAGTAGAAAAAAAAATAACCCTTTTCTTCTTTATGTTTCATTTATAGCGCCTCATTTTCCTCTTATTGTTCCAAATGAATATTACGATTTATATAAAAATATTGACTTACCGAAGCTAAAAAAATTCAATCCGGAGCTAGTAAATCATCCATGGTGGTTGGCGTTCAATAAAAGTATTACATTTGACAAATATTTTCGAGATGACTCGCACAGGAGAGAGGCCATCATTTCATATCTTGGGTTATGTACGTTTGTTGATAAATTGATTGGGGATGTATTAGACAGATTAGAGGCAATATCGTTACAAAATAATACTAATATTCTGTTTTTAAGTGACCATGGAGAAAACCTTGGTGCGAGGGGTCTTTGGGGAAAATCGGTTATGTATGAGGAGTCTGTTGGAATTCCTATGATTTTAGCTGGAAATAGTGTTCCCAAGGGATTAATTGTAAAAACCCCCGTTTCTTTAATCGATGTGTTCCCGTCAATTCTGGATGTTTTCAATATAGAAGAAACAGCTGAAAAATCTGGAGAGTCATTATTCGAAATTGCTAAAAACAAAGACAATAAAAAAAGGTTAGTATTTAGTGAATATCACGGGGCAGGCGCAATCTCTGGGGCATTCATGGTGAGGGATGGAAAATATAAATATATTCATTACGTTAATTTTGAGCCAGAGTTTTACGACCTTGAGACGGATCCAGACGAACTTATAAATCTAGCAACAAATGAAAAGTATAGTGAAGTTTTAAAAATTTATGAAAACGAGCTTTTTAATATGATAGACCCAAATATTATCAATAACGAAGCTTTAGCTGATCAAGCACAAATTGTGGAGCAATATGGCGGAGTTGAAAAAGTTTTAATGAGGGGTGGTCTGAGCGGGACACCAGTACCAGGTGGTAAATCTACACGCGTGAAATCACATTCTTGAATAGATTTACAATTATAGAATATGTTTTAACTTTCAAAACTATTAACTTTTTTAATTTGACTTGATGAAAATATCAAACCGAATACTTTTGCCTAAAATCTTGTGCGAACACTTTGGGAGAACAGAGGGCAGCGGAGATTGAGAAGGCCATTTCAGCGTAACACGGTCACAAATTGAGTTAAGTGCCGTTGTTATAAGTTCAATATGGTCAGAATCTTCTCCAACTATTGAACGCATTTGCCTCATTTTGGATTTAACAAGGGCAGAATTGTTTCTCGGAGGGTGCATCGGGTCTAAGTAAATAACGTTTGTTGATAGCGTAGGAAGTAATTCAATAGCATCTCCATGTATTAATTTCATGCGTGATATGATTTCAGCAGTTCTGCCCCCCACACCAGACGCTTTTTTCATTCCATCTGCAAGAAGATTATGAATTTTCTGGGAGCGTTCGATAAGTGTTATCTTTGACCCCAGAGAAGCTAGTATAAAGCTATCTATCCCAAGACCAGCAGTTGCATCAATAATATCTGGTCTAATTCCGGATTTAATACCAACAGCTTTTGCTATATCTTGTTTAATTCCACCCCCAAATTTTTGTCTGTAACTTATGGAAGCACTCGTGAAATCAGCGATGATCGGTGTTATATTTGTTGATTTTTGTTTGTTCTTTTTCATAACACTGTTTCTGAATAATTGAACTAATCAGTCTATCTATAGCAATATCTAAATTAATATCTCGATAGAAAACAGAATATAGGCGTTTATTATTAATCGAATAATATGGATTAGTAAATTAGCCGTCTGATATTTTAGTTGCTTTTTAGTTCACACAAATAAAAATTAAGGCGTGGGGGATGCAGTTTGATCACATTATTAAAGTGTCTGGCTATGTGGGTTCAACACTTGCTTTTTGTCTTGGAGAAAACAAAAAGCAATCTATTTTAACGCTCGATTTGGAAGTGGTGATGATGGACCTTTGATTCAAATGCCTGTGGCCCTCTCTTATCCTATGAATATGAAAAGATATGATTGGAGGTATTGCGCTTAATGTAAAAGTAAAGTATGAGCATTTTCCCTAACAATAGCTAAAAAACAGAAAAGTTACCTAATCAAACGGCTTGGCCAATTATCGCTAAAATCTTTGATCAGTGTGGTCAGCTCACTGTTGTATTCACATAAATACCGTTCATTTTTTACTTGATCCCCATTCTTTATGCTTACTGCAACATTTAAATTTTTAAAGGTGAGAACTTTAAATTGATCTGATTTATTATCAGTTACAGGACTAAAAAATAATCCTTTATTTCTAAAAAGCTGTCTGAAAAAAAGAAGTTTTCCATCAGTAATTAGAAGGGTGGTATTCGCCATCAACTGCCTAGAGAGATTTACCTTTTCTTCCAGATTTTTCGATGGAAGAATTACTTCACTATCTATGCATAAATATGCTGATGCTAGGTCATTCTCTGCTGCATTAATTACGGAAGAAATACTGCCAAGAAATATTATGATTTTTAAGGAATAAAGGCATTTTTTAATTAAGTTCATCAATCTCATCTATTGTTTCCTTATAAAAGTAAAATAGAATACAATACACCAGCTATCCAGATGAAATATTAGGTAGCCATAAAGCCAAAAAAGGCAATGAAATAAGGACGAATATACGAATTATTTCAGCAAAAAAGAATGGGGTTACACCCTTAAACGTATCTGCAATATCACAATCATCTGTAAGGGAGGAAATAACAAAAACATTCATTCCAACTGGTGGAGTGATGAGGCCAACCTCGACAACGACAAGCGCAAGGATGCCAAACCAAATCTTCAAATCGTTTGTTGTCATCCCAAATCCTGCCATTTCTGAAGAAACATTAACGCCACCATTCAGTTCCACAAGAACCGGCCAGAAAAAAGGTACTATGAGTAAAATTATAGATAGGCTGTCTAATAGGCAGCCTAGTAATATCATCCCTATTAGTAGCGCAATTAATACGGTCATTGGTTCAAATCCAGCGGCTAATATCCAATCAGCTATAGCTTGCGGAAGACCTATCCGGCTCATATAAATTTTCATTAATTCTGCGCCAAGTAAAATCAAGTAAATCATGCCAGACATGCTAGCGGTCTCTAAAAATGCTTCTTTCATTTCTTTGAGATTTAATTTTTGGTTTATGTATCCAATTAAAAGTACAAGACATACTCCGAGGGAGGCTGCTGGTGTTGGATTAAATAATCCAGCATATAGTCCGCCTAATACGACAATAAAAACTGATGCGGCGGGGAGAACACCGATTGTCGCCCGTATTCGTTCCTCTTTGCTGGTTTTATATGTTTGTGGTGCAGCATGTGGATAAACAGTTACAAAAACAGCGATTGTTAATAAAAATAAGCCTATTGCTAATAGGGCTGGTAATAAAGCTGCAGCAAACATTGATACAATATTTACCTCTACAATTATAGCGTAAATAATAAGCACAATTGATGGTGGTATTAAAATTCCCAATACCCCACCCGCCGCCAAAACACCTGTTGCAAGCGATGCTGAATAATTGGATTTTCGTAATTCAGGTAATGCAACGCGCCCCATCGTGGATGCAGTAGCAATAGAGGATCCGCAGATAGCACCAAAACCTGCGCAAGCAGATATAGCGGCCATAGCACTTCCTCCACGCAACCAGCTAAGCCATGAATTTGCAGCTGCAAATATTGAACTACTTAGTCCTATTCTGGAAGCGAGTGCACCCATTAGAATAAATAAAGGAACAACAGACAAATCATAAATAGAAAATTGACCATATGCTAATGTTTTAAATTGATTAAAAATAGTTTCCACACCGTTGATACTCACTATACCTAATCCACCTGTAAGAATCATTGCGTAAGCTATTGGTATTCTGAGGACAATTAGAAACACGAGTACGATTAAAGAACTAATTCCCAAAATGATGGGTTCTGTCATGGCCGACTCTCTAAATCATTTCTATTGTTTAGAGCCAAACCTGAGTTCCAATCCTGTTTAAGAGTAAAAATACTTGCGCATGCTAAGAGAGAAAGTGAAAAGAGCACAGGTATAAATGCAATCCAAATAGGAAATTGCAGAATAGTGGTTGTGTAGTTATATGCTTTTTGGTCAAGCATACCCTCAAACATACTCCAGACCAAAAGAATGGAGAAAAAAAAAGCTAAAGTAGACGTAATCAGACCAAGCAGCAAACGTATTTTCATATTTATCCATGAAGTAAAGACTTCTGCAGATACATTTTGTCGATAGAGCTGGCAGTATGGTAGAAAACAAAAAATTGCCACCGCAACCCCCATTTTTGTGAGTTCAAAATCTCCTGGCAATGGTTTTAGAAAAATGCTTCCGATTATGGAAGAAACATTTAGAAAGACAACAAGTAAAAGAATACAGCCACCAACAATCGCCCATACAGTGATCAGATTTCGTAATAAGTTGGCAAACAAATTTGAATAGGGCATCTTAAGCCTTCGCTATTGATTAGAATAATGAAATGCTATGGCCTTTCGAGCTTTATTGACAAGCGCTTTTCCATCAATATTTTTTTTGGCTACGTTTTTAATCCACCTTTCAACAACGCTTGATAGAATATTTGTGAATTGAAAGGTCTCATCTTCATTGAGAATAATATGCGTATTTCCAGAATCTATAGCTATTTTAATTCCCTCTTTTTCGCCTTGTTTTAGCTTTTGACCAATTTCGGCCCACCACTCAGGACCTGAAGCATCTTTAAAAATTTTTTGTATATCATCTGGAAGATCATTCCATCTCGCTTTATTCATTGACGTTTGGAAAAGCAGTGAGCCTATGCGTTCGTTTTTAAATCCCTCTATCTGGAATTTTGTTTGATGTTGTAGCTGTAATGCTGGAATAATTTCCCACGGGACAAACGCACCATCAACCACGCCTTTTTGAAGTGATTGTGGAAGTTCCGGTACTGGCATCGCAACCGGTATTCCCCCTAACGCTTCAATACTCCAAGCACCTGTTCGAGAGGGTGTTCTTATTTTTTTTCCTACAAGCTCAGATGGCGTTCGAACTGCTTGGTTTCTCATATGAATAGCATTTCCAGCATGTACACTTAAAAACATAACCTCTAGGCCAGAATAATCTGGTTTTAATTCGCTCTCAAAAAGATCAAAAAGGGCAAGGTTTACAGGTTCAGGGTCGTTAGTAAAAACAGTTGGAAGCTCAAAAACTTCAGAACGTGGAAACATGCCGGGAGTATATCCGTTTACTGTCCAAATAATGTCTACAACACCATCTCGTGCTTGTTGAACTAGCTCAGGCGGCCTTCCACCAAGTGTCATTGAAGGAAAAATTTCAATTGAAATACGACCATTACTGTTACGTTCTATCTCATCTACCCAAGGCTGTAAAATCTGTGTTTGCCAAAATGAGTTTGAGCCTAAAAAATGATGAAATTTAAATTTATAATCTGCGGCAGCAGCCGATTGTGAGAAATAAAAACCAAAAGCAATAACAATCAGATATTTAAGATATTGCTTTAACCAAAAAATCATTATTTTGGATAATTGCATCTCATTATTTATCATTTACTACTCCAGAATTAGGTTGCTCGCATAACTAATTTCGTTAAATCGAATAAATATGGTTAGTTGTGTTCTAAAAATTTGAAACAATGTAAATCACAATTATTTGGGTTATATATAGATTGTTTGTTATAGCAAACAAGAAAGCATTTATTTTGTTTTTCAATTTTGCTGCTGAGAGAATAAACTGTTCAGAAGTAGTTAGAATTTGCAAAAAAAATATGGATATTTTTTATGTTACCATTTATGAGTTTGACTGAAAAAAATTAAATTTTCTTCAAGTTTAGAGGATTGCTCAGTATGTTTAGCCAAATAATTGATAGTAAAACTCGAAATTTTATTTTTACAATAATAACTGTTTTACTCTGCATCGTTATTGGTAGCCCTTTATCTGCTCAACAGAGCAGAGGTGCAATTGTCCAAGCAGAGCGTGTCGAAAAAATGACTATACCAAATTATACTGAAATTTCTGGTTACGTTGTAGCAGGTGACCCAGTTTCTGTCACAGCGAGTGCCACGGCCAAAATCGAAATCAATGAACTGCAAATTGGAGACTTAGTCGAAGTTGATGATATAATTGGGAGACAAGACACTTTTTTGATTGACCATCAGCTTAAAATTCACCTTTCAGAGTTAGAAACAACTAGAAACGAATTTGCATCTCTTACAAAGAATCTTGAGTATGAAAATTCACTTTTATCACTAGTTGCCGAACAGTTAGCATTGTTAGACCGAAGAGCAGAGTATACAAAAAAGTTAGCTCGAAGTAATGCAATTTCATTCGAAAATGCTGAAAATGCTGAAATCGCGGTTAATGCGGCACGACAACAATTAGTAATTCGTGAAAAAGAAAAAAATGAGTTATTGTATTCATTGAAACGGTTAGGTTTAACTGAAAAAAGGTTGCTGCTACAAATTAAAAAATTAGAGCAAGATATTATAGATGCTACTATAAAATCACCTGTAGAGGGGCAAATAAAGTCAATATTTTCAGAAAAAATAGGATTTGCAAGGCAAGGTGATGAAATTGCTAGTATTAGGACCAAAGAAGGTTATGAAGTAGAATTAGATTTGCCTGTAAAATATATTCCTTTTATTAAATCTGAGGATCAGCTCAGAGCACGTAGCCTCAACGGAGAACGCTTTATCCTCTCACTAAGGGTAATTCTTCCAGAAGAAAATAGAAGGACTTCATCTAGATCCGCAAGATTAAGTTTTGATGGCGATATTTTTGACGATATTCGCTCTAACGGAGCGCAAATAGTTGTTTTAGTGCCAAGTTCTGAAGTCAAGGAACTGCTCGTTATTCCTCAAGATGCCGTTATTCCAGTTGCTGGCGGACATATTGTATTTGTTTTCGACCAGGGTGTTGCCAAACGTCAAGCAGTGCGTTTGGGCGCTGCTATTGATGAGCGTATTATTGTAAGTTCTGGTCTCGAAGAAGGGGAACTCGTAATTACTCGTGGAAATGAAGGATTAGATGACGGAGCTGCTGTTAAGCAGGGTAAAATACCAAAAAGAAATGTCCCTAATCTGAAAGAAAGTACAGAGAAGGATGAGAATGAAGAAGAAATCCCTACTGAGCTAGCAGATGATGCAAAAAATTGGCTATTGAAATGGCAGAGCAGTCGAGGAGAACAAAAAGCAAAATTCCAATTATCTAGCAAAGCAAGCCTTTATAATGATAAACCCGTATTAGTAATTCGGAAAAATGATACTCTATATTTTGACACTGAATTGGTGTTGCCATTTGGCATTGTAACACTCTCGTTCGAACTTACCCCTACCTCTAATAGCATGAATGGGATTGTAATTTTAAGTGGATTGCCAAACGGTAGGGAAGTCCAAATGGATGTAATCGGAACAGAAAATTAGGATGCACGAAAGAGTTTAATTTTATGAATGGTTTTATTAAAAACGCCATCGAGCGTCCTGTAGCTGTTATGGCAATTATGCTATTGATAGTTTTATTTGGGATAGTCGCATTAAGAACTATTCCGATCCAGCTATCCCCTGATATTGAAAAGCCAATCTATCAGGTCAGAGTTTCCTGGCCCGGCGCTGCACCAGAAGACGTTGATCGAGAAATTGTAAATAGATTAGAGACAGAACTTTCTAACCTTGCTGGAGTTGAAGAAATTCTATCGAGGTCTTCTAATGGTTCAGCTAGGGTCACCCTCACTTATTCTTTGTCAACTGATATGGATAGAGCTTTGACCGTCTTGCTCTCCAAACTTGCAGGAATTTCTGGTCTTCCAAGTGATTCAACAGCCCCGCAAGTTCAAACATCAAATTCTGACGATAGTCCTATTGCCAGAATGGCATTGGTTGCGGTGGAAGGTCAAAATGTGGATCTAGAGAGCCTGGGAAGTTTCGTTTCGTCTAAAGTTGTGGACTTTCTCGCCAGAACTCCAGGGGTTGCCGAAATCACTTATAATGGCGGCGGCAAAAAACAACTCCGGGTGATAATTGATCCTAAAAAGCTAGCTTCTTACCGACTTTCAACATCGGTTGTGCTAGACTCTCTACGAACAGCCACTACGCTTCAATCTGTTGGAAGAGTGCACCAAGGAAAGCGAGTTTATACAGTTAGAACTGAAGCAATCGCATATACACCAGAGACGGCTTTAAACACAATATTGCGAGCAGATTTTGACGAGAACGGACAAATCTCGCCCGTGTTATTGTCAGATGTTGCTGAAGTTGATTTTGCTGTTGAAAAAAGAACGAGTTTTAGACGTCTAAATGGTCAAGACGCGATAATTATCAACGCATTGAGAGAACCCGGAATAAATGTTGTTTCTACAATGCAAGCGTTATCGAACTCTGTTACGAGTTTAAATAAATCAATTCTTAATCCAAAAGGTTTGCAGCTTAATATTATTTACGATGAAACGGCGTATATTCGGTCTGCAATTGACCTTGTTCAGCAGAATATTTGGATAGGTGGTATATTAGCATTATGTATTTTGCTCTTATTTCTGCGTTCACTATATCCCACTATGGTCATTTTTATAGCAATTCCGGTATCCGTCGTCGGCACCTTTGTTGCAATTTCAGGGTTTGGACTTTCTATCAATGTAATATCTTTGGCGGGAATGGCATTTGCGATAGGGATGGTTGTTGATGCATCAATCGTATCTCTTGAAAATATTTTTCGATTACGCCAGAAAGGAATTGATGCGCCGACGGCTGCTTATCGGGGGGCACGTCAAGTTTGGGCGCCTATATTAGGCTCCGCTCTTACAACTGTATTGGTATTTGTGCCAATTATAATGCTTGACTTACCAGTAGGGCAGCTTTTCCGCGATATTGGTATAGCTATATCTGTATCCGTTTTGATATCCGTAGTAGTGTCCGTCACGGTTATTCCAGCATTAGCGTCAAAGCTTCTAGCAGGACGCAGTGACAGATTTCAAAATATGAGACCAATACCAATATTAGGCTGGACAGCAAAATTAATATCTTCGCTGGTGGTGCGATTTGCTAGCTATACTACCAGAAATCGCAAGATTTCGCTTTTGACAGTAATTAGTTTGCTTGTTTCGAGTGTAGCGGTGATTTTTTTGATGATGCCAAAATTAGATTATCTGCCAGACGGTAACGCAAACTTTATGTTAGGAAGAATATTTGTACCCCCAGGTTATTCGATTAATGAAACAAAAAAAATTGCAGATAAAATGGAAGCGTCTGCACGCCCTCTCTGGGAGAAATCAGAAAAGATGGGTGACGGTCCCGGAATTGAGCGTTTTTTCTTTGTTGCTTTTGATGGGGGCGGTTTTGCAGGTGCAACAGCAACTGACCCAAATCGTGTTACAGAACTAAGACCAGTTTTGATGAGACCAGTTTTCTCTGAGCCAGGTGCGCGAGCTTTTGTGTTTCAGGCTTCTCTTTTTGGACGTTCTGTAGGTGGTTCACGTTCAATAAATATTGATTTAACAGGCCCCTCATTAGCGAGTTTAGTATCAGTTGCTAGGCAACTAACCCAAATTTTGGATGAATCTTTTCCTGTTAGCTATGGTAATCAAGTTAGAATATTACCAAGTCTTGACTCAGGGGCCCCACAAATACGTATTTCTCCTATTCCTGAGCAATTGGTGAAAATTGGAATTACAGCTCGAGAATTTAGCTCATTAATTGATATTCTAAACGATGGTCTTGGTATCGCAGATGTACCAATTAATGGTGAATTGGTTGAACTGATATTAATGGGAGATGATGCAGGCGAGATGGGCATGGATGATTTGTCAGCAATGCCCGTTATAAATAGACAAGGTCTATTGGTGAGGCTTGATCAAGTGGCCCGCGTGGAAATGATTAGTGCACCACAAACAATAAGACGATTGAATGGAAACCAGGCTTTAACGATTCGAGTTCGACCTCAAGAAGCAATTGCACTTGAGACAGCTATTAATACTATTAACTCAAACGTATTGCCCCAACTAGAACGAATCGCACAAAAAAATGGTGTTTCAATTTCGGTAAGCGGTGCAGCAAGTGCACTTGAGGAAACATGGGTAGCGATGCAGGCAAACTTTTTCACGGCGCTTGGGGTTATATTTTTATTAATGGTTATTTTACTTAGGTCTTTTATACTTCCTGGAATAATTATTTTAGCAGTTCCAATAGCAGCAGCAGGAGGTATTATAGGATTATACATTCTTAATTTATTTTTGAGGCAACCTCTTGATATGCTAACAATGCTTGGGTTTGTGATTTTAACAGGCGTTGTTGTTAACAATGCTATTTTGATGGTTGAGCAAACCTGTCTGCAGATCCGCGAGGAGGGCATGGCAGTTGATGAAAGCATTATAGAAGCTACGCGAAATAGAATAAGACCCATTTTTATGTCCACCCTCACCTCCCTTTTTGGTTTGGTTCCTTTGGTTATTTTTCCTGGTGCAGGCTCAGAGCTCTATCGGGGAATTGGAACGGTAGTTTTTGGCGGGCTAGCTTTATCAACAGTTGCTACTTTATTTATGGTGCCTGGTCTTTTGTCGATAGCACGCAATCAGGTGGTAGCATCTAGTCGAAATACAAAAATAAATCATGTGTGATAACCTCAAATTAAATTAAACTTTATTACGCGAATTTAGATCGTTACATTATTCACATTCCAAATTATATAAAATTTGATGACGTTAGTTTGGATATATTAGTATTGCTCTGAAATCATTCACGTTGGTAAACGTGGGCCCAGTTACAACTTGACTATTGATTTTTTCAAAAAAACGATGGGAGTCGTTTTTCTTCAATGACATTGCGGGTGAGATAAATGATTTTTCCGCATCTTTTAAAGTGGTCGGCGATATAACAGCACCTGCTACTTCTGCTATTCCGTCAACACCATCTGTATCTGCGGCTAGTCCAAAAATTCCTTGCTGTTGATTTAATGCTATTGCTAAAGCGAGGCAAAATTCTGCATTTGGTCCACCAATTCCATTACCAGTAGATGTTACTGTTAATTCACCCCCAGAAAGAAGAAGTACTGGCGCCTTAACAGCGGACAATTTTTGTTGGATTTGAATTGCCTGCTCTGCCTGCTTACGAGCAACTTCTCTTGCTTCACCTTGAAGTTCGTCGCCAAGATTAATCACCTCAAATCCGTATTGTTCAATAGCCATCTTTGAAACAGCTTTTAAAGACTGAGATGGTGCTGCAAAAATAATGTTTTCCGTCTTACTAAGGCGAATATCAGTAGGTAAAATAATTTTTGATTGGGAGTCAGCATACTCTACTACTCTTTTAGGCAGTTCAATATTATAATCTGAGAGGATTTTCATGGCCTGCTTAAAAGTTGAATTATCCCCCACTGTGGGTCCAGAGCCAATGAATTGAATGTCATCTCCAGGAACATCCGATAAAATTAAGCTTAGCATTTTTGCTGGATACGCAGCTGCTGCCAGTTGTCCGCCCTTCACATTACTTAAATGTTTTCGAACTAGATTGATTTTATCAATAGAAGCACCACAGTCTAAAAGACTACGATTGATATTTTGTTTTTCTTCTAATGTAAGGCAGGCTATTGGGGAGCATAGCAGAGCGGAGGCACCACCCGAAATCAAACAAATAACGAAATCATCATCACTCAAACTATTCATCATATCCAATATTCTATTTGTCGCATTAACGCCGTTTTCATCTGGAACTGGATGAGATGCCTCTATGATTTCAATTCCTTTAGTAGGCCTGCCATATCCATATCTTGTAATTATTATGCCCTCGCAGGCACCCCAATGAGCTTCAACAGATTCAGCCATCCTAGCACTTGCCTTTCCAGCTCCAATTACAATAACTCTGCCAGTAGGTTTTTGAGGAAGATAACGAGGCATAGTATGCATCGGGTCTGCGACAAGAACCGCTTTATTAAATAATCTGCGTAAGATAAGTGGTGCTTCAGTTTGTTTTTGCGGATTCATATAGCTAATCTTTATTTGTTGGATTACTTCGCATCTAGGATAATATGATGAAAGACGTAGCAACAAGTCCAGTAAAAATCTAAGTCAATAAAGTAAGAATCGGTAAATTAATTTTGTGATAATAAAAGTAAAATAAAAGAAATTTATCTTAACATTCTGTTTGATTTTACAATATTATAATAATCGATAATTTAAATGTATTATAAATACAAATTCTACATTTCAAAATTAAGTGCAACTCATTGCTTTTGAACAAAAAAAATTAAGAGCTTTGTTCTTTGAAAAATTGCTTTAAAGAAAGTTTTTTAAATGTCAAAAAAATAAAACTTTTGCCCGAGATTTTAATTGATTTTCAACAAATGTTGTTTTTACATCTCATTAAATATTTTTTAAATATTTGTAGAACATCATAATTATACTTTTGGGAGTAAATAAAACTATGAAAAAAATACTATTAGCGTTTGTAGCGCTCGCAATGTCATTTGGCGTTGCTAACGCTGGAGACCACAAAGCCAATATTATCGTTGTAACTCACGGCTCAGACACAGATGCTTTTTGGGGCGTTGTTCGTAATGCTGTAGAGGCAGCTAAAGAAGATACAGGTGCTAATGTGCAATATCGAAATCCTCCGACTGGGGACCTCAACGAAATGGCATCATTAATTGAAGCTGCTATCGCTCAAAACCCGGATGGTATTGTTGTATCAATTCCAGACGCAAACATATTAGGTGGTCCGATCAAAGCCGCGGTAGATGCTGGAATTCCAGTTATCTCGATGAACTCAGGCGCAGGTGTCTCGAAAGAGTTAGGCGCAATTATGCACGTTGGACAGCCAGAATATGAAGCTGGTCTTGGAGGCGGTGAGCGCACAAAAAGCCTAGGTGGCTCGAAGGGCGTTTGCTTTAATCACGAACCATTTAATTCAGCGCTGTTAGACAGATGTCAAGGATTTGCGGATGGTTTAGGAGAAGAGCTGAATATGGTTGAGGTTTCAACTGACTTTGATGACATCAAAAATACTGTTATTGCTTATTTAACTTCAAATTCTGACACTGGTGCTGTAATGGCTGTTGGTCCAACTGGTTGTGATCCAACCATCGCTGCGCTTGAGGAGATTGGAAAAGCCGGTGATATTGTTTTGGGTTGCTTCGACCTCGGTCCAGCAATTGTTGACGGTATAGTAGGTGGTACCGTTCATTACGCTATTGATCAGCAGCAATTTTTGCAAGGTTACATTCCTGTAGTGGTTCTTCACTTAAATCACCGCAATGGAACTCTACCTGGTAATTCAATTAACTCAGGCCCTGGATTTGTGACTACTGCTAATATCGAGCAAGTTAAGGCGCTTGCTGGTGTAGAGCGGTAAATTTTTTAAAATCTAAGAGGGTGGACGTTTTTACATCGTCCACCCTTTTTTGTTTCTTTCAACTATTAATGGATCATTGGTTATGGAAGATGAGCGATTAAGAAAGGTTAGTTCATTACAGAGTTTTATATCTCGTCCTGAACTTGGCTCTGTTTTTGGATTGGCTATCATTGTCGTGACTTTCATGACCCTTACAAGCATTAGTGGCACGTTTTCTGCTATGTGGACGAACCCAATTGGAATTCAGGCTTGGGTTGAGCTGGCTGCGTTTGTTGGCATTTTAGCGATTGGCGCCTCATTATTAATGATAGCAGGCGAATTTGACCTGAGTATGGGTGCAAACATAGCGTTAGCAGGACATTCGTTTGCTCTGTTGTTAACTTTTGGTGTTCCAGTTGTCCCTGCTATCCTGATTACGTTTATCGAACTGGCGATTCTGGGGTTCATAATGGGAACTATAGTTGTTCGAACTGGGCTTCCAAGCTTTATAGTGACACTAGGTTTCTGGTTTGCGAGCAGAGGGTTTGCTGTTTTTTTATCGCAAACATTGGTAAATCAATCTCGGCTTTCTGTAAAACCATATCTTAAACCGCCTGCCGGTGGTGGAGAAGACCCAACATTGATTGATAACATATTCGCTTTTGACAAGGCTTTTGGTCTTCCTTTTGATGCTGAAGTTTATTATTTCGTTATTTTGGTGATAATTACTGCTTTTATGCTCCACCGAACTAGATACGGTAATTGGATATACGCAGCCGGTGGAGATGCTCAAGCTGCCAGAGCGGTCGGTGTGCCCGTAAACCGAGTTAAAATTAGCCTGTTTATGATTTCAACTTGCCTAGCATGTTTATTAGGTGTTCTCACGGTCATGACCTCGGGAGCATCTGACCCAAAAGCTGGAGATTTCCGGGAATTACACGCTATAGCTGCAGCGGTTATCGGAGGCTGTGCACTTATGGGAGGATACGGCTCTGTTATAGGCGCCGTTCTTGGAGCATTGATTTTTGCAATTGCCAGCCGAGGAATAAATTTTGTTCCATTCATCGACAATAATCTGTTTAGGGTGATGCTGGGCATGATGGTTCTTGGGGCTGCTCTTCTAAATCAGTTTCTGAGAAATAGAGTTTTACGGGGATGACATGACAGCAACTATTCAACTAAGAGGTGTTTCAAAATTTTTCGGAAATATAATTGCATTGAAAGATATTTCATTCGAAGCCCACAAGGGGGAGGTGACTGCACTTTTGGGAGATAATGGTGCTGGAAAATCTACTCTTATAAAATGTCTCTCTGGAGTTCACGTACCAGATGAGGGAGAAATAATTATTGAAGGAAAGCCAGTCAAATTTAGCTCACCACGTCAGGCGGCTGCGGCTGGTATTGGAACCGTTTATCAAGATCTAGCCTTGCAACCATTAATGAGTGTATCTCGAAACTTCTTTTTAGGTCGAGAAATTAACAAGGGTTTTTTTTTAGATTTAGACAGAATGAGTAAAATTACTAGACAAGAGATGGCCAAGCTTGGGATTGATGTTGCGGATCCTAATCAACCCATTGGAACTTTGTCAGGTGGTCAGAGACAAACACTTGCCATTTCTAGAGCGATTTATTTTGGAGCTAAAGTTTTAATACTTGACGAGCCAACTTCTGCACTCGGTCAGAAACAACAATTAGAAGTGCTGAGGACAATAAATGAAGTAAGGAATAGAAAAGATATAGCAATAATTTTTATTACGCATAATGACCTGCATGCACGTCTAATTGGGGATAGATTTACATTTTTAAATAGGGGCCGAATTCTGGCTGACGGCGGTCGTTCAGATATGAACACAGAAAATTTAAGAAGTTTAATGGCAGGTGGTGCAGAATTAGCTGAACTAGAGGCCGAATTAAAAAATTAAACGATTTTTTTCGAAATCAAAGTTGAATTTTGTTAAATAGATTTTTCGATGGGAAAAAATAATGGCACGAAGCATTTCCAATGATGAAATAGAGTTAGCAATAGAAGCATTATTAGAAGGACCTGGCTTTTTCATGTTCGAAAAAGTTTTTGATCCCGAAGAAATTAACATCGCCAATCATATAATTCAAATTCATTCAGATGATAAAATTGGGGCTACTCATTTTCACGGTGGGCATTCAGATAAAATACATTTGCAACGACGCGTTTGGAACTTACTCAACAAGGGGCAGATATTTATCGAAATGGTTCAACATCACGCTGTAATGCGTGTTTTTTCAAAAATTTTAGGAAATAATTTTATACTCGGTTCATTCGCGGCAAATCGATTGCTACCTGGTGCGCCAGGGCAAGAACCGCACCTGGATTATCCCTATTGGGATATGTATAACAAGGATGAGTTTCCAACTGGGATAAATTCAAGTTATCACATGAATTGCCAGTCGTTAATTGCGTTACATGAATTTACAACTGAAAATGGCGCTACAGCTTTAGTTCCTCATTCTCAAAAACGAGGTGTTTATCCATCACAAAAAGAATTTGATAAAGAATTTATTCAAACCACCTGCCCCGCAGGGTCTATGTTGTTATTTGTTGGCATGACGTGGCATTGTTCTATGCCAAATTATTCGAAATCAGAACGAACATCTATTCTTGGACAGTATTTACCAAAATTTGTTAAGCCGATGGAAGATCTACAGAGGAGCGTTGCCCCTGAGGTTATGGCAAATAGTAGCCCTGAATTACGTCAACTCTTGGGCATTGACTTGCGGTATCCAGAGTTACTTGAGGATGCTGAAACTGGGAATGCGGAGGGTCAGCAAAGTTAGTCATTACTCTTTGTTTTTTGTAAAAAAGGTTTTTAGCTATGGAAATACGTCTTGGGATGTCTCCTATATCTTGGAGTAACGATGATTTACCACATCTTGGTGGTAATACGCCTCTTGAAATATGCTTACGCGAGACTCGACTAGCCGGTTTTACTGGTACAGAGACAGGTGGTAAATTTCCAAAAAATGCAGGTGCTCTAAGCAATGTACTAAAAAAACATGATTTAAGTTTAGTTTCAGGATGGTACTCTGGCACTCTAATACAAAATGATATTAAGTCAGAAATAAAACAAATCACTCCTCAGCTTACCCTTTTTAAAGAGGTAGGTGCGTCTGTTATTGTGTATGGCGAAACACATAAGACAATTCAAAATCAGCAATCCCGGCCGTTATCCAGCAGAATAAAGCTAACAGAGTTTGATGTGGCAGAATACGGAGAAAAGCTAACAGTTCTGGCTGAACATTGTGCTGAGCAGGGAGTTCCACTTACTTTTCATCATCATATGGGAACAGCGGTAGAAACTGAAGGTGAAATAAATAGTCTAATGGCCAATACAGGTGAGGCTGTGGGTTTATTGCTGGATACAGGGCATTTATTGTTTAGTGGTGGAAATATTTCATCCGTCATATCCAATCATGGCAATCGAATTAATCACGTTCATACGAAAGACATACGAAGGCAAGTAATGAATTCTATAAATCAGCAAAAAGATTCATTTCTAGATTGTGTTTTGGAAGGTATTTTCACTGTGCCTGGCGACGGTATGATAAATTATGATGATGTCATGCAGCAGCTTTATGCAGCTGGATATGAGGGCTGGGTAATAATTGAGGCAGAGCAAGACCCTGAAAAAGCTAACCCGTTAGAGTATGCTAAAATTGGCTATAATACTCTTGATAAGGCAAGAAAAAATGCGGGGTATCGTTTGCAAACCTAAGGAAGGGGAAAGGCAAGATGAGTGATATTATGCCGGGTTGGTTAAATTCTCTTTCGAGAGATGGCTGCTTTATTGTTGTCGGACGGGCTGGTATCGATTTATATCCAACCCCAGCAGGAACCCAAATATCTAGCGCAAACACTTTTAGCTCAGACGTTGGAGGTTCTGCTGGTAATATCGCGGTTGCGCTTGCTCGCTCTGGACAGAACGTGGAGTTGCTTTCTAGCCTATCAACAGATGCTATTGGTGATTTTGTAGCAAACAATCTACGCAATTATGGAGTTGGATTAACTTATGTTGGTCGAACTACTGGCCGGCAAAGAACCTCACTAGCAATCGCTGAAGTGAATGCTGAAAAGCCAGAGGTGGTAATCTATAGGAATAACGCGTCAGATTTGACTCTAAATGAAACCCACCTGGAAAAACTTCCTTTTGCAACTGCTAAAGCGATTATTATTACTGGAACGGCTCTTTCCAGTGAACAGGCAAACCAACAATTAAGAAGAGTTGCGCAAAATGCCAATGATAGTGGGTGTCCTGTAGTTTTTGATATCGACTATCGCGAAATGGCATGGCGATCTCCCAATCATGCAAAAAATGTAATTTCAGATTTTTGTCCTTATGTAGATTTGCTTGTAGGAAATGATGAGGAGTTTGCTATGTTATCAGGGGGGTCTTTATCTGAAGGAAAATCGTACGCTAAAAAATTTGCCACAGATATTAAGGTAACCCTGTATAAAGTTGGAAGCTCTGGATGCGAAATCTTTTGGAATCATTTAGGAAAGCACGTATCAATCTATCAGGTTACAGCAATTAAGCCATTTGGAGCTGGTGATGCTTTTTTAGGGAATTTGCTGAGCCATCTTGTACATGAACAAAATTGGCTGGAGGCAATAAGGACTGGCGCAGCTGCGGCGGCCATGGTTGTTAGTAGACAAGGGTGTGCTTCCGCTATGCCGGATATTGAAAGTCTTAGAAAATTTCAGTCAGAAACAAAATTTGGTTTATAACATCAATATTAGATTTGGATGAGGTAAAGTGATGCATATTCCACCACACGATAACAATAATTTACCTATAATTGACAGAAATAACAGTCATGTTCCACTAACTTATTTTAATATCGTAAAATTAAAAAAAGCTGAGCGCTTTTCCTACTCGGTTGAAGATTATGAAAGTTGTGTTGTACCAGCCACAGGGACTATCGATTTGTTGGTTGGTGATAGAGTAATCGAGAAGGTTGGTAGACGAAACAACAACGTATGGGATGGGGAGCCAGAAGGTGTTTATGTTCCCACTGGTCAAACAGGTGAAATAATTTGTCTCTCAGAAAAATGCGAGGTTTTCATTGCGGGAGCTAAATTTGAACAAACATTGGAGCCTTTTGTTATTCGGCCCGATGATATTGACCTTGTTCAATATGGCTCAGATGACACAAAAACACATCGGAAAATAAAACATATATTAGGTCAAAAACAAGCAGGAAAGGTAGGCAGATTATTAGTTTCTGAGTTGTACACAGTAGGGCAGGGAGGATGGTCAGGCTTTCCGCCGCACAAGCATGATACAAATAGGTCTCCAGATGAGACAAAACATGATGAAGTTTATAATTTTAGGTTTAAACCAAAAAACGGCTTTGGGATGCAGTTATTACAATCAGAGAATAGTAGTACTGGAGAGGCATTTCATATAACAGATAGCTCTAGTTTTGTTATTCCTGCAGGTTATCATCCATGTGTTGTCGCTCCTGGTTATGAGATGTATTATTTTACTATTTTAGCCGGACTTTCTCAGAGGCCTCTCGTGCAATATTTTCAACCAGAACATGCATGGCAGATCGAAACCATCCCAGGAATTAAAGATATGATAGCAAAATTTAAATGACTATCGCCTCACTAGAACCAGTTTTGTTTCATGCTAGGCAGAATAGACAGGCTATAGCAGGGTTAGTAGTGCTTGGATGGGAAGATGTAACAGCATTTGTAGCTGCGGCAGAAGCCGAAAATATGCCAGTGATATTGCAGGCGGGGCCTGGGTGTAGGGCTCACACACCATTATCAATACTTGGGCCTATGCTCCGATATGCTGCAGAAAGGGCGTCTGTTCCAATCGTCTGTCACTTGGACCACGGATATGAAATTAAAGAAATAGAAGAGGCTATCGAAGCAGGTTTCTCATCAGTCATGATTGATGGCTCAAAAAAGCCATTATCGCAGAATATAGAAATAACAGGTCGAGTAGTATCTATTGCGCATAAAGCTGGTGTGAGCGTTGAGGGTGAGATTGGTTTTGTCGGTTATGCTGGTACTAAAAGCTCAAAGGGTACAAAACCGAGTGAAGCAGTCAAGTTGGTAGAAGAGACCGGTGTTGACGCACTTGCTATTTCGGCGGGAAATATTCATTTACAAACAGATAGCTCTGCTATAATTGATGAGAAGTTAGTGCAGAAAATTTCGCAAAAAATCGCATGTCCAATTGTACTCCATGGGGCCTCTGGAATTCCATATCAGGTCAGACGAAGGCTAGCAAAAAGTGGTCTTGTTTCAAAATTCAATATTGGCACCGAATTACGACAGGTATTTGGTAGTTCATTGCGAGACACTCTTGCCAAAGATCCAGATCTGTTTGATAGATTGGCAATTCTAAACAAATTACACACACCCCTCTTCGATGCAACAAGAAAGGTTATATCAAATCTGAAATAGGCGACGTAATTTCCTATAAGCAAGGCATCTGTCTAAGAAAAAAAAGAATATAAGAATTAGGCCTTATAAAAAATCTAGCCAGCGAAGCTGTATGTTGTTTTTGTCGTAGTATAAAAATCAATTGCGGCACGTCCTTGCTCACGCGAGCCATAAGATGAGTTTTTACGACCACCAAATGGAACATGATAATCAACACCTGCCGTAGGCAAATTAACCATAGCCATTCCCGCTTCTGACTGGCGCTTAAATTCTCTTGCATAATAAAGAGAGGTTGTGCAGATAGCTGATGAAAGACCGAATTCAGTATCATTTGCGGTTGCAACAGCTTCATCAAAATTATCCACTTTAATGATAGATGCTAAAGGTCCAAAGATTTCTTCACGGGAGGAACGCATTTGGTTTGTCGCATTTAAGAAAATGCCAGGCCGTTGAAAGAAACCTGTATTACGCTCTGCAAGATGTTGACCACTTACCACTTCACAACCCTCATTACGCGCAATTTCTATATAGGAAAGATTTGATTTCAATTGTGTTTCTGAGACCACAGGGCCAACTTGCGTTTTTGGGTCAAGAGCTGGTCCAACAGATAGGCCTTCCATTTCCTTCACAAAACGCTCAACAAACGCATCATATATTTTTTCGTGAACAATAACTCTTGATGAAGCTGTACATCTCTGTCCTGTTTGGTAGAAGGCACCGTTAATTGTTACTGGAATAGCTACATCCAAATCAGCGTCTTCCATAATAACCATCGGATTTTTGCCACCCATTTCCATCTGAATTTTTTTCATATTTTGAATTGCGCCTTGCGCAATTTTTCGCCCTGTTGGTACTGAGCCAGTAAATGAAATACCAGCGACAGCTGGATGAGAAACTAGGGTTTCCCCTATATCTTCTCCTCTAGCCACTAGCAAGTTGAATACACCAGCAGGTAAGCCCGCTTCTTCCATAATTTTGGTCAAATAATAAGCACTTGTTGGTGTGATTTCTGATGGCTTAAGTACTACTGTATTTCCATGTGCTAGCGCAGGAGCGATTTTCCAAGCAGGAATGGCTATAGGAAAGTTCCAGGGTGTTATGAGCACTGTAACGCCAATGGGTTCTCTTACGATTTCTATATCAATGTTGGGACGTGTTGAAAGATTTTGTTCACCGGTCCGACGGATTGCTTCTGCAGCGTAAAATTGGAAAAACTGACCCGCTCGAAACACTTCCCCTTTTGCTTCGCCTAGTGTTTTTCCTTCTTCCCGCGCTAGTATTTCCCCAAGCTCGTCCTGCCTCGATATAACGATGCGGCCTATTGTGTCTAAAATATCAAATCTAGTTTGAGGGTTGGCATTTTTCCATGTGGAAAGTGCCGCTTGCGCTGCTTCAATCGCTTGATTTGCTTGATTTGTGTCTGCAAGCGCGTGTTGTGCTACCACTTCACTAAGGTCTGAAGGATTAATATTTTCAATTTCTGATGTTCCTTCAACCCAATCACCAGCAATATAATTTTGTAATAAACCGTCAGCCATAATTTTACTCTCCCTTTGATGAAATATTCACTTTTTATTAGAGGCCTCAGATAGCTTTTGCATCGCTGTTTCTACACCGCCCCTTTGATGTGGAATACCCGCTAGCGATAGACCCATTTCAACGCCACTTAATGTACCAAGAAGCATTAAGTCATTAAAGTCTCCTAAGTGACCAATCCTAAAAACTTTTCCAGCAAGTTTTGACAAACCATTTCCTAAAGACATATTAAAATTATTTAGCACAATTTCTCTAAATTTATCAGCATCATGTCCTTCGGGAAGCATTACAGCTGTTAAAGAGCTAGAATAGTTTTCAGGGTTCTGACAAAGTGTTTCAAGTCCCCATGCTTGTACTGCATCTCGTGTTGCTTCTGCGTGACGGTTATGGCGGGCAAATACGGCCTCCAAGCCTTCCTCGTGCAACATTTCTATAGCTATTTCTAAACCATATAGCAAATTTGTTGCAGGGGTATATGGAAATGCACCGCTCTTATTTGCTTGAATTTGTTCATTCCAATCCCAGTAAGAGCGTGGCATGCCTCCTTTTTTTGAAGTTTCGAGGGCTTTTGCAGACACAGCGTTGAACGATAGTCCTGGAGGTAATAATAGCCCCTTTTGAGAACCTGCTACTGTTACATCTACTCCCCATTCGTCATGCTGGTAGTCTATGGAAGCAAGAGAAGAAATTGTATCGACCATGAGCAACGCTGGATGATTAATATCATCCATAACATTGCGGATCTCGGCAATAGGAGAGGTGCATCCGGTTGAGGTCTCATTATGTACAACGCACACTGCTTTTATCTTGTGTGTGGAATCCGCAGAAAGGCGCTCAGCAAGTTTTTCAGGGTTTGCCCCACTACGCCAGTCTGTTTCTAGAAACTCTGTCATAATATTAAGTTTGTTTGCCATTTTTTGCCAGAGGCTCGCGAAGTGACCTGTTTCAACCATCAATACACGGTCGCCGCTTTGCAACGTATTCACTAGCGCAGCCTCCCATGCTCCAGTTCCA
>CACPDC010000015.1 GCA_902632595.1 uncultured SAR116 cluster alpha proteobacterium
GCATAATGAGCTCTGAATTCACCTACCCTTGTATCATACGGTCGCATTTCAGCTGCAAAATTTTTAGGTACACAAACATATTCCCGGCTTGACAAAATATAAAATTCATCTGGGTTTAGCACCAATCCACCGTCCACCAGATCAGTTGTAGTAACGGCTTCCCAAAATCTCGACTTATCCAATCGGCCTACTTCATCAACATCTATTAATCCAGCATGTTTACGCGCACGCCAACCTATGATACCGTCTGGATTTTCACTTTTTAGGTTAACGGATAAACCAATCCCATCATTTATTAACGCTGTCTCGGAAAGCGCAGTGTCTGAACTTACTAAAGCAAATTTCTGCTGAAGAGTTGTTAACTCTCCATCATCGACAACCTTTGCGCCGGAGCGGAGACGAACTTGAGATAACCGCGAACCTGTCCTTGCAAGCACAGAAAAAGTTCGCGGCGATATTTCTGCATATAGAGGACCAGAGTAACCTTTACTCACAAGTTCAAATTCTCTTGCATAATCTGTTATTAATCTGGTGAAAACATCCAAACGTCCCGTTGAGCTTTTTGGATTCGCCATTCCACTTAAAAAATTTGGAAGGTTCAAGCTTTCTTGCAGTTCAACTAGATAAACGCATCCTTTTTCTAAAACAGCTCCCTTTTTCAAATTCAACTCGTGTAAAGCAAATTTTTGGAGTTTATCTAATACTTTTGATTCTAAACCTGGTAGAAAAGAGGCTTGTATCCTCCATGCTTTTACTCCCAAACGAAGGTCAAGACTAGCGGGTTGGATCTGCCCAGAATCAAATGGTGAGGATGCGTTAATCACATCCTGCTGAATAAGAGTAGACAGAGTTTGACTAGGCAAAACACCAGCAGGTATATTCATAAAATTATTATCCTTTTATACCGATTATGCTCATGATTTAAGCTTATATCCTGACTCTAAAACGTAATACGCCATAACAAATAATACCATATTTACAGAAAATAAAACAAAAAGACCAACCAGAATTGGGCCATCATTAATACCCAAAATTCCATATCTAAAACCATCTATAACTAGAAAAAAAGGATTAAAAACAGCGAATCGCTCTATCATATCTGGAAGAGTTTTAATTGAATAGAATGTGCCTGATAAGAAAGATAATGGTTGAATTACGAAGTTTGTTATTGCCGCCAGCGAGTCAAACTTAGCTGCCCAAATACCTGCTAAAATCCCTACAAGAGACATCGCGCAAGACCCAAGTAAAAGAAAAGCTGCAGCTATAACTATATTATAAGCAAATCCAGTGTTACCAATAAATGACAATAGCGTCATGCTTATAATTCCAACAAGCACACCGCGCGTTATTCCCCCAAAAAGAAATGCCACTAATATTTCGAGAGAACCTAATGGAGGCATCAAAATATCAACAATGTTGCCCTGAACTTTGCCAATTATGATCGAAGAGGATGTGTTCGCAAAAGCATTTTGAAGCACTGCCATCATTGCTAAACCAGGTGCAAGAAATTGCATGTATGTGGATCCCACAAAAGAGCTTGCTCTCCCTTCCAGTGCAAGTGTAAAAACCATCATAAACAAAGCAGATGTTACCACTGGAGCTGCTAAAGTTTGCATTGCTACCTTCATAAACCGGTGAACCTCTTTACAATATAACGTATACATACCTCGCCAGTTTATCACGCCAATCTGGACTGGTCTTTTGGGATGCTCTATGTTCATATCTTTACCTACATTCTCGCAATAAGAACCGCAACCTTAGTTTACAAATGTAAAATTACAGTTCTAGATTGAACCTATAAAAAACGTATATATATTTGCAATATATAATAAAAAAAACTGTTAAACTATGCCGAACCCTATTAATCCAAAGAGACTTAAAAACAAAGCTACGAATTACCTCGCTAGATATGCTAGCACGGAAGAAAAGCTCACCCTAATACTGCTTAAATACACAAAAAAGAAATGGCCTGAAATCACAATTGAAGAGGCACTGAAATGTGTCAAACAAACCGTGGATTGGTGCCGCGAAAAAGGATATGTGAATGATTATGATTATATGATTATGAAAGTACGTGCCGGACGGTCAAAGGGACAATCAGCCAAACAAATCACCCAAAACCTATTTCAAGCAGGACTGTCAAAATCACTTATTTCAAATGCATTGCTAGAAGACGAAAATTTTTTTGAAAAAGAGTTTGAAGCGGCATTAATAATGGCAAAAAAAAAGAAAATAGGCCCATTCTCTCTCATTCCAGTTACAGACCAAACAGAGAGAACTCGTCAGATGGCACGTTTAGCTAGAGCAGGTTTCGATTACGAAATCTGCAAAAATGTATTTGACTATTTAGGTGAAACATAAGCAAACTTATTATCATCAATTATAAATAATATAGATTTTTGCGCCTTTTTATACTGAGGAGACAGCCATAATCATGAATAAAGATTTAATTTTTGAGCCCTCTGATGAACTTAAAAAATCAACCAACATATCAAAAGCGGAATACGACAAACTATATTTGGAGTCCATCTCTGACCCAATAAATTTTTGGGCAGAACATGGAAAGCGAATTGACTGGATAAAACCATATAAAACTATTTCAAACTGTTCCTACAAAAAAGGTAATATAACAATTAAATGGTTTGAGGACGGTGTGCTAAATGCATCTGCTAATTGTCTAGACAGACATTTAGAAACAAAAGGAGACCAAACAGCAATCATCTGGGAGGGGGATGACCCGTCTCAATCCAAACATATTTCATATCAGTCTCTCTATGAAGATGTATGTAAATTCTCAAATGTGCTTAAAAAAAACGGCGTTAAGAAGGGTGATAGGGTCACCATATATTTACCCATGATCCCAGAAGCGGCTATTGCAATGCTCGCTTGCGCGAGAGTTGGTGCCGTACATTCTGTAGTTTTTGGCGGGTTTTCTCCCGATGCTCTTTCAGGGAGGATAACAGATTGTAATTCAACTTGTATAATTACATCTGACGAGGGCATCAGAGGCGGTAAATCTATCCCACTCAAGCAAAACGTAGATGAAGCTTTGAAGAACTGCTCTAACTGCACGACGTGCATCGTTATAAAAAGAACAGGGGCTTCTGTTTCCTGGCACGACGGCAGAGATATTTGGTACCATCAAGAAATGGAACATGCATCTGTTATCTGCCCGCCTGAGGAAATGTCAGCAGAAGACCCCTTATTTATTTTATATACATCCGGTTCGACCGGCAAACCAAAAGGGGTTTTGCACACAACCGGGGGATATATGGTTTATGCTTCCATAACCCACCAATATGTTTTTGATTATCAAGATGGTGATATCTACTGGTGTACGGCAGATGTTGGATGGGTCACAGGCCATAGTTATATAGTTTATGGTCCTCTTGCAAACGGTGCAATTACTCTTATGTTCGAAGGCGTGCCTACTTATCCTGATAGCGGTAGATTCTGGCAGGTCGTTGAAAAACATAAGGTATCTATTTTTTATACCGCGCCTACAGCCATACGAGCCTTGATGAGAGAAGGTGAAGAACCCGTCAAAAAGCATGACCGATCATCTTTACGGTTGCTTGGAAGTGTTGGTGAACCAATAAATCCAGAAGCGTGGTTGTGGTATTATAAGATTGTTGGAGAGTCGAGGTGTCCAATCGTAGATACTTGGTGGCAAACAGAAACTGGCGGAATTTTAATAACACCTCTTCCAGGTGCCATACCAACAAAGCCAGGGTCTGCAACCAAACCCTTTTTTGGGATTCAACCTGTTTTAGTTGATGGGCAAAATAATGAGCTTGAGGGTGAAGCTGAGGGAAATTTGTGCATCAATGCAAGCTGGCCTGGACAAATGAGAACAGTATACGGAGACCATAAACGTTTCGAAAAAACCTATTTCTCAGCATTTGAGGGCCGTTATTTCAGTGGGGATGGTGCCAAACGAGATAAAGATGGATATTTTTGGATAACTGGAAGAGTTGATGATGTGCTCAATGTATCAGGACATCGGATGGGCACAGCAGAGGTAGAATCTGCCCTCGTGTCTCACCAGAGCGTTGCTGAATCCGCCGTAGTTGGTTATCCCCATGAGATAAAAGGACAGGGGATATATGCTTATGTGACTTTAGTGGCAGGACTAGAGCCTGATAGTGCTCTGGAAAAAGATCTTAAGCTTTGGGTAAGAAAAGAGATTGGGCCTATAGCAATACCTGATTTAATACAATTCTCTCCTGCACTACCAAAAACAAGGTCTGGTAAAATTATGCGTCGTATTTTAAGAAAAATTGCGGCTAATGATTTTGCAGAATTCGGAGACACATCCACCCTTTCTGACCCTTCTGTAGTAGAAGAATTAATAAATAAAAGAAAGAACCAATGACCAAATTTACTCACTGATATTGTAAGTAATCATAACTTAATGGTGAAACGATTTTAGATTGCCCGCGATAAGCATTAGTTGATTTACAGCACATTTGCTAATTGAGATTAAATGATTGACATAATTAATCTAACTCCTCATAACTTCATATTCGCTTTTTATAAATTGCATTTCCAAACTTAATAAATTATTTTAACAGATGGTTTTTTTAGAAATCATTTAAGGAACAAATAACCTAATGAATTCGCTTCTAAATTTGATAAACAGTATTGTTGATTTATATTGTTTTACTCTCATCAGTTATGTCATTTTGAGTTGGCTTATAGCTTTTAAAATAATTAACCCTTGGCAGCCTTTTGTACGATCTCTGATTAATGTTTTATCAAGATTACATGACCCAATTTTAAACTGGATTCGCTCTGCTATTCCTAACTTAGGGGGATTAGATATAAGTCCTGTGATTTTACTACTTGCTATTCAGTTTACTCGCAATTTATTATTCGAATTGTTTATTTAGCGTCGTTAGTTGCAAAATTCTTGTTTTTTAAAACGGAAAAACGTGCCTACTCGTCGGTCTTGAGCAGTGCACTGAAAAATAATGAGTGGAATATGAAAACAACAAAAGCTAAGATTATAGATGGAAAAGCGTTTTCGCATCAATTAAATCAATCTCTTATTCCTATCGTAAAAAAAGTTATTGGCGAAATTGGTAGGCCACCTGCACTAGCTGTAATTTTGGTTGGAGAGGATAGCGCGAGTCAGATTTACGTTCATAATAAAGCTAAACGAACACAGGAAGCTGGTATGAAATCTGTAGAACATCGGCTTTCATCAGAGACTAGCGAGAAAACTTTATTAGACCTTGTTACTGCTCTTAATGAAGATAATGAAATAGACGGGATTTTAGTTCAATTACCACTTCCAAAGCACATAAATGAACATTCAGTCATTCAGGCAATAAACCCAGAAAAAGATGTGGACGGTTTTCACATTGTAAATGCGGGAAAACTCGCAACCGGGCGCAGCGAATTAGTTCCGTGCACTCCATTAGGATGCCTATTACTATTGCGTGATACTCTTGGCGATTTATCAGGTTTACATGCTGTTATTATTGGTCGTTCAAACATTGTTGGTAAACCGCTCGCTCAATTATTATTAGCTGAAAACACTACCGTAACAATTGTCCACTCAAAAACAAAAAATATTTCTGAGATTACAACTCAAGCAGATATATTAATTGTAGCTGTGGGACAATCTGAACTAGTAAAATCAGACTGGATAAAGCCGGGAGCATGCATTATTGATGTTGGAATAAATAGAATCGCCGATCTAGAAAAAGGTAAAGGTAAATATCGATTGGTTGGAGATGTTGACTTTTTAGAAGTAGCTCAAAAAGCGCAATTCATTACACCAGTTCCGGGAGGTGTAGGCCCCATGACAATCAGCTGTCTACTCCGAAACACAGTTGCAGCTGCAGCAAAACGTAACGGGGTTGAGATCAAACTGAAATAGTCCATCTTTGTAATTAGGAAGATATTTTTTATTGGGGTATGTTATGGGTTGGAAAATGATTTTAATCGCTGTTGCTATGCTTTCTGTCGCTGGTATTTTATTATGGGGTGTGATTACAATGGCTAGAGGCGGAGAATATAATAAAACTCATTCGAATAAAATCATGAGATATAGAATAGTTTTTCAGGCTATCGCCTTATTTATTTTTCTCGGTTTGTTATTAATGCGTGACTAGTTATTTTAAGGTTCGTTAATTTGGTAAAACTAAACAAAATATACACACGAACAGGGGACGACGGTCAAACGGTTCTAGTCGGCGGTCAACGGGTAGCAAAACACGCTAAGCGTCCTATAGCATTTGGGGAAATAGACGAATTAAATTCGGTTATTGGTATTACTCGAAATTTTATTATTGATACAGAAATGGACACGATGCTTGCGAGAATTCAAAATGACTTATTTGATTTAGGGGCTGATTTAGCTACTCCAGAAAGGGAGGAGGATTTTACGAGCCTTCGAATCACTGAAAATCAAGTAAAAAGATTAGAGAAGGAAATAGATAGCTTAAATTCGGGGCTGTCCGACCTATCATCTTTTATACTACCAGGGGGGAGCCCCCTATCAAGCTGGCTGCACTTTGCCCGAACAGTCGCACGAAGGGCAGAGAGGGAAATTGCCTCACTTGCAGCTGAGGAACCAATAAATAAATTTGCAATGCATTTTATAAATCGTCTGTCAGACCATTTGTTTGTTCTGGCAAGAGTTGCTAATAATAACGGCAAGGGTGATGTGTTATGGGTTCCAGGAGCCCAAACAGGAAAACAAAAATAAAAACATTCTTGAAACTCTATTAAAAAATGGTAAGTCTCATCTAATTAAAATAACATCCTGGAAAGGTAAAGAGGATAAAAAATGAAGATTTTGGTGCCTGTGAAAAGAGTGATTGATTACAACGTTAAGGTAAGGGTTAAGCAGGATCAGACGGGCGTTGAACTGAACAATGTAAAGATGGCGATGAACCCATTTGATGAGATAGCTGTAGAACAAGCTCTTCGTTTAAAAGAAGCTGGAAAGGCAGAAGAGATTGTACTTGTATCAATTGGCCCAACTCAAGCCCAGGAAACAATAAGAACAGGTCTTGCAATGGGAGCGGATCGCGGTATCTACATAGATGCTCCACATGAAACCGAACCCCTGAGTGTTGCCAAATTACTTGCGGGAGTTGCCAAAAAAGAAAATCCAGGTTTAATTATTTGTGGGAAACAAGCAATAGATGATGATAGCAACCAAACTGGTCAGATGATGTCAGCTATCCTTGGCTGGTCTCAAGCTACTTTTGCATCATCTGTCTCCCTGGCTAATGGGTCAGCAACCATAGTCCGTGAAATCGATGGCGGACTCGAAACAATCAAAGTTAAAATGCCAGCTGTTATCACAGTTGATTTGCGTTTAAATGAACCAAGATATGCATCTCTTCCGAACATAATGAAAGCCAAAAAAAAACCAATCGACACCTTGACTGTAGAAGAACTTGGTGTTGACATAAAGCCTCGTTTATCTGTTATAAAAGTAGAAGAACCGGCGACACGAGAGGCTGGAGTTAAGGTGAGTTCGGTCACTGAGCTCATTGAAAAATTAAAAGAAGAGGTAAAGGTTATATAATGACAATTTTAGTAATTATAGAACATCATGACGAAGTAATTGCTCCAGCGACACTCAGCGCTATAGGTGCAGCCACAAAACTGTCGGAGCCAATTGAAGCACTGGTTGCTGGAAATAAAGTAAAAAAAGTTACTGAAGCAACATCAGAGATAGCTTCTATTTCTAAGGTGCTTGTTGCGGATAGCTTTGAATATGAATATAATTTAGCTGAAAACCTCTCGCCATTGATAGTAAGACTTGCAAAAAACTATAGCCACATTTTTGCCCCAGCAACCACTTTTGGCAAAAATATTATGCCTCGTACTGCCGCTCTTTTGGATGTTATGCAAATATCCGATATCGTTGAAATCATTTCCCCTGATACCTTTAAACGACCAATTTATGCCGGAAATGCGTTAGCAACCGTGCAATCTGCGGACCCTCTTAAATTAATCACCGTTCGTTCAACAGCCTTTGAAGCTGTGAAGGCATCTGGAGGTTCTGCAGAAATAGAAAATATTGATGGTACGGGTAACGCGGGATTGTCTGAATTTGAGTCATCAGAACTTTCTGGGACAGAAAGACCTGAACTAACCTCAGCCGGTATTGTTATCTCAGGGGGCAGAGGTATGCAGGATAGCTCTAATTTTTCTATGCTTGAAAAGGTAGCTGATAAGCTTGGTGCGGCTGTTGGCGCGTCCCGAGCAGCCGTTGATGCTGGATTCGCCCCTAACGACTATCAAGTAGGTCAAACAGGAAAAGTTGTAGCACCAGAACTCTATATGGCGGTTGGTATATCTGGTGCGATTCAACATTTAGCTGGCATGAAGGATAGCAAAGTGATTGTGGCTATTAATAAAGATGAAGAAGCTCCCATTTTTCAAGTGGCTGATTACGGGCTTGTTGCTGACTTGTTTGAGGCCATGCCTGAATTAGACAGTAAATTACCATAAAAAATTAACCTTTTTATCGGCGCAGTCACTGCGGTAAAAATTATTTGTTGAAACCCAAGCTAAGTAAAAAGTTCAAGCATCATCAATTTAAAAGAGCAAGCTGTTCTTTAACTGCTTTAATCACCTCAGGCTTTGACCAATTGGCGATGCCCAAGTAAAACACGCAGTTTGTCTGGCTTGCATTTATTAAAAACGTGACTGGTAATGCGGATACTTTGAGTTGTCTCGCCCAAACAGCTTGTGGATCAAAGCCTCTCTGTGGTTCAAAAATCTCCATCTTATCTAAAAATAGGCTAACATCTGAACTAGGTCTTCTATCTGTAGATATAAGTAATAATTCAACATCATTTTGCTTTAAATAATCTACCGCATTATTAAAATGAGGAAGCTCAACAATACAGGGAGCACACCACGTCGCCCAAAAATTTACGAGTAATGGTTTTCCAATGAATTGTTTCAAATGTAATTCTGTGCCATCTTCATTATGTATGGGCATTTCAGGGAGTGAAATAAGAGCTTTTTGCCAATCCATTCCAGAATATGCTGGTGAATATTTAAACGAAGTTATTAGCGAAAATGCAAGAAATGCTGTTTGATGCAAAAAACTTCTTCTAGTTGTATAAATTTTATGCTGAATCATTATCATTTATATTCTATAACACGCACAAAAAGAAAGATACTAGTGCATGCCAACAGAAAAAAAACAGAAATCGTCAATTTGGGGTGGAAGATTTAAAACTGGCCCTTCTGATTTAATGCAGGAGATAAATGCATCGATCTCTTTTGACAAAGCTCTTTATTCAGAGGATATACAGTGCTCCAAAGCCCACGCAGAAATGCTAAAGCAACAAAATATAATCACTCATGAAGATTTTACTGCTATTCAAAATGGTCTTAATAAAATTCATTCAGAGATCTCAAATGGAAAGTTTCCATTTAAAGTAGAGCTTGAAGACATACATATGAACATTGAAACAAGACTGGCTGAATTGATAGGGGAGCCAGCCAAACGTTTGCATACAGCTCGCTCCAGAAATGATCAGGTAGCAACTGACATCAGGCTATATTTAAGAAATCAGATTGACCATCTAGATGATGAATTAAAAAACCTTCAAAAAAATTTGTGGAAAAAAGCAAAAGAAAATACCCAGACTTTAATGCCAGGATATACTCATCTTCAAACTGCACAGCCCATAAGTTTTGGATTTCATCTGGCAGCGTATATCGAAATGATAGGTAGAGATAGACAAAGATTTCAAGATTGCCGACGCCGTGTAAATGAATCTCCTTTAGGCGCAGGTGCCCTTGCTGGCACCTCTTTTCCAATTGACAGGCATCTAACAGCAAAATTGCTCGGTTTTGAAAGGCCTATGCCAAATGCACTTGATGCTGTTTCTTCTCGCGATTTTGCTCTAGAATTTTTGAGTATTGCCTCAATTTGTGCGGTTCATTTATCCAGACTTGCTGAAGAAATTGTAATTTGGTCCACAGATAGATTTAATTTTATTCGTTTATCAGACGAATATACTACTGGCTCTTCAATTATGCCACAAAAGAAAAATCCAGACGCTGCTGAGCTAATTAGGGCAAAACCAGGAAGAATTATAGGAAATTTTATATCGCTTGCAACTATTCTTAAAGGTCTTCCTCTCGCTTATAGTAAGGATTTACAAGAGGATAAGGAGCCCCTTTTCGATACTCAAAAGAGCTTATCAATAAGTATTGCCACAATGTCTGGCATGATAGCAGATATGAAAATCAATGCTGTAGCAATGCGGTCTGCACTTCAAAAAGGATACCCCACAGCTACTGACCTCGCTGACTATCTTGTGCGTAATTTGGAAAAACCTTTCAGAGATGCGCACCATATAAGTGGAAAAATTGTTGCGTTAGCAGAAAAAAAAGAATGTGCTCTTGAAAAATTAGAGCTAGAAGAGATGCAGAAAATTGAGCCTAAACTCGATGAATCTGTGTATAACGTGCTTAAGATTGATACTGCCTATAATGCGCGTGCTAGTTTTGGCGGAACGGCACCTAAAGAAGTAAAAGTAAGATTAGCCGAAATAGCCTCTAGGTTTAACCTAGCGGATGAGAGTAATTAAGATAATATGATAAAAAAAATTTTATTCTTATTTTTAATAGGTAGCCTTTTGATTGTTCAATTTTCATGTGGTAAAAGAGGAATGCCTCTACGTCCATCTGAGATTTCGCAAGTTAATTCACCGGATTAACTGAGTAAAAGCTTAAGAACGATAACATGTATTCATCAAATAAAAATAAAATTGTGACAGCTCCAGATCAAAACAAAATTGGAGGACATTTATACACCGATCTCGCAGAACTTTATAAAACACCTTTATATGTGTATGACGGCGACCAAATACGAAAGAATTTCTTAGCATTCCAAAAAGCTGTTTCGAATCTTAATAGTAAGGTTCATTTTGCCGTTAAAGCAAATTCATCTATCGCTATTTTATCTCTACTGAGCAAAGTTGGGGCAGGAGCTGACATTGTTTCGGGAGGTGAGCTACAAAGGGCACTAGCAGCAAATATTAAAGCTAATGATATTATATTTTCTGGTGTGGGAAAGACGGATGAAGAGTTATTATTAGCTATGAAACACTCAATAGGACAGATTAACGTAGAATCTGGTCCAGAATTGGACCGTATTTCAGAACTCGCGTATACTAACAACCTTAAATGTTCTGTTGCACTAAGGGTTAATGTGGATGTTGACCCCGGAAGTCATGAAAAAATCTCGACTGGACAAAATAGTACAAAATTTGGAATTGCTCTGAATGACGGTCAGGCAGAAAACTTTTATCAAAAAATCATTTCTCATCCAAATCTGTATCCGGCTGGACTTGCAGTGCATATTGGCTCACAGATAAAGAATATGAAGCCATTTGAGTCAGCCTATAATGTGCTGCTTAATTTTTCAAATTATCTTCGTAACAAAGGGTTTGATGTGCCCTGCCTTGATTTAGGGGGGGGGGGTTGGGATTGATTATGAAGCTGGGACAAATCCAAACTTTTCTGGGTATGGAAAAATGGTAAATCGCTTATTTGCGGATCAAGGATACCAACTAGGGTTTGAACCGGGACGATCTATTGTTGCAAATTCTGGCAGCCTCATTACTAAAGTCATTTATGTAAAACATAGTGTCAATAAAAAATTTATTATTGTTGATGCAGCCATGAATGATTTGATTCGGCCAACTTTATATGAGGCATATCATAAAATTGACAGCCTAAAAGAGAACGGAGAGCCACAAGAACTCTCAGATATTGTTGGTCCTATTTGTGAAACTGGTGATTTCTTTGCAAAAGATAGACTAATGCCACCAGTTAAGGCTGGTGATTACCTAGCTGTCCGAGGGGCCGGCGCTTACGGTGCTGTAATGATGTCAAATTATAATACAAGACCCGAAGCATCAGAAGTTTTATGCTACGAAGGTAAAATACATCTAATTCGTCCTCGGAGAACAGTTGAAGAGGTAATAAAAATGGATGTCAACCCGTTTTCATAAATGTATTTGTCTCATTAAATTATTTTTGTAAAAAATCGACCTCAATTTCTGCTTTTTCATCCGCATCAATCGTGATTTGAGCAAAAAAGGGAACAGAAGAGGAAGCATCAACAATGGCTTTATCTGGCCATATTTCATGAGTTGATAACAGAAGCCCTGAAGGATCCATCACAGAAATCCTTACTGGAAGTGTGTGAATTCGCATTAAGCTGGTATTACGAATATTTCCTCTAACCCTCAAAATATCTTCTTTCCAATTTATTTGTAAGTCTTCGATGATAAGGTTTTCTGACGAATACTTTATGTTTAAACCAGCCATTTTGAAGATCGGCGTTATTGCTGGAAAGTATGCCGTAACAGTAGTGCGGTAAATGATAGAGGCATAGATTAAGGCAAGCAGCATTGCAGATATGGCTAACACCCCTATTAACCACGCAAAAAGGTTAACGTGTTTCTTTTCCTTATTAATTGGAATATCTTGCCTTAACTTTAGACTCCCTGTTTTATTTGTCATATCTTCGGTAAAAACGTTCTTATCCCTACTTAAATCTAATTTGGGGAGTGTAATTTTGTCACCTTCCTCAGGTAAGACGGTCCAAACGTGTGCGCAAACAGAACATCTTACCTGCTGGCCTTTCGAATTAATTTTGCTTTTTTCAATCTGAAAAATCGTTTCACAATTATTACAAGTTATAAGCATTTATTTTTAATTCCTTACAATTATAATGAGCAAAATGAAAACAAACTTATCTAAATTAACTTGATTATTTATCTAATAAGCGGTGAAGTAAAAGGATAATACATAAATTTCAAAATTTTTTAACTACTAGTGTTATTTTCATGTTCTTTCTTCCAAATTCTATTCAGAAAAGTATATACTGCTGTATCCTGCTGATAGGTGTTTTTGTCGCCTGCTTTCAGCAATTTATATTAACACTTCCAAAGGCTAACATAACAGTTCTTCGACCTGTGGACGGACTAGTTGTTGCAACTGGGGGACAGGCACGAATACAAAAGGGGTTAGAATTACTTTCGGAAGGTAACGCTAACAGAATGCTGATCTCTGGGGTTGGTGAAGGGATTTCTAAGGAATTACTTAAAAAGAGCCTATCTCTTTCAGACCAACAAGCTCTCTTTTTTGACTGCTGTGTTGAACTTGAATTTACTGCAATTGATACGAATGGGAATGCAAAGGCTACTTTTCAGTGGATGCAAAAACATAATTTAAAAAATATTTTGCTTGTGAGTGCAAATTATCATCTTCCAAGAGCGGAGATAATTTTTAAACGGCATTTACCAAAAAGTTCTATATATATACAGCCTGTTTACCCCCCAGATTTAAAATTATCACATTGGTATTTAAACTGGCAGACAAGCAAACTCCTAATAAGGGAATATATGAAATTTCTATATGTAAAGTTCGGTTTTGGTTAACCGTTTAAAGAGATTATTTTTTTGCAAAACCAACGTCAATTATTGAGCGTCTAATTTCTCTAGTTCGTTTAAATAAATTTAAAAGGATAGCGCCCTCACCTTGATTAATAGCTCTTTGAAGATAGCCAAGATCCTCAGTAAAACGCTGCAACATCTCAAGAACAGCCTCATCATTATTAAGAAAAACGTCTCTCCACATAGTGGGATCAGAGGAAGCTATTCGTGTGAAGTCTCTAAACCCAGAGGCGGAAAATCGAATTACATCATTTTTCAAGTCATTTTCTAGGTCAGAGGCTGTGCCAACTATAGTAAATGCGATCAAGTGTGGCAAATGAGATGTGATTGCAAGTATTTTGTCATGATAATCAGCATCCATTACTTCTACAATCGCCCCTAATCTTTCACAAAATTTCGCAATCACGGAAGTAGGTTTTTTAGTTTTTTCACGACCAATGAGAAGCCAATAATGATCCTTAAACAAGGTAGAAAATCCAGATGAGGGACCAGAAAATTCTGTACCTGCTAATGGATGTCCAGGAACAAACGAGATGTTATCTGAAATTAGAGGAGTGATATCGCTTATAACAGAGCGTTTCGTTGACCCAGTATCTGTTAGTATAGCACCAGGCTTAAGATTTGAAGCAATCTGTTTAACAACCTCTGCCATAACCCCAACAGGTACAGCCAAAAATACAATGTCTGCGTCACTGACAGCAACCCCTATATCATCAACCAAAGTGACTGGTAGTCCTAAATCTTTTGCTTCTTTTACAACTTCCATAGAGGAATCGAAGCCAGTAATTTTTTCTGCAGCACCGAAAAGTTTTGCTGCATGAATTATAGAACTACCAATTAAGCCAAGCCCTATTACAGCAATTTTTGGAAGCTTTTCGGTCATTTATATCAACGAGCCTCCTCAAGAATTATTTTTCTTAAAGATGACGAGAATTGTTCCATTTCATCACTTCTGCCGATGGACATTCTTAACATTTCTGGTAAACCATAAGGGGTCATATCTCTTAATTGTATATTTTGCTCTAAGAGACGGGCAGCAACATTTCTAGCTGATGGTCCGTTAGTATCTCTAAAATCAAGCAACATAAAATTTGCCTCACCCTTTAATGTTTTAACACCCATATCATTAAATCTATTAACTATTTCATGCATCCAAAATTGGTTATGGGCAACTGACTCTTCTTGAAATGCAGTATCCACCACAGCAACTCTTCCCGCTAAAGCTGCTAGTTGATTTACAGAAAATGGCCCCCGTATAGAATGGAGTATTTCAAGAATTTCAGCAGGGAAATAGCCCCAACCTAAGCGCAACGCAGCAATACCAAATAATTTAGAAAATGTTCTAAGCATCACTATATTGTCGTTAGCCTCAACTAGCTTGGCTGCGTCAGAGAGCCCAGATATCACATACTCACAATAAGCCCAATCGAGAATAAGGACAACTGATTTAGGAAGCAGTTCTATTAATTTAGATACCTCCTTTTCAGATATCATTGACCCTGTTGGATTATTTGGATTAGCTAAAAATACTATTTTAGTCTTGGGTGTAACTTTCGATATAATAGATTCAACATTTACCGTATAATTACTATCAGGTGCGACAACCGGCTTTCCACCAGCTATTTTTATTGCTTGCGGGAACACAAGGAAACCGTATTCTGTATAAATTGCCTCATCACCAGGATTTAAAAAAGCGGTGCACAATAGATATATAAGCTCATCTGAACCGTTTCCTATTAAAATCTTTTTTGGATTTATACTAAACCTCGATGCTATTGAATTAATCAATTCCTCGTCTTGCTGTTCTGGGTACCTGTGAAGAGACACATCATTTGCACGAATAGCCTCTTTAACATGGGGAGAACACCCTATTCCGTTCTCGTTTACAGAGAGCCGAATTAGTGATTTTGATGAGTTTTTCCCAAAGTTAGGCCTATAACTCACTAAAGATTGTATGACATCAGCTGGCTTTGGCTTTTTAGTCATTATAACAAATCTCCGATTGAAATACTTTGCAGAGTGTAATCTTCTTTTATTTCAGCTGGCTTATAAATTAACCCAAGATCCAATGTAAACAAGTTCATCAAATTTTGTTTCTGCATGAAAACCAGGTTTTTCAAAAATATTTTCTTCTTTAACATTAGAACTCTTAAATACTGATATATCAAATCCTGTTTCTTCTGGAATGTTTTTACAGATTATAGCAACATTATGTATCTTGTGATTTAGGTAAATACCTGTCTTTAAACCACAATAGCTGGCGATCTGTGTAAGATCAGCATAAGGGAAAAAACCTACGTCTGCCTCACTTTCCAGAAGTTGGTCAATCAATTCCTGTCCTGTATGGCAAAAAGTATAACTCAAAAAATGAGCGCTAAATTGCTGAGTAAATTTCTCTAATCCCTGCTGGCTAATAATCTTAAATGTTGTCTTTTGACTCTGAACACTTGATGCTAATAGTAAACGCCATAATCGAGTAACCACTTCTTTTTGGATATCATCATCTATTTGCAAAAAAAGCTTGTGCATCAACAAAGCTTCTCTTGCTGGCCGGTAAACAGGGCTTCCTTCAACCTTGACTGAAGCGATCTCACGAGACAATGCTAAACGCCTCCTAACTAAATTAAGCAAAGCTTCATCTATCTCATCTATTTTTTGCCTTAATTCGACAAGTCTATTTGACATAAAAAATTCCCTAACACTAGCAAAAGTTCCAATTGTTACTCTCAAAATTTCAAAGCAAAATAATTTAAAATAGAATAAGCAGAATGACTTTTTATGGGCGCAAATGAAGATTTTTTCTGTGTTGCTCTGTTTTTTCTTGGCTCTGCATAAACCATTTTAGTAGCTTCGACAATTAAAACCCCGCCTAAAAGCTGTAATAAATGCTCTCCAATAATTTCAATTTGGTCAGAAAGTGCCTTAGGTAATTTATCTGCAAATGGCGGCAGAAACAAACTTCTTATGCATTTTTCTGGGCTCAATCCGGAATTTTTTAGTATTTTAAATATTTGACCTTTGCTAAAGGGAGTGCCGTGTCCAAATGGTGTTGCATCTGCTTTTGACCATAGCCCGCCGCGATGAGGCACCATAAGTATAAGTTTGCCTGCACTTTTAAGAACACGCTTTGCCTCCAATAAAAAATTTTGTTGATCTGGAATAAATTCAAGCGCATGTGTTATGAAAATATAGTCTACAGTATCACTTTCCAATGGCCAGCTTTTTGAGTCAATTAGGGCGCTATATACAGTATTCTCATATTCCAAGGGCATTCTGCCAATTTCTGTTGGCATCAATACAGGACAGATTATATCACTTGGGAAAAAATCGAGTGGAAAGCCAACTACTATATTTGAAGTCGTATTGGTTGGGCTCCAAAGTTTACTAAGTTCATTACTAAGCGATTTGGAGACCATTTGGCCAAGTGTACCATTATAAAATGCATCCATTTTACCCACATCATATAACATTACCAATTTCCTATATGATAACAAATAAAAAAAATGCTGAAATATCTATACCTAAATTTCTCTATTAACATAATAAAATTTAATTCGTAAAATTTATCTTTGTCTATCAACCAACGCTGAGTTTAGCAATTGGACAATGTATATGCAGCTTCGCGTATGTCTTTGTATACATCTGGTTTACAGGTACGAACAGACACCCCAATAACTGTAGGCATCTGACTTACCAAATCAAAAATCTGGCGTGCCAAAGTTTCCTGCAAATCAAAATGTTTACTCTTACTTAGGTCAAGAACAGCTCTCCGAACAGTGTCATAGTCAAGCGCTTCAGAAATTTCGTCAGAGCTAGGTTCATTGTCAGGTTCAAGATGTACATCTAGATCGATCAAAATACGTTGCGGTTTTTCGCGTTCAAATGGGTGTATCCCGATTGAGCATGTAACTTCAATACCATAAAGTTGAAAATACCGTTTTAAACTAATATCGCGCATCTTAATTATCTTTCATAAAAGCGACGTCTCTCGGTAATGGCTGCAAATGTGCCCCACCATCAAGAATAATCGTTTCCCCTGTCATAGAGGGAGTTGATAATATTAAACGCGCGGCAGCGACTATATCTTTTGTATCCGCGCCTTGTCTTAACAAATTTCGCTGATGGGAACGCCTGAACTCCTCATCACTTTGATTTCCAGATGGCAAAGTAATGCCGGGTGCAATGGCGTTTACTCTTAGTTTTGGGGCAAATGCCTGAGCTGCCAATATTCCAAAATTTTGGAGGGCTGCTTTCGATAACGTGTAAGTAAAGTAGTCTGGATTTAGGCCAAATAACTTTGAGTCTAAAACATTTATGACACATCCATTATTTTGGTGCTTAAGATTTTTAGCAAACTCAGATGTCAAGATTGCAGGAGCAGCAACATTAACAGCCATATGATTTTGCAACGTTTGAAGCGAAAAATTATCTATTTCGTCATAAATGAATAGAGATGCATTATTTATTAGAGCGGAAAGTGCTTGACCCTCAGAAGCATCTTGAACCAATTTTTTGCATGCGTCCGAATTTGTCAAGTCAGCTTGTAGAACCTCTGATCTTTTGCCATTTGCTTTGATCTTTTCACAAAGCTTATCAGCTAATGTTCTATTCTTATTACAATGAATAATTACATGCCATCCATCTGAAGCCAGGTGCATCGCTAATGCCGCACCAATGCGCTTAGCTGCGCCAGTGATTAAAATTTTTTTTACCGCTAAGTTCATTTCTTAACCCAAAATTCCAATGTAAAACATATATCATATATTACATCAAAACCACCAGCAAAACACAAAGAAGCTATAGTATTGAGGCTATAAATTGAGGGTGAATGTCCGTCTCCTTGCAAATTTCCAAAACATTTAATCCTCTCATCAATCCATAATTTGAAACAAGAACAGACATTAAGCCTACAGCGTTGGCGCCCAAAATGTCTGTATGTAATGAGTCGCCAATCATTGCTACACGTGACTTTTGCAAAGGCTTATCAGTTTTTTTCTGAAGAATATTCAAAGCCATTTGAAAAGAAGCTGGATATGGTTTTCCATACCATTCAACTGGAAATACTGCTTGTCTCATTGCCCTTGCCACCCAATATCCGGGTTCAGCGGAAAACCCATTTTTTTGTGGGGCTGAAACGTCCGGATTAGCGACAAACACAGGTCTAGGGTTGTCTATTAATGCTGCTTCAAATTTGGATTGTTGCGTTTCTGTCCAACCTATGCTCCCCATAAACGCAAAAGCTTCAGCTTCATGAAATGCTCTGGTAAAACCACCCGCACTTTGATTAAAATCAGAACAATTTTTGAGCGGCGCGGTTGTGGTGTTTAGGCGCATTATCTTTTTTTCGAATTTATACAATATTTGCTCTTCGAGTACATCTCTACTCGAAATTATATCACGATCATTTATTTGTAGCCCCCAACTTTCGTACTTTTGTATTGTCATTCGGGATTGCTTACTAGCACCATTTGTTAAAATAACGAATGGCAGTTTACGGTAACGGATTTCTGCAAAGAAATCCTGAAAATCGGGAGTTAAATGTTCTCCTACATTGATTATTCCAAACCCATCCAAAATTAGGCCATCAATATTATCAAGGAGCTCTCGGACAGAACTCACTATTCTTGATTTAATGGTTCTGGTTTCCGGTAAGATTGGCCTTAACAGTTCATAAATTTGAAATGTATTTTCTGCGTCTAGCATATTAGGTGGCGGCATCTGAAAGTTATTTAATTTTAGTTGATCGCTATCATTAAAGTGAAGACCATCTGATTTATTTGTCATTATTATTGTCGTTTTCTAAAAATTTTGGCACTGTTTCATAAACTATTGATATTAGAATTATAACTTAACCAAATCCACTAATAAAATCCAAGAAAGGAAAATTCAAATATACACATTAAAGAAGTCCCATGAATTCGTCATAATTGGTTCTGGCATCGCGGGAATATCAGCGGCTAATACACTTTTTAACAACGGCAAAGATGTACTTATAATCGATAAAGCCAGAAATCCTGGCGGCAGATTATCCACAAGAGATCACTCTTTATTTTCTTTTGACCATGGAGCTCAATTTTTTACTGTAAAAGATACTGAATTTAGTGGGGTTGTTAAAACTGGACTTAAAAAAAAGGAGCTTTCGATTTTTACACATCCTGAGAAGGGAAAAGTTTATATTGGTAACCCAGTATTCAAGCCTTTCGTTTCGAGATTAATTTACCCTTACAAAATTATACAAAATGCACTTGTTGAAAAAATAGAAAAGCCAGTTGATAAACTTGACGATAGGTGGCGCATAACGGTAACAGATAGAGAATCAATTTATGCGAACAGAATTATTCTGACTACGCCAGCACCCCAAACGTATGCATTACTTCCAGACTTCTTAATTGAACTCAAGGAGACAAGCCTCAATTCTGAATATCTCCCCTGCATTGCCGCTTTGGTAGGTGTCGAATTATCCAAGTCGTCATCCATAAAACTAAACAAATTTTACCCAAGATTGGATCCCATAATACTTACAAAAGGAAACATAGGGTGGTCCATAGCGAAATGGACTTTTTCAAGGACAAATACTACTGCTTATCTTTCTGTGATAATTCATGCGAATGATATGTTTTCAAAAAATAATTTAGAGAAGGATGTAAACGACCTTGCGTGTAAATTGTGGCAAGAATGGAAATCACACATCAGTGAAAACACTAATCTTGATTTATTATTGCTTCCTAAGCAAGCGTCTTATTTAAAGGGACATAGATGGCGATATGCTAAAGTATCAAAAATCCCAGATAAGGGGCACATGCGCACAAATACAAAACATAACATTGCGCTCGCAGGTGATTGGTTAGCGGGGCCACGTATTGAGTGTGCCTGGATTTCAGGAAGAGATGCAGCCAATTCTCTATTGGGGAGACCATATTATTCAGATATAACAAAAAATAATTAACCTTTCCTTTCAGGTCACCATTTTTAATTGTAAAAAACCATGCAACACTTGACAGAAATAGTCTAGGATGTATAGTTCGTCGCTTATTGAGAGCGATGCGTTTTGTCTGAAAAAAAACGTCAAGACAATCAGTAATAAATAGTGTAACCATTAAACTTTCTTGTTGAGGGTGCTCCCATGTATGCTGTGGTGAAAACGGGTGGAAAACAGTACCGCGTTTCAAAAGATGATAAAATTATGGTAGAGGCTATAAAAGCCGAAGCGGGTAGCATTGTTTATCTAGACAATGTGATGTTACTTGATAATGACGGAAATTTAACGGTTGGCACTCCTACAATCCAAGGAGCAATTGTCTCAGCAGAAGTGATTAAAAAAGCTCGTGGCCCAAAGCTAATTATTTTTCGTCGCAAACGTCGAAAAAACCATCGTAGGATTAGAGGACATAGACAAGATTTAACACTTCTCAAAATTTTGGATATCAGTCCAGAGGGTAAACCAAAAGCTCCGGCAAACAAAAAAACAAAGGTTGATGTTGCGGGCAAAGTCAAACCACAAAAAATAGCCGATAAAAAACCAGTTGCTAAAAAACCAGTTGCTAAAAAAACGGTTGCTAAGAAAACAACTGCTAAGAAAACAACTGCTAAGAAAACAACTACTAAGAAATAAGAGGTTAGTACGATGGCACATAAAAAAGCAGGCGGTAGTTCACGTAATGGTAGAGATTCAGCTGGACGTCGTCTTGGGGTAAAAAAATTTGGTGGCCAAGCTGTGTTGGCTGGTAATATCATTGTGCGTCAACGCGGAACAAAATTTCATCCCGGTGTAAATGTTGGCATGGGTAAAGATCATACATTGTTTGCCCTTGTGCCAGGCGCGGTAAATTTTTGTAAAAAAACAGGTGGAAGAACATTCGTAAATGTACAGGAGTTTGCTGCGGCAGAGTAATTGTTTTTTACATAAAATGGGTTTATCGGGGGAGAGCAGAGTGTTTTCCCTTTTATCATTTGTGTCTATCTTCAAAATAAGCTTTCATATAAAAAAAAAAAATAGTAAATACGAAATTAGAAGCGAATGAAATTTCTCGATCAAGCGAAAATTTTTATTCGATCTGGAAATGGTGGTCCGGGTTCGATAAGTTTCAGGCGTGAAGCAAACGTACCTCATGGCGGTCCAGATGGTGGAGATGGAGGTCGAGGTGGGGATATTATAGCCAAATGTGTGAATGGTTTGAATACGCTTATTGATTTTCGTTACCAACAACATTTCAAGGCAGAATCTGGCCGTCCTGGTGCGGGTAGAGATAAATCTGGATTATCTGGAAAATCTATAGTTTTGAAACTGCCTGTTGGGACCCAAATACTATCACATGATCAAAATATGATTTTAGCAGATTTGACTAAAGTTGGGCAGGAGATAGTTCTAGCAAAAGGCGGTGAGGGAGGCCATGGAAATGCATTTTTCAAAACATCTACTAATCAGGCGCCTCGAAGGGCTCAACCAGGCATTTTAGGGCTAGAAATGTGGATTTGGCTTCGTCTAAAACTAATAGCAGATGCAGGCTTAGTGGGATTGCCAAATGCTGGCAAGTCAACTTTCTTGAGTGTTGTTTCAGCTGCAAAGCCAAAGATAGCGGATTATCCCTTTACAACTTTACACCCTAATCTTGGAGTTGTATCGATCGATGGTAAAGAGTTCGTAATGGCTGATATACCTGGTCTTATTGAGGGTGCACATAGAGGTGCGGGAATAGGACACCGATTTTTAGGGCATGTAGAAAGATGTCGCGTATTGCTTCATTTGATTGATGTAACTCATACTGATCCAATTGAAAACTGGCATACAGTTCGTACAGAGTTATCCGCCTATGACCAAAATTTGGCAAATAAACCTGAAATTGTTGCCCTATCAAAATGTGATTCAGCTCCCGAAGATTATGTAACTGACTTAATCGAAGTGCTTCAAAAAACAGGTGTATCAAACATTTTTCGACTTTCCTCTGTTTCGGGTAATGGCATTAACGAGGTATTGCGTGCAATAAATGATGTGATACAAAGTGAAAGAATTGAAGCGGATAATTTGGGAAAAATCCAAAAACCATGGCATCCCTAGAATTTACAAATAATTACTAAAAGCAAGGTTTGAACTTAAGTGAAAAATCTAACAGAAAAATTGCAAAAAGCATCATGCATTGTAGTTAAAATAGGCTCTGCACTACTGGTTGACAAAGAAACTAACAAAATTAGGTCAGAATGGATTGAGACCTTTTGTAGGGATGTAGCTTTATTAAAATCAAATGGAAAAAGAATTGTTCTTGTTTCCTCTGGTTCGATCGCTATTGGACGAGAAATTCTTAAGCTCTCCTCAAATTTGATTAAACTAGAAGAAAAACAAGCAGCGGCAGCAGTTGGACAGGGACAACTAGTACAGTTATGGACTCATTATCTAGCACAACTCCAAATCACGGCTGCTCAAATTCTACTCGCACCAGAAGATACCGAAACTAGGCGACGCCACCTCAATGCCAGAGCAACAATGAAAACATTGCTGAGTCTTGGTGTTGTACCTGTTGTAAATGAAAATGATACTGTTACAACATATGAAATTAGATTTGGGGATAATGATAGATTGGCAGCACGTGTGGCCGGCATGATTTCATCTGACTTAATAATTTTATTGTCTGATATTGACGGTCTATATACCACCGACCCGGCACGTGATCCGAATGCTAAACATATACCTGAAATTAATACTATCACAGAAGATATAATGGCGATGGGAGGAAACGCGAATGCGTCTTTTGCCTCTGGTGGGATGGTGACAAAATTGGCAGCAGGTCAGATTGCTACAAATGCTGGAGCTGATATGATTATTTGTGATGGGCGCGCAAAACACCCTCTCCAGAGATTGCTCAACGGAGCACGAGCAAGTCTTTTCCACTCAGCGATAGAACCTCATACAGCTCGAGAAAAATGGATTGCTGGTACACTAGAAATGGCTGGGAGTGTAACAATTGATAACGGGGCCTTGCGAGCAATTAGTGCTGGAAAATCACTATTGCCAGCAGGAGTGCTTTCTATCTCAGGAAATTTCTCAAGAGGCGACGTAATTTCAGTGCGAACAACCAATAACCAAGAGATAGCTAGAGGTCTTTCCAACTATTCACATCAGCAGGCAAATCAGCTAAAAGGAAAGAAGAGTACCTCTTTTGCATCAATTGTAGGTTTTCAAGGACGAGCCGAATTAATTCATGCTGATGATTTAGTTATAATGAAAATATTTAGAGAAAAATAATGAGCCAACCTAGCGATTTAATTAAGGGCTTATCTATTGTTGATTTAGTAGGTTCGATAACTTCACAAGCAAAAGAAGCCCAAATAAAATTAGGCCAATCGTCTCATTCAGATAGAATTTTGGCATTAACCAAAATTGCTGAAAGAATAAGAGCTTCAAGTAACCAAATCATCTTAGCTAACAAATTGGACTTAGCTAACGCAATTGACAAACAACTCTCTGCTTCCTTTATTGACAGACTTACCATAACGCCTGAGAGTATTGAAACTATGGCAATTGGGGTAGAAAAAATAGCAAAAATGCCGGACCCCTTGGGAAAATCCCTATCCAAATGGGATGTCCCATCTGGTCTCGAAATTGAGCGGGTATCTACAGCAATAGGCGTAATTGGCATCATATATGAATCACGACCGAACGTAACAATAGATGCTGGAGCGTTATGTCTAAAATCTGGTAATGCGGCAATATTACGTGGAGGTTCAGATTCTTTTCATTCAAGCTCTTTTCTAACAGAACTTATGCAAAGATGTATTGACGAAGTTGGTATTCCACGCTCTGTGATTCAGATGATACCAACATCAGATAGAAAAGCGGTAGATGCTTTGTTACAAGCTGATGGAAAAGTAGATGTTATTGTACCCAGAGGTGGAAAATCCCTAGTTCGCTTAGTACAAGAAAAAGCGCGTGTCCCTGTTTTTGCCCACCTAGAGGGTATTTGCCATGTTTATGTGGCAAGAGGAGCTGACCCAGATATAGCGCGCGATATAATCGTCAACGCAAAAATGAGAAGAACAGGGATTTGTGGGGCTTGCGAGACATTACTCATCGACAGGTCAATTTCCGATAAATTGCTGCCTTTTATCTCATCTAGCCTTTTAGAGGTCGGTTGCGAGCTTCGGGGAGATGAAGAGGCAAGAGAAATTGTGCCCTCAATTAGTGCTGCAAGTGAAAAAGATTGGCACACAGAATATTTGGACGCCATTTTGTCTATAAAAGTTGTCGCCGACATTGATGATGCAATTGCGCATATTAACAAATATGGCTCTGGTCACACTGAGTCTATTGTTACCGAAAACGAACATTTTGTTGAGCGGTTTCTTTCGGAGGTTGATAGTGCGATTGTTATGGCCAATGCCTCTACCCAGTTTGCAGATGGTGGTGAATTCGGGATGGGCGCTGAGATAGGAATCGCTACAGGCAAACTTCATGCAAGAGGACCTGTTGGAGCAGAACAACTGACTAGTTTCAAATATAAAGTGAGGGCCCACGGTGAAACGCGTAAATAAAACCCACTTTCTATCACGCCTTTCACGTCAGATAAGAAAAAAAAGAATTGGGTTGATGGGTGGTTCATTTAATCCTGCTCATCAAGCACATCATGAAATTGCTGATGTTGCTCGTAAAGAAGCAAATTTAAGTGAAGTGTGGTGGCTCGTGAGCGCAAAAAATCCTTTTAAACCAGATGAAAATATGATGCCATTTGAAGACAGACTAATTAGCGCAATAACTATTGCTGGAGATAAACCTTGGCTTAAGGTACTTGATTATGAATGCCAACTTCAACGAGCAAATTGCTTTCCAAATAATCGTGCATCCTCAATTATTACTATTTCCAACTTACGCCAACAATTCCCTGCTACTACTTTTATTTGGATAATGGGTGCGGATAATTTGATTCAATTTATACATTGGACGGATGCTCACAAAATTTCCAAGATTGTAGATATACTAGTGATGAATAGACCTGAATTTACATACAAGGCCCTTTCTAGCAAAAGTATTTCAATTCTTGGGAACAGGTGTTCGCCCAGTTGCTTAGGGAGTGGACTAAATAGAAAATGGGCCTATTCTTTTTCAACTAGAAATACACTTTCAGCAACAAAAATTAGACAAAATCCACACAGTTACTAGATTGGTCTGGTAAATATTGTGAAACTCATAAAAAAAAGCTATATAAATATTATAAAATAGCAAAAAGAGGAGATAAACTATTCCCAGAAACCAAGGTCATCTTTCGCCTGACCAGCTTAAAAAACTTGTTGTACAATCATTAGATGATGATAAGGGTGAGGACATCCTCTCCATACCTCTTGGCAAAACTTCTTCCATCGCTGATTATATCGTTATTGCATCGGGTAATTCCTCAAGAAAAATACTTGCAATGGCCCAAAACCTTGAAATTAAATTAAAGAAAGCAGGGGTTACTATTCTTGGTCGTGAAGGTAAAGCTCAGGCTGATTGGGTTTTGTTGGACGCATGCGATGTTATTATTCATTTGTTCAAGCCTGAGGTGAGAGAATTTTATGGACTTGAACGAATGTGGTCACCCTCTGCGAATGAAGAAACTATTAAGGTATCAGCAGATTAAAAATTCTGTAAAACGAAATTTATTTAAACCGTAGGTCCAATTTATGCAATTAAATATCATTGCCATTGGAAAGCAGAAAAATGACTTCACCTTCGAATTAACACAAAATTATTTTAGAAAATTACCCTTCTCTGGAAGCATTACTGAACTTGATAGTTCCGTAAGAATGATATCTGAAAGAGTTTTAGACGAAAGTAAAAAGATTAGAGAGTTTCTCTCTGTAAAAGGGGTAAAAGGTCATCGTCTTGTCGTCATGGACAAATCTGGTGAAGATACAAGCTCCGAGGAATTAGCTGAATTGATAAAAGCATGGCGTAACGAAGCAGTTCCTGCTAGCTATTTTGTGATAGGCGGTGCCGATGGACATTCAAAAAAATTAATCGATTCAGCTGACCGCTGTCTTAAGTTTGGCAACGCCACCTGGCCTCATTTGCTTTTTCGTGCTATGCTGTCAGAACAACTATACCGCGCGGAGATGATTTTGAAAAATCATCCATATCATTGTGGACACTGACTGGAGGCGAACAAACAGAGTGGTTTATCCTAAACTTTAAAATATAGATTACTTGTGAATAGCCTGTCCCAAAATTATGTTGAGTCGAATGAAATTGCATCAAAAAAAACAACTGGTTTTATGTATCCTAGATGGACTAGGTATTGGTGACCGAACGGAAACAAATGCTGTTTTCCAAGCTCACACGCCAACACTTGATGAGTTGATTTCAAAATATCCTACGTGCCAGCTTCATGCCTCTGGAACTAATGTAGGACTCCCGAAAAATCAAGCTGGAAATTCGGAAGTTGGGCATCTTACAATTGGCGCAGGTAGGATCATTGAACAGGACTTACCAAGAATAACTAAGGCATTAAAAAATGGATTTTTACCTAAAAGTAATGAACTTTCCCACTTTATAAAATCCCTAAAAAAAACAGGTGGTAGTGCCCATATATTGGGACTTATCTCGGACGGCGGTGTTCATTCTCACATTGACCACATTATCACCCTCGCAAAATACCTAGTTGAGCAAAATATTCCTGTTTTTATTCATATAACAACAGATGGAAGGGACACAGCTCCGAATAGTAGCGCTCATTATTTTTCCATTTTGAAAAAGGCTTGCCCTAAAGAAGTGGTATTCGCTACCGTTATCGGGCGCTATTTTAGTATGGATAGAGATTTTCGCTGGGAACGTATTCAGATAGCATATGATTTGGTTAAATACGGTAAAGCCAAATATCACTCTGAAACACCAGAAAAGGCAATAGAAAATGCCTATAATCGTGGAGAAACGGATGAATTCATTGAGTCTACGTTAATCTCAGATTATTCGGGGTTGAACAACTCTGATGGCATCTTAATGGCTAACTTTCGTATCGATAGAGTAAGGCAAATCATGTCTGCTTTTTTTCAACCAGCAAATACAAGTATTCAAACAAATGATGAAGTCAAACCTGCCATTGGTCTTGCAATGACACCCTTATCACATAATTTGAACGAGACTGTTCCCTACCTTTTTGCGCCTATAAATCTTAATAACGGTTTTGGAGAAACAATATCAAAGGCTGGAAAGACTCAATTACGTCTTGCAGAAACTGAAAAATATCCGCATGTCACTTTCTTCTTTAATGGTGGAACTGAAACGGCTTTTAAAGGGGAAATAAGGGAAATAATTGCATCCCCAAAAGTAGCAACTTACGATTTGCAACCTGAAATGAGTGCTAGCGCTTTATTGAAGAGCGCGCTTAAAGCTATCAAAAATGAAACTGTGGATGTGATAATTATTAACTTTGCTAATCCAGATATGGTTGGTCATTCAGGAAAATTGAAAGCTGCTATCACCGCAGTAGAAACTGTAGATAAATGTGTAAAATCACTCATGACAGCTGTAAAAAAGACAAATGGAACTTTGATGGTAACAGCGGATCACGGTAATTGTGATGTTATGTGGGATGAAGAAAAAAATATTCCGCATACAGCTCACACAACTAATTTAGTTTCATGCAGTATTTTTGGAGCTTCTATAACTGGTTTATCAGATGGCACACTTGCTGATATTGCGCCAACAATGTTAGATTTGCTTAACATTGTCAAACCAACTGAAATGTCTGGTAAATCTCTTATTGATAATCCAAATTAATTTTATCATCAATACATATAAAAGGACCCATGTAAAGAATGTCAATTACGAAACTCGATTCAAGCAGGAAATTATTATTACGTGGAGGCATCGTTTTGCTTGTCTTACTTATAATCTGGCTAGCAAATCCGTCGTTTAAAAACGCTTTTTCTGAAGATCAGAATGATGCATATAAACAACTCGCCTTGTTTGGCGATGTATTTCAACGTGTAAAAACAAGCTACGTTGAAGAAAAAACAGAGAAAGAATTAATTACTTCCGCCATTAATGGAATGCTCAACTCTCTTGATCCACATTCTTCCTTTCTTCCAGAAGAAAACTATGAGAAAATGCGCGTTGAAACTTCAGGAAAATTTGGCGGTCTTGGAGTTGAAATAACTACAGAAAACGGCATGGTCAAAGTTGTATCACCTATAGACGATACTCCTGCGTTTAATGCAGGATTGCAGTCTGGAGACTTTATCATAGGAGCAAACGAGGAGAGTCTGGTAGGATTGCCTTTGAATGAAGCGGTAGATAAATTAAGAGGTCCTATTGGGAGCAAAATCATTATTACGATACAACGTGGTCAGGATGAACCTTTTGATGTTTCTATCATAAGGGATGAAATTAAAATTAGAAGTGTACGTTCCGAAATATTTAATGATGTTGGCTATATTCGGATTTCAAAATTTACTGAACAAACAAATCCAGGGCTTATAAACGCAGTAAGTGATTTGAACGAGTCATCTAAAAAAAATCTTAAAGGTTACGTACTGGATTTACGCAACAATCCAGGGGGGCTCCTATCTCAGTCAATCAAAGTTGCAGATGCTTTTCTGGAGCAAGGTGAGATAGTCTCGACGCGTGGACGCAGTGAAACTGACATTTCTCACGCATATGCAACTGATGGAGATATTATAAATGGGCAACCATTGGTAGTTCTCATTAATTCTGGTTCTGCGTCTGCTTCAGAGATAGTTGCTGGCGCTTTAAAAGACCACAAGCGAGCAATTATTATGGGAAAACGCTCTTTTGGGAAGGGTTCTGTCCAAAGTGTAATTGCAATGCCTGGACATGGTGCAATCCGGCTAACAACAGCTCGTTATTATACGCCTTCTGGAGTTTCTATACAAAGCAAAGGTATCGTGCCAGATATTGAGGTTGAATTAGCCCGAATTGAAGAAATTGTTGGTGGAGACGTGCGCGAAGAAAACTTAAAGGGTGCATTAGATGCGGTAGAGGAACAGTCAAATAATAATAAGGACGAAGAAGAACCGAAACAATCAGAAATTGATTTTCAACTAGCAAGAGCGATTGATTTGATTCATGGAATTAGCGTTTTCAATAATGTGTCTGCAGAAAAATTTCGCTAGGAAGAAACCATGATGGAGATTGAATATGAGAAGCGGCCATATCGGCCTTGTGTTGGAATATTATTAATAAACTCAGATAATTATGTATTTGCAGGGCAAAGAATCGATAATCATCTTGAAGCGTGGCAGATGCCGCAAGGTGGAATTGACGATGGGGAAGAAGTCACAACAGCCTGCTTTAGAGAAATGAAAGAGGAAATTGGAACGGACAAAGCAACAATACTAGCCATTCACTCAAAGTGGTTAAAGTATGATATCCCAGAAGTGCTCGCAAATAAATTATGGCACCGCAAATATAGAGGGCAAACCCAAAAATGGGTGGCTCTAAGATTCCAAGGAACAGACTCTGATATAAACATTGAAACTCAAATACCAGAGTTTTCAAACTGGCGTTGGATTAAGCCAGAAAAATTGTCGTCCTTAGCCGCGCCTTTTAAGAGACATGTGTATGAAAACGTCATGGCAGAATTTAAACAATATTTTTGATATAAAGAGATAATATTTTGAACAAAGATAATTTAAAATAAATGATTAAATAGCGTCTTTAACTGCATTTACGAATGAACTCTCTGATTGTGTTGCGTTAACGGCCTGTTCTTCAAGTTGCTGCACGGAAACAGCATCCAGATCTACGGCCCTTTCTGCTAGTATAATAACTCGCTCTGGTAATACATCCGCAACACCTCCATCAATAAAGAACCTTCTTGTGATAGACCCATTATTATAAATATCAACTCTACCCCGTTGAAGGTTAGCTAATGTTGCCGCGTGTCTTGGCAAAACACCAAAAAACCCCTCACTGCCAGGAATGACTACCATATCAACAGATTCGGTAAACAACATCTCAGAAGGAGTTACAATCTCGATTTTTATTCCGTCAGACATTACTACTTATTCTTTCGATAATTTTTTATGCAGCTTGCTCATTCATTTTTTCAGCTTTTGAAATAGCTTCTTCTATTGTGCCAACCATATAGAAAGAAGCTTCAGGCAGATGATCATAGTCCCCTTTAGCAATACCTTTAAAACCTTTTATAGTATCTTCAAGACTTACTAAAACCCCAGGTGTTCCCGTAAATACCTCAGCCACATGGAAAGGTTGGGATAGGAACCGTTGGATTTTCCTAGCTCTAGCTACCGTTAACTTATCTTCTTCTGATAATTCATCCATCCCCAAAATTGCAATAATATCCTGAAGAGCTTTATATTGCTGCAAAACCTCTTGTACCAAACGCGCTGTCTCGTAATGCTCATCTCCTACTATTCTTGGATCAAGAACACGCGATGTTGAATCAAGCGGATCAACTGCTGGATAAATTCCAATTTCCGCGATTTGACGAGAGAGCACGGTTGTAGCATCTAGGTGCGCGAAGGAGGTTGCAGGTGCAGGGTCAGTTAAGTCATCAGCAGGAACGTAAATTGCCTGAACAGATGTAATTGAGCCTTTGTTTGTAGATGTGATTCGCTCCTGTAGACCACCCATATCAGTAGACAAAGTAGGTTGATAACCCACCGCTGACGGAATACGTCCCAAAAGGGCGGAAACCTCGGAACCGGCTTGAGTAAAGCGGAAAATATTATCAATAAATAGCAACACATCTTGACCTTCTTCATCACGGAAGTACTCAGCTAATGTGAGCCCAGAGAGCGCGACTCGTGCACGTGCTCCGGGAGGTTCATTCATTTGTCCGTAAACAAGCGCGGCTTTACTTCCGTCGCCGTCAGTTTTAATGACGCCTGACTCGACCATCTCGTGATACAAGTCGTTCCCTTCGCGTGTTCTCTCACCTACCCCAGCAAAAACAGAGTAACCACCGTGTGCTTTCGCAATATTATTGATTAATTCCATAATGGTTACTGTCTTACCAACGCCAGCACCACCAAATAAACCAATTTTTCCTCCTTTTGCATATGGCGCGAGAAGATCAATCACTTTAATACCGGTGACCAAAATTTCGGATTCTGTTGATTGCTCAACATAATCCGGAGCGGGTCGATGTATTGGCAACATGGTTTTTGTCTTTAACGCTTCTCTTTCGTCAATCGGCTCACCAATAACGTTTAAAATACGACCCAATGTTTCAGGTCCAACAGGTACCATAATAGGGTTGCCTGTATCTTTGACCTCAGTTCCGCGAACTAAACCCTCCGTAGCGTCCATGGCGATAGTTCTTACGGTTTGTTCCCCAAGATGCTGAGCTACTTCAAGCACAAGCCTCTGACCATTATTATTGACCTCAAGTGCGTTTAATATATCAGGTATGTTTCCATCGAATTCGACGTCGACAACCGCGCCGATAACTTGACTTACTTTTCCAATTGCGTTTTCTGCCATGAGATTAGCTCCGTTTTAAGGCTCGTGTAATAATATAGTTAAAGTGCTTCTGCACCCGAAATTATTTCAATCAACTCTTTGGTAATATTTGCTTGACGTGTTCTATTATAAACTAGTGTTAAGCTATCTATCATATCTCCTGCATTTCGAGTTGCATTATCCATCGCTGTCATTCTCGCGGCTAGTTCTGCTGCGGACGACTCAAGTAGTGCACTAAAAATTTGTGTGGTTAAATTACGCGGCAACAATAACTGAAGTAGCTCATTTTCCTCAGGCTCATAATCATAATTTACAGTGCCCTTTTCCGAAACACCGTCTACATGCGCTGGTATCAGAGGCTTCACAACAACGTTTTGGGTTATGGCATTTACAAACTGATTATAAATCATGGAAACTTGGTCAATTTGTTTGTCTTCAAAGCTAGTTAATATTTTGTCTGTAATGCGCTCAACTTCGCTATAATTTACATTACTTCCCTGGACATTTTCAATCTTCGCAAAGGTTCTATTTGATATATCACGCCCTAAATTGTCTGCTGCTTTTTTTCCAACCATAAAAACCAAAACTGATTTACCTTCATTTTCCAGTCTCTTAATTTCCTGCCTCGTTTGTCTAGCGATTGTTCCATTAAAACCGCCGCATAAGCCTTTATCAGCTGAAATTACGATCAAAAGATGTTTTTTTGGCTCTTTTCTACCTATAAGTAATTCAGGTGCGTTTGATTTACTCGCATTAGCGGCTAAACCTGAAATCACCTGCTGCATTCGAGAGCTATACGGACGGCCGGCTTCTGCAGTCTCTTGGGCACGACGCAATTTAGCCGCAGCGACCATTTTCATGGCAGACGTGATTTTTTGTGTGGACTTCACGCTATTAATTCGAGTTTTCAAATCCTTTAAATTGGCCATATGCCAACGTTCCTCTTCCCTGAACCCATCAAAAACTATCCAAAACTTTTCGCGAATGTTTCAACGGCATCTTTCAATTTAGTCTCTGTGTCATCTGATATTTTCATTTCTGAACGGATGCTATGCAAAATGGCTTTTCCTGAACCACGCAGGGTATCGATTAACCCGGTCTCGAAGCGTCCAATATCTGTAATCGCAATTTTGTCTAGATATCCGTTAACACCTGCGAATAAGACAACAACTTGCTCCTCGACAGGCATCGGAGAATATTGTGGTTGTTTTAACAATTCTGTTAACCTTGCACCACGTTCCAACAACTGCCGTGTTGAGGCATCCATATCAGAGGCAAACTGCGCAAATGCTGCCATCTCACGATATTGAGCTAATTCCAACTTTATTGATCCTGCAACTTGTTTCATAGCCTTTATTTGAGCGGCTGAACCAACTCGTGAGACAGACAAACCTACATTAACTGCAGGACGAATGCCTTTATAAAACAAATCAGTCTCGAGGAAAATCTGACCGTCTGTGATAGAAATTACGTTAGTTGGAATATAAGCGGAAACATCTCCTGCTTGAGTTTCAATTATAGGAAGTGCAGTCATTGAACCAGAACCGTTTGCTTCATTTAATTTTGCAGCACGCTCCAAAAGGCGAGAGTGAAGGTAAAAAACGTCCCCAGGGTAAGCCTCACGACCAGGAGGACGGCGGAGCAAAAGACTCATCTGGCGGTAAGCGACAGCTTGTTTAGACAAATCATCATAAACGACAAGCGAATGCATGCCATTGTCTCTAAAAAATTCCCCCATAGCAGCAGCAGTATATGGAGCCAAAAACTGCATTGGGGCAGGTTCAGATGCTGTAGCGGCAACTACTATAGAATATTCTAGCGCCCCATTTTCTTCTAACGCGCGAACGAATTGAGCTACTGTAGAACGCTTTTGACCTATGGCTACATAAATACAGAACAGCTTATCGCTGTCTTTCTTCGCCGAACTATTAATAGATTTCTGATTGATAAAGGTGTCCAGGGCAATAGATGTTTTTCCTGTCTGACGGTCTCCAATTATAAGTTCACGCTGACCACGACCAACGGGTATAAGGCTATCAATCGCTTTCAACCCTGTTTGCATTGGTTCAAAGACAGATTGCCGCGGCATTATACCAGGGGCTTTTACTTCAACCCGGCCTCTATTGACATTTTTAATTGGGCCTTTTCCATCTATTGGATTTCCCAACGCGTCAACAACACGTCCCAACAGACCATTTCCAATGGGCGTATCGACGATGGTTTCTGTGCGCCTGACAACGTCACCCTCTTGGATGCCCCGGTCATCTCCGAATATCACCACTCCTACATTGTCAGTTTCGAGGTTAAGTGCCATTCCTTTAACACCGTTATCGAATTCAACCAATTCCCCCGCTTGGACTTGGTCAAGTCCATATACGCGGGCAATGCCGTCACCAACCGATAATACACTCCCAACCTCAGCTACTTCAGCTTCGTTACCAAAATTAGAAATTTGTTCTTTTAATATTGCTGATATTTCAGCTGCACGGATATCCATTATGCAACACCCTTCATGGCTGCTTCTAGCCTGTTTAGTTTCGTTTTAAGTGATGTATCAAACATACGCGATCCTATACGTATTACAAGCCCGCCAATTAAAGATGCATCTGTACGCATTACCAAAGATACCTCTTTTGCCCCTGCAATAAATATTATTAATTTGTGGATTTGCGCCTGACGTTTATCATCTAATGGTATAGCAGAAACAACCTCAGCTGATAATTTTCCACGCCTTGTATCGACTTCTTTGTTGAAAGCTAATATGATTTCCTTTATTGCAAATAACCGACCATTTTTTGCTATTGTCCCAATAAATTGCACGACTAAATCTTTAGCTTTAGCTTTTTTTAATAATTTTGTTATCGCAGATGATTTTTCTTCTGCCCCAAAAACAGGCGAATAGATAAGCTTTTGCAATTGCTCGTTTTCGTCGATTAATACGCTAAACGAGTTGAGGTCCTGTAAAATGGTATCCACTTGTTTTGAGTTGATGGCAAGCTGATACAGAGCCGTTGCATATCTACCTGCTAGTCCCGTAGTTATTGAGCTCACATTACTACCCTTTATTGCCAATTTGCGCACAAATTAAGTGTCACACCAAAATTAAAAACATCACCATAGTGAGCTATCATAGGCCCATGGTAAACGCAAGTATTTGTATTTATAATTTCGCTAAAATTAATGATTTTCTGGTATCTGGATTATTCACATAAAATTATAAGGATCTATGTCAATCTGCCTTTTAATATTATGCGGCACACGAATACTAGCATTCCAGTCACGTATAATTTTTTGAACATTTACACTTTTTGGTGCGTTTATTAGAAACCTCATTCGGTAACGTTTCTTTATCTGATAGATTGGAGCTGGGGCTGGTCCATAGATATCCACTTCCTCAAATTGTGGTTTAAACACAATCAATTTCTTAACGTAAGCTGCTAAAGCGACTTCATTCAAACTAGTATAAATTATCGCGGCCAACCTTCTATAGGGAGGCATATTAGCAGTGAGGCGCATTTCTAATTCTAATCTTAGATACTCGTCTCTTTGTCTTGATTTCAAAGCAACTATCGCAGGGTGTTCTGGTTCTGCGGTTTGAATATAAACTGAGCCTGCCTGTTTTTCTCTGCCAGATCTACCAGCCACTTGTGATAGCATTTGAAAGGTTCTCTCTCCCGCTCGCAAATCTCCACCAGATAACCCCAGGTCGCCGTCAATTACAGCGACGCATGTTAATTTAGGGAAATGGTGTCCTTTAGCGACCATCTGAGTACCTATAATTATATCAACCTCACCAGCCTCGATAGACTGGATTGTCTTGGCTATTTGGATAGGGTTATTAAGTATATCACTTGATAAAATTGTGACCCTCGCTCCTGGAAAAAGCGAATACACCTCCTCTGCCAAACGCTCAACACCTGGTCCTATCAACTGTAATGTCTCAACTTGCCCACAAGATTGACATGCGTTTTTGAATGGACGACTTACGCCACACTGGTGACAACGAAGTTGATTTTTTATTTTATGTGTAACAAGTAGGCTATCACATTGTTGACAGCTTTGCTTTACCCCGCAATCACTGCAAATTGCAAGAGGTGCATATCCCCTTCTATTTAAATATAATAATACTTGGTGCTTCGAGACTAATCTGTTTTTTATTGCAGAAATTAGAGGTGCACTTATCCATTTACCTGACGGTGGCTTATATTTAATTAAATTAATTGTTTCTATTGCTGGCATAGTTGCATCACCATATCTGTTGGTGAGTTTGATATGATGATAGCGTCCAGAGATTTTATTTATCCAGCTTTCAAGAGACGGTGTTGCTGTTGCGAGAACGATAGGACATTGAGAATATTTGGCGCGAAGAATGGCCATATCTCTGGCGTGGTAAATAAATTGTTCTTCCTGCTTGTATCCAGTGTCGTGTTCTTCATCTATAATAATCGCACCTAAATTTGCGAAAGGCAGAAACAAAGCTGAACGCGCCCCGACTACAACCCCTGGAAACCCGGCATTAACATCTCTCCAGATTAACTTTTTTTTACTCGCTTTAATACCAGAATGCCATATATAAGGCTCAAATCCAAACCACTTATTAAATCGATTTACCCAACCACTTGTAAGTGCTATTTCAGGCAATAAAATAAGACATTGTTTTCCTAATAATATCTTCTTTTTTACTAATTCAAAATAAACCTCAGTTTTCCCAGACCCAGTGACACCGTCTAAAAGCACAACGCTAAATTTATCACTTTGTTGGTTGATACCTAGAGCTGCTTCGGCTTGCATCGAACTGAGATTAAGCTTCTTAGCAGATTGCATCGCTTTTTTTAGACTTAATAACTTACTTTGAACATCTTCATTTTGTATAGATGAAAACAAATTCTTTGCTAGCTGTCCGCACTTTACCATAGCATTAACAGTGCTTTTACTAACTCCTGTTTCTGCAATTATAGCATTTGCCGTCCCTATTGGATTATTCTGAAACCAGTTAATGATTTCCTTTCGGGATTTAGATAATTTATCGGTTTCAAATTTATTGGATGAGGATAAGCTAAAGTAGTTTATGCTTTTGTCATCCTTAAATGCACTCTGAATACATAGCATTGCGCGAAGTACTTGCCCAAACGGTGCCATCGTATATTGACTTACTCGTTCTAAAAACTTCAAATTAAAACTCTTTATTGGTGGCACAGAACTGATAGAGATAATAGATTTTAACTTAGTGTGCGCAATATTAGTTTCATGTTTGAAACCATACACGACCCCCCAGGTAATCTTATTTGCCAATGATACCTTAACTATATTTCCAATTTGTATCTTGCTGCTAGAATCTGAAAGATAATCAAATTCACTATGTGCATTTTGAGAATCATGCGTTAACATTGGTACGATTACTCTTACTTTAACTATTAAAGAGAAACTGTCGTATTCTTTATTTTGGTCATTCGATAGCACAGTCATTTTAATCCATTTTAGATTTCCAGTTGCAAGGGCATGCCACAAAACAGTAGACTAAACATATTGGGACTGCAAAATCTACATTTCATACATACATAAATTAGGAAATTGTAATGAAATTATTCTTAGACACAGCTGATATTAATGAAATTGCCGAGCTAAATGAGACGGGGCTTGTAGACGGGATTACAACCAATCCCTCTCTTATAGCAAAATCGGGACGTAACATTTTAGAAACAATTAAAAAAATCTGTGAAATTGTTTCTGGACCTGTAAGCGCTGAGGTTACAGCAACTGACTATGCTGGTATGATAAAAGAGGGAAAAAGACTTGCAGAAATTGCAAGTAATGTGACCGTAAAAATCCCACTGACAAAAGATGGCTTAAAAGCCTGTTCTGCACTAAGTAAAAGTAAAATTTCGGTTAATGTAACCCTCTGCTTTTCAACTGCTCAAGCATTATTGGCAGCTAAAGCAGGAGCAAGTTTCATCTCCCCATTTATTGGTAGATTAGACGATATTGGCTCTAATGGTATGAATCTTATAAGTGAAATAGTGGAGGTTTATTCTAATTATAGTTTTTCAACCGAAATTTTAGTAGCTTCTGTTAGGGGAGTTCAGCATGTTGTTGATGCTGCCTTACTTGGAGCAGATGTTGCAACGGTTCCGCCAAATATCATGTTAAAAATGTATAAACACCCTTTAACAGATAAAGGGTTAGAAGATTTTTTGACTGACTGGAAGTCAACTGGACAGTCCATTTTATGATGTTTGAAATTTAAAAATCTAAAAGGACTAATTAATGGCTAACGACTTTCCTGATGCAACAACAATATCAGCATTTCTTGATAAAAATCCGGCGTTTCTGAAGTCATACCTTGAAAATCAGACTAAATATTTTTCAAAAGAGACCCTAAACCTGCCCGTAAAAAAAGATGAGGCAAAATTAGGAAAAAATATAATTGATATGACTAATAAATTTGCAAATCGAACCAATATGGAATTAGGCATTCAATCAAAAAGAAACTTGTCTTTGGTCAACGTTTCTGAAGCCAGTTCAGATAGATGGCAGAAATTGCTCACAGTTGCAATTGGCTTCATAGGCGTTAAAAATTTACAAGAATTTTCAGAAATGTTAGACGAAAAATTGCCTGTGATTTTTAAGCTCGCTGGAGCTCGACTTATAATGCCAAGAGAAGTTGCAATTGTGGGAGCCGAAGATGCTGGGTTTCTCCTGCTACCGGAAGCACAGATCCACGAACTTAAAGGGGCACAATCCGTTTATCTTGGTCCTCCACCCAAATCTGGCTTGGCATTATTTTCAACCCCAATGGCCTCTATAGCCTTAATTTCCTTGCCAGATGATTTGCATAGCGCCATATCAAATTCAGTGCTTTTATTAGCTGGACGAAACAAAAATAGTTTTGAGCCTCACCAAGCAGACACTATTCTATGCAATTTATCTCAAATTGTTGGAACTTGTTTAGAGGCTATCTTGAGTCAAAAAAAAAGATATAATAAATGAGCCAAATAGAGATTAATTTAAATCGATGCGCTAACTATATCGAGGGATGGTTAACCTGGCTTTCGTCTGTAAAACATTATCAGTTTCATACGATAGATGCTTACAAACGAGACCTTACACATTATATGCGCTGCTTGTATAAACAGGGCATTGGTGATATTGAGCCAGATAGAGCTATTTTTAGAGTTTGGCTTTCCGAAATGCATGTTTCTGGCTGTGCAAAAACAACTATTGCACGAAGAGTTTCAGCGTTACGAAGTTTTTGCAGTTATTGTCACCGTAATGGAATTTTTAAAAAATTAGATTTAAGCTGGATGAAATCTCCAAAATTACCAGTATCGATTCCAAAGACGATAAGTATAAATGAAGCAGCCCAACTATTAGAATTAGTAAAAAAAAGGTCGAAACCAGCTTGGGAAAATGACAGAGATATAGCTATCTTATATCTTATGTATGGATGCGGTCTTCGTTTATCAGAAACACTGAGTATTACTCCTGCTCATCTAACCGATGCAAGTTGGATCAGAATTATTGGGAAAGGAAGAAAAGCGAGAGATGTTCCTGTCTTACCAATTATTAAGGATTCTCTTCAAAAAGTTATAGAAAGCTGCCCATTTCACCTTGAAAATGAAAAACCGCTTTTTATCTCTAAAAGGGGGTTGCCCCTTGGTCAAAGAGCAGTTCAAAGAATGGTAGAGCGTCTCCGCATATTAGCCAATCTTCCAGCAGAAACAACACCCCATACCTTTCGCCACGCTTTTGCAACTCATCTTTTATCCTCTGGAGGTGACTTGAGAGCAATTCAAGAATTACTTGGTCATTCAAGTCTTTCTACCACTCAGCGATATACTCATGTTGACACACACAAACTGAAAGAAGTTCATCAACAAACGCATCCTCGAGCTACTCAGCAGGAGCAAGCAGACAGTTCAGTCGATTAAAATAGAAAATTTTTCATATATGAATGGCTCCTGTGCCAATAACAAGAGCGGCCTCTTTAACAGCCTCATTCATTGTTGGGTGCCCGTGACATGTGCGAGCAATATCCTCCGCGGATGAGCCAAATGACATACCGACTGCTATCTCATGTATCATTGTTCCTGCCTCATAACCTATGATATGAGCGCCTAGAAGTTTGTCTGTTTTCTTATCTGCGAGCAATTTTACCATGCCATCGGTATGCCCTGTTGCCCTTGCACGACTATTTGCAAGAAATGGAAACACACCTTTTTTGTAAGAAACCCCTTTATCTTTCAGTTGTTCCTCAGTAAGACCAATAGTTGCAACTTCTGGGGCAGTGTAAACAATTCCCGGCACTAAAGAATAATCAACATGTCCAGCATGTCCAGCCATTATTTCTACAGCAGCAACACCATCCTCCTCTGCTTTGTGTGCAAGCATAGGACCTTCAATAACGTCTCCAATGCCATAAATGCCCGCCACATTTGTTTGAAAATTATGGTCTACCATGATCTGGCCTTTCTCAGTGAGTTCTATCCCTAGCCTATCTAGCCCAAGACCCTCAACGTAAGGCTTGCGACCAATAGCAATCAACACAATGTTACAGATTAGTTCGCTTTCTTTTTGTGTCTTGCTATCTTGTAAAGTGAGGCTTACAGATTCTTTTGATAGCTTTGCGTCCTTAACACCTTTCCCTAGATTAAATTTTATACCCTGCTTCTCCATAATGTTTTTAAACTTGGATGCAATCTCGAAATCCATCCCCGGTAATATACGCGGTAGAAAATCAACAACTTCCACCTCTGCTCCGAGTCGCGACCAAACAGTTCCCATTTCCAGGCCAATATATCCAGCCCCAATAACAACAAGCTTTTTTGGTAACTCAGAAAGCTCTAGAGCGCCTGTTGAAGAAACAATTTGTTTCTCATCAATGGGCATTGAAGGAAGGCTCATTGGTTCTGATCCAGTTGCGATTAAAATTTTATCGGCCTTAAATTCACCTTTGTCACGACCATCCACAATATTAACTACTCCAGAAGAAATTATTTGAGCGGAGCCTATTAAATGGGTTACTTTGTTTTTGGCAAAAAGCTGGCTAATACCAGTCGTTAGACCAGATACAATATCTGATTTGTGTTTTAGCATTTTTTTTAGATCTAATGTAACCTGCCCCACATCAATGCCAAGGTTTGATAGGTGTTTCTGTTTCGCTTCAGCATATTTTTCCGATGTATTTAGCAAAGCTTTTGAGGGGATGCAGCCAACGTTAAGGCATGTGCCGCCGAGAGCGCTTCTCTTTTCAACGCACGCAACTTTCATCCCCAACTGAGCCGCTCTAATTGCGGCAACATATCCACCAGGACCAGCACCTATAACAATTAGGTCGTATTTTTGCGCTGCCATTTTATTTACACCTTTTCCAAATAGTTTGTTTGATTTGGTCTTTGCACGATAATAGATAACAAGATTTAGATATCTAAAAGCAATCTTCTTGGGTCTTCAATTGATTCCTTTACCCTAACTAAAAATGATACGGCTTCCCTACCATCGATAATGCGGTGATCATAGGACAATGCCAAGTACATCATTGGACGAATAACAATTTCTTCACCTAAAGCAACCGGTCGCTTTTGAATTTTATGCATCCCTAAAATTGCGCTCTGAGGAGTATTTAAAATAGGGGTAGACATCAATGATCCATAAACACCGCCATTAGATATAGTAAAAGTTCCTCCTGACATATCCGCTGGCGCCAAGCCACCATCTCTAGCTTTTAATCCATATCCAGCCACGGATGTCTCTATTCCCGCTATAGATAAGTTATGGGCGTCTTTAATAACTGGGACAACAAGTCCTTGAGGAGTACCTACAGCAACACCAATGTTATAATAGTCTTTATAGATAATATCATTACCGTTAATTTCAGCATTAACCGCAGGAAACTCTCGCAAGCCTGCTATGCAGGCTTTTACAAAAAATCCCATAAACCCGAGTCTTGCATTATGATTTTTTTCAAAACTATCTTTATATAGAGAACGCAGAGCCATAACCGCTGTCATATCTACTTCATTAAAAGTAGTAAGCATTGCTGCTGTATTCTGTGCTTCCTTCAATCTTTGGGCAATAACGCGCCGCAACCGGGACATAGGCACTCGTTCTTCTCGCACGTTGTCTATTTTAGCTTCAGAAGTTTTAGGCTCTTGGGAAGTTGACGGGATGACTGACGCCGATGAAACAGTCGATGCATTACTTTCAAGAAAACCCAAAACATCTCCTTTTGTTAATCTGCCATCTTTTCCAGATGCTGAAATCAAATTAGTATCTAAACTATTTTCCTCTACAAGCCTCCGGACAGCAGGAGATAGGTTTTGGGATTGTGGAAGTGTTTTTTCTTCATTAATACGCTCGTCAGCTTTCTTAGGAGTTGTGGTAGCAGTTGTGCCTTCTTGTAAAAGTGCTAAAACAGCATCTACTTCGACTGTATCACCTTCTTGCGCAATGATATCAGTCAAAATGCCTGCTTTAGGTGCGGGAACTTCAAGAGATACTTTGTCAGTTTCAAGCTCTACGATGGGCTCGTCAGCATTAACGGCCTCGCCAGTGTTTTTCATCCATTTAGCCACAGTCGCCTCGACAACTGATTCACCTAATACGGGGACTTTGATTTCAATAGACATTCGCTTAATATCTCCTTCAATAAGCGCTAGAGTAAAAGTTTATTCTGCTGCTGCTTTTGTTTCAGGCAATAGCAATGACTGCTGTACAAGCCGTTTTTGTTCCTTTGCATGACGCCCTGCTGAACCTGTAGCAGGTGAAGCAGCCGCATCTCTACCACAATAAATCGGCCTGTCTGAATTTAGACCGGATTGATGCATTGCTTCTTCTATATAATCACGAACAAATGTCCAACTACCCATATTTTTTGGCTCCTCTTGACACCAAACAACGTCTGCTTTCGGCGTGAGTTTAAGTATTTCAACTAAGTTTTTCTTTGGAAATGGGTAAAGTTGTTCAATACGAACAATTTTTACATCAAATTGCTCTTCCGAATTACGCATTTCTTCTAAATCATAGAAGACCTTTCCAGAACACAGGACAACCCTCTTCACGCTTTTATCTTTGACCTTTAGGTTTGAGTCGCGCAATATTCTGTGAAAACTAGTACCGGGTCCTAAATCAGATAAGTCCGAAACACATGATTTGTGTCGAAGCAATGATTTGGGGGTCATAATAATTAATGGCTTTCTAAAGTCTCGACAGACCTGTCGTCTTAGGACATGAAAATAATTTGCTGGAGTAGTGCAATTTACAACCTGCATATTATCCTCTGCACATAGTTGCAAATATCGCTCCAAACGAGCTGAAGAATGCTCAGGTCCCTGACCTTCATACCCATGCGGCAACAATAATACTAATCCATTCATTCTAAGCCACTTTGACTCGCCAGAACTAATAAACTGGTCTATAACAACTTGTGCCCCATTAGCAAAGTCACCAAATTGTGCCTCCCACATCACGAGTGCATTTGGTTCAGCCTGAGCAAACCCATATTCGAATCCCATCACGGATGCTTCTGATAAGGGCGAGTCAATAACTTCAAATTTTGCTTGTTCAGCACTTAAATTTGCCAAGGGTACGTATCTTTCCTCGGTAAGTTGGTCAATAAAGACTGCGTGGCGCTGACTGAATGTACCTCTACAACTATCTTGACCCGACAACCGAACGACAAATCCATCCATTAAAAGAGAACCAAAAGCTAAATGTTCTGCAGTTGCCCAATCTAAATTTTGTCCAGCCCCTATTGCTTTTGCTCTTGCACTCAAGACACGTTCTAATTTTTTATGGATATCCAAATTTGAAGGAACAGTCGTAATAACACTTCCAATTTTTTTTAGAATATCTAAAGAAACAGCTGTGTCACCACGCCGATCATCACCGTAAGCAACTGTCATACCAGACCATTGTCCTTCCAGCCAATCTGCCTTATTTGGTTTATATGCGCTACCAGCCTCAAACTCTTCTTCAAGATAAGTGTTATGCTTATCCATAATTGCCTGTGCGCGACTATCATCTAAAATCCCAGTTTCTAACAAAGTATTTAGATAAATTTCGCGAGTAGATGGTTGCTGGTTGATTTGTTTATACATCATTGGCTGAGTGAAAGCAGGTTCATCGCCCTCATTATGCCCGAATCTTCTGTAACAAATGATATCAAGAACAACATCCACCCCGAATGTTTGCCTAAACTCTGTAGCGATTCTACTTGCATGAACCACTGCTTCAGGGTCATCGCCGTTAACATGGAAAATAGGTGACATAACCATTTTAGCGACATCAGTTGGGTAGGGTGAGGAACGCGAATAGGAGGGACTTGTTGTAAAACCAATCTGATTATTAACAATTATGTGCATAGTACCACCAGTTCGATATCCACGAAGTGCTGAGAATGCAAAAGTTTCCGCGACAACACCTTGACCAGCAAATGCTGCATCCCCATGAAGTATAACTCCCAAAACCTCCTGAAAATCATTGGAAGTACGTTGTGCCTGTTTTGCCCTCACTCTACCAACAACGACCGGGTCAACAATCTCTAAATGAGATGGGTTAGGCGCTAAACTTAAATGGATTTGGTTTTCATCAAATTGCCTATCTGCTGAAGAGCCCATGTGATATTTTACATCTCCTGAGCCCCCTGCCTCCTCAGGATTGGCCGGGTTTCCAAGAAACTCAGATATGATGGCCCTAAAAGGTTTATCAAGCACGTTATGGAGTACATTCAAGCGACCTCTATGAGCCATCCCAATAACAACTTCTTTAAGACCCATTTGGCCACCACGCTTCAAAATTTGTTCAAGGGCCGGCACTAATGCCTCGCCCCCATCTAACCCAAAGCGTTTTGTACCAATATATTTTTTATGCAAAAATCTCTCAAAATTTTCTGCAGCTAGTAGTTTTTCGTAAATTGCAACCTTTCCTCGCTCTGTAAATTCTGTTCGGTTTCCAATAGCCTCAATACGCTCTTGAATCCAGGCTTTTTGAGAAGGGTCTTGAATATGCATAAATTCAACGCCTATAGTTCCACAATAGGTTGCTTTTAGTATCGCTAGTATTTGGTTTAAGCTGGCTACCTCAAGCCCAAGCACATAATTAATGAAGATAGGCCTATCATAATCTTCTGTGGAAAAACCGTAAGTTTCAGGGTCTAGCTCAGGGTGTATTTCTTTATCTTGAAGGTTAAGCGGATCCAGGTTTGCTAACAAGTGTCCCCTGATTCTATAAGCTCTTATAAGCATTATTGCTCTCAAAGAGTCTAGTGTTGCAGAACGAACATCTCCTGCAAGCAGGTCACGATTTCCTGCAATTCCTTTTGCTACTGCTTTAATGGAAGCATCTGGATCATTTGCTCCAATAACCTTGCTCTTTGGTTTTCCCCAAGATGGGGATTTTTCTTCAAATTGATCAGTTGAAAATTCATCTAAGTTAGCAAACCAATTTGCCCAATCTAAACTTACTGAATTAGGAAGTTTTTTCCATCGCTGATAAAGCTCAGCGACAAAGGTAGCGTTTGTTCCAGTTAAAAAGCTGTCATCCATTTTAAGCTCCGACTCTAATTAAGCGCTTACTTTTAATGTTCAATCCTCTCAGAGCATGTAAACATATCTTTACGTATTCAAAAGCACTCTTCTTCCCCAATTTTAACACTCTACTCAATTTTATTATTGGTCAAACAAAAAACTACTTAAATTTTGCAATAGCCTCACTAACCGCCTCTCCAAGGCCAGATGGCGAGGCTGCCATACTAAAACCAGCTGCCTTCATAGCTTTTATTTTGTCTGATGCAGCTCCACTCCCTCCTGCAACAATTGCCCCAGCATGTCCCATCCTTCGTCCTGGTGGAGCTGTCTGGCCGGCAATAAAACCTGCGATTGGTTTTTTGTTGGGGTATGCTGAATAGAATGCAGCGGCTTGCTCTTCAGCATCACCGCCAATTTCTCCAATCATCAAAATTGACTCAGTTTGTTCATCTTCCAAAAATAATGATAATGAATCTACAAAATTTGTTCCGTTTATCGGGTCACCACCAATACCTATACAAGTTGATTGACCAAGGCCGATTACACTTGTTTGAGCCACTGCTTCATAGGTTAAAGTGCCAGACCGAGATACAATTCCAACTTTTCCTGGTTTATGAATATGACCTGGCATAATACCTATCTTGCATTCACCAGGAGTAATAACACCCGGACAGTTGGGCCCTACTAACCTGCTTCTACTCTTGTTAAGCGCTGCTTTTACAGCGACCATATCCATTATAGGAATTCCTTCAGTTATACAGATAATAAGCTCTATTTCTGCATCTATAGCTTCAAGAATTGAGTCAGCTGCAAAAGAGGGTGGCACATATATAACGGACGCATTCGCATCTGTTTCTGATACGGCCTCCGCTACTGTGTCGAACACAGGTAACGATAAATGTTTCTGACCCCCTTTTCCAGGCGTCACGCCACCAACCATTTTAGTCCCATAAGCTATTGCTTGCTCCGAATGAAAAGTGCCTTGTGAGCCTGTAAATCCCTGACAAATGACCCGTGTGTGTCGATTAATAAGAATTGACATGGACTAATCTCCTTTCACAGCGGCAACAATTTTGCTTGCTGCCTCTGCTAAGTTATCAGCTGGTATAATAGCAAGACCAGACGAGGTTAAAATTTCTTTTCCTGCCTCTACATTTGTTCCTTCAAGACGAACCACGAGGGGCTTTGTAAGGCCAAGTGCTCTTGCAGCTTGAACCACCCCTGTTGCGATGACATCACATCTCATAATACCGCCAAATATATTAACTAGAATGCCTTCAACATTTTTATCTGACAAAATTATTTTAAACGCCTCTGTTACCCGATCTGCTGTGGCGCTTCCACCCACATCAAGAAAATTAGCTGGAATCCCTCCTTCTAGTTGAATTATATCCATTGTAGCCATTGCTAGGCCTGCGCCGTTGACCATACATCCTATATTGCCATCTAACTTTATATAATTTAGATCATATTTTGATGCTTTTACTTCAGCTGGATCTTCTTCTGACAAATCTCTTAGCGCCAATATTTCTTTTTGTCTAAATAAAGCATTATCGTCAAACCCCATTTTTGCGTCTAAGGCGACAAGCTCTTCTTCTGAATTTACCACTAGCGGATTTATTTCAATCAAACTAGCATCATTCTCGCAAAAGGCGTCGTATAGACCGGTTATAAGAGGAGTTGCCTGTTTTGCAACCTCACCGCTTAGTCTCAACGCCTTTGCAATGCGTCTTATATGATGAGCCCTTATACCTGTGGATGGCTTAATAGAAAGTGTTAAAATCTTCTCGGGTGTTTCAGATGCCACGGCCTCTATATCCATACCACCTTCTGTTGAGCAAATAACACTCACTTGTGAAGTAGCCCTGTCTATTAGCATAGACAGGTAAAGTTCACGCTCTATGGTGCATCCTTCCTCAATGAAAAGACGTTTTACCTCCTTCCCCACTGGACCAGTCTGATGAGTTACAAGTATTTTGCCAAGCATGGCTTGAGCTTCAGTTCTTACTTCATCTATAGATTTCACTACTTTTACACCACCGGCTTTTCCTCTTCCACCAGCATGTATCTGTGCTTTTATAACTTTAACATCACCTTTTAATCTACCCGCTACCTCCACTGCTTCATCTACACTAAAAGCAGGATACCCATCTGGTACCTTCACACCATATTTCGCCAAAAGTGCCTTAGCCTGATGTTCATGAATATTCATATTTTTCCTCAGTTTTTAATTTAATAAGATTGCAGTCAAACAACACGTTTTACAATATCATTTAACGTTTTTACTGCTGAAATAGAATGATTAAACATATTTTGTTCTTCTTCGTTTAATGCAATTTCAACAATCCGCTCAACACCATTTTTCCCTATAATAACAGGGACCCCAACATAAATTCCATCAAGACCGTATTGTCCATCAACAAAAGCTGCGCATGGAAGCAATCTTTTTTGATCTTTTAGGTACGCCTCAGCCATTTCCACGGCAGAGGATGCCGGCGCATAAAACGCTGAACCTGTCTTTAGCAACCCTACTATTTCTGCTCCGCCGTCGCGGGTTCTCTGAACTAATTTTTCAATTCTATCTGATGTGGACCAGCCCATATTGATTAGATCAGGTACAGGAATTCCTGCAACAGCAGAATATCTAGTTAGAGGCACCATTGTATCGCCATGACCTCCTAACACGAATGCTGTTACATCTTTCACAGACACATTAAATTCTTCCGCAAGAAAATATCTAAATCTAGCTGAATCAAGAATGCCTGCCATGCCTACTACACGATTAACAGGTAGTTCAGATGCCTGCTGAAGGACCCCAACCATTGCATCTAAAGGATTTGTAATACATATGACAAAGGCATCGGGACAATTTGTCTTTATTCCTTGTCCAACTGTAGTCATAACCTTACAATTAATCTCCACAAGATCATCTCTACTCATCCCTGGTTTTCTAGCGACACCAGCGGTAACAATCACAACATCGGAGTCTACTAATTCGGCATAATCGTTTG
>CACPDC010000016.1 GCA_902632595.1 uncultured SAR116 cluster alpha proteobacterium
CTATGTAAGAATTAATAAAATTGGTGTATTTTTAGTTACTAATTGTCATGTTTATCCATAAAAATAAACAATAAATAGACAGAAAACAGCTACTTACAAATCTCCCTATTGGGAATCTTATGAAAATAATGACTGCCAACACTATTGTAACTAAAATCATTATGGGCATTCCTAAGAAAAGCATGTCATTTGGCACTTCAAGTTCACTTATCAACCTAGTTATTCCTAAACCCGCCGCAATGTTAAATATATTTGAGCCAATTATACTTCCGAGTGCCATATCGATCCTGCGATGAAATAGGCTTGCAACTGCGGCAGCAATTTCTGGCAAAGACGTTCCAAAAGCGATAATTGTAAGTCCTATAACTGTTTTCGAAATTGAAAGACCGACCGCAAGTTCTACGGCGCCTTTAATTATTAAATCTGCACCGAAGATAAGACCAATAATGCCGGCAAAACTATATATAAGTGAGCGTTTAAAAGTGAGGTCTCTATCTGTGTTATTCTCTATTTCATTCTCGTTTGATTGTTGGCTGACTAGATAAAATGAGTAAAATGTTAATATAAAAACTAAGGCAAAACCAAACAAAAGTGGCAGAGAATTAAAGTAGTAAGCCGGGATACTGATTAAAATAGTTATGCAAAGAAGAAGTATCATGTCCCTTCTTATCGCTAAATCACCTGTGCTGATTGGAAAAATCAAACCTGTGATGCTTAAAACTACCAGGATATTGGTAATGTTTGAACCAATGATGTTTCCCCAAACAATTTGTGGAGCATTATTTAAAGCTGCTTGCAATGCAACAACTAATTCTGGTGCAGATGTGCCAGCAGCGATCAGAAGCACTGCCACAACATGGGGTGGTATTTGAAGATGACGAGCGATAGATACAGTGCCTGGGATAATTACGTGAGCGGCTGTTAGTAGTATAGCTAGTCCGATAGCTAAAATTAAAATAGAAGTTATCATTTTTTGACTAACTCAACACTTTTTTCAAAATATTTCATAAAATATCAAACGTAAACCTTTTTTAAAGTTGGTATCGCCTTATCATAAACAAGTATTTTCTTTGTAATTCAAAGACTATCACCTATGCCCCTCTTTTCATATAGTTTTTAGATTTAACGTAGATGAATAATCTTTAATATTTTTTGTTAAACGGAGGTTATGCTTGGTCTTTTGCCAGGTCATTCATTAAGTATTGCATGTATTTTTTTCGCAATATTAGGCATCTGATTTAGAATTTGAGGCTGTATAAGTTCAGTATTTTCGGAAAAGGGATACGTAAAACCGCCATCATTCATTATATTGTGAAATTTTGCGATCCTTCCCCGTTCTTCCTGCCAATAAGCGATAAGAACGGGCAACCCAAAAATACACGCTTCCGTTGCCATATTTACTGAGTCCGAAGTAACAATTATTTCGTCTGCGATAGAAAAAATTTCGGGATATGGATTGCTCATTTTACCGTCCCAAAAAATATGTCTTTGGCTCTCAATTTTGCGCTCGAACAGAAATTTGGCTTTACTTGGTGTGCGACGAGAAGGAATAATAATGAGTCTTGCGTTTTTTTTGGTAGCGTATCTATTAAGATTTTCTGCCATCTTTTCTACTGCTTTATTGGTAACTCTGTAGCGTCTATTGTTTCCACCAAGAAGCACAAGGATTTGTTTTCCATTAATAGGCCCGAACCTATTTATCATTTTTGAGGTGCTTGACATGATGCGTTCTTTAACAAGTGAGGTTAAAGAACCAGTAGATACAATAAGATTAGGGTAATTATTTTCTAACTGTGCGACCTTATCATGAGATGGAACAATTAATACATCGAAATTCTCAGGTGTTATGCCAGGGTCTTGAATATGTATAGTTTTACTTTTACCTTTTGAAATTCGCCTGAGACCTATAGATATTCCCGACATTTTTCGACCACAACTAACAATGTAGTCAGGGTATGGACCTTTTATCCAATCAGGGGTTCGACCAATTGTGAGTCTCCATGTTGGTATTTTTGCAAGTCTAGGAAACAATCTGAGAATTGGTGTCGGATGAACCTTCAGGATGGTAGGCTCTAATTTCAATGACTCAGTGACAGCAACGCATTGATTGAACATCCCAATAGTTCCATCGGTGATTATCCAGCATTCTTTTGATTTATTATAGGGCACTTTTTTCACTAAATTTAATTCTAGTTTTCAATTTTTTTTAAAGTTGTAATATTCTTGCGTCATTTGGTTTAACTATTTATGATTTGGAAATCAAATGAGGATTTTTTATGGTAAAAAAACATAAGTTGGACAAAGTTGACAGACAAATTCTTTATGATCTTCAGAAAAATGGGAGATTGAGTAATGTTGAGCTTGCTAAAAATGCAGGGATATCGGCACCTCCATGTTTAAGGCGTGTTAGAGCTCTAGAAGAAGCAGGTGTGATAAAAGGATATAACGCAGAAATTGATCCAGAGTCGTTGGGATATACTGTAACAGTATTTGCATTTGTAGGCCTTATTAGCCAAGCCGAGGTGGATTTAAAAAAATTCGAGAGTATGGTATTAAACTGGGAAGAGGTGAGGGAATGCCATATGCTAATGGGAGAAATCGATTTTCTTCTTAAAATTGTTTCTATCGATTGGGATGACTTTCAGAAGTTTTTAACTAGCAAGCTCACACCTGCTCCAAACGTAAGTCATGTAAAAACGGCGCTGTCTATTAGATCGGAGAAAGAATTACCTGGGGTTCCTTTGACAGTCAAACCAAGTTGAGCATAATTATAATAAAACTTACTAGATTACTACCCTCTGTATACAGATATAGAGATAATTTCATAAGGATGTGGCCCACGGGGAGTTTGAACCTCCACCGAATCCCCAACCTTTTTTCCTATTAAACCTTTCGCAATCGGTGATGCAGTTGAAATTTTTCGTTCTTCGAGCTCCGCTTCGTATGGACCAACAATCGAATAATTATATTCTATGTCTGTTATTTCATCTACTATTACAACCGTCACCCCAAATGTGACTGTTTCACCTGTAATTCTGCTAGTATCAATTACTTCGGCCCGACTTGTTACATCCTCTAACTCTGTGATTCGACCTTCTATAAATGATTGTCGCTCACGCGCAGCATGATACTCAGCATTCTCGGATAAATCACCATGTTCTCTGGCGTCTGCGATCGCACGAATAACCTGCTGTCTTTCAACGTTTTTTAATTGTTGTAACTCCAACTTTATTTTTTCTAATCCAGATTGCGTAAATGGAATCTTTTCCATATTAAGCCTCTTATCTTTTTGTAATTAAATACATGTATTTAAATAGCAAGTGTAATATGATTCAATTTAATCGTCTAGGCTTAGTATTTTCTAAACTCTTTGCATTTCGTAAATAACTTTGAATGGAACTTGGGGACAGTTTAGTTTTTTGTAATGCAATAATCGCACCAACAGCTGCCCTACTTCCAGACACTGTTGTGTAATAGGGAATTTTATTTGTTAGAGCTGTCTGTCTGAGTGATAAACTATCCCTAATTGATGGGACTCCTTGTGCAGTATTAAACACAAGATCAATTTCACCTGATAGCATAGCATCCACAGCATGAGGTCTACCTTCGAGAACTTTATTCACTCTTTTAGCAATAAGGCCATTATTAGTAAGGTATTTGGTTGTTCCCTCGGTTGCCATAATTTCAAATCCATTTTTTGCAAGGGATCTGCAAATCTCAACAAAGTAGGGTTTATCCGAATCTTTTACTGAAACAAAAACTGTTCCAGTTGCAGGTAGATCAACTCCGGCTGCTAATTGACTTTTGGCAAAAGCAATTCCAAATTCACTGTCAATTCCCATTACTTCGCCAGTTGATTTCATCTCTGGGCCGAGAAAAACATCGACACCTGGAAAACGAGAAAATGGAAAAACAGCCTCCTTTACCGAAACATACTTCTGATTTGAGTAATTTAGTAACATTCCTGATAATTTTTCACCAGACATAATTTTAGCTGCAATTTTTGCTATCTCGTTTCCTGTAGATTTTGCAACGAAAGGTACGGTTCTACTTCCTCTAGGATTTACTTCGAGGAGAAAAACCTCCTTATCCTTTATTGCAAATTGAACGTTCATTAACCCAATCACGTTAAGAGCAAATGCCAGGGCTCGAGTTTGGTTATGAATTTCTTTTAAAATATCGTTAGGTAACGTTTGAGGTGGAAGAGAACAAGCAGAGTCGCCAGAATGAATTCCAGCTTCCTCAATATGTTCCATAACCCCTGCAATAAATACTTCTTCTGTGTCGCATAACGCATCCACATCTACCTCAATGGCATTTTCGATAAACCTATCAATTAATACTGGATTTTTACCTGAAACTTCTACCGCTTTGCTCATGTATCGTTCCAGGTCGGATAGCTGATGTACTACTTCCATTGCCCGTCCACCTAAAACATAAGATGGGCGTATTACTACTGGTAGACCAATTTCTGATACAACTTTAGTCGCTTCAGCTAAAGATGTTGCAATTCCATTTTCAGGTTGTTTTAATGATAAATTTTTCAGTAGTTGTTGGAAACGCTCCCTATCCTCTGCAAGGTCAATTGAATCAGGACTTGTTCCAAGAATTGGTATACCCACAGCCTCTATATCGCCTGCTATTTTTAGTGGTGTTTGCCCGCCCAATTGAACTATTACTCCTTTTAATGTGCCTCTTTGTCGTTCTTTGAGCAATATTTCAATCACATCTTCGCCAGTTAATGGCTCAAAATATAACCTATCAGAAGTATCATAGTCAGTTGAAACCGTCTCCGGATTACAGTTAACCATTATTGTTTCATATCCTAAATCGGACAGAGCGTACGCGGCATGAACGCAACAATAATCGAACTCAATTCCCTGGCCAATTCTATTCGGTCCGCCGCCTAATATTACAATTTTTTCTCTGTTAGACGGGTTCGACTCACACTCTGCATTTTCGTCTTCCTCATAAGTAGAGTAGAAATAGGCAGTTTCTGAAGCAAATTCTGCGGCACATGTATCAATACGTTTGAATACTGGGTGAATATTTTGTGATTTGCGCAACTGATATACCTCCTCTCGTTGACAGTTTGTTAAATGCGCAATTCGATTATCATGAAAACCTGCAGATTTAAGCGATAATAAATCTGTTTTACTATGCGGTAGACCGGACTCTTTTAATTCTTCTTCAAGTTTAATTATTAATAAGATCTGGTTCAAAAACCAATAATCCCATCTCGTGGATGCGTGAATTTCGGAAAGACTCATGCCGTGCCTCATTGCTTGAGCTATGCGAAATATCCTATCTGGTGTTTGTTCAGAAAGCCATCCATGTAAAATATCTTTATTTAACTCATCTTCAGAGACAGGTAGTTCAATTTCATCCAGACCAGATACTCCGGTCTCAAGTGAACGAAGTGCTTTTTGTAAGCTTTCCTGAAAACTCCTGCCAATGGCCATGGCCTCACCCACTGACTTCATGGACGTAGTTAAAAAGGCCTCCGAACCGTTGAATTTCTCGAATGTGAATCTTGGTATTTTGGTAACAATATAATCTATAGAGGGTTCAAAACTTGCTGGCGTGATTCTTGTTATGTCATTTACTAATTCGTCCAGAGTAAACCCGACTGCTAACTTGGCGGCAATTTTTGCGATTGGAAATCCAGTTGCCTTAGAGGCAAGCGCTGATGATCTGCTCACTCTTGGGTTCATTTCAATTACGATTATCCTACCAGTATCAGGACAGACAGCAAACTGAACATTCGAGCCGCCTGTATCAACACCTATTTCTCGTAACACAGCAATCGAAGCATTACGCAAAATTTGATATTCTTTGTCAGTGAGTGTTAAAGCAGGTGCTACTGTTATAGAGTCTCCTGTGTGAACGCCCATCGGGTCTACGTTCTCGATAGAACAAATTATGATACAATTATCGGCCCTATCACGAACAACTTCCATTTCAAATTCTTTCCAGCCTAGAAGGGACTCTTCTACAAGAACCTCAGTTACGGGAGATAGTCTCAATCCATCAGAGACTATGTTGAGATATTCGGCTTTATTATAAGCTATGCCGCCACCTTCCCCTCCAAGTGTGAAAGATGGTCGGATTATAGAGGGTAGACCCACAAGATTTAGTGCCTCTTCAGCTTCCTCTATCGTTTTAATTGTGGTTGACCGAGCGGACTCAAGACCAATCCTATCCATTGCTGCTCGGAATAGAGAACGGTCTTCTGCCTTAGCGATGGCCTCTGGCTTAGCTCCTATTAGCTCAACGTTATATTTTTCTAAGATGCCCATTTCATACAATTTTAATGCTATGTTAAGCGCCGTCTGGCCGCCCATTGTGGGTAAGATGGCATCTGGACATTCTTTTATTATTATAGAAGTTACTATTTCGGGAGTTATCGGTTCAATATAAGTTGCATCTGCCACCATTGGATCGGTCATAATAGTTGCAGGATTAGAATTTATAAGGATAATACGATAACCTTCTTCTTTTAGTGCTTTACAGGCTTGAGTTCCTGAGTAATCAAACTCGCATGCCTGTCCGATAATTATTGGTCCGGCCCCAATTATTAATATTGATGATATATCACTTCGGCTTGGCATTAAGATTTGTCCTTTCTTCCATCAGATGAGTAAAATGATAGAATAAATCTCGAGAGTCATGAGGACCCGGAGAAGCCTCTGGGTGATATTGTACTGAAAATATCGGTAAACTCTTATGTTTTAGTCCTTCTATACTCCCATCAAACAAGGATCTATGAGTGACTTCAAGACAATTAGGTAGATTATCATCATCAACTACAAAGCCGTGGTTTTGGCTAGTGATTTCTATTTGTTTTGTTTCAACAACTTTTACTGGGTGATTGGCTCCTCTATGTCCTTTATTCATTTTTGACGTGCTACCACCCAAGGCTAGCGCAATAAGCTGATGTCCAATACAAATACCAAACATTGGTATTCCGCTCTCCGTTAATGCTCTTATTTCGCTTCCTGCATATTTGGCTGTAGCTGACGGGTCTCCTGGACCATTAGATAGGAAAATACCATCTGGATTTTGTGCTAGAATTTTTTCGGCGGAGCTCTCTGCAGGAACCAGAATTACTTTGCAACCAGCTGTTTCAAGACACCGAAGTATGTTATGTTTTACGCCAAAATCGATCGCTACAACTTTGTGTCTTTTTCGTTTACTATTTTTGGAGAATTTTTGTTGCTCGAAATCAAAGCAAAATTTACTTCCTGACCATTCAGTTGAAGCAGCACATGTCACTGTTTTTGCTAGTTCCATGCCCATTAAACCTGGAAATGCACTAATTTTATTCGAAATTTTTTCCAAGTTAAAATTTGGATTTTTTTGAAAAGATATTAGCGCGGTTCTGGCACCATCTTCGCGAATTTTATGGGTTAGGGCGCGTGTATCAATACCGCTAATCCCTGGCAGGTTATGTTTTTTTAGCCATTCCGTGAATGGGTTTATGTTTCTCCAATTCGATGGTGTAGTTACTTTATTTCTAGTGATTAATCCCAATGCTGATGGTTGATCTGACTCCATGTCTGTCGGATTTGTACCTACATTACCGATATGTGGGAAGGTAAAATTGATTATCTGTCCTGCATATGACGGATCAGTAAGTATTTCTTGATAGCCCGTCATTGAGGTGTTGAAACATAACTCCCCAACTGATTCGGTCTCCGCACCAAAACCATAACCATAAAAAATGGCCCCGCTATCTAAAATTAGCAGAGCATCTTTATTATAGTTCAGTTTTTTAGACATAATTCCAGTTATCTACCCTCACCCAAAAAAGAGGATGCTCATATCTTTTAGGTCTATCGGTCAAAGACAAATAAAATCTTAATCTTTTTTAAGGAACTAGATTAAGTTTCCTAAAATAGTTAAACTTCGATTTTCTACAAAACTAAGATGCTGAGGTCAAGGGTTTGAAATAGTCAATCAAAGAGTTAAATTTAACATAAACTTGCCAGACTTGCTTACGTTTAGTATGCAAAAGCAAAAATATCTTCAGCTAACTCGAAATCATAAAGAATGGTAGGAACTATGAGAGATGAGATATCAAATTCTATGAAGGATGCGCTTAAAGCTGGTGATAAGGTTGCTTTATCTACTATAAGACTCATAGCTGCAGCATTAAAGGACAGAGATATTACCGCGCGTGGGAACGGGATATCAGAGGGTATTAGTGATAACGATATCTTGATGATGCTTCAAACTATGATAAAACAACGCCGCGAATCGTCTGTGATGTATAGAGAAGGCGGAAGGCCCGAATTAGCCGAAACAGAAGAACAAGAAATAAAAATAATAGAAGAATTTCTCCCAGAGCAGTTGGGTAAAGATGAAATTCAAAATGCAATTAAAATAGCAATTTCTGAAACTAATGCTATTTCAGTTAAAGATATGGGGAAAGTCATGGGATACCTCAAGAAGGAATATACGGGTAAAATGGATTTCAGCCAGATCAGTGCACAAGTTAAAGAAGCATTAATGCGTGTAACGAACGACGGGTAATAATGAATTTCGACTTTCAATAGGTGTCGTGGTTATCATTGAAAGCCTAATTTTTAGAATTAAATTTTAGCTATAAGATTTCATATGACAATAACTCCTCAATTTTTAGAGAATCTTCGAAGCAGGGTTAGTCTTTCGAGCATAGTAGGTAAGCAAGTTAAGCTTACTAAAAAGGGAAATCGCGCTTTGGGTTTGTGTCCTTTCCATAGCGAAAAAACGCCATCATTCAATGTAAATGACGATGAGGGCTTTTATCACTGTTTCGGATGCGGCGTAAGCGGAGATGCTATAACCTATTTAAGAGAAACTAGAGGATTAAATTTTGTCGATGCTGTTAGAGAGTTAGCAAGCATCGCCGGAATCTCAATGCCAGAGATAGGTCCAATAGATAAGGCTAAACAAGAGAGGCAGTCTAAATTTTTATCTTGCATTGACCTTGCTACATTTTTTTTTCAATCGAATTTGAAAACACAGCATGGTGAAAAAGCATTAGACTATCTAAAAAAAAGAGGTCTCTCAGAAAAAATCATTGAAGAATTTCGGCTCGGATATGCGCCGCGTTCAGGGCTAAATAAGTTTCTAAAAAATAAAGAAATTTCGGACGAAGTATCCAAATTAGCTGGGCTCACATCTTTTTCAGAAAGAGATGGAAGAAATTATGATTATTTCAGAGATAGAATTATGTTTCCAATTCAAAACAGAAAAGGGCAGGTAATTGCATTTGGTGCGAGAGCCCTAGGAGAAGCTAAACCAAAATATCTCAACTCACCAGACAGCCCAAGTTTCTCAAAAAAAGCTGTGCTTTATGGATGGATACAAGCAAGAGAGAGAGTGAGACATAACTTACCTTTATTGTTGGTAGAGGGTTATATGGATGTAATTGCTGTAACAGCCTCTCAAAAGGCAGCAGCCCTTGCTCCTCTGGGCACAGCTCTTACGACAGAGCAAATAACTCTCGCTTGGAAATTGCACGACGAGCCCGTTTTGTGTTTTGACGGAGATACGGCTGGGAAAAATGCTGCAGTGAGAGCTATTGAGCGTATTTTACCTGTCTTAGAGCCTGGGAAAACCGTAAGGATTGCAACTCTCCCGGAGGACAGTGATCCTGATGACCTAATTCGCCACCATGGTGGTGAAGGGCTTTTACGCATCATAAAAGCGTCTCAGTCATTAATTGATGCGACTTGGTCACAAAAGGCAAGCATGTATGAAATTAGGCAGCCGGAGCAGCGAGCATTGTTTTGGCAAGAAACAAGAAAACTTGTTCGAACCATTGCCCATAACCAAACTAGGGCGGCATTTGGAGACGAGATAGAAAGAAGAATTAAAGCAATGAGGGCCTCCACGAGAAATGATCATGGTGTATCGAACTCAGATTATAATTCCCGGTTAAATAACTTCGTTAAAAGACCTAGAACAGGGTCTATAAGGAGAACTCAAACTCTGTTAGGCTTAATGATTGCTTTTCCGAGGATAGCTATCGACAAATTCGACGCACTTTCAGAACTAGAATTTGGAGATTTGGATTGCGAAAAAATGAAAAATCATCTATTTGATGCGTTATTTCGTGATCCTGATCTTGACGAGAGGGCGATCAGGTATCATTTAAGTAATTTGGGGTATAATAAGGTTCTAAGCGAAATTGATGAAATGTTTGCTGGTTTGTGGATAGGTAGCAAAAATTCGAACATGAATTTGGATGATGCTAGACGCAAAATTGACGAAATAATCTCTCTTTCTCAGGCTCCAAGACGACGATAACTTTTGTTTATTATGTGATAGCTTGGATTAGGAATATCTGGAGGATTTAATTTAATGGCAAGAAAACAAGCTGCAGCCGCCGCTGCAGTAGAGATATCAGATGCACCCGTACTTGATACTAATAATTCCAAAATAAAAGCTCTAATAAAAAAGGGTCAAAGCGCCGGGTTTGTAACTCACGATGAATTGAATGCCGCACTTCCGCAGGAGGAGCTTACCTCTGAGCAAATCGAAGATGTGATGTCAGCACTCTCTGAAATGGGAGTGCTAGTCGTAGAGTCAGCTGAACAAGACGAATCAAATTCGGATGAGGGTGACTCTGAGACTACAACCGGGAACGTCTCTGATAATGATAGCACAGGGTCAGATGACCCGGTGCGAATGTATTTGCGTGAAATGGGTTCGGTTGAGTTGCTATCTCGTGAGGGTGAAATAGCAATAGCTAAGCGAATCGAGGCTGGTAGAGAAATGATGATAGGTGGAATTTGTGAAAGTCCACTTACTATAAGGGCGTTGTTGCAATGGAAAAAACAAATAACTGAGGGAAGCGTACCTTTGAGGGAAATCATAGACCTGGATACAACTTACACAAAACTAAATGGCTCACCTATTGAAGACATGTCTATAATATCATCTGTACCTAGCCATGCTTTAAGTGTCCAAAACGACGTTTCTGATGAAGAAGACGAGTCTGGTGAATTACCATCTCATGAAGAAGTATCAGACGAAGATCATGAAGCGGATGAAGGCGATGATTTGACGCTATCACTTGCGGCAATGGAGGAAGCTGTTTTTGACGATGTTATGTCCGCCCTAGACGAAATAGCAGGTACTTTCAAACTTTATGAGGCCTTACAAGAAAGGCAACTAGCTAATGAAGAATTAAGTGAGCTGGAGCTTGAAAAATTGCGAAAAAAACGAATTTTATTGGCGGAGCAAATGCAAAACGTATTTATTAACGCAAATAGGTTAGAGGCTTTGACAACTCAACTTTCTGAACTCAACAGACACCTTACTTCACTTGAGGGTCAGTTGATGTCTTTGGCTACAGGTTGCGGTGTCGCGAGAAATCAGTTTTTAGAAGCTTGGTCTGGTTATGAGTTAGAAAAAGTGTGGCCTCATGCTAAATACAAAACAAAAGCGTGGCAAAAATTTAGGGAACTACATGAAAGGAAAGTGTTAGATATTAAAGATAAAATATCTATTTTGGTTGAGGATGTTGGATTATCTGTGTCTGAGTTTAAAGAGGTTTTTCTTACAATCCAACGTGGTCAGAGAGAAGCAGCGCGTGCAAAAAAAGAGATGGTTGAAGCAAATTTGAGGTTGGTTATTTCAATTGCCAAGAAATATACTAACAGGGGTCTTCAGTTTTTAGACTTAATTCAGGAAGGTAATATTGGTCTTATGAAAGCTGTTGATAAGTTTGAATATAGACGCGGTTATAAATTTTCGACATATGCCACTTGGTGGATAAGACAAGCGATTACACGGTCAATAGCAGATCAGGCAAGAACTATTAGAATTCCTGTACACATGATAGAAACCATAAATAAACTTGTGAGAACATCACGCCAAATGCTTCATGAGATAGGAAGAGAGCCCACCCCAGAAGAACTCTCTGAAAAATTGTCTATGCCATTAGATAAGGTTCGTAAAGTGATGAAGATCGCCAAAGAGCCAATCAGTCTTGAGACTCCAATCGGCGATGAAGACGACAGCCAATTGGGGGATTTTATTGAAGATAAGAACGCTATCCAACCTTTAGAAGCTGCTATACATTCTAATTTAAGAGAAACGACTACCAGAGTATTGGCGAGTCTAACCCCTAGAGAAGAACGCGTATTGCGTATGCGCTTTGGCATTGGTATGAATACAGATCATACACTGGAGGAGGTCGGACAACAATTTTCTGTAACAAGAGAGCGTATAAGGCAGATCGAGGCAAAAGCACTCAGAAAGCTTAAACATCCTTCGCGTTCTAGAAAGCTAAGAAGTTTTCTCGAACATTGATATTAACTGTGTGGGGCCTGTAGTTCAATTGGTTAGAACCCACGGCTCATAACCGTGTTGTTGCAGGTTCGAGTCCTGCCGGGCCCACCAACAGATTTTTGTAAAAAATTTTTGCTCAATGTTAGAAACTTGGAACCGAAGACTTTCGCTTTTTCTTTTTCTTTTTCTTTTCCTTTGGTGTTTCAACCGGTGGTGGTGGACCCACTAAATCTGGCTTAAAGATTATATTAGGGTCAAATAAACGAGCAATTTTTTGAGCATCAAGCATTGTTCTGGCAGCTATAACCATCCAGATTATTTTTCCTTTGTGCAGACTAAAACTACGAAGCAGTACTAACTGAGCCTTCCTGAAATAAAGAGCCAATAATATCGCTGCTAAAATGAACAAGGCCCAGTGTACGAAAATAGTTACTGTGTAAATAGCCAATGTCGCAATTAGAGGCTCCCAAAGTCTTTGTTGTATGAGCCAAACGGGGGGAAGGTATATTCCTAACTGTGATGTTCTGGTATCAAAAATATTGCACTCTCCGTCAACATTACGAAGTAATTCAAAGGTCACATATTCCTTAGCATTCCCCATTTCTATATCAGACAAAGATTTGTGAACATTTTTTGCTACCTCATCTGAGGTGGATTCAAATATACACCCAAGTGGGCCAAAAATAATAAGGTTAAAGCTAAATCCTTCTCGCCATATTGTTAATAAAGCGCCTTCTTGCTCATTGATTTCGTCAAAAGTATCTAGTAACTCCTCAACACTACCATTAAAGGTTTTACCCTCAATACCAACAATGACATCTCCAGTTTTTAAACGAAGAGCCTTAGCACGAGAAACAGTTCGAACCTCTTTGATACAGATAAAATGTTCCGCCTTACTCTCGCCATGTTGTTCTTCGATGGAAGAAGAAAGGTCCTGTTCTACAGCTTGGTTTTCCTGCAAGGTTTCATCTGCGTATGCCATCAGTTGATGTCCCTTTTCTCGTTTGGTTTTTAAATCAAACGATTATGTCAAGGAAAGGTAATTTTATTATCACGAATTTCCATTTGTTGCAGTATTTGTTGATTTTGTGTTGCAAGGCCATCTAATCTCTTTGCCAGTACTTGTTGGCTGCCGGCTACCTTTGATAATGTTTGGTCACTAGCTACACGAGCAGAGAGTTGAGACATAGAATCGATAGTTAAATTCTCTATTTTTTGAAGTTGACCTAACATTTTTCTATTTTGACTATTTAACTCGTTTGCAATAGCCTTAGTGAGGGCTTCTGCAAGGGATCCATTGCTCGTTGTTAGGGCATTAGCTGTCACTTCTAATTTAGTAGCCATAGCACTGTTAGAGTCAGCTATAACTTGTTTCAGAGAGCCTAGTTCATTAATCAGCGTCTCGTTGAGCGATACAAGCTCAGTTTGAGTTTCAAGAGAAGTTTCAAGTTTTTCCAATGAATTGTTCATATTATCAACATTTTCAGCAAAAACAATTAATGCTTCCCGGCTTGTTGTAGTCATCGTAGTAAGCTCAGATAAGGTCCGAAAATAGATTAAACCGGCAAATACCAGAGCCGCTATTGCTGCTGCAACGGAACTTGCAAAAATAATAGAAATAAATCGCTGGGATTGATTCATTGAATTCTCCAACTTCTTATGATCTCGTCTAATTTTGTTATATTCGGCGGTAACATCTGTAGCCGCATCAGCCGCATCAAGGGCAATTTTGATGCTTTCTTGCACTGCATTATAATCCGTACTCATTTCCTACCCCTGGATTTAATTTGACATGACACATTATTTTCAAGCCTTTTCTTTAGATTAAAATAAGCACATTTCGTGCCAGTTGTTGAAAATACCGTAATTGAAGGAAAATAAGGTCCTTTAAATCCAAATTTTTTACACCCATAACGTTTGTTTTTATCATGCGTTATGAATAAATATTCACACCGATAACAATTTACCCGTTGCGCATTAGCTTTAGTTTGAACTTGTTTATTATTTTTAGTGTTCATCTGCGAGTTCTTTTATAAATGTTATTGATTAAATTTGCTATTACAAAGCGCAGACCTCCCATAGCGCACAGAATACCTGCAAATGCACTAATATAACTTCTAGTTACTTGCCCTGAATCATGAAAGGTAACTGCTTGAATTACACAAGCTAAAGCTACACCAAAAAAGGTCACAGTTGAGATTATCTCGCCAATACTTTTTGGGTTACGGGCCATTTTTTTCTTACCAAACTTAACTTAATTTTAAATATTTTTAATTATTCTTTATTTTAATTTACTACATTACCAAATTCGTCAAATCTTAATTCATCAGGTATTGTGATTTCAGGTTCCTCAACAGACTCTCCTTGGTCAATTCTATATATATAAGCGAGTGCGACAGCAACTGCATTGTAAAGCTTATCTGATATTTCATGGCCTATTTCGCCTGTAAAATATAAAGCTCTCGCAAGCAACGGGCTCCTAAAAACAGTGATTTTATTTTCCTTTGCACGTTCGATAATTTGTTTTGCTATAATATCTTGACCCATGGCGATTACGGTTGGAGCACCAATTTCACCAGGATTATATTTTAAGGCAACAGCAAAATGGGCAGGGTTTGTTATCACGGCTGTTGCGTCAGATACATTTTCAAGAGCTTCTCTTTGCTTACTTGATTCACGAGATTTTTCCATTTGCATCCTGCGTATTTTAGCTCTCACTTCAGGCGAGCCTTCTGTCTGTTTATGCTCATCTTTTACCTCTTGCTTCGTCATTTTCAATTGCTGAATATGAACATGTCTTTGCCAGAAATAGTCAATTGCAGCGATAATCGCTAAGGCGACCAAAAGTGTTCCAATAAGAAATGGAAAAGCATAATACATGACTTCTAATGCGCTATTTAAGCTACCATGGGAAATCATGAGAAGCTGGGGAAGCATTATGTAAATAATGATGGTTGAAAGCCCTACTAATAAAACCACCTTCAGAACAGATTTTCCAAGTTCAACTAACCCTTTGACAGAAAATATTCTCTTTAGTCCTTTTATTGGATTAATCTTATTGCCTTTAAACGACACTGCTTTTGGGGCAAAATTTATTCCGCCTACAGCTAATTGTGTAAGAAGACTTATTACCATTAGTGGAATTCCAACGAATAAAGCAATAATTACAATAATCTCAAAAACTTGATAAACACGAGTGAAGGGAAGGCTAGATAGTTGCTCCTTACTCTCTATTCGAAAAAATTTTCCCCACTCGTTCATTCCAGGTAAAGCGGCTTCCGGAATAAATAGAAATATAATCAGACCCATAGCAATGGATGTAAATACAAACATTTCTTTTGATTGTAATACTTGACCGTCCTCTTTGGCCTTATCAATCTTTCGTTGAGAGGGTTCTTCGGTTTTGTCCTGGCCGTCCTGTGATTCTTCAGCCATTAACCAACTCCCCTATTACATCTTGTAAGTTAATTAAACTTGCATCTATTAAATCGCTAATTGAATTGGCTAGTGACGTAGTAGAGAAGTATAAAACAAAGAATACACCAATAAGTGTTATCGAGAATCCAATAGAAAACAAATTTAAAGATGGAGCAGAGCGAGTGATTACACCAATACTTACGTTGATTAATAATAACGCCACAGAAAATGGTAACATAATTATTGAAGCCGCATAAAACATGGTTCCTGCTGCTTGGATTCCAGCTGCAATAAATATATCAAAGGACGGGATAATACCTATTGGCAAAATCCTATAGGAATCTAGTAAAGTGCTAATTGCAATAAGATGGCCATCAGTACTTGTAAATAATACTAATAAAAAAAGATAGAAAATTTGACTTACAACAGGAGTTTGACCGCCAGTGGAGGGATCAACTTGTGCCGCAAAACTCAAGCCAGATGATGCTGCAACTTTTTCGCCAGCTAGCAAAATAGCAGAAAACCAAATAGTAAGGATTAGGCCTGCAGAGAGACCAATAATTATCTCCGAAAATACAATGAATATTGATTGATATGATGTGAGCAGTTCTACACTTACAGGCGTTGTATATTGCCATATGATCATTGTAAGCATTACGCTAATCGTTAATCTAACTTGCAAAGGGATCCATCTTGCACCCAAGAGGGGAGAAGAAATTAGAAATGCTCCAATTCTTAACATGGTTACAAAAAATTGTAAGGCCAGTGTAATAAGACCTTGCAACTCAAGCCCGGGGAGCCCTGTTATAGTTTGTGGGAATAACGGAAGCATGCTAACTTAACTAATATTTGCAATTTGGTCAAAAATAAAACCAAAATAATCAGTAAGTTGGGTCAAAATAAAGTTAGATAGAAGTCCAAAGGATATCATCACTATTACAAGCTTAGGAACAAAACTGAGGGTCATTTCATTTATTGAAGTGGCTGCTTGTATTATGCCAATAGTTAGACCCACAGCGAGACCTATTGCAAGTAATGGTCCAGCAGCAATTATGATTTGCCAAAAGGCTATTCTCAAAAATTCTACGTTTTGATCAAATAGATTTGCACTGTTCAATTTATCCTCCAATAGAGTAAGTGGCTACCAGTGAACCCACCGTCATTGACCAACCATCCACCAACACAAACAAAAGTAATTTAAATGGCATTGCTACTAACATCGGACTTAGCATCATCATTCCAAGAGACATAAGTATTGAAGCTATGACCATATCAATTACTAAAAATGGCAAGAATAAAAGAAATCCAATCTGGAAGGCAGTTTTTAATTCCGAAGTTATAAAAGCTGGAAGTAATACGGACAAAGGTACAGCTTCTGGTGAATCATAATTAGAAATACCCACCATATCTGAAAACATGTTAAGATCGGTTATTCTCGTATTTTGTACCAAAAACCGTTTCATAACGTTAGTACCATCTGAAACCGCGTTATCCGCAGTCATTTGTCCATCCAAATAGGGTGAGATGGCATCGTTATATAAAGTTTCAAATGTAGGCGCCATAATAAAAAAAGTCAAAAATAGGGCAATTGATATGAGCACCTGATTAGGGGGGGTTTGTTGTGTGCCCATTGCTTGTCTTAAAATAGACAATACAATTATAACTCTAGTAAAGGAAGTCATACCTAAGACAAGAGACGGAAGAACGGTTAATGCTGTCATTAAGGCAAGGATTTGAAGAGAAAGCGAGTAAGTAGTTCCGGTCGCACCATTGCCATCTATAATATTTAGGGCAGGTAGCCCAGACAAATTTGTCTCTAATGCTGTTTGAGCGAACGCACCACTGAATGAGCTACAACAAAAAAGGAAGCCCAAAAACAAAATCAAAATATTTCTAAGTATTCTGGAATTATCTGAATATTTAGTTATTTTATTGAATTTTAGTGAAATACTCATTTATTTAGTCCTAGTAGAGGGTTTTTATCACGTGCCTGCTTAATTGCATCGAATATTGATTTTGTTTCCGATTGATTGCCAGACTGACTTTTATCTTTAAGATTGATGGTCTTATATTTTTTAGCTTTAGCTTCGCTGGCATCTGACTTAGTGAATCTTTTTGAATTTGATTCCTCTATTTCAAGCAAAACGGCTTGCTTGGACACACTATTATCAGGGTCAAGCTTTATTAGTTGGGCAGATACCCCTTTTGCAGAAGACATTAAAAAAGTTTCTTCGCCTACTTTAATCAATCGAAGCCTTTCTGATTGGCTGATGGCAGTATCCTCTAGGACTAATATTGAGCTTTTATTGCGAAGTTTTAGGCTAAATTTATCTTTATTTTTTCGAACAAAAAGAAGTACTCCTAGTAATATTGATAGGAATATAAAAATAATAGCAATCTGCTCGTAATTAAATGGATTGATGGCAACCATTGCTTTGCAAATCCTTAACTTTATTAAGATAATCTACAAAGGCAAGACCTATGCCAAAAATAAAACTAAATACCTATATGTAAATAACATACTGTTTTATATATTAAAAATAAACTAAGAAGAAGAAAAGAATTTAAAAATTTACTTTTTGTCATTATTTTGACATTCATTGTGTCTTTTATATCAAGCGAATAATCTACAAATTTTCGACTCTTTTTTCAGGGGATACTATTTCTGAGAACCGGATTCCAAAACGTTCTCCGACCATCACAACTTCGCCTTTAGCGATCATGGTGCCATTAGCCAAAATATCTAAGGGGTCACCAGCTAATCTATCGAGCTCAATAATGGATCCCTCATTTAATCTGAGTAAATCTCTAATTTTCAATTCTGCGCTTCCTACCTCTACAGTCAGATTAACTTCTATATTTTCCAAAATACGCAAGTTATCATAACCAACATTTTCTTCATTCTGGTTTTCTGTTTCCTCAGACATATGATTGTCCTTTCTGTTTTTTCCACTGGTTTAATATACCAGTATTTATTCTTGCTATATCTTGTTGACCCTAGAAGTCAGATTAATTGCTGCTTGGCCGCTTACTTCACCAATTTCGCCCCTAAATAATAGTTCTTCATCCATTAGTATTTCAACACCTTCCCCAATATGGATAGGAAATACATCTCCTGGCTTTAAATTTATAAGAGTTTTCATTGATAGTTTTGGTTCACTCAATTTTGCCTTAATCTTGAGAGGAATATCAAGTACTGCATTTTCCATTTGTTCTCGCCAAGTTTCGTCGTCATAGGACACATCGGATTGTACCCGAGAACGAAGCTGAGATGCGATTGGTTTTAGAATTTGTAAAGGATAAATAATATCAAAACTAGCCGCATCTGTATTTGGTAATTGAATCACAAAAGAGCAGATAATTACTAAGTCTGACCCATCAACAAAAGATGCAAATTGCGGATTTATTTCTCTGCTTTGATATGAGATGGTTGTTGGTGTTAAATCATTCCAAGCGTCTTGAAGAACCTCGTTAAGCCCTTTTGTGATCAGCTCAATTAACCTATCTTCAGTGGTGGTAAATTCTGAACGCCTATTTTTTAAAGGTTCAATTTTCCCGCCGTAAAATGCGTTTGTTAGAATAGAGATGAAAGAAGGATCAATCACCATCATCATGTTTCCACGCAACTCCTCCATTCGGCTAATGTTCATGCTCATAAAACCATCGATATTTGCTGCATATTCATCAAAGGATTTTACCTCTGGTGGAAAAGATGATATTCGAGGTTGAAGCCTTAACATAGGCAAAAATATGCTACGAGCAAATCTGGCAAAGCGCTCATTAATCATGCGAAGCGCATAATAATCACCCATCAAAGATAAATCATCAGAGCCAAATTTGAATGGCCTTACGTTGCTGTCATCAATGCCTTCGGTGGTTGATGTATTTTCGTCTTCGCCATCTAAACCTTCAATTAGCGCATTAACTTCCTCTGTGCTTAATTTTCGGGTTGATGCCACTTTGAATGCTCCTGTTTAATGTAAACCCTAGTTGAGTACAAAAGATGTGAAAAGTACTTCTTCTACACCGCCAAAATTTTCTAACAATATTAACTTATTATTTATGCCCTCTTTTAGAGCTGACGCAAGAGCTGCTTTTCCACTCGTTCCTTGAATTTCTTCTTCGGCAAATTCACTTAGGACACCCAAAACTGTAGAACGCAGTGCTAATTCATGTGATTCAACATTCATCATTACAGTATCATCATATTGGGTTGAAACACCTATGCCTACCTGAAGCATTTTGCGAGAGCCTCTGAGATTGGTTGTAAATGTTCCAGGAAATTCATAATAAATAGTAACAAAATTTTCTTGTTCGGGAGTTTCTTTAGAGACTTTTTTTGGAGATGAATTATCCGCAGCTTCTGCTGCCTCGGCCTCTTCCATTTTTCTTTCAATAATAGCTTCAATTTCTTCAGATGGATCCGGTTGACTACTGCTGAAAATGAGATAACCAACACCGAGTCCAATAGCTATGAGGACAATGCCGCCTAATACGAACAAAATAATTTTTATTAAACCACCTTTGGACTTTTTTTCTTCTACTTCTTCTTCAGCCATCTCTCATTCCTTTAGTTCAGTATATGATCAAGCAACTATATTTAAAATTGAATTATCAAAATTCTCTAAATTAGTTGTTTCTATCTCATTTATATCCTCTAATTTTTCATTAGTTTTTTGGGTTCGTTTCTCGTTGTTATTATCTTGTTTTTCATCTTTTTCTTGTTTTCCAGAAAGGCCTGCCTGAAGCAGACTTAACCGCAAACCAATCTCCTGCATCATTTGTGCCAGTTTTCCCTCAGATTCCAATAAAATGCTTGCTGCAGCCGAGGTTTCTGTAGAAATTTGAATAGATGCGTCGTCTCCAGATAAATTTATGGAAACGGTCATTTTGCCTAATTGTTTAGGATTCAGCGTTATATCTAAAGTTTTATTTCCTTCTTTTATTTGCCTTTCAACCTGCCGAACCAGCGCTTCCTTCCAAGCCTTATCAGCCATGTTAAGCTTATGAATTATGGACAGTGGAGAACTATTTCTATGTTGTTGAGTTAGTTGCTGATTTTCGTTTCCATCTTTACCAGCACCATCTCCCATTTGCGGATCTAACGCTACAACTTGGGCATTTGCTTGGTTTGCTGAGTTATTAGAGAACTGGTGACTTAATTCAACCTGCCTTGTTGATGTTCCTACTTTAATTTCCGACGCACTAATTTTCTTAGCTAGAGAGGATTGCCCAGATTGATTTAAGTTGGTTTGTTTATAATTTTCAGCGTTGAGAGCATCGCTACTGATCAAACTTTTATTTGAGGTTAGAAACGTCTCTTTCTTTTTTGCGCTTATTGAGCCTTCAAGACCAACATTTGTTTTCTTTGAATTCTTCAACTCATGAAGAACTTCTATAGCTTCATCAAATGCGCTGTCTTCGGTAATTTTAATTTGGTTTAGGGATTGCGTTTCTGTTGAATTTTGAGGTTGGGTATTATTTGAAACTCTCGATAATATAGCTTGTTCAATAAGCTTAACTACTTTGGTCAGCTTTTCGCTTCCCTTTGTGATATTAGAAACACTTTTTATTCCAAGAAAATTTGGATTTGAATTTGTGTAAGCGAGCGGTTTTCTGGAAAATGATTGAGTAGGGATTGAATTATTTGCTTCTGTTTCCTCAAACATTTCTGAAGTGTGATCAACTTTGATATTATTAGATGCCCCTTTAATTTCAAAGTTCGACACCTCTTTTTTTTGCTGGAGATTACCGTCACTTAAAAGCGAGCGGAGTTTTTCAATCGCTATTATTAGGTTTACGTTATGTGTTTCTTCACTTTCTGTTACAACCGCGTCTTCGAGACTCATATTTGTGTCATTGAACAACTCAGTTTTTCTTATTTTACTACTTAATTCTGACTCAATAGCACTTAATTTAGATAGTTCGTTTTCTAAATATTCTACGGAATCTGGATCGAGTTCACTTACTATTGAAAACAAGCTATCAAATAAAACTTCTGATTGGTTATCTGTTTTATCTGTTTGTTTTTTATCATGGGAGGATGTGACGCCAGAATGGGTGTCACCAGAAACGTGTGTCATATTTTTTTACCTGGTTTTATAATTTTATTCTCAGATATCATTGCAAATTGAATGCCAACATTTTTTCTTTCTAAAAAGCAGGAGGGTCTCTATAACCACACCGAAATTATCTCCCGAATTTGCCAATCATTCGCTTACGGCTAGCGGTTTCTTGGTCAATCCTTTCTTCCTTAATAGCTTGTTTATTCGCTTCGTATTTATGCCATGACTCTAAGGATTTATTTTTTCTATGCACCGCTTTTGCAAGTATTTTCCGCGTATCATTTACCTCCTTTTCTAGAAATTTATTTCGATTTTCTGTTGTCTCGAGTTGTTGTTGTACTTTAGTGCCATACCAGGAAGAAGACCGTAATGACATCGCGTTTGTGTCACCGGTTTTAATTTCAGTTTGCTTCGCAATTTCAGTTAGTTGTTCAGCTAATTCGCGTGATTTTTTCAATTCTGAGTTTAATGTTTCCATTGCTTCAGCTTGTTTTGCGATATTAATTTGTTGTTTAAGCGTATATCGCTCATATATTGATTTTTGTTTCATTTGGGTGTCAAACTATTTTGTGAAAGAGTTTTAATTCATGAGGTTTATAAGTGCTTCATTACTAGCTTTAAAATCAGCTTTTTCGGTTTCAGGTTGTTTAATGTGTTCCATTAATCTTGGCCAGAGAGACACAGCTTCATCCAATTCCGGGTCTTGTCCTGAAGTATATCCGCCCATTAAAATTAAATCTCGATTCTCCATGTATAAAGAGACAAGTCGGCGGAATTTTTGAGCGCATTTTTGCAAATTTTCGTCTGTAATATCGTTCATCACTCTGCTAACTGACATAGGGATGTCAATAGCTGGATAAATTCCCATTTGTGTTTGTTTTCTAGATAATAGAATATGTCCGTCGAGAATGGCACGTGCGGTATCTACCACAGGATCATTAGAATCATCACCATCAGCAAGTACAGTATAAATAGCTGTTATTGTTCCTTGATTTTTAACCCCGCTTCCCGTTCTTTCTATCAAACGAGGTATCATAGAAACAACGGAAGGCGGGTATCCTTTTGATGTTGGTTGCTCGCCAAGAGCAAGGCCAATCTCTCTCCGTGCATGAGCAACTCTTGTCAACGAATCCATAATAAGAAGAACATTTTTTCCCCGATCGCGAAAATATTCTGCTATGGCAGTTGCTCTCTCAGCTCCTCTTATCCGGAGTAAAGGGGAGCGGTCAGCCGGTACTGCAACGACGACTGTGCGATGTTTAGAATCTTCGGAAAAAATAGTATTTACAAAGCTGCCTACTTCTCGTCCACGTTCACCAATCATACCAACAACGACAATGTCTGCTTCTGTATATTTACTCATCATTCCAAGTAAAATTGATTTCCCGACGCCAGAACCAGCAATGATACCTATTCGTTGACCACAACCCACACTTAGAAGGCTATTAATTGCTCGCACTCCAACATCTAATGGTTTGTCTACAGGGTTTTTGGCAAGAGGATTTAATTCTCTGCCAAGCAGTGGCCATTTATCTGTAAGTGTTGGAATGGGCATTTCGTCTAAAGGTACGCCTAGTGCATCAGTAACTCTGCCTAGTAATCCCTCTCCAACAGGTATTGTGTAACCATCATCTACAACTCTTACTTTCGCACCCACACTAATTCGAGCGCCAAATTCATGAAGGCTCAAAAGATTTTGACCTCCATGAAACCCTATAATTTCTGCTATTGCAGGCATTCCATTTTCTGTGTCAATTTCACATAGGGAACCAATTGTCGCTGGAAAACCGTCACATTCTACCATTTGACCGTCATATCTATTTACCCTGCCCGAAAGAGAAATTGATTTATCTACAGTCAGAGCATGGACGGAGTTAGAAAGTTTCTCTTTAACCGATATCATTATGATGTTTCCTGATTTTCATCGTTAGGTTTTTCAACACTCTCTTTGGTCTTACTCTTTTTTTCTTCCTCAATTTCAGCATTTTGTTTGTTTGCTTTTTCTGGAGCTATCGGTTCATCAGATTTAATTGGCTTTGTTGATACGTCTTCTGGGTCATTTGATGTCATTGCTATTTCAATCTCAGGTTCTAGAACATTCGCTGAGTCAGGTACTTTAGTTTCGAAACTATTCGAAGGGATTGAGGTGTAATTTTTGTTCTCCACTGTATTTAATGGTTTATTGAAGGTTTGTTTTCCTAAAATATCTTCTATTTCAATCCCACCAGAACTGACAATGATATCACCACGATTAAGTGTTTCGTCTTCAATAAAGGTAATATGTGAAAGTATATCAGATTTTGCTTTTGCGGTTTCTAAATGTGTCAGATCAGTTTTATTTAGTCTAACAACAGGGTCATTGCTTAAATTACCAAGACGGCTAATGAGCAATTCAATTCTTTTTAAAAACTGTTCTGGTATTTCCGAAATAGAAATACCAGCGCGCTCGCTTGCCAGCGATAAAATTGCTGTTTTGATATCTTTTTCTAATTGTTCAGTTTCGGCATGGTCTATTTTGGTAAGACGCGCAATTAGTGCTTCAAATGTCTCTTGCTGGTCTAAAAATTTTTGTTCAAGTTCGCTTTTAATTTCATTTTTGCCGGCTTCTAAACCGTCATCATAGCCTTTTCTGTATTGTTCGGCTGCGAGTTCTGTATTTTGAGAAGGTTCAGTTTCCACTTCGTCTTGAACAATAGAGTAATCGCTCTTTTCTTCTTCTTCCTTTATGGTAGCATCATTTTCTGTACTATCTTCATTTTCTAACAGACTACCTGATATTGGTTCACTTCGCTCTATGTCTTCAGCCTCAACTTGATTTTTGATTGGCGCCACCACATTTTTTTCTTGTCCTTCAGAACCCTCGTCAATTTTTTCTGAGGCTTTTTCATTAACATTAGAGGTAGCATTTTCAGTTTTTTCGGGGGTATTACTAATATCACCTTCTGTTGTATCCTTTGTCTGTGCTGGCTCAATTTTCGATTGTTGGTCCTTGCCATCCAGTTTTTGCTGTGCCTCCATTGCGATTTCGACAAGAGATCTAGGCTTAAATTCTTGTTTTCTCCGTGTGGGTGCATCTTCAGATTTTTTATAACCTGAATTACTTACAAGTTTCATTATCCTCGCGATTTCAGTGTCTTGAAGAGCACTCGGTAATTCTGCCTGTTCGTCGGCATAAGTTTTTTGTTCACTTACCATTTTGGTATTCCGATTAAAGTGTTTAGATTTATTATATTAATTAGACATAGTCCTCTCCACCACGTCCTGCTAATACTATAGAACCTTCATCAGACATGCGTCTCGCTACATTAATTATGCGTTTTTGTGCTTCTTGTACTTCGCTGAGCCGGACAGGGCCTAAAGCCTCCATTTCGTCAACTATATTAGCCGCCGCACGTGATGACATGCATGAGAATAGTTTTTCTCGAAGAATTTCGTCTGCTCCTTTAAGAGCAAGAATAAGATCATCCGTTTCTACATTACGAAGAAGCATCTGAAGCGATTTATCATCTGACTTAAGAAGATTTTCAAATACAAACATACTCTCCTGAATTGCAACTACTAGATGTTTGTCATCTTTACCAAGCACTTTCATTATTTTATTTTCTTGCTCTTGATTGGTAAAGTTCATTATAGCTGCGGCTGCTTTTATACCGCCCACCTGTGTAGCTCGGAGTGATGTGTTAGCTTTGAATTTCTTTTGCATTACATCTTCAAGTTCTTTAAGCGCATCAGGACCAACCGTATCAAGATTAGCTATACGTGCGATAACATCGGCTTGCATTTCTTCAGGAAGTAAATTGAGAACATCTGCTCCTAGTGATGAGTCCAAGTAAGATATTATTAAAGCAATTATTTGTGGATGCTCGTCTAAAATTAAATCAGATATTGACGGCGCGTCCATCCAATCTAGTATTTCAATTGGCCGCTGTGAGTTAGATGGCGCAATTCTGCTGAGAACAGATTGAGCGCGTTCTTCACCAATTGCCCTATTAAGAACGTTTTTAATGTAGTTGCCGGCTCCAAGACCCAAACTTGTTTGTTGTTTGATAATATATAAAAATTCATCCAATACTTGATTTACTGTATCCTGACCCAATCCTTGAACAGAATACATCGCCGCACCAAGGGCTTGAACCTCCTTTGGACCCAGGTTCTTTACTATTTCTGACGCTTCCTCTTCACCCAGGAGCATCATCAAAATTGCAGATTTTTGGATGCCGTTTAGCGAATCATAAACTGTGTCATTTTTATCATCTGTCTTATTTTGTGACTCTGCCATTTTTCTCTCACATCTAGTTTGTAAAAATATTTTTTAGCTAAATTATCATTTATTATGAAGGTTCTTTGTCAGCGTTCATCATAGACTTAAATACATTTGCAACGCGTCCAGATTCTTCACCAACAATCATTCTTATAATAGCTACCTTATCATCATAAGAGTTAGCTGTGTCTAGCATTTCAGGAGAAATAGCCGCTTTTTTAGGTTTTAACTTAGCTTTTATATCTTCAAGACTTTCACCTTCCTCGATTTCAACAGTCTCTAAATCTACATCATCCTCTAACCCAACCATGGCTTCTCCAGGTCTGCCAGATGCTGTAGGTATCATAATACGGTTGATAAGAGGACGAATAACTCCAAGAACAATTATACCCATAACTAGAAAAGTCATTGCCTGCTGAATTAGATTAGTGAAAAAATCTATTTCATACCATGGTTTTGATATACCCTCTATACTCGAGACGAAAGCTGCACTTTCGACTGTTAACTGGTCGCCTCTCACCTTATCGATGCCAATTGCATTTGTCACAAGTTGCTCAATATTTGCGATTTGTTCTGGAGTCAAAGCAACAGCTTCCAAAAGGCCAGTCTCTGGATTTATGCTCTCTTTTTCTCTTACTAAAACAGAGGCTTGAATACGATTGATCTTGTTTAATGGTCTTAATGTGGTCTCTACTTTGCGACTTACTTCATAATTACGAACTTCATTTGAGGAACGGGTCTTAAATTCACCTGGTTCGTTTCCAGCATTCTGCTGAGTTTCGATTTCCGCTTGTGTAGGAGCTCTATTAGTTGTTACTCCTGGAATACCTTTGGCCGTTTCTTCTGCCGTCAAATCTAAACTTTTTTGTTCACTTCGAAGGGCATTCCCCTCTGGGTCAACACTCTCTTCAGTGATTTCACTTTTTGTGAAGTCCATATCTAGGTTAACTTGAGCCGTTACATTTCCCGCTCCTACAAGAGGTGAGACAAGAGAAATAATTCTACTTCGATAAATAGCTTCAACTTTAATTCGATGTTCAAGTTGTGCGTCAGAAAGTGCGCTTGAAGGATCATCGTTTGGATTTGAGAGCAAACTACCATATTGGTCTACGACCGTCACATCTGATTTTGCCAAACTTGGGACAGAAGAAGATACCAAGTGAATAATCGCGTTTACCTGTTGTCTACTCAGGGTCCTTCCTTCGTTTAATTGAACAAAAACTGACGCTGATGGTGACATGGATGTTCGAGCAAAAACTGATTTTTCTGGAATAGCTAAATGAACTCGGGCTGCAACCACACCCTGTATTTCACCAACGGAACGCGCCAACTCGATTTCTTGACTTTGTTTCAGCCTAATGTTTTCAACTGATCTACTAGAACCAATAGGTATGTCAGCGACGGCCGAATATCCATCTGGCACAGATGCCGGAAGTCCCTGTGCTGCTAGTGTCATTCGTGATTTATGATAATCACCAGTCGGAACTAATACATCTCCTGTGGATGGATCTAAACTGACATCATATCCTGCATTTTTTAACGCCTCTACAACACGTGCTTTTTCCGCCTCTGGCAATGAAGCGTAAAGAGGAGTTAAACTTGGTTGTTGCAAAAACATATATATAATGAGACCAATCACTAAGACGCCGACAGCTGCAATTGTTGGAAAAGATTTTTGAAAGCTGGGGTCGGACGTTAATCTACGCACATTTGATAAAATGCCAGTTCGTTGCTCAACTACTGCGGTTGAATTCATATTATCCATTGTTGTAGATTCTGCCATTTTTCTTTTTCCTGCTCTATTAGTTCACATAGTTATTCAAATTTTACTTATTTATGTTACACTGGCATGTTTAAGATATCTTTATAAGCACTCAACATTTTATTTCGTACGTTCAAAGTAAGTTGAAAACCAAGAGAAGATATTTGTTGGTCGACCATTACTTTACTCAGGTCCGTCTCAATGCCTAGGTCGTATGCTTTCATGCTGTCGGCAGATTGCTTTTGTGCGTTGGCAACATCCGTTAAAGCATTTTGCATTCGGTCTGAAAAACCAACACTTTGACTTGAGGAGCCGAGTGTTTCTGTTGCTTTTTCCATTACTTTTTCGTGAAGGCTGTCTAGTTTTACAACTGATGAGTTAATACTTGTCATTTCTTACCTCTTATCCTGCTAAAGCTTGTTTTTCGAGCATATTTTGAATATGCGCTTGACCACCGCTCTGATTAAGCGTGTTATCAATTATGATGTCCTCTGCACTTATAGTTTTTCCATCTGATAATACTAGGGCGCGTTGAATTACATTTTCCAACTCACGCACGTTTCCTGGCCAACTATAATTCAAAAGTAAATTAAGAGCGGAATCTGTTAAAAAAGGTATGTTCTCTATTTCCTGGCAATGTCTTTTGATTAATACCGTTGAAATAGCAACAATATCGGATGTTCGCTCAGCTAAGCTCAAAGTAGACAAGGGGAATACATTCAACCGATAAAATAAATCTTCTCTGAAATTTCCATTCCTAATCTCATCAACCATGTTCCTATTTGTTGTAGCTATAACTCTAACATCCACAGGAATTGACGTTTGAGAACCGATAGGCGTGACAGATTTTTCTTGCAATGATCTTAATAATTTCGCTTGCAGCGAAATTGGCATCTCGGAAATTTCGTCTAGTAACAATGTACCACCATCAGCGGCTCGAAAAATACCTTTATTCGCCGTGGACGCTCCTGTAAACGACCCTTTCTCATATCCAAATAAAAGTGCTTCTAACATATTTTCTGGAATAGCAGCACAATTTACAGCAATGAAACCTGCCTCTTTACGCTTTGAGTTATTATGAACAAATTTAGATAATACTTCTTTACCAGTTCCAGTGGGACCATTAATAAAAACGGTAACATCTGTGTTAGCTACTCGTTTTGCTAATTTGAATAATTTCTGACTATTTTCATCGCTTGTGGCTACAACTCCAGTGCTAGAAATAAGTGTTGTAAGCATTTGCAATCCATAGTCTTCATCAGAGTTATCGCTCTTTGAGACGGGCAATCGAAAAAATAGCATTTTACCGCCAAGTTCAGTTGAAATTTCAAAATCTGGTTGGTTTTGTATTACCGTACAAATTTGACTAGCTTTAATTGTTTTGGCGAAGGAAATGACAGCATCTCTCCCCATTTTTTTTAAATATTCCTCGCTTATTATTAATGTCTCACAATTAAAAGATGAGGCATCGGTATCTAAATCTAGACTATCACTGCAACAAAAAGTTATTCGACGAGCCTGAAAAATTTTGGTTAGACGGTCAACAGCCGTAAACATTTCTGTGATAAGGTGAACATCGCTCATCTGCTTTTCCTTCATTAAAAAAATATCAAGTAGAAAAAGGCAAAAAGCTTGCCAAAATATAATTATATAAAAAAAAATAGCTAACGAATTGAATCTTTTACAAAATTTTTTTTCCCAGTTACCTTTGGCACTGTTCAAAATTCTGACACAAAGCTTGCTTTTCAATTATATTTGTGAACAAAATAATGACACTTGAGATGGTTGGAATTTGTTATGGTTAATATCGATGAAATTATTGTTGGGAAGTCTGCAGCGATTGAAGAACTAAAAAAGCTTGTTGATGCTGTTGCAAAAACTCCAACTACTGTTTTAGTTCAAGGTGAAACTGGTACAGGTAAAGAGGTAATATCTAGAGCTATCCATGAACTCTCTGGAAGAAAGGGTAAGCTTGTTTCGGTAAATTGTGCGGCAATCCCCTCCGAATTATTAGAGTCAGAGCTCTTTGGTCACGAAAAGGGTTCTTTTACGGGTGCAGAGAAAACAAGAGCTGGTCGTTTTGAACAAGCTAACGGTGGTACTCTATTTTTAGATGAAATCGGTGATATGCAAATCCCCTTGCAATCAAAATTATTACGAGCGCTTGAACAAAGGACTATTCAAAGAGTGGGCGGAAATGAGGAAATTCAGGTAGACTTTCGTCTTATTTGCGCAACGCATCAGAATATTGAAGTAAAAATTGATGAGGGATTATTTAGGTCAGATTTATTTTATCGTATTAATGTATTCCCGGTACAAGTACCACCACTTGCTTCTCGAGCTGTAGATATACCTGACCTTGTAAAAGCAATCTCAGAACAAACGCAGAACCTACTCATGCCCAAATTTGATGAGACTGGCTTTATGGAATTATCTAAATATTCTTGGCCTGGAAATGTGCGAGAGTTGCGCAACGTCATAGAACGGGCAAGCGTGCTATTTCCAGATAGCTCAATTACTAGCAAAAACGTAAGAGAAAATTTGCTGAGACTAAAGATTCCCGATAGAGATGATGAGCAAGAGCTATTGTGGAATGCAACCGCTGATTTAGCAACTGAGGATGAGTTGCAATTACCTCCAGAAATGGAAAAGCCGGTTCCTCATCCATCACATTATAAACAATGGTTTCACTATTTTGATAATATTGATCTCAGACGGCATTTGCGCGATGTAGAAGTAGTTTTAATTGAGGCAGCATTGGAAAAAACAGATGGTATGGTAAGTCAGGCTGCATCAAGTTTAAAATTACGAAGAACTACTCTAATAGAAAAAATGAAAAAACTAATGATAGAAAAGCCACTACCTAAGTCTGACCTCTCAACTGATGTAGATATTGATATTGATTAGTCAATGTTATCTTTTTGCATAACCACTTAACCCCGCAAGTGTTTTTTTGGTTCTACTGTTTAAATGTTTTAAGTCTAATTCTAAAGATATTCGAATATCCTGATAGTCTTTCAATGCTTCTTCCCACTGATTTTCTTGTGTTAAACTCGGTTTATTAAGAGAGGTGCTGGAAATTTTGTGGATAAGGACTTGTTGTTTTAGAGCAATATCTTTTGCTTTATCATATTTGTTTTGTTTTAGGGACTTTACCAGCTGCCTTGACAACTCCTTAAATTGATTGAGTATTTGACACACTCGCATTATAAGATAGACCTTATTTCAACCCATGCCTCTCGTATCTCTTCTAAAGAAGAAAGAGCTACCTTGATTCCTGACGCCTCACCACTTTTATGATCGATTAGAATTTGCTCTCTTGCGTATTCATAAAGTCGAAAAAGATTTTCTGCAATCTCACCGCCTTGGTCAAAATCTAAGCTTGATTGCAAAGCATATATAATTGTGAGTGAGCGGCTCATTTTTTCTGATCTTAATTCTAAATCAGCTTCTTTTGGGTTGATATTTTCACTAAAAACTCTCATCGACTTAATTAGTTCGTCAAATAATAGAAGAACCATGGAATGAGAGTCTTCAGCCTCAATGACCGCTTTTTTTTCTGAATTTGAGTACGCGTCTAACATTTTATTATAATTCATTGGATTTTCTAGCTCCGGCACTTTGATTTTTCTAAAGAATCAATTATACTAAGTTATGTTTTATCCTTTATCTACACAATTGGTTGGTTTATCTGGACAAGTAAAACCTGAATCCTTGGCCCAACCACTCGGTCAACTACGTGCAAGCACCATGCCAAGTCTTCAACAAACTGTTTATGGTTTGGAACCACTAGAACAAGGGAATAAAAGTCATAAGTATGAGGAAAGTAGGCCACAAGTTACCATTTCACATCCAAGAATGGCTCCATCATCTGTTAGCGCAGAAGAGTTTTTTTTAGCACGCGCTTCTCTCTCGCCTGCGTATAATCATAATATGGCTGCCACCCGCAATGCGCGTACCTCAAATATTCATGAAGATACCCCTCGATTCAAAGACCAAATCGATATAATAGCCTAGAAACATTTTGATAATCCTCTATTTTTTTTCTAAGTCTATTATCTTGTCCTGTGTAGCAAGATAAGCCTGGAATAGGTCCGCCTCACTTAAAATACCAAGCATCTCTTTTGTTTCATTGTTTACAACTGGAATAGATTCACCAACAAATTCACTTGCTATCTCAATACTTTGCTGAAGAGAGGCATCATGTCTTATGATAATTGGGTCACTGATGAATGCCTCTTTTATCGACTCAGTTACTTTTAACTTCAGCATCCCATGTAAGTTGACTTTACCAATAAATTGCTTTGTTTTGGATACAACGTATGCCTCACTAGCTTCGAATTTTGTCATGAGCTGTATTGCATTTTTCACGCTAGTATTTTCAGTCAAACTAACATAATCATTTGTAGCCAAATTTTTAACTGATTGTTCCATCATTTCAATTTGACTACGACCTTGTGAAATATCGATTCCTCGGTCTAATAGCTGTTTATCGAAAAAAGAGTGGCCAAACAATAGATGAGCCACCAAAGAGCTTGTTACGACACTGAGCATTGCAGCTAAAGCTAATTCATAACTCATTGTTAATTCGAGCATTATTAGTACACCAGCAATTGGGGTTCCAACAACTGTACTGGATATTGCAGCCATTCCGCAGATGATTAATCCAGGCCCGATAGCAGAACCAACAGTAGCACCGCCCACCAATATAGCAACTTTAGTAAATAGTGCGCCTCCAGCAGCACCGATAAATAATGCTGGCGAGAAGATGCCTCCAAACATTCCAAATCCAATGCAAACGCTCGTAATAATCAATTTGCCAATAAGGAGTAGAAAAAGATAATTTACACCAAAACCATCATTGAGAATATTTTCTATATGTTCAATACCTAAACCAAGAATTTCAGGTAAAAACATTCCAGTGAAGCCAGTAATGAGCGCAGCAGAGATTAAAAGTTTTAGAGGTGACCATTTCAAGTTTTTTGCGATCTCGGCAGTTTTTCTGAGTGAATTCATGTAGAAAATAGATAAAAGTCCAAAGATCGGCCCTGTAAGCAGAGCAAGGGGAAGTAAAAACATTAAGTCTGGGCTGAATCCCGATAATGAGAAGGTATTTACATTTCCAAAAAATATTTGGCTTATGCCAGCGGAGGTAATGCTAGTGATCGCCACTGGTGCTACTGCACGTAATGAAAAATGTCGCAAAATAGTCTCACAGGCAAAAATAGTTCCGGCGATAGGAGCATTAAAACCTGCTGCTATTGCACCTGCAACCCCACAACCGATAAATACATCTGTACTTATTCGCCCATTGGTTAAAGTTCTTACGTAACTTCCAACAGTTGCGCCAAAATGAACTAATGGCCCATATTGTCCTACAGACGCGCCGCTTCCTGCAGAAATAAACGCTGCTATAGTTGATCCAAACCCCGCTTTCACATCTAACTCATTATCTGTACGATGTGCAGCATATATAGAATCTGCAGGACCATGCCATCTACTGATAGAGAAAATCCTTCGAATAATTAATATCAGAAATACAGCAACTAAAAGAGTAATGAGAGGCGTTGGGGATATTTTTTTCCCAAATAGAAAAAAGTCAAGAAAAGAAAAATTATGTCTCAGATTAAAAAGGAAATCGACACCAATTACGAATGCGTTGGATACGATTGACATCAAGATACCAAAACTAATGCCTGTAATCATAACCAAAGCAATTGCTTTTATTGTTGAGAGCGCTAAGGGCAGTTTTGTTTGATTTTCTTTTTTAGCTATCATAGCTCAATCTAAATGAGGGAAATTTCGTTTTCATTTCTATGTAAATGATACTCCCTATTACTATTGTTGCAAATTATTTAATTTTAAAGTTGTTGAGAAAAAACCTCTATTTCGTATTAGGCATAAAAATTGCAATTTTATGCCGTTATTTATCGAGCATCCCATAGTTTATGCACGGTCTTTGCAGAAGAGGATAAATTGGCAACTGATTACTTGAGCGCCCTAAATGTAGGTTCAGGGCTTAATACAACACAAATTATTGATGCACTTGTTGCAGCAGAACAAGAACCACAAGAGGCCCTTGTAAACAGTCAGAGAGATGAGGCGACTGTTTCTATATCAAGTTTCGGAACCGTAAAACAAAATTTTACAGAATTTGAAAATACGATGTCTGCTCTTAACGGAGTGACAGGTATGTCCATTTCCCAGTCAGGTTCTTCAGTTACCGCAACTGCGAGTGACGACTCATTAGTTAATGAATTTTCTAGTAGTATTGAGATTAGTCAATTAGCCCAACCTCATACACTCGTTTTTGATGGTTTTCTCTCTGAATCAGCAAACCTGGGTTCTGGAACACTTACATTTGAATTTGGTAGCTGGTCTAGTGGAAGTTTTACCGTAAATAGTGAAGCTACAGGCGGCAATGTTACGATTGAAAGTGGTTCGGACTCTCTTGCTGAAGTAAAAGATTCCATAAATGCAGCCAATATAGGTGTGACTGCTTCTATTTTAAAACAATCCGACACGAACTTTGCGCTTGTATTAAAATCAGAAGAAGGAGCAGAAAATGCTATGCGGATATCTTCTAGCAGTAGTAAAACTGTTTCGCAAACTACTGCTGGGGTTGCTGGCACTACTTCAGAAATCCAGTCTGTAGCAGGATTTTCATCATCCGACTTGTCAGGATTAGCTGGTAAAACTCTATTTTTTCACGACGGCACGAACTCTTTATCGGTGGATTTTACTTCTGCTCCAGCAAATTTAGCCGCCGTCGTTTCTGCGATAACGTCAGCAACAGGCTATAGTGACATGGATTTTACTGTTTCAGCAGGAACTAATGCACTCACACTCACATATAGCGCTGCTGATGGCAACGTTGATTTAGCAGATGTAAGTGTTTTGTCCACTGGAGGACCAGATGATAGTAAGCTGTACTATCTTACTAATTATGATACGGCTGGAGCTAGTGCATTTAACCCAACAGAAGATTTGACCGTCACACAAACTACAGCCGGTGTATCAAACACGAGAGCAGAAGTTCAGTCAGTATCGGGTTTTACAGCATCGGATATAAGCCAGCTGAGCGGGAAAACTCTATTTTTTAACGATGGAACGAACTCTTTATCGGTGGATTTTACTTCTGCACCCGCTGATTTAGCCGCCGTTGTTTCTGCAATCACGTCAGCAACAGGCTATAGTAACATGGACTTTACAGTGGCTGCTGGAACAAACGCCCTTACTTTGACATATAACGCTTCGGATGGAAATGTTGATCTTGCTAGCGTTGGAATTATTCCATCTACAGGTTTGGCAGTAACGCAAACTACTAAGGGTGTAACAGGTGCAACAGCAGAGGTCCAATCAGTAGCAGGCTTTACATCATCGGATATAAGCGCACTTAATGGTAAAACTCTATTTTTTCATGATGGAACGAACTCTTTATCGGTGGATTTTACTTCAACACCCGCTGATTTGGCGGCTGTTGTTTCTGCAATCACATCAGCAACAGGTTACAGTGACATGAATTTTACTGTATCCGCAGGAACTAATGCACTCACGCTTACTTATAACGCATCTAGCGGCAATACTGATTTGGCTGACGTTGGTTTTTTAACAACCGTCCAGAGTGTTTCTGCAGCTGATGCAAATTTAACGATTGATGGCATATCGGTAACTAGAAATTCAAATACAATCACTGATTTAGTTGATGGGGTTACATTAACATTAAACAGTACAACATCTTCGGCAGAGACCGTTTCAGGTTCTTGGGATAGTGCAAACGCGCTTGCAGCTTTACAAGTATTTGTTGCTCAAATGAACGCATCCATCTCTAATTTAGGCGTTCTCACAGACCGTGGCAGTGCGACCTCCGACGCAGGTGCATTAGCAGGAGACCCCCTTGCATCATATTTGTTAAAACAGTTAACAAGTTTAACTACACAACCAATCGAGGGTTTTGGCGATGAGCTTATTTATTTAACGAATTTTGGAGTAATGACTGAATTAGATGGCTCACTTTCAATCGATGAAGACAGATTTAATAGTTATTTTTCCGAAAATCCAACATATTTTGCGGCTGTTACAACAAGCAGAGTTACCACTGACTCTTCCCTAGTGTCAGGTTCAATGCTAGGGTCCGATTATACACCAGGTAAATATTCTTTTGCGATTGACAGTAGTACTAGCGTCGGAACAATAGATACTGATATTCAGTTAATAAATTCAGGCTCGACCTATTATGCATCAGGCGGCATTTTGGCTGGTTTATTTCTCTCTACAGAAACTGGGGCAAGTACAGCAAATATATACGTGGGAAGGTCTTTATCTGAAACTCTCAAAATTTTTGCGGGTGAAATGTTAGCAAGTGGGGGAGATATTGAAGAAAAAATTAATTCATTAGATGAGGACGTTAACGAATATGAACAACAACTTGCTGATATTTCCTCTAAAATGGAGACGATACGAGCAAGATATGTGGCTCAATTCGCTGCAATGGATACATTGGTAGCTCAGCTTAAATCTACAGAAACTACTATTACGAATATGATGGAATCTTGGAAAGCAGGTCTAAAAAGATAATTAAATTTAATTTTTTAAAATGTTTTATTTCAAAAAAACTAGAACATATCCAATATAGTCACAGGTTTTGCAACAATCTCAGCGAGTTTTGGGATATTTTCGTCATTCTCCAGCTGCCAACCTGGAGGCTTTGTTGGTACTGTATTTGAGCGAAGTCCAAAAATATAAGCTCTTAATGCCTTAAGGGTATTTTCTTTGGGTTCAAGAGGTTGTTTTGAGGGGTCCTCAATAGTTCCAAAAACTGTTTTTAGTTTCCGAGGTACATTTAATGCCTCAAAATATAATCTAAAATAAGTAAAATTCTCCAATAATTCCACTGCATTTTCACCTGCTTCTATCTCGGCAAGGAATATAACGATTTCTTGGGACGGCTCTGTAAAAGCCTCAATAGGTATTGGGCTGTATAGGGTTCCGAGCCCTTCACTATACTTTTTAGCAAACGCAACAATATCTAATTCAGAGGCAATGTACTCGCTAGTAACTCGTGCTACACAAATCTCATATATCCAATTTGGACAATTCATGCTTTTTTCCAAAAAACTTCTTTATTTTTTATATACTTAAACTCAATTAATAACGATTATTCAGTAAAAAGTAAAAAAAAATTAATATTAACAAAAAAATATTAAACAAATTCTGAGTGTGTCGTTTGTTTCTCTAGAAGTT
>CACPDC010000017.1 GCA_902632595.1 uncultured SAR116 cluster alpha proteobacterium
CACATTTTTTTATAATAATATCAAGGTCAAGCGGGGCTGTGTCAATTATAGTCGCGTCGTCCGGACAGTAGGACAATATTTCTTTTGGAATGAGTGAACCTGCATAAAGACAAATAGGGCATTTAGAGATAATTTTTTGGCCTCTGATAGTTAAAAGGTCAGCTGCACCAGGCCCTGCACCAATAAAATGTACTGTCATAATTTAGGCCCTTTTGCAATTGCACAGACTGCGTATCTATCATCTGAGATAGCGCGTCTGGATATCAGACTAGCCGGAGACTTAAAAATAGCAAGGGCTGCCGCTTCTGCAACACTTCCCGTGTATCTTATGTCTAAAATTCTAGGAGATTGTGAAAGTGTAGTAATATTCGATATTGTATCACTACTAACGCTGTAAATAGGAAGGCTTAGTTTTTTTGCAAACTTGCATAATGCTTCATGGTTCAGTTTATCCTCAGGTACACAAATCCCAGAATAATATTTTGTTTCCGGGAGTTTAGATAAAGCAGACTCAAAGCTTTTAATTGAAGCATTTTTCCGAAAACCACATCCTATAATGAAATGTACGCTCATTTGTTAGTGAACCCCCTTTATTATGGCCCACTGTGTAATGGGGTAGCTAGCCTTCCAGCCATGCATCTTACCTATACCTTCAAGACTTGAGATTTCAAACCGTTGAACTCTGCCACCGAGGCGTGACTGTATCATGGTAAGAAATCTATCTGTCTCTATTGTCACACCATTTGCAACTATTCGTGTGCCGTCGCTAATATGTCCCCACAATAATTCAATTAGCTTTTCATTCAACCCACCCCCGATGAAAATACAATCGGGTTTTTCAAGATCAAATATCGCATCAATTATATCTGCTTCTACAATCTTTAACTGGTCCACACCAAGATTAAGTGCATTTTTTCTTATAAACTCTGCTCGTTTTGAATGTTTTTCAACTGCAGTGGCCCTCATTAAAGAACCTGATAAAATCCATTCTATACTAATAGAACCAGAACCGGCGCCTAAATCCCAAAGATGTTCTCCAGAGCGTGGTGCTAGCGAGGATAGCGTTAGTGCTCTTACGGCTTGCTTAGTAATTTGTCCATCATGTTCGAACCAGCTATCAGGTAGCCCTGAACTTGATTGCATTGTTTTCCCATTCCCGGAAATATTTAGGGCAACCATGACTGGATGCATAAAATTCTTATCCAGTAATTCATTTGCGTGTCCTTCTGTTATTCTTTGATTTGTTCCTCCAAGTTCTGCAAGGCAAGTAATATGTGTACTGCCAAAACCTATGTCGCAAAGATAGGCAGCGAGCTCTTTTACAGATGCGCCATTTCGCATCGTTGCCATAATTTTACGATTTGCATTGAGGTGGGGGCGAAGCTTCGAAAGTGGTGCCGCATGTAAACCAATACAAAGGGTTTTCTCCAACGCCCATCCCAGTTCAGCTGCACAAAGTGAGAAGCAACTTTGGTTTGGAATTGCTAGCCACTCCTCTTGAGCAAGATGAGCAGTTATTTGCGAACCTGCTCCAAACCAGAAAGGGTCACCAGAAGTCAGCATAACACATGGCTGTCCTCTTCTCTGGAGTATTAGTTTTATTCCTTCTGAAAACGGCATAGGCCATTCAACAAGAACCGCACGACACGCAGGTAACATGGACAAGTGACGCTTCGGTCCTATAATATAGTCGGCAGAAGTTATGTGATTTTTGGCAATCTTTGTCATCTTTTCAAAGCCGCCGCCATCCATACCAACAATTATTAACCAAGGGTTATTTTGCATGCTAAAAAATCTCTTAATACTAGGGGGTACGACTGAGGCATCATCCTTGGCTTATCTTATCTCTAAAACAGAATTTAACGCTACTATTTCCTATGCTGGTCGCGTTAAATATATCCGTCAACAACCAATAAACACAATAATTGGTGGCTTTGGCGGGGTAGATGGTCTTTCTTCCTATATTATTTCTAATGAGATTACGCACCTCGTAGATGCAACACATCCATTTGCAGTCCAGATAAGCAAGAATGCTATTTTAGCTTCTCAAAAAACAGGTATACAACATGCCACACTGACACGTACAAAGTGGCAGAAACTAAAGGGTGATAATTGGCATTTGGTGCATGATGTCAAGGCTGCTGCTGCTATGCTTAATAGCAATCCAAGGCGTGTTATGCTTGCTATTGGGCGTATGCATTTAGAGCAATTCTATGGTAACACCCAGCATTTTTACCTGTTACGCCTTTTAGATAAACCAAAAGAGTCACTATTATTTCCTAATCATGTCATTCAAGTTTCGCGCGGGCCATTTACAACTGAACAAGATAAAATCCTTCTGTCTAAACATAAAATTGACTTAATTGTTGCAAAAAATTCAGGTGGAAATGCAACATATGCAAAAATAGAAGCAGCGAGGCAATTAGGTATTCAAATCATAATGATTGAGAGACCTGTAATACCAGATGGGTTGATATTTTATAGTCCCGAGGAGGTTATTCAATGGTTATCATTATGAAAGATAACTTCGGGGTGTATAAATCCATTCCCGGCCATTTTGTTGTATAATCCTGGTTTGACTTGAGCCAACGATAACGATAGTACGCATGTCAGCCATATCAGGTCTGGCCTTAGAGATAGGAACAGTCATTATTTTTTCTTCTTTTGTTGAAACAGCTTTTGCAAAGACAACAGGCCTATCTGATTGGCAATATAATTTCAATAACCTGAGAGTTTTTTGAAAACCCTCTGGTCGAGATATTGATCTTGGATTATAAAATGCAATAGCAAAATCTGCGTCTACTGCTGAACGGATACGCTTTTCAATAATAGACCAAGGTTTAAGATTATCACTCAAATTAATAGCACAAAAATCATGTCCAAGAGGGGCACCAACTCTTGCAGCAGCAGCCATCATTGCTGTAATCCCAGGCAGAATTTCAATATTTATATTATCCCATTTTAAGGAGTTTTTTTCCAAAACCTCAAATAAGGCGGCGGCCATGGCAAACACACCAGGGTCACCAGAGGATACTATTAAAACAATACTGCCAGCTTCTGCCAAATCTAAGGCATGTTTGGCACGCTCTGATTCAAATCTATTATCAGATGGATGAAACCTTACTCCTTTTTTAGGAATAATTCTCTTCAAATAGGGAAAATAGCCGATTATATCTGTTGCCAAATTTACAGCTCGTGATACCTGAGGAGTTATTTGAGCAGGATTTCCGGGGCCGAGCCCAACTACAATAACCCTACCGCTCACGGTCTTCTTCCTTTTCCATGGAGTATGATAATTGAAAAATAAGGTGCATTGTCTTCTTCATACTCAGATAATCGCTGAACCGTTTGTTTGTTCATTGTGGCATACTCCACAATGAAGGCGTCATCAAATCGTCCTGATTTTTCAAGGGATTGTTTTATTTTAGATAAATTGCGACCAATTTTCATAATTATAGCGGCATTGGTGTCTCGTAATTGGTTTTCAAGAGTTGTTTTATCTAATGTTCCTGTGAGAATAGTGAGGATGTCATCCCCCCAACTTATGGGAATGTTAGTTGCTGTCCAAGCAGCAGACATGCCAGTTATACCAGGAACAATTTCAATAGGACATTTATCTTTTAAACGGATAAAAATATGCATGAAAGAACCGTAAAAAAATGGGTCTCCTTCGCATAATATGATGACATCTTGGCCAGCTCGTGACAAAGATATGATATTTTCGGAACATCTGCTGTAGAAGTTTGATAATAACTCATTGTAACGTTGGTCCGATAGAGGAATTTCAGTTGTAATGGGATATTCCATCGCAAATTCTCTTACGTCATTAGATAATAATGGACTTACGATTTGGCGTGCATGTCCAGCGCGCCCCGCCTTTCTGAAAAAAGCAATATATGTTGCCTCTCGCACGAGTTTATCTGCTCGCACGCTTAACAAGTCAGCAGCGCCAGGACCAAGTCCAACTCCATAAATTTTGCCATTTCTAATCATCTGAGCTCTGAGTTCTTTTTTCATTCGACACGGCTAGCTATAGCGTTTAAAGCAGCTACAGTTATAGCACTACCTCCTAGCCGGCCAACAGTAACGCAGCAGGGAACAGATGCTGATGACATTAATGCCTCTTTACTTTCACTTGCGCCAACAAAACCGACTGGACATCCAATTATAGCTGCTGGGCGTGGATAATTTGGTTCTTCAAGTAAATTGAGCAGATGAAATAAAGCAGTTGGCGCATTTCCAATCGCGATCACGGCACCTTTAACATAAGGGCGCCATAATTCAATAGCGGCGGCAGATCTCGTATTACCCAATTTTTCAGCCATTATTTTGACTCTAGGATCTTGTATGGTGCAGATAATCTTATTGCTCTTTGGTAGTCTTGCGCGTGTAATTCCTTCGCTTACCATTTTTGTATCACACAAGATCGGTGCGCCTCTCTCTAAAGCCGTTCGAGCCTCTATTGCAAAATTTGAGATGAACTTAATGGAATGTGCTAATTCCACCATGCCGGATGCATGTATCATACGCACGGCGATAATTTCTTCCTCTTCTGTAAACACTGATAAATCAGCTTCAGCACGAATTGTCGCAAATGATTCCTTATAAATCGAAGTGGCATTTTTTTTATAATTAAAGGGCATTTTTTTTGGTTTTTTGAAGGTTAATCAATTCATTAATTAGTGCTGCCTCTGAAAGGGATGTAAAAGATGGAATATCCCATGCATACCCATTTTGTAGTAAATTGTGTGATCCATTCTCTCCTACAATACAGACGTCACTCTTCTTTGGTGTTGAACATCCCTTGCTACAACCAGATATATGATATGATTTATCGGCTAAGCATGCATGATGCCTACTTATTTTCAATGCGAGTCCTTTTGTATCTATGCTAGAAGCTGAACAGCCAGGCATTCCTGGGCAAGCCGTGATATTATACCTGAAGTCATCTTTTGATGTAATAAATTTTGCACTCAGCTTTACTGTTTTATCAACAATCAGACACCGATTTATAGTGAATATTATTTCTTGTGTTTGGCCCGCGATTTCCATCAGCTGGTCTGTGGTTATCTGACTAAATGGCGCTGCAAATACTATCTTATCATCTTGAAGTCCGGGTGTAAGTGACTTCAGTTTTTGGCAAGGGGCAGTATTTCTAAAAGTAAATGGAACTTCTACATTTGAAACAAGCTGGTGCATCCTTTTATGAGTGTACGTATCGTTTTGTGAAACTACAAACCATTTGAGTGCTCTTAGAATGTCGATAGCAAATGTTTCCTCTGATGTAATAAATCCTTTATCACATCCATCAAATCTTATGAGTAATTTTCCAGAATTATTTGCTTCTATTCTTATGTCAGCAGAAGTCTGACAAAGGTAGCGCTCAATACCGCAATCAATAGCAAAGCCAAATTTTGCCGGTAGATAGGGGAAAGCACTAGCAATATTATATAATGCCTTGGCACATCGCCAACCTTGTGACTTTCGGGTTATAAAAGGGGCAAGTATGAGGTTAAGCTCGTCTTGTGACTTATTTTTTTTTGTAATATTTCCATTTTGTAATTCTTCCAACACAAGGGGATAAGAATCTTGTGTTAAACCCCTTATCTGTAGATTTCCTCTGTTGGTGATATCCATGAAGCCATTTCCATATCGCTTTGATAGAACTGCTATCTTTTGTGCTTGACTACTCGCTAATCTGCTAAAAGAGGGTTTTATTCTGATAATCAACCCATCTCCAGACATCATTGGCCTTAGGGTCGATGGGCACCATCCTTTAGGTTCTAGTTTTTTCATTCTACTGTCTCTAGATTTATATGGATAGAATTACGCCTGGTTTGCCATAAACCAGATTCTCGTAACCTCGCGAAACAGTCTTGCATGGCGTTAAGCGCTTCTGGATTAACTTCCTGCATAAAACAAAGAATTTCACTGTTCCCAACAGTGGCATCGTAAAAGCTATCAAAAAGATGGCTTCCGACAGCATGCGAAAGATTTGAAAAAGCTGCCATATTCAGCAAGGTTGCTGCAATTTCTGCAGCCCCACGATGACCGTGCCTGGTCATGCCATCAAGCCAATCAGGATTGCTAGCTCTTGCATGAACAACACGAGCAATTTCCTCAGATAGACTTTTCGTCATAGGTTTTTCTGGATTTGTGTTATCCAAATGATACAGATTCACCTGTCCTCCAACTTCTGCTTTGGCAGCGGCAAACCCACCTTCATGCGCCGCATAATCAGCCGAAAGTAATATATCTGTTTCTAGCATGTCTTGTATATGAACAAAACTATCCGCTTCTCGTATTCGGGAAATTAGTGCCTCTTTATTTTGAGTAACTTGAGAGCCATTAACGGCATATTGGCTGGATTTTATCCAAGCGTTCGCAGCTAGTTTTCTGCCATTCTTATTAAACTGTTCGGCGGTGTCTCCCATGCCAATACCATAGGTTTCGGGAGCGGCGCTAAATATACGGGCTGAGTTGTGATTTTTTGCGCTCACAAAAGGGTTGAACTCCTTGCTTTCATCTCGTTTAGCAAGAGCATCTATCGCCTGCTGAAATAGAGTTGACAAAGTTGTAAACACATCTCTGAAAAGGCCGGATACACGCAAAGTAGTGTCAACTCTCGGCCTATCTAATAAAGCAAGAGGCAAAATTTCAAAACCAGAAATTCTATCAGAATCACTTGCCCATTCTGGCTTCACACCTATCAAGTGAAGCGCCATAGCGAACTCTTCTCCTGCTGTTCGCATAGTAGCGGACCCCCATAAGTCAACGATAACCCCAGAGGGCCAATCACCTCTATCTTGTAAATTACGCCTTAAAAATTCATCAGCGAGCTTAACTCCCTGTTTATAAGCTGCTCGTGTTGGCACTGAAAGCGGGTCAGTTGAAAATAAATTTCGTCCAGATGGCAACACATCTTTCCTGCCTCTGTAAGGAGAGCCAGATGGTCCCGCAGCAATCATCTTGCCGGAAAGAGCGTCAATTAGTGACTTGCTCTCATTCTTTACCGAAGGGTTGACTTCAAAGACTGTTTCTTCTTGTCTGCTCCTGCCAAAAATGTGCAATCCATCGCCGAAGTGGGTCTCCTTTATGTTACACACAAATGCATCAATTGCGGTTAGGGTTTCTTCAAGATCACTCTCAGAGTTAACCTCCAAATCCTTGGCAACACCGAGTATTTCCGCTTCATAGATAATATCACTCTTCAACCTTTTACGTCTCCTTGGGTCAAGTCCATCTGCAATTGAGTATTCATCGAGCAATGACTCTAATTGACTAAACTTTTCGGGTGTATTTGCTTTTTTTAAAGGTGGTGGTATGTGACCTAATGTGACTGCACTGATACGCCTTTTGGCCTGTGCGGCCTCGCCAGGGTCATTAATGATAAAGGGATAAATAATTGGCAAATTTCCTGCTAGTGCTTCTGGCCAGCAATTACCTGATAATGCAACAGCTTTTCCTGGAAGCCATTCTAAGGTACCATGCGCACCAATATGAATAATGGAATCTGCCTTTATCCCGTTTTGAAGCCATAAATAAAATGCAACATAACTATGGCACGGAACATGTGAAATATCATGGTAATCACTGTTTTTATTTTTTGCAATGCCACGTTCTGGCTGCAACGCAACAATCGCATTTCCTATCGACAAACCAGCAAAATTAAAACTACCATTCTTCGCAAGTAAATCGGTTTCTGGCAAACCCCATTTAGTATGTAATTCTTTTTGTAGATTTAGAGGTAAATTTCTTAAAGCTTTTTTATAGGACATTATATCCCAAGATAAAGTTTTATGCATAAGGAGTTTTTCAAGAGGTTCTTTTGTTTTTTTTGTAATGTGTCCTATATCATCCAAGATTGCGGCCGCTGATGCTATGGCGTCTAGGCCGACGGCATGAGCCATTTGCCATGGACGGCCAGGATAGGTGGATAAGATTAAAGCTGGTTTTTGCTCACCAATAGGGGTTGTCTGTAATTTATACCAATTTTCGATTTTTGTACAAATTGCATTTATTCGCTCGTCATCAGGTTGGTGTCCGATCACCGCGAATTGCAGAACTTCGTCTATTTCTTCTGGTTCTTTAAAAGAGGCAACACCGGCAAAAATACGACCATCTACCTCTGGTAATACAACATGCATCGCCATATCTGCCGGTGAGAGACCCCTGTTTGCTTCTAACCAAGCAGCACGATTTGATGTTGAGAGAGCAATCTGAAAGACAGGCACATTTGCCTTATCAAGGGGAGAGGTGCCATCTTTACCCTTTCCTGAAAATGAAGTGGCATTAATAATAAACGCGGGAGAATAACTCACTATCTGGTTCTCTAACCAAGCAGCTGCATCAGGTGCTTTTAAGGAACGCACAAACAAGCTCAGTACTATGAAGCCTCTTTGTTGGAGATTTTCAAATAGAGCTGCAATTGGTTTTAGATCTGCCGCAACTATGAAGGAACGGTAGATAATTATTAGAATGAGGGGCTTTTCAATAATTTTTGGCATATTTATGGATGAAAATATGCCACCTTCTGGTGTCCATGCTCCTAAATCTTCTATCGATTTGCTACCTCTAACAGGCCCTGTGTAGAGCCCCGCTGCCAATGCTAATTGCGCTAGTGCTGAATGTGCGCCAACTTCACCGCCAACTTCACAGTGATGTTGAAGTTGTCTCAATGTTGACAAAGGTAAATTAGATATATCGTCAAGCTGTTGGTCTTGACGGCCGTCAGCTGAAACTACTGCAAGTGCAATGTTATTTTTTTTGGCTATTTCTCTAGTCTTATCCAACCCATAGGACCAGTAGGGAACGCCGCCGATAAGCCTAACTAAAACCCCTTTTGCGTGGCGTAACGTCTTTTCAATGTAAACATCAACTGAAACAGGATGTTTTAGAGAAGCAAGGTTGGCGAGTCTAATGCTTGGGAATTTATCACCATTAAGTATTTTAGCACGGCGCCAGCCTGCCGCAAATACACTGAGGTCACTATCTGAAAAGGATAGGATTATAAGATCAGCTGGCCTATGATCTAGGTCTACTGGTATTTCTGTTTCTTCTAATCCGTGTCTTTCAACAAAAAGGACGTGCATTTTACTATTTAGCCTTCTAATATTTCTTTGATTGCAGACACATTGATGTGGTCATGTTCGGCAATTACAACAAGTTGACCGCGACGCTTATCTTCACTTTTCCACATTTTATCATACTGTGAGCGCACTCGTGATCCCACTGCTTGCACTAGAAGACGCATTGGCTTGCCAGAAATAGATGCAAACCCTTTTACCCTTAAAATGTTATGCTTTTGAGTAAGTAGTTTAATTTTTTGTACAAGGATTTCAGGAGTTTCGAATTCGGTAATATCAAAAATAGCACTATCAAAATCCTCGTGGTCATGCTCTGGCTCACCATCATGGTGTGAAGGCCGTTGTTCAGTATCATTTTCTGCAGCCGCCTCTAGTCCTAGTATGAGTCGAGGATCAACCTGCCCCTCTGCCACTTCTATAATGGGAAGTAAGCGTGGTGTTTTATTTGCAATTATTTTTTTCGCTTTTGCTTTATTTTCTGAATTTGCGAGGTCTACCTTTGTAAGTAAAATAAGATCAGCACAAGCAATTTGATCTTCAAATACTTCTGACAAAGGGGTTTCGTGTTCAATAGATTCATCTGCTTCACGCTGTGCTTGCAGGCCTAAGAGATCAGGCGCGAATTGTTCTGATGCTACAGCCTCGGCATCAGCAAGTGCTATTACTCCATCAACGGTAATACGAGACCGAATATCTGGCCAGTCAAATGCTTTCAAAAGTGGTTTCGGCAAAGCAAGACCTGATGTTTCAATTAAAATATGTTCTGGTTGAGGTGACACTGACATCAAAGCTTCGATAGTAGGAATAAAATCATCAGCCACAGTGCAACAAATGCAGCCATTCGCTAATTCCATAATATTTTCTTCAGGACAGTTTGGAATGGCACATCCTCTGAGAATCTCTCCGTCCACGCCAATGTCGCCAAATTCATTTACGATTACAGCAAGTCTTTTACCCAGAGGATTTTTCATTAACTGAGAAATTAGCGTGGTTTTCCCAGAGCCAAGGAATCCTGTGATTATCGTAACAGGGATTTTTGTTATATTTTGCATAACTGTTCTCTTAACACTCTTTTAAAAAACGTTTTTTTAGTCATCTGTAAAAAAGGTAAGAACGTGCGGTGCCTTACCCTTAAGCATGTTGTATGATTCCACCATAAGTTAGAAGATAACGCTGAATCAAATATAATCACTACTCAGAATCCGACCTTTCTTTTTTTAAAAAATTACAATTTTGTAACATAGTATATGTCTACACTTATTTACAATTAATTGTTAATTGGTTCATAATTACTGAGTCTTTTTATGCCGTCATATTTTACACCTTTTTGTTGGAGGATATTTTTTGATTAGCAAAAACAAAAAACCATTAGGTAAAGAGACCGAACGGAATGAAATACACAATAAAAAAATGCAAAAAATTAAAGTTGCCCGAGATAAGCTCATGTCGACTAAAACAGAAGAAAAAGGCCTTATAATAGTCCATACGGGTTCTGGAAAGGGTAAATCTTCTTCTGCTTTTGGAATGATTATGAGATGTATAGCTCATAATTTGCCATGTGCGGTTGTACAATTTATTAAAGGAACTTGGAACACGGGAGAGCGAGATTTTTTAGAAAAAAGATTTCAAAAAGAATGTCTTTTTATAGTGTCAGGGGAGGGTTTCACTTGGGAGACTCAGGATAGAGAACGTGATATTGCTGCAGCAAAAGCAGGATGGGCAAAAGCAAAAGAACTGATTCAGAATTCAGAAATAAAATTCATATTATTGGATGAGATTAATATTGCACTACGGTATGATTATTTGGATATAAAAGAAGTCGTCGATTTTCTTCTTTATGAAAAACCACCTATGACTCATGTTGTATTGACAGGCCGTAACGCTAAAGACGAATTGATTGAAGTGGCTGATTTAGTAACAGAAATGTTGCTTGTCAAACATCCATTCCGAGATGGAATAAAAGCCCAAAAAGGTGTAGAATTTTAGGGAAGGATTCTTCGGTATGCCGGCAATAATGATTCAAGGCACTGGTTCAAATGTTGGCAAAACTATGTTGGTTGCAGGCTTGTGCAGGGTTGCAACTAATCGTGGTATTAATGTATTTCCATTTAAACCCCAGAATATGTCTAATAATGCAGCAGTAACCGCTGATGGCGGTGAGATTGGAAGAGCCCAAGCATTACAGGCTCGTGCTAGTAAGAAACAACCTATTTCTGACATGAACCCTGTTCTATTAAAGCCTGAATCAGAAACAGGCTCCCAATTAATCGTAAGAGGTAAATACCATAGTTCATTCAAAGCCCGAGAATATGCAAAATTAAAAAAAAAGCTATTAGAGCCAGTTTTGAACAGTTTCAAAAGTTTAAGTCTACAATCTGATCTTGTAATAATTGAAGGTGCAGGGAGTCCTGCTGAAATTAATTTACGTGAGAATGATGTAGCTAATATGGGATTTGCCACTGCTGCATCTATACCTGTAGTCTTGCTTGCAGACATCGATAGGGGCGGTGTGATTGCTCAGCTTGTAGGAACAAAAAATGTGTTACCAGACGGTGATCGTGAATTGATAAAAGGATTCATCATAAATAAATTTCGTGGAGATGTAAGTTTGTTCGATGAAGGGTACGAGTTTATTAAACTACAAACCAACTGGCATGGTTTTGGGGTGTTACCATTTTTTGAAGATGCCTGGCGTCTGCCTGCTGAAGACGCGCTTGATATCAAAACTGAAAAAGCCATTGGATCTTCACAGCGTAAAATCGCCTGTCTATGTCTCTCTAGAATGGCAAATTTTGATGACTTGGATCCCTTATCTCAAGAAGAAGACGTGGAACTTGTTATGATACATGCCGGGCAAGTAATACCAGTTGATGTTGACCTCGTTATTATACCTGGCAGCAAATCGACAATTGATGATTTAAAATTTTTGCGAGATCAGGGTTGGGACATAGACCTTAAAGCACATTACCGCCGCGGGGGTTATATCTTAGGTATTTGTGGTGGGTATCAAATGTTGGGCACTAAAATTTATGACCCAGACGGGCTTGAAGGAGGAGCAAGTGAAACTGATGGATTAGGTTTACTGCAAGTAGAAACAGTTATGAGAGCAAGAAAAACACTCAGAGCAGTAAGTGCTTTTCATGTCGAAACTTCTCTTGAGATTAAAGGGTATGAAATTCACCTAGGAGAGAGTCGTGGAGATGATTGTATAAGACCCTTTGCAATTATTGAAGAAAGGGCAGATGGTGCTTCTTCAATAGATGGCCGTGTGCAAGGAAGTTATGTTCACGGACTTTTTTCTCAAGACAATTTTAGGAAAAAATTTTTACATGGTTTGGGCATATCTGTAAAAGGATTTTCCTATGATATAGAGATAGAACAGACACTTGACAGACTAGCTGACCATATTGAAACCTATGTTGATGTTGATAAGATTTTTTCACTGGCACGTTAGAGCTCAAATGCTCTAATAAGTTGAGTCCAGCCATCCTCTGGTGGCAGGCCTATCCTTATCCAACTGTCAGAATAGCTAAAGATGCGTGTCCATACTTTATGTTTAGCAAGTCTATATTGCATATCTTTTGGATTTTTACATTGATACAAACGGAATAAATTTGTGCCGCCTGCAGATTTAAGGCTATTTTGATGAGCTATTTTATCAAGACGACAAGCATCTTGCTCTAACTTTACTAACATCTTTTGGCGCCACTTCTCATCTTTCAGGGCTCTAGCTCCCACAGCGAGAGCTGGAGCAGATACAGCCCATTTCCCTGCAGCATCTGAAAACTTGTTTAGAATTTCATTACAAGCAAAGACAAAACCAAGCCTTAATCCTGCAAGGCCATAAAATTTTCCAAAAGAACGAAAAGTGATGATATTTTGATTTTGTTCCCTCAGGTGTGGTAAAACTGAAAGATCCGGATATAAATCACAAAAGCTCTCATCGATTATAAGTGTGCCAACATTATTCGAAAGCTCAAGCAAATTGTTCGGTAAAAACTTGCTGCCATCTGGGTTATTTGGATTTACAGCGATAGCGCAATCGGCACCTGCCATTTCGGCAAGGGTTTGACAGTAGTTTATCTGCCAACCTGCCTTACCCAATTGAGCTTCATATTCATTATATGTAGGATATAAAATACAAGCCTTCTTTGCCTTTGCCTTAATTATAGAAGGAAAAAGTTGAATTGCTTGTTGAACTCCTGCCAATGGCAGGCATTCAAATTTTGACCGATAGGCATCTCTGGCAGAATGTATTGCCGATTCTACTAGATCCTGGTCTGGTAATTCTCTCCATAGCTCTGATCTATATTCAAAAACAGAAAAGGAATGGGGATTTATTCCAGTTGACAGATCAAGCCAATCTTTACGGTCTCCGCCAAATTGGGAGATTGCTTTATCTAAATTACCACCATGTTCACAATTAAGCATTTAGTACCCAGCCTTATTTAGCCAATATATTAGAGGCGGAATTGCAGCTATAATTGTAATCCAATTCAGCAAGAGGCTGTAGTGTCTTAATCCAAGAAAAATATCTTTCTCGGTGGGATTTCTTCCTTCTTCGTGTAACCATTCGTCGCAACTTATAGTACCCTCATAATATCGGGGGCCCGATAGTCGAATATTAAGTGCAGCAGCAAAGCTAGACTCAGGCCAACCTGAATTTGGCGAGCGATGTTTTCTAGCATCACGCCACATAATATACAGAGAGTAGGTTGGTTTTTTGGCCGTTAAAGCGAATATCATTCCTGTTAACCTTGCCGGAAGGAAATTGACAAAATCATCTAGCTTTGCAGCTGCCCACCCAAAAGCTTCATAGTCGTGATTACGATAGCCAATCATGGAATCCATAGTATTTATTGCTTTATAAACGAATAAGCCTGGAAGTCCTAAAATTATTGTCCAAAATATTGGCGCAACAACCCCATCTGAAGTGTTTTCAGAGAGACTTTCAAGACTGGCGCGCGCGATACCAAAATCATCGAGTGTTTCAGTATTTCGCCCAACAATCATTGAAACAGCAGAACGCGCTGAATTAGGTTCTCTATCCCTCAGAGCAAGCGCTACTTTTGCTACATGATCGCTCAAGGATTTCGCGCCAATCCAAGGCCAGATTATTAATGATGTTAAAATGATACCAAAATAATTATTGGGAATGTGTAAGGATATAATCGATGCGGCTAATAGACAGACTCCAACTACGATAAAAACTGTGAGTGTGCCACTAAACCGCCTAAATGTTGAGGATGTTCTCGTGTTGTTTAATCTATTGTCGAGATAATTTATAAGATGTCCGATAAGCACAACGGGATGAGAAAGCCTCTTAAATAGCCATTCAGGCCATCCAATTAAGCGGTCGATGGTGAGAGCAATAATTATGCTGACAAGCATTTTATATACCTCAACTTTTATTGATGGATATAACTGAGAAATCTAACCCACCTAAATGGCGTAAACTTGTTACAGACAAGGTATCAATTTCACATTTAAGTGCAGATAGGTGGCTGCCGAAAGCCAAGGCAAGGGCAGCACGAATCACTCCTGCATGAACAAAAAATATTATTTTCTGCGCTTTATTATTGAGGCAGTAATGTTCTATGACCGGATGAACACGCATACAGAGCTCTTTAAAACTCTCGCCATTAGGAGGCTTAAATTCTACAAGTTCTTCTCCCTTAAGTGTACCTATATCCGGCACCTTTGAGAAGGCCATTCCATCCCATAAACCAAAGGATTGCTCCCACAGGCTGTCAAGGGTATGCCGGGGGTGGCCAGATGATAATATTGCATCGCATGTTTTTTGGCATCGTCTAGCGGGGCTGCATACGATAAGACTATTATCATTTATCTGTGAACGAAGAAACGAAATATTACTTGGTAAAATGTCACATATATCAGCATCGCAACGACCATATAGGAACCCGCTAGGATGGCTTGGGGCATGCCTAATAAAAGTTAAGAGCTTATTAGAGGTTGAATACTTCAAAAATAAATTCCTTTTTGAACCTGATTAGGCTACGAGTGGAGTTATGTCTTTTTCATTATTAATAACTGGTGGCGCGCGCTCTGGAAAGAGTAGTTTTGCTGAAAAACGCACTCTCAGCTTTGGCTCGCCCGTAATATATATTGCAACAGCAAAGGCGTATGACATGGAAATGGAAAAACGAATTCAAATCCACATGCAAAGGCGAGGAAACGAATGGCTTACAATAAATGAACCTATAGCAATTGCCGATAAATTGCTCTGCTCAGACGGGAAAGGGGCATGCCTTGTTGAATGTTTAACTTTATGGCTTTCAAATCTTATGTTTGCAGAAAAAGATATAATGGAAGCTACTTCTTCTTTGATTGAAGCAATAGGTATTCGCCGTGACCCTGTAATTCTAGTCACAAACGAAGTGGGAGGCGGCATTGTGCCTGAAAATGAGCTGGCAAGACGATTTCGTGATGAAGCAGGTCGGCTCAATCAAATGGTGGCTGAGGCGGTAGATGAAGTTTATACCTGCATTTCTGGCATACCACTAAAATTAAAGCCCTAGGGACCTTTCTGGAATCATAAAAATGGAAAATTTCTCTAATTTAAAAATGATCAATGATTTTGTTAACACGATGCCCAAGAGGAACATTGCGATTGAAGCCGCTGCTAGAGCACATCAAGATAAATTAACAAAACCGCCAGGTTCACTTGGTATGCTGGAGGATTTAGCTGTGTTTTTGGCGAGTTGGCAAAGTAAAGAGAGACCAATTATTGAAAATGCGCAAGCTATTATTTTTGCAGGTAATCATGGTATTTGCGAACATGGGGTCAGTCCATATCCGCAGGAAGTGACCCATCTTATGGTTTCAAATTTTGAAAATGGCGGTGCTGCTATGAATCAGTTATGTTCTTTAAATGGTGTTGAGCTAAAAGTAAAATCTTTATCACTAGATACCCCAACTCAAGATTTTACCCAAACGGAGGCTATGAGTATGGGAGAGTTACTTGATGCTATGTCGGAAGGGGCATTAGCTATAAATAAGGAAGCAAATATCATTCTTTTAGGTGACATGGGAATTGGTAACTCAACAGTTTCGTCCGCACTTGCCGCCAGCATTTTTGGTGGTAATGTTGCTGAATGGGTTGGCGCAGGGACAGGCGCTAATAAAAAAGGTATCTCTCGTAAAATAAGTGTTATTGAAGCAGGTATCTCAAAACATGGTGCATGTGCGGATTTATCAGCAATTCTTGCTTTTGGTGGCAGAGAACAAGCCGCCATTTGTGGAGCAATACTTGCCGCAAGGTCGGCTTCTATCCCAGTATTACTTGATGGTTTCATTTGTACTGCCGCCGCCGCTCCATTATACGCAATATCTTCGAGTCTATTGGATCATTGCCTTGTTGGACATAAATCTGAAGAACCAGGACATCCAAAGTTACTGCAAGCAATGAATAAAAAACCAATTCTTGACTTGGATATGCGGCTTGGTGAGGGTACTGGCGCAGCGCTGGCCCTCAGCATTCTTAAAGGTGCAGTGGCATGCCATAATCATATGGCAACTTTTGAAGCTGCAGGAATCACAAACTTATGATATGGATTGTAAAACACTTAGCAGAGTTGCAAACAGCCTTTTTGCTCTTAACACGTTTTCCCGTTGGCAAACTTACTTCTGATAATCCTAAATTAGCAGACGGATTATGGGCTTTTCCGATTGTTGGTTACGTAATTGGTGGAATCATCGCTGGATGTTACATAATTACATCACAATTCATGCTGAATCCCTTTGCCGCCGCAGTGTTTGGATTGATTGTAGGACTTTTATGTACTGGGGCCATTCACGAAGATGGGCTTGCTGATTGTGCTGATGGATTTGGTGGTGGTCAAAATAGAGAAAAAAAATTAGCAATTATGAAAGATAGTGCTATTGGAACTTATGGCACGCTTGCGCTGATTGTGGTAATAGGATTGCGTATCTATATGTTGTCATCCCTTCCTCCAATACCAGAGATTGTAGTCCCTATTATTATTTGCGCTGTAATTAGCAGATTTGCTATGGTTGGTTATCTTTATTTTTTACCTGCAGCGAGGGAGGAAGGGCTTGGTAGTCAAGCTTCTACGGAAAATAAATTTTCTTTTTTTTTATCAGCCACTGTTACATTACCCGCCTTTTACATGAGTTTTTTTGGATTAATCTATGTTATAATTGCCATTCTGGTAGTTGCGGTATTGTGGGGTATGGTCGCAAAATACCAGCTAGGTGGGCAGACCGGTGATGTGTGCGGCGCAGGGCAATTATTGAGCGAAACAACAGGTTGGGTAACGCTGGCATCAATTTATGGTGTTTTATGATGGTTTTAAATATTCGAATTTGTTAGTCTTATTTATATGTCGCAGAAAATGGTTGTTACGAATTTTTTTAATTACCTTTTGCGTGCTATGTGTTCTGCAGGAAATGTGAAAATATAATCATTTTTCTATGCTTGGGCATTGATTCATCCTCTCCTAACCAACCTTCGATACACAAAAAGTGCTAGTCGTTTTATGAACAAGATAGATTTGAAAAGATGCAGATTTAAACCTATCTGATAATTTTCTCAAAAATGTCGATAATGGATGAACGAAAAAAAGTTGCGGAAACTTATTCTATTTACCGCGATTTAAACATCGCAGTTGTTTGGGGCTCAGAAGTTAAATCAATGACAGCTGAAATAATTTTATCTCTAAAAACAAGCGGCCGATGATCATTACTGTTTAAAGTAATTAGCATTTGTTTTGCCCCCTTCGGTATCTCATCAATATGGTGCCAATCACTATAAAGCCGAGCAAATTTTTGACCATCAACATATAAATGTGCATGCCCCATCCCATCTTTATGTTTCAGTCCAGCGGCTTCTGGTGCAAATGTGAAATTATTAGTCAATAAATGTAAATTAAACCCAGATAACGGGTCAGTTTTAAGTTCTGCTTTAATAGTTGGTATCAAAGCATTTTCAGGCAGCTCAATGGACGTAGTATGTGCTTTTAAGTGGTTAACCGTGTCATTATGGCTGGCGAGATTACCTGTATGGTCTAGGTTATGGTTATGAGCATCAAATGTCACATTATTTGCACCCGCAATTAAAAAACCAAAAAGCCCACTAAAAATAAATCCAATTGCGCAAAGGCCCATTAAACGAAGATTCATTTTTTTCATCAGGTTTCACCCTCAATTATGCGTTTTAACGCGTATGGAGCTTAAATTAACCGTTAGCACGCATTGTCTCTATTTTGAGAAAATAAGCAGATAACCCTCCAAGGAAAGCCCACGAGACAAGACCAATGCCAAGGGCACGACTAGCAAAAAGCGCACCAATTTCTGTAGGAGCAGGGCCGGTAAATGTGACTGGTTCCGGTGCCCCAAAAATGTGAGGGACAAATATTATAATGCTGCCAATCACTAACACCAATAATTTCGTGTTGAAAGCAATTAGCCCTATCCCAACAGCTGTGAAAATTACTGTCAAACACCACCAAATTTGACGGTATTGAAGTTCTGCTGCGGCGACTCCTGGAACTTCAGGCGGTAATGAAAAAGCGGGTGCTAGATGCACCGTAATGTAACCTATTATACCCCAAACGATACCTTGGTGGAACGAAATGCTTGTTTTTGACTTCAACTGGTTGATCGACATTGCAGATATCAGCAGAAGTGCATATCCGATATAAATAAGCATGCTGAATAAGATGGAAAGTCCATCACGCAAAGGTTGTAATTTATCCAAATCTGGTTGTGCGCTGCTGGCTAATTCAGCAAAATGTTTTATGATACCAGTTTCATATAATTCTGAATGAAGCAGAACTGGTTGAACAAAGAACCATTGAAGTATACCAGCTAACAAACCGCCAACGGATCCTGCAAATAAACTACTAATAAGAATTCGAGAGAACATCAGTTTTTTTTTATTTTAGCGCAAATTATTAATGGCAGGGAAATCCGGTTGCGTGACGCACATCATGGGCAGCAGCATGTAATATGTCAGATTGTGAATGACCTGCAACAAAGAGGATTAATAACCCGAGAAAAGCAGCTGAGGCGATTGGCAATATGTTGGTTTTTGATAGACTTGGTGTTTTGGTGATTGAGTTCATCTCTTTCCTCTTTTTTCAAATTTATGTTCTTTATGAAACCTCGTTATCATTTCTAACTTTTTTCTTCAATTAGAAAAATATTAAGGATAAAAAACCAAATTAAACCAAGCCTGATTTTTAATAATCGAACATTGAATAGTAGTTAATGATTTTTTTCGCCGGCAACGAATTTTTCTAAGGCTTTACTTAATAAATTTGGTAGAGATTAATTTTCATCTGTTTTTTTGGGTATTTAAAACTCCAATCATTAAAATTGTTTTAAGTTCAAAATTTATATAAACAGATTAGAAATCTTAACTTTAAACTTGACCTAAAATGTTGGTTATTAAAAAAACACATAGCAGTTCATATAAACTTATAGAGTTTGAAGTGTGGAGAAAGCAAATCCTATTAAGCCACCAAGTAATCCGCCCCAGACCACGAGCCAACCCAGATGGGATTTTATAATATCCTGTATAATCACTTTTACTTGTTCAGGGGTCAAATCTTTTAAACGTTTGTTAAGTATTGTTTCGATCTGATTTTTAAATTCGTCCATATTCGTTCCTGATAAATCACTATCTGATGCATCGATGATCTGTTGAGTAATTTCAGATAATTTCTCAATTACAGGTTGCTTTAGTGGTTCAAGTGCTTTTTTGCCTCCAAACATACCCAGCATACTACCTAATTGAGAAGCAATAATTGCTTCTGTCAGATTTTCAAAAATTACTTCATAGTCAATTTTTGAATAAATAGATGCTTTTGATTTTTCCTGAGTATGTTTTAAAAAAAACGTGATATTTTTTTCGTTAAAAAATTCCTCCATAACAAGCTTTTTTATGCCTTCTTTAAATTCTTCAAATTTGTTCAGGATAATGCCAGATCCATATAAAAGAGGCACTTTTTCAAAAAGCATATGGATGGCAAGCCAATTAGTAACTCCGCCTGAGAGAGCAAATAAACCAGTCATAAACAAAATTGGTGTTGCATCTAGCATTAAATATCCTAAGACAATGGCAAAGATAGCAATAAGATTTGTAATAACAGATTTGTTCATTTAGTTTGTTCCCTAAATTATACGTGCTAAGTTTTTTTGCAATTTACTGATATTTAACCCATTTTTTAGGTTAAAATAATCCATCTTGTCACAAATAGAAATAAAGTTTGACATATTTATAAATGTGATATCTACCTTTTTTAACAATTATCTTTCTTTATGGATTCTGTTTGCTTTACTTTAGCTTTTTACATTGACAATTTTTTGTTATTTGAGGAATACTGACAAAAATAATTGATGGGACTCAATCGATGCGCTATTCAGACTATTTGAACCAAGTAAACGTGCGCCATAGAACTGTAAATTTCAATCTACTTACATCAAAGAACAAGTCCCAGGAAAGAGAAAGTCTCGCTCCACCAAAAATAGAATTATCAGCTAAGCAAGCATTCGACTTGCTTGCTCCGTATTGCTCATCGCGAATAATGGAACAAGTAAAAGCGGTTGTTCCATTAGCAGCTTATTTGATGATTTTCCAAATTTTAGTTTTACGCCATCCCATAGATGCAGCTTTAATTCTTTGCTTAGGTTTGATAGCAGTAATTATCGGTCTTGCTGTCTTTATGGAGGGCTTGAGTACCGGCTTGATGCCATTTGGCACCATTATTGGGGATAACTTGCCAAAAAAAGCATCAATGCCAGTAGTTTTGTGCATAATTGGCATTTTGGGGGTGGGTGTCACCTTTGCAGAACCTGCTATCGGAGCGTTGCAAGCGTTTGGGTCATCAGTTGATGTAAATGCAGCCCCTTATCTTTATGAAATATTGAATAATTGGACGATGCCTCTTGTTCTAATGGTTGGAGGGGGAGTGGGTATAGCTGCTATTCTAGGCACTATTCGATTTGTGAGAGGGTGGTCCCTGAAGCCAATGATTTATGGTGCTTTGTTTCCAGTGGTCTTACTGACAATATATGCCTGGTTAGACCCAAATTTGAAGAGCATACTAGGTTTGGCATGGGATTGTGGTGCTGTCACTACAGGGCCAGTTACGGTTCCGCTAGTTCTATCTCTTGGGATTGGTATCGCTAACGCGGCTGGTAAAGGCAACTCGTCTCTTTCAGGTTTTGGTGTTGTAACTATGGCCTCGCTTTTCCCGATTTTAGCTGTTTTAGTTCTAGCTATTTTTGTTTCGTTTTCAATTTCTCCAGAAGAGATAATAGCCGCCGCCAATATATCATCTGCTGCCGCGCAAAGTGAGCCATCTATTTGGCAAAAGACACCCCTTGTAGAGATAGTGCTTGGCGTACGTGCCATCCTCCCATTAGTGCTTTTTCTTATGGGAGTTCTATTTATCATTTTGAAATCTTCGCTGCCAAATAGACTAATTACGATTTACGGCCTTGCCCTATCTATCATTGGAATGTGTATTTTCAATATTGGTTTGACTTATGGCCTTGGTGCTATAGGTGCACAAACTGGCAGCGTTCTGCCTGCAGCATTTATGGAATTACCTATCAGCCAATTCTCCCCTATTTATCCGGAATTAGTAGGACTATCGATAGTTATAGGATTTGCATTTTTGCTTGGGTTTGGAGCTACGTTAGCCGAACCAGCCTTAAATGCGCTAGGAATAACTGTACAAAACTTGACGAACGGTGCTTTTAAAAAGGAAATGTTAATGTATAGCGTCGCTAGTGGAGTTGCTATAGGCATCGCTCTAGGAATTTCAAAGCTCGTTTTAGGTTTTGATTTAATAATGGTGCTATTGCCACTTTATGGTGTTGGTATTTTACTTACAATTATATCCTCTGAGGAATTCGTAAATGTAGCCTGGGACAGCGCTGGGGTCACTACTGGCCCTGTTACTGTGCCCCTTGTTTTGGCGATGGGATTAGGTTTAGGAAATGCTGTTTCTGCTGTAGAGGGTTTTGGAATATTGTCTCTTGCAAGTATTTGTCCAATCATAGCAGTATTAACTATGGGTGTAGTAATTAGAATAATGAATAAAAACCAAAACAATCAATCTGAAGATGAAATTGGCTCTAAAAATCTTGTAAAGGACTAATTATGAGTAATCGAACTATAACCTACCTGTCTAACGCATGCATGATTACATGTGTCGTCCAAAATAACCTTGCTGAAACAGTGTTAGAGGCTGCTAAAAACAGCGGTGCTCAAGGGGCTACAATCAATTATGCTCGTGGTACAGGAGTTCGTGAAAGACTTGGATTACTTGGTGTTACGATTGATGAGCAAAAAGAGGTAATACGAATTATCGTTTCAGAAGACCAAGCTGATTTGATTTTTGAAGCAATGTTTCTAGCTGGCAAGCTTGATACTCCTGGAAGGGGAATCATGTTTATGACCAAGTTAGATAGAGTTGCCACTTATATTCCTGACTCTGTTTTGAATTCGGTAGATTAGATTTCTGGGAGATCAAAATGAAAGTTGAAATCGGTGCGCTCGTTGAAAAAGAATATGGTCAATTAGTTAAAGATGAGGTCTCTCAGCTTGCTGGAGTAGAATATGTTTTTTTTGCAACAGGTCGCTCTAGTGATTTATTTGACCAAAAACAATTTGGAAGCTTCGGAGAAGCCTCAATTGTTACTATAATTGCGGATGAAAAATTCAAAGAAAAGGTATTTGATAAGCTTTTTACGCTATGCGAACTTCATACCAAAAGAAGTGGCATAGTATATATGTCGAATCCTTTATTGCGCGCAACAATATAAGAGTTTCTGCTCCGCACTAACTAAATTTTGGTGAGAAAGAAAATCAATATGGATGATTTTCAATGAAAAAGATTGTGGGGAAAAAAAATGAGACGATTTTTGAAGCTGGTGCAAAAGCTGATTCGGTTTACCTGATTGTCTCTGGAGAGATAGGCATTTTTCTTCCGACGAATACATCGGATAAGCCAGATTTTCTTCTTGGCGAAAATGAAATTTTTGGTGAAATGGGTGTGATTGACAAATCCTTGCGTTCGGGAAGAGCAGACGCGTTAACTGATGTAAGCTTAATTAAAATCAGTCAACACGAATTTAATGATAAATTATCTAAGTCTGACCCGTTCGTTACAGGACTTACTAGAGTTTTAGTATCTCGGATTCGCGGTTTACTGAAGAGAACTTTCCCAAATGAAGGGGCTGATAAAAATATTGTGAAGCCTAATCAAGAATCAGAAGATTGAAAGAAAGTTAAAATTTTCTCATATGTCTCTTGGCTTTTGCAGTCATTTTTATAAGTAAAATGCCCTTTATTACAGGAGTACCCAATAATTTTTGGAAATTTTTTGTCGGATTTCTGAAAAACAATTAAATCTTCGGGCCTATTAAATGGGTCATCATCATAAGCAAAAATAAGAAAGTCTAGTCTTTTAGCTTCCAAAATCTCACTAATTTGTTTTGGTCTTAAAACTTTGCGCCAAATAGGAAAAAGCCTTATCTCATATCTTGGACCTGCAAAAGCTGGCGCAAACAAAACGCCTCTGTTGAATTTGTTTGGGAGCATCCTTGCTGCCATTAAAGCCGTCCAACCACCAGCCGAAAATCCAGAAACGAATATATTCTCAGCCCTTAAACCAGCCTCATTTAATTGTTTTATTTTTTCTCTTAATTCATCCACTCTTTTATAAATAAATGAACCTTTGCTTTCTCCATCTGTAGCATTAGAGCAAAGGTAATATACTGACATATCGAGTTTTTTTGCTGCAAGCATAAGACTTTCTGGGGGCAAATCATTTGTGCAACGGAAATTATTTGCTAAGGATGGTCTCTTGGTTCCATGCATCCAAATAACTATTTTGCTATCATTATTAAATTGAAAAGATGAAATATCCATTTCTTGATTTGTCATATCATCAAACTTTTTTTCCAGGGCAAGAAAGCGGGACACACCTGGATTTTGTCCATGAATTACAGTATTTGAGCATGAGGAATGTAAAAAAAGAATTAAGAAAATTAAAATTAATTGTTGAAAAATATAAGGCAAAACTTTTCACCGATAAGCAATTTCTGTTCGAGCTTGTATAATAACTCTAACTAAAATACCCTGTAAATAGATGATAAATAACTCTATCTAGAATATTGGATATCTGTTATCTTTATTAAATTTTAACTTACTAAGTTTTTGATCATGAGCTCCTTTCGCGTCTATATTATAGCCTTCATTCTGATTTTTATAAGCAATGCTGCTTGGTCTGAAGAATTTAAAATTATTGCTTTTCAGGGTGTTGTTGAAACTTCAACAGACCAAAAAATATGGAATGTTATCTCACAAGGGCAGCTTTTGGAAAGTGGTTCTTGGTTACGCACTGGGCCAAAAGCTTCAGCTACAATATTGTTGCCCAACAGGACTCAAACCAAAGTTTCCAGAAACGCAGAATTTCAATTAAATTTCGCAGCTAAGGAAAAAGAAACCCAAGTAAAATTAAAGATTGGAAAAATCTGGTCAAAGACAAATAAGAAACCTGCCAAAATATCAGTAAAAGCACCAAACGCTGTTGCATCTATCCGAGGAACAGAGTGGGTTGTTGAAGTGCTTGAAGATTCCAGTTCTAGCCTGGCAGTGTTGGAGGGGGAAATTGGCCTAAAGGGCGATGACGGAGTAACAAAAAAAATTGATAATGGTCAAATAGCTAATGTAAGTAGCAACGGCGTTATTTCCGTAACAAAGCTTTTAAATCCGGCTAACTTTCTGCAATTTATATTTAGATATGAAGTTGAGCCGTTCGCTTATGCACCAAAGGATGTTGGCACTCAACTTGAAAAAACTAGTCCCCTCTCTGAGATAAGCCCGTCTGAGAAAACCACAGCTTGTGAACTCGATGATACGGTTACGCCCCTACGATTTCTGGAGAGTGTCAGAAACAGAGACCCTAGTTGTCTTGTTAAAATAGATCCAAACATATTGCCAGAAGGTAAATGGAAAAATTGGGCAAAGTTGATCAAAGCAGACGCAAACTATGCTTTAGGAGACGTTGATACAGGCACTAAAATTCTTTCAGGAATACCTTTTTCGTCCGGTAAATTGTATGTTGAGGCAAAATTTAATTTCTCTAATGGAGAGTACGAAACAGCTGTAAAAAAGCTTCTCAATGGATTAGAACAAACCTCTAGTAAGGCAAGTTTTTATTCACTTTTAGCTGAAATTGAGCAGGCTAAAGGGAACATCACCCTTTCTCTAGATTACTTTAGAAAAGCTAACCAAGAGGATCCCTATTGGCAGAAACCACTCGTAAAAATTTCGCAGATTGAAATTTCTAATGGGAATTATGACTTTGCTATTGCTGTTTTGAAGTTAGCTGAAAAATTAGGAGGAAAAACTGATTTATTGGCATCTGGAAAGTCACAATATTATAGTTACCGTTATCAATTGGAAGCGGCCAGGGAGGAGGCTTCCTCGGTTTTGAAATCAAACCCAAACCAATTCGATATGCTAGTCGCTTTGGGTATTGTTGAATTAAAAGCTGGCAACAACCAAGGTGCATTGGACTATTTTGTTCAAGCTTTAGCAATAGAACCTAACTATGCGAAAGCTTATGTTTTTATGGCTGTAGCTCATCTTCATGCAAACGAAATTTCGCAAGCAATCACGCAGCTTCAACGCGCGATTAAATTAGATAGTCAAGACCCGTTGCCACATGTGGTTGCCTCTCAAGTATACGCCTCGGAACTCAAGTCTGATAAAGCTATCTTTCATGCCCAAAAAGCAATGGAGCGAACAACTAACGACACTAGCTGGGGTCAGCTTGCCAACGACCAGCAGGGAGGTGCGAATGTTGGAAAAAGATTCTTAGAAGTGGGCCTGCCTAATCACGCAAGGCAAGCTGCACAAAACACAAAAAACGCAAAATGGGCGGGAAGTTATTTATTTAGAGCAGCTACTGCACCTAGCGCTCTTGAGAGAAACTCTCAATATATTCGGGGGTTTACATTAGATAGTCAGACATTTGGTTCTAAAAGAAGTAGCCCGGATGTTATAGCGCGTCCGGGAAATTATGGATATAGAGAAGTCAAGTTGGGATTAGGCGAGGAAAATAGTGATATCGCAATAAAAATTGGAACTAATGGTAGAAAAATATCAGGTAGCAAAGAGTTTAGCTACTTAACAGATCTGGGTGTTTTTCAGACCGAGAGAGACTCTTATTTTCCAGCTGATGATACTGACACTTCAACTTTTGGACTTGGGTTTATTGGTCTTGGTTGGAGGAATGGTTTTGATGAAAATCGTTTTTTAACAGCTAACATTGTTCCCTTTGAGACTGATGGGACTTTTCCAGTCGAAGATACAACAACGCGTATCGATTTCGGGGTTTCTTTTAGAAAAGATGATGCAATTTTCTTGAATAGTTGGGCTGCAGAAAACGGAGATGCTGAGGTATCTATAAATGTTTCGGGGGGGTGCTCTGGCGTCGATAAGATGAAAACTTTAGCAGGCGAAGTTGGTTTTGGGGAAGTAGGTATAAAACTTGGAAAGTCTGAACTTTCTTGGGCTGCTGAAGGTGCTTACAGGCAAGCCGAATCCGATTACACAGTGTCCGACCCAACTAATTCAACAGCGTGTAATGATCTATCCACCAACTATACTCTTAGAGAGGAAACCTTAAAAAACTACGAGTACGATTGGGTTTTTACGATTAATTTGAGAGAAAAGAAAAAAAATATTACCCAGGAGTTTAGAGCAAAGGGCCTATTATACGACAGGGATTTTACGCAATCTCTTTTCTTAGACTCTGCGGCTCAGACGGGGGTAGAATCAAATATCAGCGAATTAAAGTTCCGCCCAGCGGTTGGTTTTTTTAATCACGCTCATCCATTAAGTTATTCTTTTGCATTAATTCAAGACTATCATCCTTTAAAACAAGCGTCTCTGCAAATAGATGACATCGCAGGAGTACCTACGCGATATGAATTTATGAATTCAGGAGGACATATAAATCAGGCATCCGCCCATTTTAGGTATCAAATATCAGACCAAACCAGACTATTCATAAATATTGACGAATTTGAGATAGAGAATAACCCAGTCTATATGATTTTTAGGGAACAATGGAATGCTGATTTACTGGAAAATTTTACACTCAATAAGTTTAACAATCCGAATACAAATCGAATATATTCTCCATCTAGCGCTTTCGCAGCCGCGAGATTTAAATCATCAATTATTAAAGCTGAATCGTTGATATCTGATACACTTACAATGTATTCAGGTGTTGAATTTCTAGATGGTGAGGTAGTTGACCACCCAGGTTATGATGAAAAAGGTGTCTTTGGTCGGGTGATTGATATACCAGAGACACTCGTTCATTTAGGATTAACTAAAAACTATGGTGATTTTCTCGTTGCTGCAATGGCCTATCATATGACAGGATTGGTCTCCTCTTCTTACGGGTCGGAATATGACGTATCAGGTCAGAAAATTAATTTTACTCGCCCATTTGCTGGTGGTGAATTAGCGGCCGACCTGCTTTATAGCTACACCTATGACAATACTGATCCAGATGAATATAAGGTAAATTTGACCTATAGGAATTATTTCTAGTGAAATTAGGAAAACAGTGGAAAATTGCAATAGGTGCAGCCATTTTAGGGAATTTTCTAAGTTTCTTTATTTTGTTTAGTCCGGCAGAACGACTTAACATTGATATACTAAATGTTTTGTTGCCATCAAAAATCACCTCCGAAGATATTGTTATCGTTTCAATTGATGAAACTTCGTTTGCTGCTTTTGAAACACAATGGCCTTGGCCTCGTGAATTACATGGTATGCTGATTGAGAGATTAGTGGAAGAGGGAGCAAGAGACATTATATTTGATGTGGTATTTGCAGAGCCCTCTGAGGTCGAATCTGACGCCTATTTTGTAGAAGCAATATCTGCAGCTAAAAATGTGATTTTAGCATCAGATCTTACTGCAGTTGATGACGGATTTATGACAGGTGTTATAGAAACAAGACCCTATATTGAATTTGAAGACGCTGGCGCGAGAGTTGGTCTTGCAGGGGTGGATCAGGATAACGACAGGGTAATAAGATATTTTCCGTCATTCAAGAATACTTTATCTTCCGTCGCAGCGGGAATTGACGATGTGCCAGAGGAGCGTTCAAAAATAATAAATTATATAGGGGAAGATCATTCCTTTGATTATATTTCCTACTATCAGTTTTTTATAGAAGACGGTATCGAAGAGGGTGCTATTGAGAACAAATATGTTTTAATCGGATTGGATGTTAAAGCTACTCCTGATGTTCAGCAAAGTCAGGTAGATGCATTTCCTACACCATACACTAGATTTAACGCACGACTTTCCCCAGGTGTAGAAGTGCATGCAAATATGTTGCAAAATTTATTGAATGAAAGCTGGATCACTAACCCGCCTTTTCAACAAAAATTGATTTTATTAGTGGTTATGGGCGTAATTGGTTTTTTTGCCACGCAGACTTTCAATCCATTTTTTTCTGCGGGCACTCTAATCTTGGCTAGTTTAGGCGCTTTCGGAGCATCAGTTTTTTCTTGGCAAAATGGTTATTTTCTATCTGCTTTTGCTGCATTTCCATCCTATGTTTTTTGTTTTGTGGCATCAGGAGCTCATGCATATCTAACTGAGGGCAAGCAAAAAAGACAAATAAAAGGTGCATTTGCTCAATATCTAGCACCGGATATGGTTGATGCCTTGATCGCAGATCCTGATAAGTTAACACTTGGTGGCGAGAAGCGAAAAATGACCATCATGTTCTGTGACGTCAGAGGTTTTACAGCCATATCAGAAGCATTAAAAGAACAACCAGAGGTATTAGCGGAAGTCATTAATACTTTATTGACAGAGCTAACCAATGATATTCTAGATTCTGGCGGCACGATCGATAAATATATGGGCGATTGCATAATGGCATTCTGGAATGCCCCTGTGGAAAACCCAAAACATGCGGAGCTTGCCGTAGAGGCAGCTCAGAAAATGATGAATACAATCTACAGAGTTAACGATATTATTAGCGCCCAAGGAAACGTCTCCTTCGATTTGAGAATTGGAATTGGTGTGGCTACTGGTGAGTGTGTGGTTGGTAATATGGGCTCAAAACAACGCTTTGATTACACTGTGTTAGGCGATGTAGTGAATCTTGCCTCACGTCTAGAGGGACAGACAAAAGGATATGGTATTACAACCGTGTTATGCAAAAATACTGCAGCTGCTATCCATGACAAATCTCAATTGATTTTAGAAATTGATAAGATACGAGTTAAAGGAAAAACTGACCCTGAGGTTATCTTTGGATTGCTTGAAAGTGGGGCTAATAGCGAGGAAATTAAGGCAGTTAATCAATATCTAAATGAATTTAGAGCCGGGAACTTTGTCAAATCAATGCAGGCTCTGGATCCTATCTTAAAACATGAGAAGAGCCCCGTTTATGCCTATGCTTCTCTGATGAAAAATAGAATTAACCAGCTATTAGATACACCGCTACCAAAAGATTGGGATGGGGTTTATACTGCTGAGACAAAATGATTTAAGGACTCATATAGTAGAAAAAAGTTATTCGTTGTCCGATATTATTGGAACGATAGCGTTTTCAAGCTCTAAATAGATCCGGATAGCCTTAAGAGGCTGCTCTGGTTGAAGAGGGCGAGTAGTTGGAAGCCCTGGTGTATCTCTGATAAAATCTAATAAAATTGCGCTTTTAGTAGCAAAATTCACATTTTGAGTTAAATCATTCGTCTTTTCTGAGATTTTTAAGGCATCCAATTTTGATTGAACAACGCCAACAACTGTGCCACCGGGACCAATGAGTGGGCCACCTGAGTTTCCCTTTTGTACTTCGGCACTGAATTGAAAAGAGTTTTTGTCATCTCTCAGTCCGGTACTGCTATTTACTATCCCTTTTGTGATCTTTGGAGTGAGTCCCTGTATGGCTACTTGGGGATATCCGATGGTTACCACATCCATTCCTGCTGGGACTCCCTTTGAGTGAGACAAATAAACAAAAGGGGTAATAGATTGGATCTTAAGCAAAGCGAGATCCAAGTCGCTGTTAGTTTTGACCACCTTTGCCTTTAAAAGTCGACGCCTATCAACAAGCACATTTATATTCTTATAATTTGCTATTACGTGATATGCAGTGACAATATAGCCCGTATCTGTGACAAAAAATCCCGTAGCAATAGACCGCTCGTCAGCGTCATTTATAGGTGTTACATAGAGATTATTATGTTGTGATGGATAGCTAATACTGAAACAAAAAAGAAAAATGGTAGTTAACAATAACAACCAAAAATGGCGCCTCTTTATATTTTTTGTGGTAAGAACATTCATTTGTAAATTAATTATTTAGGTCAGCATAAAAGGAATTAAATCGCTCAATAAACTTTGCGAGTTCCACTGCACTTTGTAAATCTAATTTTTCAAATACCCTTGCTCGATGCAATTCTATAGTTCTTATGCTATTTTGAAATTTTGCTGCGATCTCTTTATTAGACAGTCCGGAAATAATTGGTTCAATTAATTCTTTTTCCCGTGAAGTTAAAAGATTAAGTTTTTTCTCAAACGCAGACACGAACTGATGTTGTTCAATTCTTAATCTTGATTCTTCTATTCCATTTTGAATTGTCTGTAATAAATCTTCTGTCTTGTAGGGTTTGGTTAAAAAATCAAATGCACCTTTCTTGAGAGAATCTACCGCCATCTGAAGGTCACCGTGTCCTGTTAAAAATATTACCGGTGACAGCTTTTTCCCATTCTGTTTTATCAGTTTATTAAACAAGTTAATGCCAGACATATTTGGAAGCCTTACGTCAATAAGACAACAATTAGGCAAAGCTGAATTAATTTGAAAATTGAACGACTCCTTTAATTTCGCCGATTCTTCAATAAACAACTCAGCTGTTGGATATCTGAAACAATTATAATTTTCTTCGGTGAGGAGTGTTTCTAGTGCCTTAGCAAGGTCATCATCATCTTCAATAAGATAAACTGTGTTTTTACTTTTTTTCATTTTGCCAGTATGCCTACTGATGAGTCATTTCCAACCGGATTTGTATTGAAATAGAAAGATTCCGGTATGTTTGTCTGTTCAAAAGCGGGGATTAAAATCCGAAAATCTGTACCATCGTAAGGATTTTTATTATGACTAATGTCAATTAAGCATTTTTCAGACAGTGTTTTGCATAGACTTAGCCCCAAACCTGTTCCGTTGGTCTTATATGTAACAAAAGGATTGAAAAGGTTTTTGGCTATATTAATCGGAATGCCACAACCACGGTCTGACACTATTACTTCGATGTAATTTTTGTTTTCGATTTGCACGTCAACTGCTTTGATATTTAATATTCGACTTGACGGCGGTGTATTTTGCATGGCCTCTATGCCGTTTGTGCAAATATTAAGAATAATTTGTTCAAGAGATATCTTATCCGAGAAAGCCCGCTTTTTATTAAGCAAGGACCAATTAATTTTTACTGAGTGTTTTTTTGCTTTTAAATTTATAATCGGTCCAATGTTTTCTTTGAGGTCCTCTAAGTTGAGCCAAGTCAATTTTATTTTATCATTCACTTTTAAAGATAATACAGATTTAATGATTCTAGAACATCGATCTGTTTGATTTCTTATTTCATCAACATATTCTTGTTCTTTTTTAAAATCATTATTTTTTGATGATTTGAGCAAAGCTCTTTTGGTAAGCCCAGCATAGGTTTCGATGGTCGCTAGCGGCTGATTAATTTCATGCGCTATTCCGGACGCTAGTTCTCCAATAGTAGCAAGTTTTGCATGCTGCTGACCTAAATCGATCGCTTCTTTTAGTCTTTCTTCAGATTTAAGTCTCTTGAGATGTTCAATTAATGATAGCCCTAATGCAAACCAAAGAAGAAGGTTTATTGCCAGTAGCATAAGTGTTCGAGTGTCTTTAAAAAACTCAAAATTGATAGAAAAAAATGGTGATTGAGTTGTCAGGTATTCTGAGACTACGATATTAATCGGTGGGGACTTATTCTCAATAATCCGAGTTTCTGAAGTTAGTTTGTCATTGGCTATGACATTTAGTTCATAATCAACATTTAAATCTGCAATTTTTTCGATTTTTGTAAGAAATAGACTTGTGTCAGCCCAACCAAAATAAGTCTTAGATTGTTCCAGATTTGACGATTTGGTTACAGCAAAAGGAAAGATTTGTTTTTGTTCATTAGTATCAATTGATTTACCATAAAAAACCCTATTGGGAAGATTCTGGCTGGCGTTAATAAGTGGGAGTATGCTGATAAAAGCAATTTCAAAACTCGTTTGGTCTAGCGCAATACCGGAACTTTCCAAGAAAGACCGAGAGAATATCTCAACATCTGAACCATTGTTCATAGCCTGAATGTCTAAAATCCAATTAAAAAGGGGTAGTGAGCGGTTTTGCTCTTTGATATTTTCCGAGTAATTAATGCTCGCTATAAAATCCTCGAAGGAGGTGATTTCAGCTACTAGGGCATCTTTAATACGTTTTTCATCCAATTCATTTTTTATAATTTGATTTTGTTGACCTATTTGCTGAATAATATTTATCGAAATTACAAAAAGCGTTACGAGAGCTAAGCTCAAAATAAGTGTGCTTTTGCGCATATTGATATTTTCCAGAGGAAAAATTCGCATCATTCAATCCCATCAATCTCAGTTATGTAGTTTTCAATGCGATTTATTAGATTCGTCTGAACACCACCGCCTATTTTCTCCAAAAAATCCTTGTGCTTATTATATAGATTTTGCGACGTTCCAGAGGACATGCATCCTTTACCCTCCAGTTGAATAACCTTTAAAAAGGTGTTCTTTAAAATAGCGTCAATTTGCTGTAGCTCTAAAACCGATGACGAAATTAATTCTGAGTCAGATTTTGCCTGCCTTGCTTTACCACAAGCCGTTGAGGCATTTTGAGAATCCAGTAATGTTGAAAATAAATTACAAGATTTTGAATTATAGTCTGTTGATTTACGCAAAAGTTCCTGGGATTTTTCTTTTTCATCTAAGCGTATTGTTTTTAATTTATTAAAATCATCCTCAACTTTTGATTTAAAACGTTTAAGTAAGGTTGGTAGCTCGCTTTTATCATCTGAAAATATGCAAGACCTCTCTAATTGCTCAACTCCGGACGAAATAGCGGAAAGCGCTTGCTTTTGTGCGCTAAGATGTGCGGATATATTAGTTTCATTGAGTTCTGTTCCACTAACCTCGTTTATGTCCAAAACTGAAAATGTGATGGAGAACGATAAAGTTAAAATAATACTCATCAAAGGGAGATTTTTCTTGAATAAATTCATTACTCTCATCTACCCTTAAAGCCATAGTTTAAACATAATTCTAAGCACACTAAACGTTGCCTTGCGTTTTTTCAATATTTAATAGTCAATAACAGATGATTCTTTGATTGAGGAGCCATTTATTAAAAATTTTAAATTTTCTATTTTTTAGCACAATTTTTAATCACGTGCGTATTTTTAAAATTTTTATTTGAAAACAATACATTAGTTAGGTAAAAACGCAGCAATTTTTTTTTAATAAATCTATTTGACTTTGCGGAAACTACGTATATAGTAAAAGACAAAAATTATCGAACGATTTATAAAACATTATGAGGGTATGCATTTTATGATTGGATGGAATTTTTCAGGAACCGAAGTATTATTGTTTGACCCGTCCATTGACGACTGTGAGCAGTTAATTAATGGCTTGAATAACAATATAAAAGCATTAGAAATATCTTATGATACATTTCTACCTGTATTTAGCGAGTGCCTATCAAATCCTTCAATTGAGAGCGTACATATCCTCTCGCACGGTGAGGCTGGTTGTTTGCTTATATCAAATCAGCAGATAAACAGCGATACTATCATAAATAATCTTTTTAAATTAATAGACCCGGTAGATGGCTTGCACACGCCAATGCTGAGAGAATTAAATTTTTGGTCATGTAATGTCGGTCAAGGAGATAAGGGCATGAAATTCATTAATGATTTATCCAAATTAACTGGTGCTAAAGTTAGCGCCTCTTCGACACCGATAGGACATAAAAACAAAGGCGGAAATTGGGAGTTAGACGTCATGGCATATCCACAAGTACCATTCAATAAAACAGCGATTGAAAATTTTGAGCATACACTGAACTCAGATAAACCAGTAATTGTACTTGAGCCAAAGGGGGTAGGAACTTCCTACTCTGAAACCAGTGCTGCAACCTCTGGTCCATTATTTATAGCCCATCACCCAGAGGTTTATCTGACAAGTCATACTGCAAATATTAAATCCGGGGTTATAACGGTAAAATCAGCTGCAGCATCTGATAAGTTGGTTTTACCTGCAAACTCTGGCGGACAAATACAAGCAACTCTTGTTGATGCCAGTTTAACTGCAATCTCCCCAAATAATACTGTCATGGACTCTTCGACTTCCACTTATTATTTCAGCATTAAATCCAACGAAGGTGGAAACGAAGTCACAACAAACCTAAGAGTAACCTTAACTGGTGGAAATGGTGCTGACTTAGTTGCTACCTTCGAAGGTTGGGATCCGTCTGCAAATAGTGGAGCTGGAGCTGTAGCATCAGGGGTCGGTACATCTTCTCAATTCTACAGTGATTTGATCAATTCGCTGGAATTGGACGGAATTGCCAATGGGCAAACACGAGAAGTTTCCGTTTCAGTGACTGATATTAATAATGCCACTAGTGATCCGTCTATTGCCACTGTAGGCAGGGACACAAGCTTCGTTGAATCAAATATTACTGGCTACAGTCCAATGATTAATGGTGCTGGAGAATGGATTGCTGAAACATCGGGTGGTGTTGTCGCCGGTAGTGTTGGTTTTGGTGTGAGTATCGATGATACCGCATCAGTGCAAACTGATATTACTGCTGCGTTAAAAGCAGCTGGCATCATCACCGACTCAGATATTGCAAATGGTAGTTTTAGTGGTGATTTAACGCCTACAAATATGGCGGCTCTTTTGACCCAGCTTGGTGCAAGCTCTGCTCTTGGCAAGCTTATCACTGCAAGTAATTATAGCGTTTCCGACGGTAGTAGCACTATTGCTTTTTCAAATATGATGATTGCGGGAGGCAGTGCCATTGCATCACCGAACCAAAATGGGTCAGGCTTCTCGTATGAGTTAGATGTTGTGATGCTGGCTGCAAATGCTGATGCGACGCCTTCACTGCTAACTTCTAATTCGCCTTCATTTGCTGTTTCCTATACTGGTGGAAGTTCTGCTGAGGCAATTAATCTCGAGAGTTACCGGGTAAATAATGGCAATAACCTATTTTCTGATCAGACCGATCCAGCCGCACCAGTAGTTAACACTACTCTCCTTGGGGGACTTGCTGGTCTTTCAAATGGGTCCGCTTCTTTAGATATTGGTGGCACACTAACTGTTGCTCAGGCTGCGGCTATAAATTCTGCATCAGTTGGTGGTTCTAATCCATTGGCAAGCTATCTTATCTCAGACAATTTTGCAAACATTGCTGGGGCTTCTACGAAAGAAATTGCGCTCGCAACAATTGTTACTTCAACAGGAGACCCAAGTGGTGAAACCCAAGCAATACAGCAACTTATCGCATATCGTACAAGTGATGCAAGCGATGATGGTATTCTTGCTCCGTCTACTACCGCTGATAGTCTTCCAACAGGTGCAGATGCAGTTATCACGCCTAACGAAGACGCGTCGCATGTTATCACTAAAGCCAATTTTGGGTACCAGGATTCTGATGGAGATGCATTCACATCAGTAAAGATTTCCGCGTTACCAGCTAAAGGAGCACTAAAATTGGATGGCGATGCAGTAAATCAAAATCAGGTAATTTCGGTAACTGAAATTGATAATAATAAGCTCACATTTGAGGCCGCTCCTAACGCTTCGGGCAATAATTATGCGACCATAGGGTTTGTTGTTCAGAATGCGAAGGGTGAGGATTCAACCCCAAATACTCTGACAGTTAATGTAAATGCAGTAAACGATAAGCCTGTGGTTGACCTAAGCGATACTGCGGCCACTAATAAAGCTGTTACGTTTACTGAGACTGATGGCGCTCATTCAGCGTCCAATAAGGTTGCCTTTACAGACGCCATTACAAATCTATCTGATGTAGAGGGTGATAATATAACTTCACTTAAAATTTCATTACCCACAGCAAGTATTCAGGCTGGGGATCATATTATTTTTGATACAGCAGTCGTGGGCAAAGACGTTGATTTGAACGGTACGCCAGGATTTGTTGCATTCTCTGACGGGACAGGGCTCTCAGCTGCAAAAACAGTCTCGGGAGATAATACTGTTTTTACTTTTTCATCAATTAACGGTCCAACTGGATTTCCAGTTGCAACATTTGAAAATGTTCTCGACTCCCTTCGTTTTTATAATGATACAGATGCGCTGGCCGATGGTAGCAGGGTTTTTTCTG
>CACPDC010000018.1 GCA_902632595.1 uncultured SAR116 cluster alpha proteobacterium
CTGCAGATATCAAAGATAGTAGTCCTATTATCAAAAAAAACGTTAAAAAGCCTAAAACTACATAGAAGAATAAATTCCCTAGAAAAGTTAAACCAGAAAACCGGAAACCCCGATAACTAAGAATACGAAAACTCATTTCAAAAGCTTTTCCAAAAAATATCCAAACAGAACAACAAAAAAGTGTAATGATTAGAAGATATAGTGCGCCTGAAGCAGCTAAAAGCTGACTTGTTGCATCTGGTGACTGATACAAACTAAAAATTTTAATTGCCAATGGTGATGGACTCGAAGGAGCGAGAATTAAAGCCATGTCTACAACAGAAATGGCAAAACAAAGTACAATCAGAGCTGACAATCTCATTCTCTTTGCAATAATGGGGTGTATTACGTGAAACCAGCCAGATATAGAGCCGTAACCGAGCGACATAATTTGTTTTCTGTATTCTTTTAAGTCAGTCTGTCTAATTATGGCAAAACCAACTAATAACAAAAAAGGTATTTCTTTTACTATCAATCCTAATATAAGAGAAAACCCATATAAATCAGGGGCAATGTTCAAATCAGGCGGATTTTGCCACCCGGTTGCCCAAGGAGAAAAACTCCTCGAAATCCAGCCGCTTGGCTGCATTAAAAACAACACACCTATCGCAACAGTAATATGTGGGACAGAAATTAATGGAGCAATAACTTTCCTTAACACTGAGTAGAAAAGTAATTTCTGGCTAAATATGAATGTAAATATGCAAATCCAGTATGCCACAAAAGTTGAAAAAAGCGCTGTAAACACTGTTAGCCAGCTGGAATGCAGAAAACCTGGTTGATTGAAAAGTCGCAGCAAAAATTCAATTGTAATTTCTGAACTTCCATAAATTGGAAACCATCCAAGAGCGGGGAAAAGCACCCCCAGGAAACCAGCCACAGTTGGTATCACACAGAAAATAATGACACAGCAGTTGCTTATCATCATTTGGTAATATTTTCGTAAATTTTGTTATGACAAATATTTTTTCTAATTTGCATACCTCTTCAGCCATCCTTCTTCGATTAACTCAACCCAACTTGGATGTGGCTCTGCTATAATTTTTTGAAGTTCATTAGCATTAAGCATTGCTGCATGTGCAGGCAACATATTGAACTCATTCCTTATTTCCAACGGTAATTTTTGTATATCTAAAACTGTTGGGTCACCCCAAATTTTTAGGTTCGCTTTTTGTAATTGAGCTTCTGGAGACAAAAGAAAATTTGCCACTAATTTTGCTGCATTTGGCGAAGTTGCGTTGAATGGTATGGTTACGAAATGAACATTAGCCAAAGAACCTTTCTCAAAAATAAAACTTTTTATATCATTGGACAGAATACCCTGCTCTATAGCATGAGAAAACTCGGCAGGATTAAAAGACATCGCAATGTCTATTTCTCTATCTCCAAGCAAGCGCAACAGATGTGCGTTACTCAAAGGAAATATTTTTGCTTTTCTCCAAAAATAAGGATGTGTTTCGTCAAGCCAACCCCAAAGTGGAGCTAGTAGATTTTCCGAGTCACTATTTGACGCGGGCTCATAAAGAGCATCCTTATTTTCAACCAATTGAACTAACAACTGTTTCAAAAAACTTGTACCAATAAAATCCGGGGGTTGTGGATAAGTAAACTGACCCGGGTTCATCTTAATCCAATTTTTTAGTTTTACGGCTGAGTTTGGCTTAGCTTTTATCTTTTTGCTATTATATCCGAAAACAAATTGTGCCCTGCCCCAGGGAGACTCCAGTCCATCCGTTGGGATGCCAAAATCAATTACAGTATCAGGCATTTTTTCTGGATTAACATAAATGAATGATGGCAAGTCGAAAGCCCACCCTTTTTCTTGCAACAATCCCGCTGACTTCATCAAAGAAAAATTCTCACCATTAATCCATAGCAAATCTATTGAGCCGTTTTCAGCCTTACCAGCAATCTTTTCGGCTAAGATTCGTGAAACTGCATGTGATGTATTTGTCAGCTTTACATGTTTAAGATCTATTCCATATCGGTCATGAACTTTCATTGCTGCCCATTGTATATATTGATTTATTGATGGAGAACCACCCCAAGCATGAAATGAGACTTTTTGAGAACCTGAGTTCTGCATTGACAATTTAAAATTATCATTTTCTGAGGCAAAACTTTTACAAAACGAAAATGAAAGCAATATTATTAATAAAATTAAATATGCAAAATTTAAATTGTACTTTTTATACGAAATCCCAATCATTCAATAATTTCCATTAATAAAACAAATTTTTTTAAGTGTTTTTAACATAGTTTATTATATTATGTAGCAGATTACTAACAACCAAATTTAATTTAGATTATCGACTTTGCAGCTACTTTGAGCTGATAACCATTGAAAGATTAGTTATGTTTAGAGTAAAAGATGTAATTTTATCCTTTTCAGGCGAACCACTTTTTGACCCGTTTAATTTGACAATTCAAAATGGTGATATTTGCCTATTGCAAGCAAATAGCGGCGCTGGGAAGACTTCACTGCTGAGATGGATAGCCGGTATTCCTAGTTCAGACATTTTATCGGGGGGAAGTATTTTTCTCAATGGAAAAGAGATTACAAAATTGCCTGCCGAAAAGCGTCAAATAGGGATATTATTTTCTGAGCCAATGTTGTTTCCCCATCTCAGTGTAGAAGAAAATATTGGTATTGGGATGTCGTCATCAATCCGAGGGACTAAAAGAAAAGAGTTAATACAGAATAGCCTTGCAAGAGCAGGACTTTGCGGCATGGAAAGAAGAGACCCACTTTCTTTATCTACTGGACAGCAAACAAGGGTTTCATTAATTAGAACTGTCCTCTCTAAGCCAGCCTTGTTACTACTTGATGAGCCTTTTTCAAATCTCGACGAAGATATTCGGACTATCATCTTAAATTATGTCTTGGATGAAATAAAAATGCTAAACATCCCTATTTTAATGGTAAGCCATGACCCGAGAGATAATGAGCTGAGCACTTATCCGCCTGTAACATTTACAAAGCCTTATACAAAAAAAAATTAGCTTGATTAAACAGGCAAAAAGTACATTCGTAAAATTTTAAAACACCCAATCGAAAACCTTCTATTTATCATATAAACAGCCAATTAATGGCAGGAGTGGAGGGGCTCGAACCCCCAGCCCCCGGTTTTGGAGACCGGTGCTCTACCAATTGAGCTACACTCCTATAACTCAGTTTCAAAAAAAACAAAAAGAGAGGTACTTACCTCTCTCGAAACCTTTTTACTTAACTATGGACGACACCACTCCAGCGCCAACCGTACGGCCACCTTCTCGAATAGCAAATCGTAGACCCTCATCCATAGCAATCGGTGCTATTAACGTTACTGTCATTGCAACATTGTCTCCTGGCATCACCATCTCTGTACCTGAAGGAAGTTCAACTGAACCTGTTACATCCGTAGTACGAAAATAAAACTGCGGACGATAATTTGAGAAGAACGGCGTGTGGCGTCCACCCTCATCCTTATTTAGTACATATGCTTCACATTTAAATGTTGTATGAGGTGTAATACTACCTGGCTTGGCTAATACCTGCCCACGCTCAACTTCTTCTCGCTTAGTGCCTCGTAGCAACACCCCTACATTGTCACCTGCTTCACCTTGATCCAATAGCTTACGAAACATCTCAACACCAGTACAAGTTGTCTTTGCAGTATCTTTAAGACCGATAATCTCAATCTCCTCGCCTACATTTAAAACACCACGCTCGATCCTGCCTGTTACAACTGTTCCGCGACCAGATATTGAAAAAACATCCTCAATCGGCATTAGAAATGCCTGATCCTTTGGGCGATCTGGTTGTGGTATATACGCATCAACCTCTTTCATTAACTCTAATATAGCGTTACGACCAATCTCTTCGTTACTGTCTTCTAAGGCAGCAAGTGCTGAACCTTTCACAATCGGAATGTCGTCTCCTGGAAAATCATAAGAACTCAATAACTCTCGTATTTCCATCTCAACAAGTTCTAATAACTCCTCATCATCAACCTGATCAACCTTATTCATGAATACACATAATGCTGGGACACCAACTTGTCGCGCTAGTAATATGTGCTCGCGTGTCTGAGGCATGGGACCATCTGCTGCTGAAACAACTAGTATTGCTCCATCCATCTGTGCCGCACCTGTTATCATATTCTTAACATAGTCCGCATGACCAGGGCAATCTACGTGTGCGTAGTGGCGATTTTCTGTTTCATATTCAACGTGTGCTGTAGAAATCGTGATGCCGCGTGCGCGCTCCTCTGGAGCCTTATCAATCTGATCATATGCCTGAAATTCTCCACCGCCTCGTTCCGCCATCACCTTAGTAATAGCTGCAGTCAATGTTGTCTTACCATGATCAACATGGCCTATTGTACCTATGTTTAAATGTGGCTTCGAACGATCAAACTTTTCTTTAGACATGATAATAGAGCACCTTTTTGATTTTATCACATAACCCGTAAACGAGAAACGTTTTGCTGTAATGGTGGTGGGGGTAGGATTCGAACCTACGTACGCTACGCGGGCAGATTTACAGTCTGCTGCCTTTAACCACTCGGCCACCCCACCAAATCCGATTTTCTCTAATGTAAAGATTTACTTGCGAAAATCAAATTGTTCTGCGAATTAAGAAAGCCTAGCCAATTTGTCAATAAAGAAGTCCAAAATGCGGCAAAAAAAATTAAATAAAGAACCGTCAGAATTTACTCTGAATAGGCAAACTAAAAAAGGCCTTAAAAAGCAAAACTTTGATACTAAATATTCTAGACTAGCCCCTCAAAAACATCGATTAACCGCAAAAAACGGTTACTATTTTATTTGGGGATATCATGCAGTAATCGCAGCCCTAACGAACCCAAATAGGGTTGTAAAAACATTTTATGCCTCAACAAAATCAAAAAATATAGCTTTGGACCTTGCTAAAAAGGCAGTTTGTAAAACCGAAACGAAACCATTAAAACCTACTTTTTTAGAGTTGGAACAATTTGGATTATCGCGTGATTCTGATTACAAAAAGATACATCAGCAATTAATGGTAGAAGTAAAGCCCCTGGAAATCAGTGATTTATCAGATGTATTGTTCGGCAACGAAAATTTGAGGCTCATAATTTTAGATCAAATAACCGATTCGGGAAATGTAGGAGCGATCATAAGGTCCGCGAAGGCTTTTGGATGCAATGCTGTGATTATGACCAAGCATAACGCCCCCTCAGAAAATGGAAGTTTGGCAAGGGCCGCAGCAGGTGCCCTAGAAGATGTTCCTATCATAATAGTTAAAAACCTTTATAGGACCATTGAAGATTTAAAATCAAACGCTGTTTGTTGTATCGGTCTAGATGCATCAGGTGACAAATCACTTGAAGGATTTTACTCTGAACCAAGACTTGCCCTAATCATTGGTTCAGAAAATACTGGAATGCGTCGATTAACCAAAAAGGCCTGTGATTACATTGTTAAAATTCCGATGAAAAATAAAACTGAATCATTAAATGTTTCAGTAGCTTCTGCGATTGCGCTTTACGCAACGCAACTTTAACCGGAACAAAATTTTCAATAATGACCTTAGTCTCAAAGTTGAAAAAACAAATTAACTTCACTATTTTTTAATTGCGTTTGTCTGTTATTGTGTTAACACAAAACATGCTCAGAAATAAGTGCTGGCATGGCTCAATTGGTAGAGCACCCGATTTGTAATCGGGCGGTTGGGAGTTCGAGTCTCTCTGCCAGCACCATTTTCTATTAAAACAAAAAGATAAAATACTTAAAATTTTTTGGCATATAAGTTTGTTTAGGTGGGACAAGTAGGGGTCACTTTAAACAGCCAGTCTAAGAAGTATTTCTAAACAAGGATAGGTATTTTATTATTGTTTTAGAAAGGGGTAGCATAATATTTAACTACCCCTTACCTGCTTTTTACATCGCTTTTTGGGAGGGAACTACATGACTTGAGTTTGTTACAAAAACCTTGCGTCACTTCATACTGCTAATATTACACACAAGCGGTGCATTTTTTGCAGCATCCCTTCATTGATCCATTAAATCTTAAACTTAGGTGCTAAGGGAGTTGACTGATTTTAGAAAAGCGGCAAGATTCATCTAAATGCGTATCAACTAAATAGAGAGTCGGAATATTTCAGATGAAAGCACTGCATTTAATTTGCAGACTTAACCCGGAAACGGATAGAGGCTTTGGCGTCGACGCTTATGATAGAAAAGACCCACCGAGTTGGGTAAGAGATGATGCAAAGAACATATTTACGTCAGGGTTTTGGGTGTGTGGAATTTCAGAAGCTACAGAGCTTGTTGGAGGTCGATTACACTTGCACGAAAACAAAACAGAGAGGTCGTGGTTAAGTGGGAAAGTAATAGACGTTTTGCTTATAAATATGGACTTTCCGGGGAGATGGTTTGTCGATGAAAAAGATGAGTCTAATGACTGGCAACCTGCAAAAATAAGAGATAGAATTGTCTTTAAGGTCGAGGTTACTGCATCGACACGAGTGCCAACTGCTTGGAGAGGCTCAAAAAATAAAATGGCTTACTCGAGCGGTGTATTAGATGTTTGAGCGTTTTTATCTTTCCATTGACTTATACAATTTATAGTCTTCAAACCCAAAAGCACATTAATTTTTAAGATTAATAACTTATAGTCCTTAAACCTTTTCTTGTTAGAATGTTGGTAACGAACGCTTTTAGTATTTTTCCTGACTTAAAAGCCTTAGCACCTTGTGTTTCAGTCAATTTTTAGTACCAGACAATGGCCATGTTTTTTAAAAACTTCGTTGAACGAGTTTACATTGCTACCGAAATAAAAAAATACCTGCCCACGGGTGTTATTGCTTACAACTTTGCCATCAGAATTCCAAAAGCTTATACGGTGGTCCGTAAAACAAATTGCTTGCGCCTCATTCAATAGACTCTGAAACCATTTAGTCTCAGTGGCATTATTCACTAATATAATTGCCTCTAGGAATTCCTTTTGATGCCAACCTTCGATGAATCTAGCACAGCATTTCTTCACCATCCCAGACGAATAAGGTGGGTTCATGAACACTCTACAAGCATTTGATACTTTCCAACTTTGGTTAAGTCCATTTTTCTTTTCATCATAAAAGTGAACCGCTCTCACTATATTATTCGCCTTTGAGTCGGAGAAAGGGTCGAGCGTTATTTCGGTTAAAACAGTGCGGACGCTATTCAGGTATATTTCTGGGGTGAACCAGCTATCACTGTTACGTTTTGTTGTTGGTTGCCTGCCAACATAACCAAGCTTTGTTACATTAGCAATATTCTGATTACTGGTCATCTAACTATACTAATTCTCCTAAATAGCCATAACATTTTAAATTTTTTGAGATACACATAATATTGCGAGAAAGTGGAGTTGTCAGAAATTATTTTATGCCGCGGCCGCTTTTAGCTGGATCTCATTATCACAGATAGTTAGGCACCAAAGATTCTGTGTCAATATAGGTATGCTGATTATTATTTATGAGTTTAAAATACGACAAAACGCGTTTACACCTTTTATTCTATGTCAGACATTGACTTTGCTTTTATAACCAACCCCTTTAATACTGAATGTGCAACTGGAGATAGGTAAATTTCGTTTATAAATTCAATGTTATGAAAATCATTATCTACTACAATGATACCCAGCATCCCTGTGTTTAAATGAGGTGTACATCCATATACATAAATCCCTGGCTCCTCAAAAATCATAGAATAGTATTCGTTAATTTTGGATTTTTTTGGCAATGAACCCATTTGTGGAGATATAATAAACTCAACGTTATGTCCCTTATTAGTTGGCAGCCACTCTACAGTGTCGCCCGCATCTATATGCAGTATCTCCTTGCTGTAAGTATCATATTTTGTAAATTCAATCTTAACGACCTCTGCAAACGTAATTTTTGCGCTAGGCAAGGTCGATATGCAAAGAAATAGCACTGTAAATAATTTATTATAGGAGAACATATTTTTTACTTGAAATATTGCAAATACCTTGTTTCTTAATCGAAAGCTACACTTTTTAACTTTCTCAATTCTATAACTAATTTTAAAATTTTTTAGATAAGAGTTAAATGAATAACCACCCCTCATATGATAGTTTTACAAATCGTTAACATAAATTAATTTATTTGCAATTAACTAATTTATAGTGTTTACATAGAAAAATGAACAAGGATGATAATATTTCAACCAATGAGAACCGAAGTGCTAGTTGTTGCACTGACGAAGAATGCTGTTGCTCAAGCGAGTCCTGTTGTTGTGTTGATGACGTAAATTATTGTGATGATGACTGCTGTTGTGAGTAAAATTTAAATTCATAGCTCAAGTAAAATGTCTCACCGATTTTCTACCCTTACTGGCTAGTGACCACTGAATATGTGCAGAATTCCATGCTGAAGTTATTTTTAATAGTCCTAAGTGTATTTGTTTTGTATTTGACGTTAACATTCTTTCTTTCAAAAAGAAGAGATGACAAAGTTATTGATGCAGCATCATGGAGAAGAGCCAGATCATTTGAAAAATCCTTACCATTTTTTATCATTGGAATTGGATTATGCGTAGTAGCATTTTTCTTCCTTTCCAGATTTGGTGTCAACGTAGGTGGTCTTTTACAAAGATTATTTTCCTTCCTACCTTTGATAAAAGGCATATTACCTATATAAAAAGCCGTCTAGCTATTGTGCCCGCGTAGATTAAAGTAAAGTAAACCATTCCTCGTAGTATCGCGGTACAAAGGATCATAACAACTAACAATACATGCATAGTTGACGAAAAATAAGGTTTGTTTCCAAACACTATTAAGTAAAATGATAGATTTGAAAGGTATTATTTTTTTGGGATAACGTTTAGTACAGATTTTAAACATAAAAATTTAATCAAGTGCCATATATTGACTGATTGGTTTTAGTTGTAAGCATGATATTTAGTATTTAAGTAACAATATGCTGAATTTTGCAGATTTTCATAAGGAGAAAAAAATGGGATTACATGAAAAATTAAATAAGTGCATGGCTAATAGAGACGTTAATAGCTATCAGATTTGTTACATGATGATTTTACAGTCATATTTCATAAATCAGGTAATTCCTTTGATAAAGAACAATGGTCATCGATGGTAACCGGTATGATGGCGAACGAGAAATTCGTTCAAGAATCTTCTCGTCTTGTATATGAAAACGATGAAATTCTTGTAGACCATAGTTTCATTTCCTACCCAAATAATTCAAGAGAAGCAGTTATGTTGGTCGCCATGATTAAAGACAATAAAATTATTAAAATGGAAACAGGTGCAACTACACTTGATAAAAAAAAATAACTGTTCAGTCACCTGTGTCTTGAGAAAATGTAGATTTATCATTTGAAAATTTATGTTAATGACCCAAATTAATCATTTAAGGCGACAATTTTCTTCAAAATCTACATGTTAAGGAATTATAGTAAATGAAAATTAAGATTCATCGGCTTAAAAGCGACAAACGAATGATTTATCAATTCAGATATTACTTTTTCGTATATTTATTTTTGGTAATTGCCTCACTTTATTTTTATCAAAATTCATGAGTGCTAAAAAATGTGACAAAAACCAAGTACAAGCTGCATTTTGTTAGCAAAAAATTTTGTGTTCACCACACTATACAATGAAAAAATTTCCGCTTAAACTTACTGGTATGATTGAAAAATTCTAAATTTGGATAGCTCTGGTGTGAATATTTGAAATAAATTATATTTGTTTTGAACATAAAAACGCGTGACAGCTATCGTATATTTGATAATAAATACATCACTTTTGAATTTAAATTTTTTTAGTCGAACTTATAATTTATCGAATCAAATAGAATACATCAACGCAATATAGAAAATCTGACATTTAGGATTTGTAAAATTTCATTTACTAGTAAGAGCATCCAAAATGGGGCACTGTGGTCTATCATCTCCCAGACAAGCTGAAGCTAATGCGCTCAGTTGGTCTTTTAAAAGTTGGAGTTCCATCAATTTCAAATCAATCTCCGAAATTTTTTCCAAAGTTAATATCTTTACCTCTCTACTCGATCTTGCAGTATTTTCATATAATGCTAATAACTCTTTACATTCATCCAGGCTAAAATTGAACTTTCGTGCTTTTGCTACAAATTGGAGTTTCGCAAGGTCAGCTTCTGAGAAATCTCTGTAACCATTGATTTCATTCACATTTGGTTTAATCAAGCCAATATCACTGTAGTACCTAACTGTTTTTACAGTTAATCCAGACGATTTTGCCGCTTTTCCTATATTCATTTTAACCTTGCCTCTCCTCTAAGAGGAGAGTTTATGCTAATTCTAAATAGGGGTCAAAATGATAGCGTCAAAATTGGTGAATATTTCTATAAATTGGAAATGTAAGCGCACATGGAAAATTGCTTCTTTTAATACCTCTTGGTGTTTAGTAGGATGTTCAATTGGTGATCTTGGCACTATCGCGTATTTTCAATTTACGGGTATTGCCTGGCCTGTTTGGGCAATCATGACTTTAGCAATATTTAACGGAATAATCACTTCAATAGTCCTTGAAACCTTAATATTAGTAAAACAAATGCCAATTAAGCTAGCCATTAAAACAGCTATAGGAATGTCACTTATATCTATGATTGCAATGGAGTCGGCGATGAATATTACTGACTTCATTCTAACCGGTGGGGCTATTTTAAAGTGGTGGGTAATACCAATAATGCTCGCTGCAGGCTTTATCGCTCCATTACCTTACAATTATTGGCGCGTTAAAGCACTGGGAAAAGCTTGCCACTGACAATTTCAGGCAGAGGAAAAAAATTCAGAGGAATCAGCCGAACTTACCTATCAGTCATTGCTTTTTCGTTTTCGCAAGCTCTCATTTAATTTGAAAAGACATAAACGAGCATGGGATCTGCAAATTTTTCACCATTAATTAGCTTTTTCCTAATTTTTACTTATTCTTGCATTCAATTGGCATAGTGTTTGCAAAATTCTCTTTGGAGGTGGGGAAGGTCTGCTCCTTACTCACAGAAAATACATCAACCATCCGGTTGCGGATAAGCCCACCTCTTTCTCTCCAGTTAGTCTTATTTGCCATAAATCATCTTTTATCACCCTAAGACATATTCAAAAATCAAAAAAAATGCGATAAATCGAAATGTTTTATTCTCAATTATAAATCTTACTGTTACAACGATTACTGAAAGTTAAATGTTAAATTAGTCAGAACACTGTTAAAAATAATTTTTAAAAATATAAAAATGTTGCTTTTAAAGTAAGAATAAATGCTCACCTTAAAAAAAATAATAGAAAAATGAACTACAGTCGCCCTAAAATTATCAGTATAGGTAATGCTATAATGGATGTTATCTCTTTTTCGAGTGAGCAGTTTTTAACTAAAAATGGAATGATCAAAAATGCCATGAATTTAATAGATTACGAACGTTCAGAGGAATTAGACACATTGATCAAAAACGCGACAACTATAGCAGGTGGTTCTGCAGCAAATACTGCAACCTGTTTATCTAAATTTAACTGTTCATCTAACTTCATTGGGCGAATTGGTAGTGATAATTATGGATTTAATTATGAAAAAAATTTGAGAAAAAATTTAGTGGAAACGCATTTAGTAACTGATCCAAAGTTTCCTACAGCGCGCTCTTACATTTTTGTCACCCCCGACAAGGACAGAACTATGAATACCTATTTAGGTGCATCAATAAATCTAATGCCGGGTGATATATCAGAAAAATTAATTAAATCTGCTGATTTGGTATATGTGGAGGGCTATCTTTATGACGCTCCAGAGGGGCCAGGGTGCTGGGAAAAAATTGGGCGTTTATCAAAAAAATATGGAACAAAAATAGCTATATCGCTGTCCGATAGTTGGTGCGTCGATAGACATAGAGAGAAATTTAAAAATTTTATAAAAAATTTCGTTGAAATAGTTATTTGTAATAAAGAAGAACTTTTGCTTATGTTTGACGGTTCTTATGATTCTGCGATCGCTCAATTACGAGACATTGTTGACTCGGGTTCAATAACAGACGGAAAGAATGGTGCAATTGCATTCTCCCAAAATCAAACAAAAAAAATCGAAGCCTTGAATAAAAATGATGTTTCAGATACGACTGGGGCTGGTGATTTTTATGCTGCAGGCTATATCTTTGGTCAACTTATGACCTCAAATTTGGATATTTCACTTGAATTAGGTAGTATGCTGGCAGCCAATGCAATCAAGCAAATTGGTGCATCTCCAAACGCTAATGTTGTCGATGAAATAATTAGCAAATATCCAAAGTTTTTCGTTCAATAATCTTTTATCTCAAACTTCAATCATACCAAATTTAGTTTAACATAAAATACAAGTTATAACCATTAAACGAGGCTCGAAATTTTTTCATTACTAAAATCAAATTAAATTTCTTTAACAGGACTATATTCTTCATAATTCTTTTATTTGGAGAGGCATAACGTTAGGTCTATTCGGGTGGAATTTTATTAATGCCAAAAATCGTAGCGCTTACAGGACTAGAAAAATTACTGCCCTATTTACTGATTATTTTGGGCGCATTAATTATAGCTTCTAACCATGTACTTGCGCGATACTTAGACGGTGCCATCCCGCCGTTAGGATTAGTATTCTGGAGGATGATTACTGGTGCTGTATTTTTAGTTCCATTTACCGTTTATGGATTACTTGAAAACCGTCTCCTTATTATCAAGCACTTTAGGCTATTCTTTCTAATGGGAGCGCTTTTTGTTCCTTTGGGTAATGGCCTTATATATATAGCATATCTCAATACTACCGCGATAAATGGGGGTGTTGTTTCAGCATCTCAACCAGCAATTACAGTACTTTTAACCTGGTTCTTATTTCATGAACTAATTAATTGGAAACAAAGTATGGGAATTATAATTGCCGGAATGGGTGTTTTTTGGATCATAACAAGAGGCGAGCCAGCGGCTTTGTTAACTATGGAATTTAATAATGGTGATCTAGTAATGCTCGCAGCTGTTGTTTTTGGGGCTATGTATAATGTGCTAATTCGAAAAGTACCTAAAAGAATATCGGTTGCACAGCTTATGGTAATTGTTTTGCTGTTTGGAAGTCTAATTACACTGCCCTTTTATATATTGGAGACTATTTATTTCGGTCCTGTAAAAGTGAACACTGTTACTATTTTATCAATCCTCTGGGTTGGGATTGCGGTAACAGCTATTGCTGTAGGCATGATTAGCTTTTCTATACGCAAAGTAGGCGCAAACCGGGCAAGTACATCAAATTATTTGCGGGCTTTATTTACAGCATTGCTTGCTGTAATTTTATTGGGTGAGAATTTTGAGGCATTTCATTTGTATGCGATGATGCTTGTCATTGGAGGTGTTTTTCTGATGACATTTGGGACCGACGAAAAGAGGAAAGAGCTAATCAACCCAAAATAAAAATTTTTTGCACCATTTTAAACAATAAGCTAGAGGGACATATTTTTGCAAAAATATTTTATACTTTTAAAAAGATTTTTAGAGAAATTTGACAAATAGAATAAAAAATTAATATAGCCAATTTCTTAAATATTATATAATAAGCAGTATATAAAAATTTCTCAGGAATTATAAGTTTTTGTTTCACTGATAATATTATCTTATTGTTGTCAGAAATTTTATCTTAGATTTTTTAACCTAATGGGTGAAAACAGATTGGACAATTTAAAAGGCAGTGTCTTTATGACACTTGCGATGCTTGCCTTCACGATAGAAGATTTTTTTCTCAAGAAAGCCTCACAATTTATACCCTTGGGCCAAATCCTTATATTATGCGGACTACTTGGTTTTATTTTCTTCATGGGATGTTCTCGCATTATAGAACAAAATTTAAATTACAGAGAAAATCTGACGCCTATCCTTTTTATACGTTCAATGTTTGAGGTATCTGGGAGAGTCTTTTATGCATTAGCCATCGCATTAATGCCTATAACAAATGCTTCCGCTATATTACAAGCTACACCATTAGTTGTAGTTTTGGGAGCAGTAATTTTTTTAAATGAAAAAGTTGGCTGGCGAAGATGGAGCGCTATTATCTTTGGTTTTTTTGGGGTATTATTAGTAATACAACCTGGAACTGAGGGTTTTAGTGTATTCTCTATCTTTGCAATTTTAGGGATGATAGGTTTTGCAGGAAGAGATTTAGCCACTCGCATGAGCCCCCCTAATATGTCTAATTTTCAGTTGGGTAGTTATGGCTTTATTATGGTCTTTATTTCAGGCATTATTATAACGATTTTCAATTTAATTTTTTTCCCCTTGAACCCAAATTGGGTTACTATGTCAACAAAAAATTTGGGTTTTGTGTTAGCAAACGGGGTTGCAGGGATAATCGCTTATCAATGTCTCACTATAGCAATGCGAAACGGGGACATATCCTTTGTGACGCCGTTTAGATATGTCCGGGTAATATTCGCTTTAATTTTTGGGATAATTTTACTAGGTGAAGAACCGAACAACTTCGTTGTATGTGGAAGTTTAATTGTAATCATATCTGGCATTTATATCATTTTGCGACAAAAATTTATTGAAACTCAAAATACATAATTAAAAATCGTACGTTAAGCTTAAAAAATACTTTCAGCTTTTTGAAAACTTGTTATGTGCAATAACAGCTCAGCAAAGGAATGTAGAAAAAACTTCAATATTTTGTGCGTCACAGAGTAAAACTAATCAAATTTTGTCTTTACCCTCCCCTTACGGGAGACATTAAGATATAAAGTTATTTAATATTTTGTCTTTATGTTTTTTTAGTGAAAAGTTTTTATTATCTGTAAGGCAATAAAAACATTGTTCGAATTATTTCGAAAACGAATAAATGGATTAGGTCTGAATATTTTAGGAATTGAGAAATAATTGTGAAAAGGTTTCTTATAATTGTGCTGCTGCTTGCAATTAACTCTTCAGTATTGGCTCACTCTAAATTGACTGAGATATTACCCCAAGATAACACTACCTATGATGAGGCACCTCCTCGGATTGAAATCAAATTCAACTCTGAAGTTAAATTAATTAAATTAAATATGATGAGAATTAATGATAAAGAAAAAATAAATCTGGATACTAGTTCGCTAGGAAATAACTCAACAAAGTATATTATCCCTATGCCTCAGTTGGATATCGGAAAATATAGGTTGCAATGGCGTGCATTAAGTTTGGACGGGCACATAATAAAAGGAAAGTCTGATTTTACAGTGAAATAATATGTTTTTCGATGTTTGGACAATTTTAAACCCTTTCATAAAAACAGTAGTTTATATCTCTGCCTTAATAACCATAGGTTCGATCCTTTTTCACTTTCATTTTAGTAAATTTTTCGATAGTGAGTTAGCTAAATATTGTGAGAGCCTTATAAAAAAAGCGTCTATATCTGGTTTTTTTATTGGTTTAATTGCTTTTTTATCAGTAGCTGGAAACCTTGGCGGGGAACTCTCTAGCGCCATTAATGTTTCACTTATATTGTTATCGTTAGAAACTTTGTCAGGTAAATCAGCTTTGCTTTTTAGCGTAGGCTTTTTTGTTATTATTATATCTATTTTCGGCAACAATACTTGTTTCAACTTTGCAAAATCTATTGGCGTAATTTTTATTCTATTATCTTTTGTAATAGTCGGGCATTCCACTTTAAAAGGATTTTCAGCCCAAATCTTAATAGTAATACATTTATTTTGTATTTCATTTTGGTTGGGATCATTTCTACCACTTAAATTTATGTGTATGAACGAAAACACAAAAAAATTAAGTATAATATCTGAAAAATTTGGCCAATATGCTGTCGTTTACATAAGTAGCCTATTGATAACTGGACTGATTTTTTCATATATCATGGTCGGTGGAATTGGTTCTCTAATTTTCACGAGATACGGAAACTTTCTAATGTTAAAATTATTTTTCGTGACTGCTATTTTATCTTTAGGCGCCCTAAACAAATTTAGGTTAGTTCCTCTTTTAGAGAAAAATTACAGCGAAGGGACTAAGAAATTAAAAACATCACTTCAATTTGAAATCGTAATTACTCTTCTCATTTTATTTGTCACAAGCATCTTAACTACCTCTGTCTCAACTCCTATGGGGGTGTGAACCTCATTTTTATGCTTATTGCTTAATTTTATAATACAATTAAAAATATTTACATGATTATAGTTTTAAATAAACATTATCTGTTAATTCATTTTTTAAGCATATTTGTGGTTAAAAACTAAGTAAAATCATTTATTGCGTCTATGTCGTCTGTGGTATCTTTTTTTCTCAGACAGTGATAAAATTTGAAATAATTTTTTATATAAATTTATCAAAATTTTGACATACCTGTGTAATTTGGAAAAAAATATTGATTTATATCCACAAATTTTTACCGCTAGTCGTTTCCCCTTTAATGTTGATAATTTTTCTAATATTGTTGGGGTTATGGATAAAAAAGCCAAAATTTGTACTCTTTAGTATTTTAATTCTGTGCTTTTTATCGTTACCGTTCACTGCGCATATAATTTGGATTTCTCTTGAGGCTACGTATCCGCCCAAACAAAAACACGAAATTAATAATTATGATGCTGTTGTAGTGTTAAGCGGTATGTTGACTACTAATAAAATTAATGATGTCAATTTCGTTGAATGGGATGATCCAGACAGATTTTTTGCAGGTTTAGAAATTTTTGAAGCAAAAAAAGCTGACAAAATAATTTTTACCAGAGGTAAATTACCCTGGTCTGATTCAACTCCCGAAGGAGAAATTCTAAGAGAAAAGGCCATCCAGTTTGGTATTCCATCTACAAAAATTTTTCTTACTAAAGTGGTAACTAATACTGCTGAAGAAGCAGCAGCAGTAAAAGAATTATTGCAATCATATGATATAAGTGAAGTAATAATAATTACTTCGAGTTTCCATATGCCAAGGGCTACACTTTTATTCCAAAAACAAGGTATAAATGTTGACTCGTTCCCTGTAGATTTCAAAGCGACTGGTTACAAAATTAATTGGACATACTTTTTTCCAAGTTCAAGCGGATTTGACAAGACAAGTAAAGGAATAAGAGAGTATATAGGACGTCTATATTATATCTTGAAACCTCAAAATTAAATTTCAGGATAGATAATTAATTTTCTGCTCAGCAAACATTATGTATCTATTAACAACAAGCAAAACATACACACCTCTTCCTCGAAAAACGTGCAAAGGATATTTAAAGATATTCATGTTAAACAAGTTGCCAAAAACTTTAAAAAAATGGTGCTATAATCAAAACTAGCTGTATAATAATGATAATAAAAATTTTAAAACCAGAAAATTATAGGGATAGGAAAATGGCAAATTTGGAAGCTAAAAGTTTTTCTGAAGAGGCAGATGAGGTATCAACACCTAATAATGCAAGAGTTGAAACAGTAAATGTTCTTGGACAAAGAGTGATGAAACTGACTGTTCAACCAGGTTGGAAATGGTCTAAAGACATAAAGCCTGTCGTTAAAACAGAAAGTTGTCAAGCTAAGCATGTTGGCGTGATTGTCGAGGGCACTATCACTTGCCAACACAATGATGGAAGCCAAATAACTTATTCTGCTGGAGATGCATACGCGATAGAGCCTGGGCATGATGCTTGGGTCGTTGGAGATATTCCAGCGATAGCTTATGAATTTCATGGAGCCTGGGGTGAGAATCATTAATTTTTTTTAAATATTTGATCAAAGGTATCATAATCATGCTTATTTCAATTTTAATGGCTATTTGCTCCATTTTATTAATGTTATTTGCTATTTTTACTGCGGGAAACATCCAATTAACATTTAACCTTCCTGCTGCAATAGTAGTCATAGGATTAGCTAGTCTTTCCGCAATAGGCGCAAAAGCTGCGAACCCTCAAATAAGGATAATCAGATACTTCGGGAAGTCTGCTGTGAGGGGCGGATGGATTGCTTTTATAATTGGATTAGTAATGGTGATGGGAATGATCGATCAAAATACCAAATTAATGGAGTTTCTTCCGAAAAGTCTCTCAATTTGCCTGCTCACTCCACTATATGGATACGTATTAAACTTTGTAACTGCGATATTATCTCCAGAAGATTAGATATTCATTCAAGAGATCCAAAGCTATAACTTGTTCCAAATTATAAGCAATGAAATAACACAGCGACAGTTTAATTATAATTTTAATGTAATTTAATATGGGTCAAAACATTAATGAAAGCTGTTATATTAGGATCAAAGGGCGCTGAAACAGAAGATGTCGAAAAGCCTACTATAAATGAAAACCAGGTTTTGATTGAAGTCTATTCGTCTTCTATTAATCGCTCAGACCTGTTGGAAACACAAGGGCAATCCTTTGGACACCTGTCCAGTAAGTTAAAAGTATTAGGAGCAACTTGTTGCGGAAAAATAGTTGAAGTTGGAAAAGACGTTATCGGATTTTCAATAGGTGATAAGGTAGTTGCCCAAGGTGCAGGCGGGTGGGCAGAATTTAATGCTGCAGACTATAGACGCGTTCTACCTATACCCTCAAATGAGATGAGCTTTGTACAAGCAGGTTCCTATAATTCAGCAGTTTTAACAATGCATGACGCAATTGTAACCAATGGACTTTTTAACAAAGGTCAAACAATTTTGATACAGGGTGCTTCAAGCGGTGTTGGTTTAATGGGTCTTCAGATAGCAAAATTCCTTGGTGCAAAAACAATATTTGGTAGCACTCGTGATAAGAGAAAATTCAGTATCCTTAAGCAATATCATGCTGATATTTGTGTAAATATTTCAAAAGAAAACTGGCAAGATATAATTTTAAATGCAACAGGACAACAAGGAGTTGATTTAGTAATCGATCAACTCTCAGGACCTTTCGGAAATGCAAATTTATCAATAACAAAAATTGGTGGTAGAATAATCAATGTTGGCAGGTTAAGTGGTCAATTGGGTAAATTTGATTTTAATAAACATGCAGAAAGACGCATTACCTTCATTGGAACAACAGGTCGAACCCGAAACATTCAGGAGCATCAAAAGGTAGCGAATTCCGCTTTTAATGATTTGTGGGGTGCCATTGCCTCCAATCATCTCAAGATGCCTATAGACTCACAATTTCATTTTGAAGATGTCAACAAGGCTTTACTTAGAATGGAAAAAAATGAGCACATTGGAAGGATAATGCTAGTGTTTAAACAGGAATAATAAAATATTTAGAAACGATCTATTATTCCCTCAAATAATTATGTTTTTTTGCCAACTGAATGTCATAAATTCCTTTTAATTAGTTACAAAAAGAATGAGACAACCTAAAAAATTTAGACAGAATTTTTAGCTATTAATATGGATAACGTTATAAAAATAATAATTGCAGGTTCAGTATGGCTTATCTGGACACTCATCGCAGAAAAATCTAACTTATCCGGTTGGAAATACTGGATTGGGTTCAGTATTGCCTCTATAGCTACAATCGCATTATTTAGCGAATAACTAAGATACTGACTTTTTGATTTAATTTTCTTAAAAATAAGACTCTAAATCGTTTAAATTTTCTGGCAACTCGAGTATTCTTCCCGTTTTTGCTGCTAGATCAATAGCCAAGCATATTGCCAAATTCTCATGCCCCTCCCGCGCTGTTGTGTGGGGCGTTTTAGCCCCTGTAATAAGTCTATGGAACCAAGAAAATGTTTCTTCCCTTATTGGCCCCCACATTTCAGACTGGCTTCTCTGACCAAATGGAATACTTGTAAGAAAATCAACATTCCTACTTCGTAAACTCGTACCTAATTTTTCGTTTGTAGTAGTTGAGTTGTGCTTGTAACCCGGAGGTTGATAATGATTGCTCGCTAATATTACATCCTTATGCATATCATCAATTTCTATCATGCCATCTGTTCCAATCAGACCAATTTGCATACCATAAACACCTCCGGGCCAATTTTCTGGCGCTGCCCAGCTATGGTTCATAGAAAGTAGGATATCATTTTCAAATTCTATAATCGCCGTTGTAGTATCTTTGCTACCAGAAAAACCAAAGACTTTGTCCGTTGACCTCGCAAAAATATTTCTTGGCTTACATTCTCCAATAAGCCAAAGACACATATCTAACATATGCGTTCCACTAGTGACCATCGGTGTTATATTGGTATGATCATTAGCTCTTGAGAGAACCATATTAGCTATTGTACGATTGAGTAATCCTCTAGCTGAGATAGATGTTACGGCACCAATTTGGTTATTAACGAGTTTTTCTTTTACCACAAGAAAACGCTGCCTAAATCGCTGTGTATAGCCCATTACCGCATCAATTTCGGCGGAAATAATTTTATTCAATAGTTCTTTAGATTGGTAAAAATCAACTGCTAGTGGTTTTTCGATAAATAGCGATAGGTTTCTTTCTATGGCAAGTAAGACTGGCGTGTAATGCGCCGTTTCATTTGTAGCTATAATTACTGCGTTTACCTCAGGAAATGACAATAATTCTGATGCATCGCTGGTAAAAAAATCAGCCTGAATTTCATCAGCCAAAGATTTTGCTAACTCCAAATTTATATCACAAATACCTATCCATTCAACAGCTGGATACATTCTTGCAAATTGTGCTCTAGCCCTACCTATATCTCCACATCCAATTATTGCTAATCCGATTTTTGTTTTTAAATTATTATTACACACTTTATTGCTCCAGTTTTTCGATATCTAAAAAATATAATTTGGCTGACACTAAAGAAAAGCTACCATTACAATTTTGTTATCAACAGCTTGAACATAAAAGAGCGCAAAGTCGCGATTTTAAATGTTTATAGAAAATATTACGTTTTAAAATTAAAAAACAAGACAATAAAACCCTTCCCAAAATAAGATTAATTTTGTCGTATGACCATGAATAATAAAAGTCACTAGTTTAAATGCATGGAAGATGGTAGATTATAAGATTTTTACTTTTAAATTTTCTACCTTTCACCCATAACAGAGCTATTTAATGTTTTTATCTTTTGATACTTCAACAAAGGCAGCATTTTGGATGCTTGGTGCCGTGTTAAGTTTCAGTTTAATGGCGATAGCAGGTAGAGAGTTAGGCGGCGAACTAGATAGCTTTGAGATAATGCTTTGGCGTTCATTCGCTGGTATCTTTATTGTACTGTCTCTTGCTTTGCAGTTTGGTACATTAAATCAAATAAAATTTACCGATCTAAAACTACATGCAATCAGAAATGCATGCCATTTTTTTGGACAAGCTTTATGGTATTTTGCAGTAACACAAGTCACCTTAGCTCAGTTATTTGCATTTGAATTTACAGCACCTTTATGGGTGGCATTAATGGCACCCCTTTTTTTTAAGGAAACCCTTACAAAACGTAAATTTTTAATCATTTGTGTAGGATTTGCTGGTATTTTAGTTATTGCACGTCCTGAGGCAGATAATTTATCACTTGGAATGATAGCCGCTATTTTTTGCGCGATTGGATTTGCGGGAAGTATACTTACGACAAAGCTGTTAACACGAAAGCACTCTGTGACTTGCATTCTATTCTGGTTAACTATAATGCAATTTTTTATGAGTTTAGGGCTTGCTGGAGTTGACGGAGATATTGCTGTTCCTAAAAGCGCATCCCTACATTGGTGCGCTATTATCAGTATTGGGGGGCTTACTGCTCACTTTTGTATTACTACAGCATTAACACTCGCATCAGCCACTATTGTAGCTCCCTTGGAGTTTTTACGCTTACCAGTAATCGCAGTAGCCGGCTATTTTGTGTATGCAGAAGCATTATCCATTTTTGTACTTATAGGTGCTATTTTGATTGTAGGTGCGAATATAGCAAACATCAGGAATCAGGGAGATACATAAGGTATGTCAACATCTAATAATGCACCGCTTGCTATATTCCTTTTTGTTGGAGCTGTAAGTTTTAACGCCATTAAGGACGGTATCTCAAAATTATTGTCAGCAGAGATTACCCCGGTGACCTTTCTATCGATTCAGTATATTTTCTTAATGATGATTCTGTTCATTCCAATAAGCTTTTTTTTTGGAAATAAAGCGTTAATTCCACCTAAGATTTGGCTCCAGCTATTACGTGGTCTTTCTGCTTGCCTAGGTGTCGGATTTTACTACTGGTCTGTGGGTTTTATTCACATAGCAGACGCAATTGCTGTAGTATTTGTCTCCCCGCTGATAGTTACAGCTTTGTCTCCTTTGTTGCTAGGTGAACGCCCCCTGGGGTTAAAACGAATTATTGCTATAATTATCGGTTTTTGTGGTGTTATCATTATTCTACAACCGAGCTTCACAGGCAAAACGCCTGGTTATCTAATAGCTTTGTGTTCAGGAGTTTTTATCTCTTTTTTCTACCTTTTAAACCGAAAATTAGCTCCCGAGAGCCCCCTCATCTGTAGCGTTTTCCATACTGCACTTTGCGCATCTTTTTTTCTATTGCCATTATTGCTTTTTTTCTCTAGCCCTATAAGTCAGACCCAATTACCTTATTTATCAGGCTTTGCTATACTTTCAGCAGTTGGCCAGATCGGAATGGTTGCCGCTTTCAGATTAGCCGCTGCGAATGTGGTATCTCCTTTTATTTACGCTCAAATTATTGCGGCAACAGCAGTTGGTTACTATCTATTTGGAGCAATTCCTGATAAAATGACGTGGTTGGGGATATCAATTATAGTTGGCGCAGGTATTTACATCGCGCTAAAAGAAATCCATCTTGAAAAAATAAGTAATTAAAACCAGCTTTTATAAATAAAAAAAGTGATTTGGATAAAATAAATAAGAGCAAAGCCTTTTAATCACCGTTTTGCGAGCACCAAAATATTTTGCTAACGGAAGTGGCGGACGCACCTCTGGTGTGTATAACAAATTTTTGAGGATTTTAAGGTTTCGAAAAGCTGCCAAAAAAAACCTGTTTGGTTACCTATTAGGTTACTAGGGAGGCAAAGTATCTAATATAAAATAATATTTTTGGTAATTATATCGCTAGCGATAGCTATCAATCCCAGATTATTGCATTGAAAATAGGTGTCTTAATTTACGTTTTTGTGGTAACGCTTTTGGGTGGAAACTATCTGTATAAAAAAAATTTATTTAAAATTAATAGATCCACTGCTGAAACTAATCCGTATATTGGTTAGTCCCTTAGATGAGTAATACTAGCCGGTCCCAACTCACCTGAGGGACACTTTTTTTGAGGTCAAGAAATGGTCTTCTACTTTATGGGACAATAGCAAGACATAAATCTGCGATAAAACCAGACAGCGTCGGTGATCTTGCAACAAAAGGCAAAATTGCAACTGAAACAAGTATAAGGGCAATCCAAATAAACCAAACAGTTTTATCTTCGGATGGAACACTATCATCTTCTATAATTTGCTTGTTTTCGCACTCATTTTCTGAATCGTATTTAGATTGCATATTCGCTTAAAACCTCAAGTGAGATTATTCTTAGGGACTCGTGATTGCATGCCTTCAGGTTTACTCTGGGAGCAACACCCGCTAATCTTGCTTCTTCCCAGCGCAATGCGCACAGGCACCAAAAATCACCGGCCTTCAAACCCAAGAAATCAAATTCCGGCCTTGGCGTAGATAAATCATTCCCCATTTTTTGGCTAAATGATAGAAATGTGTCATCCATCAAAGCACACACTGTGTGACTAGCTCTATCAGATAAGTCAGTATGACAACAACCGTCTCTGAAATAACCAGTTAGTGGGTTATACGAACATTTTTCTAATACGCCGCCTAATACATTTTTCTGGGAGCGACCAAACGAGTTTTCATCGTCCATCTCAATTGTCCTCTTTTTTTAATTTATTACAACTTTCTTCAATAGAATTCACTAATGTTGACATAAATTTTTCTTTCGGCAAGCCTGTTTTAATCGGCTTTAAAAAAATTACTTCTATAATTCCTGCATTTTTAAGAAATGTTTTTTTAGGCCAATAATATCCTGAATCCAAAGCTACAGGAACAACTGGCAACGATAGCGTTTGATAAAGAGAAAATGTTCCAATCTGATAGGGTGTAGTGCTATCAGTAGGAACGACACGCGTTCCTTGTGGGAAAATAAGTATTGATCTACCCGTCTTTTTTGTGAGGGCAGCCTCACGCTTCATTTTTTTTAGCGCACTCACCCCAGCATTTCTATCAACAGCGATACAGCCAGCGCGCTTCATTAATAAACCTACAATAGGAATAGATAATAGCTCTTTTTTTACAACCATGACAGGCTTATCTAATTGCCAATACAAAATTAATGTTTCCCAAGCAGATTGATGTTTTACGGCATAAATTACTTGCTCTGATTTACGCATCTCTCCTGTTATCAAAAAACTAATAGGAATAATGCCAAGGCATAAATTTACTATTCTTGCCCAGATAACGCCTAGTCGAGAAGCAAATCTGTCTGGTAATACTAAAAGCGGCAGACACATTACACTAAGCAAAAGAGTGAAAAAATAAAAAAGCAATAAAAACAATAAGGAACGAAAAAACTTCATATTCAAGTGATAGCTATTCTAAGGCTTTTGGACAAGCCAAATATTTATTTCAAAAAGGAGCACAAAGAACACTTTTTTCTAAGAGAGCTTAGATATAACAAAAGTGAATAAACCGTTCTCCTCAGATTGATGTTCTATTTTGTGCCCCGCTGTTTCACAAAAATGTTTAAAATCTATTGGGGCTGCTGGATCATCTGCAGTTATCATTATGGATTGACCAATCGCCATTGGCTTTAACGCACGCCTTGCTTTTAATACTGGTAATGGACATTTCAATCCGGTAAAATCAAACTTTTGATACTGCATTTGGGATAAATTTCCTTGCATTAAATTTCAATAATAAAATAGCTTTTTGATAAGATTATGCAACTTGCAATTAAAAATAAAAATAGTAAAAACATAACTTATGAATATATGGGGAATGATTTTAGGCGGTGCAGCGGGATTTGCTATTGGGGGGCCTATAGGCGCACTTCTAGGGATTGCAGCCGGTCATTATGCGGAGGCTAAACTTAGAGGACCAAGGGAACCTAATGAAGCAAAGAAAATAGCTTTCACTGTCGCCATTATTGCACTCTCCGCAAAAATGGCTAAAGCTGATGGGATAATCACTCGATCTGAAATTGACGCGTTTCGGCAGAAAGTTCACGTGCCGTCTGAAGATTTAAAACGAGTGGGACAATTTTGGGATCTGGCTCGACAAACGCCTGACGGTTTTCAATCTTACGCAAAGCAAAGCGTTCAGTTATTTGGTAATCGCGCGCCTATTTTGGAGCAACTTCTTGAGTTGCTTTTTTTCATCGCTAAAGCAGATGGTGAAATTTCTGCACCTGAATGGGAATATTTAAACTCAGTTTCTACAATTTTTGGTTTTGATGATGACGAGTTTAAAAGGATGGCAAAAATCTATGGAAGTGAAGACGGTGCGGCTCATATAATTCTTGGCGTTGCTGAGAATGCAAGTAAGAATGAAGTCAGGGCTGCATGGCTAAAACTAGTTAAAGAAAACCACCCAGATAAATTAATAGCACAAGGATTACCTAACGAGTTCGTAAAAGCAGCAAATGACAGAATACAACTAATAAATACAGCCTATAATGCGATGAAAAATTGCAAATAATAATTTTAACTCACTTACCTGTAATATTTTAATTAAAGTTTTTTTTCTCATGTCGACACCTCTTATAAGTCTTAGAAATGCCGGGGTAAATTTGGGTAACAAATGGCTACTTCGACACGCTGAATTGTCATTTCACGCAGGCGAAAAAATTGCTTTAGTAGGAAGGAATGGTGCTGGCAAATCAACACTAATGAAACTGCTTATGGGAACTATAGAACCAGATGAAGGAACATTATGGGTTGCTCCCGCAGTCAAAACTGCTTATTTGCAACAAAATCCTAGTATTGAAGGAACACAAACACTCTTGAGTTATATAAAACAATCACTTGAAAAAGCAGCAGAACCACATATCGCAGAGTCGATGTTAATGAAAATGGACTTAGAACCATCACGTCTTACCAATTCGCTTTCGGGAGGCGAATTACGAAAATTAGCAATTGCAAAAACATTAATTAACAAACCTGATGTATTATTGTTGGACGAGCCAACTAATCACCTAGACTTACCAACAATTGAATGGCTTGAAGAACAATTGCTCAAATACAAAGGTGCTTTGATTATTATTAGCCACGACCGTAAATTTCTTTGCTCCCTGAGCAATAGTATAATTTGGATAAATCAATCTACTCTGAGAAGAAGAAAAGGTTCCTTTTCTGGATTTGAAGAATGGTCAGATAGGATACTCACCGAAGAAACAGTAAGACTATCCAAACTTGATAAAAAAATTTCTGAAGAAATAAAATGGTCTCGCCAAGGAATCAGTGCACGACGCAAGCGAAATCAGGGACGAATGAGAGAACTTGATGCATTAAGAAAAACACGAAAAAGCGCCTCTAATTATAATGAGACAGAATTTATCATTTCTAGTGGCAAAGCTGAAGCAGGTGGACAAATTGTTGTGGAGGCTCGCAATCTTTCTCTAACCATTCCTGTGGATAAATCTTTTCGCCCTTCAACAACTTTAGTCAAAAATCTTAATCTGATAATTAAAAGAAGAGACAGAATTGGTATAGTTGGAGCAAATGGAATTGGCAAGTCAACTTTAGTCAATGCTTTGCTTGGTAAAAGACAACCAGATACTGGATATGTAAAGTCAGGAATTGGGTTATTACCAGCCTATTTTGACCAAAAGCGTGAACAACTAGCTCAAGAGTCAACACCGTGGAAGATATTATGCCCAGAAGGTGGGGATACTGTTGAGGTAGCAGGAAAGATAAAACATGTGGCCAGCTATCTTCGTGAATTTTTATTTGACAATTTTAAAATGACTCAGAGAGTTAGCAGTCTGTCAGGTGGAGAGCAAAACAGATTATTACTTGCGAAAATATTTGCTCAACCACATAATTTTCTTGTACTTGATGAACCTACAAACGACCTTGATCTGGAAACTATTGATCTCCTTCAAGAAGTAATTTCTGATTACGATGGTACTGTATTGATAGTAAGTCATGACCGTGATTTTATTGATAGAACTGTTACTTCGCTTTTGGCATTTCAAGAAGATGGTGAAATTCAAATTTATCCAGGAGGTTATTCCGACTATTTGGAAAAACGTATTTTTAATTTAAAAAAGAAAACTTATAAGAAAATAAAAAAATTTGAGTCTAAGCCAAAATCTAATAAAAAAGACAGATTGACATTTAAAGATAAACATCTTTTGAAAACGCTACCCCAGGAAATTGAAAAATTAGCAAGGCAGATTAATTTATGCGAGGAAAAATTGGCTGATATGAACTTTTATCAAGAGGAACCAGAAGCTTATCAAACTTATGCTAGCCAACTTCAAGATTTACAAAAACGACTCAATTTTAAGGAACAAATGTGGCTTGAACTCGAATTACGACGCGAAGAACTTGGGGAAGTTATTTAAATTAGAAATTTCTTTTTTCTTTTATAAACATCTTTTAAATAATTTGATTTCTAGGAAGAGACTTGATTTTTAGATTAAAAAACGTCAATCTTAGATTATTCAGGGAGTCGGATAGCTGCTTTGCTTATTGTTTTTTAAGTTGAGAGGAAAGTCCGGGCTTCACAGGATCAGGATGCTGGATAACATCCAGCGAGGGAAACCTTAGGGAAAGTGCCACAGAAATTAAACCGCCTATAAATATGGTAAGGGTGAAATGGTGTGGTAAGAGCACACCGCGGTATTGGTAACAATACTGGTCAGGGTAAACCCCATCCGAAGCAAGATCATATAGGGACATAAGCGTTTAGCGCACTGGTGATCCTGCCAGATGTCCGGGTAGATCGCTTAAACCTATTGGTAACAATAAGGTTCAGAGGAATAGCTATCTAGAACTTACGTTCTAACAGAACCCGGCTTATAGGCTCTCTGAATACCCGGTAAACTAACTTTATATTTTTTTAGTGTAAATAAGATATATTGACTAAGGTGAAACGCTTCAAAACTCTATTCAAAATATACTTTTATTTATAAAATTTTAGAACAAAACATAAACAAATAAAAATTATTATTTAAATTCAGAAATTTATATAGCATTCCTTATTTTTTACATTCAAATTGTTGAAATTTAACACTTTTTTCTGTGAAATTACAATAAAATACCATTGACTCCCATTCTATCCCATGATATCCCATATAATCCCAGTTTGTATTTCAAAACTATAATCTTTGGGTTAATAGGTAAATTGGAGGGTTTGGGTGGATCTCTTCCTATCTACATTTGAAAATAAAATAGACAGAAAAGGCCGGATATCCGTACCTGCTATTTATCGTAATGTATTTGAAAGGAAGAACACCTCTCTTTATTTATTTAAATCATTGACGAAGTCTTGTTTGGAAGGATGCGGCATTGATCGCATTAACCAGATTGTGGATGCAATCGATCAGATGGATGTATTATCTGAAGATACTCTAACATTGCAAACAATGTTATCAAGCACGCAAGAGATGAAATTCGATAATGAGGGCAGAATAATGCTTTCTGATGATTTTATTGGTTACGCAAGCTTAGACGGTATTGCATTATTTTCTGGCATTGGTCGTTCCTTTGAAATTTGGAACCCATTGCAATGGTACCCTCGGGATACTGCTACACGCGACAGTGCCAAAAAAGGTAAAGTCCCAAAATTATCTTTTGCCCGTAATTCGAACCAAGGTTACTCATAATGGATACGGGCATTCTTCACCATCCGGTAATGTTGCCCCAAATAATGTCTGCGTTAGCGCCTAAAGATGGTGACCATATAATTGACGCCACCTTTGGCAGTGGTGGATATAGCAAAACCATTCTGAATTATGCGGATTGTTTTGTTGCTGGAATTGACAAAGACCCAGATGCAATAGGGCGTGCACACGCAGAAATGCAAGTATTTGGGAATAAATTTACAATTTTTGAAGGTTCTTTTGCAAATATAGAAGAACTAACTGCAAATACACCTTTCAGCACACCTGATGCAATAGTGTTTGACCTTGGGGTTTGCTCAACTCAACTCGACCAGGCTGAGAGAGGCTTCTCCTTTAGGCAAGATGGCCCATTAGATATGAGAATGTCAAAATCTGGTGAAAGCGCTGCAGATATCATAAATTCAATGCCAGAAAAAGAACTGGCGGATATAATTTATAAGTATGGTGACGAACGTGCGTCGCGCAGAATAGCGCGAGCTATAAATAATAAAAGAAAAGAAGCGCCAGTAATCAGAACATTAGAGCTAGCAGATATTGTTCGCTCTGTATTGCCACGTCAGAAAAAGGGTCATTCTGATCCAGCGACCCGTACCTTTCAGGCATTGAGGATATATGTAAATAATGAAATTGGTGAACTATATAACGCATTGCGCGGATCGGAAAAGCTTTTGCAAGCTGGAGGAATTCTAGCTGTTGTAAGTTTTCACTCGATCGAAGACAGGATTGTCAAACGATTTTTGCGCCAGCGCGCTGGATTATCTTCACAGCCATCTCGGCATCAGCCATTTCAGGTTGAAAAAAAACCAACCTTTAAACTTGTACCTCAGAAACCAATAGCTCCAGATACAGACGAAATAAATGTTAATCCACGTGCTCGCTCAGCAAAATTGCGTGTTGCAATTCGAACTTCAGCAATTGCTGAAGAGGTTCCAAGTGAGCGCGAGACATTAAACTGGAGACGCTGATGCGGTTTGTTCTCTTATCTTGTTTCTTAATAGCAGTGCTGGGTTCTGGGCTTTATTTTGCAAAACTAAGCGTAGACGAGCAATACCGAACTCTCAAGCAACTAGAGCATGAAATCAAATCACAAACTGAACATAATTATGTTCTTCAAGCAGAATGGACATATCTAACGCGTCCTGAAAGATTGCTTAGGTTATCACAATCACTGCTTGGTATGAATTCCATTGCGCCGGAACGTATATTGCCTATCTCTTCAATACCAATGGCAAGAACCAAGAGCACCCCCTCTTTAAGTGCCAATGCAGGAGCAGGGAATGTGGTATATTAAGGCCATAAAATTTTTTCAAAGCCTTTTATGGCCCAGTCATCCAGAACCCGCAAAATCAAGGAAAATTGCTGGATATCGTCTTGTGTTTTCGGGTTTTTCAATTTTTCTGATATTCTGCCTCATCGGTTTTAAGACTGTTAATCTTGCAATTAAAAAAACACAAGTACCAATAGATTCTTCTGTGGCCAATTTCGATAAGACGAGGGGAACGATTTTTGACCAAAAGGGACGAATTCTTGCTAGTACAGTTCCTGTCAATATTTTGTACGCAGACCCCAAGCATATATTTAATCCAGAAAAAGTTGCCTCAGCCTTACTTCCATTTTTGCCAAAATTGACTAAAGAAACACTCCTGAAACGGTTAACAAAAAATAGCCGCTTTTCAGAGTTAGATAGAAAACTTACCCCTAAAAGACATTCTGCCATTCTTCAATTAGGCTTGCCAGGTATTTATATTAAGCCTGCAACTATACGGATTTACCCGCAAGGAAATGAAGCTGCACATATTATAGGTGCTGTCGATAGGGATAATAACGGTATAGCTGGTATCGAAAAAAGCCAAAACGAATTATTAGCTTCTGGTGGAAATATATATCTTTCGATTGATGCTGGCTTGCAGACAATTCTTAGGGCAGCAGTCAAATCTCAAATGGAGAAATTTGAAGCATTAGGTGGCGCAAGTCTGATTCTCGACATGAAGACAGGAGAGATTATAGCTGCCGCCTCCCTTCCAGATTTCGATCCCAACCATTTCATGCTTTCGACTGATGCTGCCCGCTTTAATCAAGTTACCAAAGGTGTTTATGAAATGGGTTCCATATTTAAGGTTCTTAACACCGCGATTGCGCTAGAGTCTGGAGCAATAGATTTGCAGCAAACTATAGATGTTTCCAAGCCCATCCCAGTGGCTGGTCAACTCATTGATGATTACAAGCCAATAAATGGATCTATTGGAGTGGCAGAAATTCTTGTTCGTTCCTCGAATATAGGCTCTGCCCATATTAGTCAAATGATTGGTCCACAAACACAAAGGCAATACATGAACCAACTTGGACTATTAAAGCCTTCTTCGCTTGAAATTATTGAGAATGGAGTTCCAATTTTACCAAAGAATTGGTCACACATTACGGCAATGACTGTATCCTATGGATATGGATTATCAGTTAGCATGGTACAGGCGGCCGCAGCCATCGCTGCTGCTGCTGGGGATGGGTATTTTATTACTCCAACACTCCTAAAACGGGATCCAAATCAGCCATTTAAAAAAGAACGAGTTTTTTCCACGCAAACGTCAAAAGCTGTTCGTTCAATGATGCGATTGGTTGTTAGCAATGAACTCGGTACCGGAAATAAAGCTGATGCAAAAGGCTATCTGGTGGGTGGAAAAACAGGAACCGCTGAAAAGGTAAAAGACAAAGAGTTCAGCCGTAACGCTAACAGGGTATCTTTTGTTGCAACATTTCCGGCAAATGACCCCGCTTTTCTCATAATGATCATGATAGATGAACCAGTTGGACAGAAACATTCCTATAACTTAGCTACTGCTGGATGGGTTGTCGCTCCAGCTATCAAAAATATAGTAAATCAAATAGCGCCGATTTTAAACATACAACCTGTTGACATACTCAGGCCTGAAAATAGCCAAAATCTTATGCCAGTAATGAAAATAGATGGTGAGGAGGCGACGTATGCAACTTACTAAATTATTCAGTATTCCAGGGACAGTGAAACTAGTTCAGGGAGATCAGAATTTATCAATCAGTCACTTAACCAGCGATTCTCGACAGGCACAAAATGGTTGTCTTTTTGCCGCCATTTCCGGAGATGTGTCTGATGGGCATAATTTTATAAACCAAGCAATTGAGAATGGAGCTGTTGCTATTTTAATAGAAAAAAAGAGTATAAAATTTCCGAAAAATGTTACAATTCTTACCTCGGATAATGTTAGAGAAAATTTTTCAAAAGCTTGCGCAAAATTCTGGCCATCACGTCCTGGTTTTTTGGTTGCAGTCACAGGAACTAACGGTAAAACATCAACTGTTGAGTTTTTAAGACAAATTTGGGAGCGCAATACATGGAATGCAGTCTCTGTTGGAACACTTGGTATCCGTTCCTCATCCAACCTAAATCTACCTTTTTCCAGTCTTACAACCCCACCACCAGAGTATTTATTCTCAGCTTTAAACGATCTTAGCAAACAAAACATATCTTATCTAGCCCTTGAAGCCTCTAGCCATGGTCTAGCGCAGCAAAGGATAACTGGTTTAAAATTTCAAGTTGCTGTTTTTACAAACCTTGGTCGAGACCACTTAGATTACCATAAAGACATCGAGTCTTATTTTAAGTCTAAAGAAAAATTATTTTTGAATCACATTGAAGATAGTGGTCACGCAGTAATAAATATCGATGACCCCTTTGGAAAGAAACTTCTCGATAGTCTAAAAAAACGAGCTATTAACATCCATAAATTTGGGGAACATGAAAGTGCAGATTTTCGAATTGAGTCGATAAAACCAACTAGTTACGGACTAGAACTCATTGTTTGTCGTAAAGACATAAAATATACGTGCCCACTTGGCTTAACTGGTGCCTTCCAAGCAAAAAATGTGCTTGCCGCAGCGATAGCTGCTCATCTATCAGGACTGCCATTCGAGAATGCTCTAAGATCACTATCTTTTCTGAGTGCTATAGACGGCAGGATGCAAGCTATTCACGGGCATCCCAGAGATGCCCTAATTGTGATTGATTACGCTCATACGCCAGACGCACTTGAACAAGTTCTTATGTCGCTAAAAAAGCAAACAGGTGGGCTACTATATGTGGTCTTCGGTTGTGGCGGTGAACGGGATAAAGGAAAGCGCATTATGATGGGCAAAGTAGCAGGAAAAATTGCTGATAGGATAATTATTACTGACGATAATCCTAGAAATGAACCAGCGAGCGCGATTAGAGAGGATATTATGGCCGGATGTCCTGATGCTTTACAGATAGCCAATAGAGATGAAGCAATAGAATTTGCAATTGAACAACTACAAATGAATGATAGCCTTTTAATTGCGGGTAAAGGTCATGAAAGCTTACAATTGATCGGTTCAGAAACTCTACCATTTAATGACGCTGTTGTTGCAAAAAATAGCGTAATGCGTCTTCGCGATACTTTAGTGGGATTGGGAGAAAACAAATGATCACATTGCTGAACCCATGGGATTTGGCAGCAATCTGCGGTGGTTACTGGCATCTCGACCAGGCGCCATATAACAATTTTCGAGATATCAAAATTAACAGCCTTGACATAAAGTCAAACGAGCTTTTTGTTGCAATAAATGGAAAAAATAGGGATGGACATAATTATGTAAAAAATTTAAGGGCACCTGCTGCAGCTATCGTTGAAAGACCTGTAACCATAGCGCGTGTACCGCAGCTAATTGTTACGTCAACAACGGATGCACTAGTCAAATTAGCCGAGGCATTTATTCAAGAAACTGATGCATTGAAAATAGCGATAACGGGCTCTGTAGGTAAAACCGGCACTAAAGAAATGCTAGCCAGATGCCTAAGACAGTTTGGACCAACTCATGCAAACCAGGGTAATTTTAACAATTATCTTGGTGTACCGCTGACGATAATATCAATGTCTTCTCCAA
>CACPDC010000019.1 GCA_902632595.1 uncultured SAR116 cluster alpha proteobacterium
ACAAAATAAATTGCCCTGTTATTTCATTACAATCTTATATGTTTTGATACATGTAAGTATTAAAAATTGAAATCTTCAAAAGAATTCACAATTAGCACATTTCTTTTCGTAAATTAGTTCTCAAACTGTCAATTGAAACAAGACCTTTTTGGCTTTTGAGATACCAGAAAGACCACCCATTGCAGCTAGCAACACCTTGCAATTGAGCACCTACAGAATGTATTGAGCCAGATTTCTTGTCATTTGTAAAAAGGGATCCGTCAGCGCGAACTATTGCTGAAAAGCGATTTTTTTTATCAAATAATTCATCACCAACTTTTACCCAACCACGTTCAATAAGAGCACCAAATGGCACTCTTGGTAAATCACGTTTGTCAATTAAATCTGTTAAAACAATAGAGCAACTTGCATATTATCTAAAACAGCAATCAAATGGTCATGCGCTTGCTTTTGAGGATCTTAGTGCCATCCGAGCAGCAATAAACCATCAATTTGTTGCGAATGACGCAGAGGTCACAGATAGAGATGAGGTTGCTTTTTTCCCACCTGTAACAGGGGGTTGAATTGATTAGGATTTCCATTCAGAAAGAGGAGTTAGATATTACGTCAGAAATCCAATTAATGCGTTCTAGGTCTATTGGAGCGATCGCAACCTTTCATGGCATGGTGCGGGATAGCTCAGAAGATAGTTCCCTTATTTCTCTTTCGCTTGAGCATTATCCAGGCATGTCAGAAAAAGCTCTTGACGAAATAGCTCGCAAAGCAACAAAAAAATGGTCGCTTGGGTCTGCAACAATAATTCATCGGGTGGGCAGGTTAAAACCAGAGGAGATGATTGTTTTTGTTGGATGTGCATCAGCCCATCGACATGATGCTTTTGATGGATGCCGATATATTATGGATTTTCTAAAAACAGATGCACCATTCTGGAAAGCTGAAGAAACTAAAGAGGGCATCTTTTGGGTTTCAGAGCGCACAACTGATAAAAGAGCTGTGCAGAATTGGCTATTGAGGGAGCAAAAACAAAGAGGTTAACTCTCTGTTAAAATGGTTAATTTCGGGTAGGCTATTTCGGTATTATCAATAATACCAGTTTCAGATAGTAGTTTTGTGAAACAACTCCTAGTATTTTCGTGGCAAGCGGAACCTGTTTGGTCTACCAAAAGCAAGATACAATCTGTATCACAATCTATACGAATCTCCCTAATGATTTGAATATTTCCAGAAGTTTCGCCTTTTCGCCATTCGGTTTGTCTAGAACGGGAATAATAAATTGCTTTCTTTTGCTCTAGAGATTTAAGTAACGTGCTCTTTGACATCCAGGCCATCATTAATACTTCGCCAGTATCCCATTGTTGTGCTATTGCCGGAATTAAACCATCTGCATTAAATTTTAATTTTTTGATGAATTCAGTCATTTCTTTCTCGTCAAATAAACAAGTCTGCTTTTCTATATTTTTTACAATTTTAGTGTGTATCACTATATCGTAAAAGATAAATATCTAAAATTTTTTGCAATTTTTTTTTATTGTTTATAATAAAGTTAGAATAGTTACAAAGTTGCAAGGTATATTCTCAACAAAAAAGAGTACAAAATCCTTTTATTGAAATCTTTGACAGTTAGTACTACAACGCGTATTCAACAAAAAGCGTTTCACGCTTTGGAGTAACGATTTAAGATCCTTTTAGTAATATGTTTTGTAAAAATTGCGTGGAGTGAGATGTTATTCTCCAAGTTCGAAAGAAATCCATATGTTAAATCAGATTAAAATTCATTCTGCACTAGCAGAAGCAATGGCAGCACGCTCTTATGACACAATGACACCAGTACAAGAGGCAGTGCTTAAAATTGAAAAGGCTAATGCTGATCTTCTTGTATCTGCTCAAACTGGTTCTGGGAAAACGCTCGCATTCGGAATATCTATCGCCAATACGCTACTATTTGAAAATAGTGAATTCAATCAACCTAGGCTGCCCCTTGCTCTAGTAATTGCACCAACAAGAGAGCTTGCTTTGCAAGTTAGAAAAGAGCTTGAATGGCTCTACGCGCGCACCAAAGCTCAATTTGCTTCTTGCGTTGGTGGCATGGATCCTAGAGCAGAAAGAAGAACTTTAGAAAATGGGGCACATATCGTTGTTGGAACCCCCGGCAGGTTGCGAGATCATATTGAACGTGGCGCATTGTGTTTGTCAGAGACAAAAGCGATTGTACTTGATGAGGCAGACGAAATGCTTGATATGGGTTTTCGTGAAGATTTAACTTTCATCTTGGAAAAGGCACCCTTGAGTCGGAGAACGTTATTGTTTTCTGCTACCGTTTCTAATCAGATCGCTGAAATGGCTCGCACTTATCAAAAAGAAGCTATTAGAATTTCAGTCTCCTCTGCAAAAAAGCAACATTTGGATATCACCTATCACGCTATGAAAATTCATCCCTCTGACAGAGATAAGGCTATTATTAATCTACTTCGATACCATGACGTATCTGGTACAATCATATTTTGTAATACTAGGGTAGCGGTTACTCATTTGGCGTCTAGATTGAGTAATCGTGGAATCTCTGTTGTGGCCTTATCGGGGGAACTATCACAAAAGGAACGAAATTTCGCGCTTCAATCTATGAGAGTTGGTAGAGCTGATGTATGTGTTGCAACGGATGTTGCGGCGAGGGGAATAGACTTGCCTAATTTAGATTTGGTTATTCATGCTGACTTGCCTCAAAGTAATGAGGCAATGTTACATAGGTCTGGACGCACTGGTCGCGCAGGACGTAAAGGCATATCTATTATATTAATTCCGAATAGAAACTTAAAAAAAGTGCAAAGAATGTTTCAGAATAACGGCATTCAGCCAAGCTGGGTGACCCCGCCCTCTTCAGATCAGATAATTGAAAGAGATAGAATAAATCTATTAAAGTCAGAATACTTAATGGCTAAAGCAGATGAATCAGAAAACGATTTAATTCAGAAAATAGTGCAAAATTACTCTCCGGAAGTAATTGCATCTGCCTTTGTTCGCAGCCAGATGGAAGGCAAATCAGCACCAGAAGAACTTACAAACACCGGCTCAACAGGCCCAGCAGATTTTTCTAACTCAACTTGGTTTGAATTATCAATAGGCTATAGAGATAATGCAGAGCCTAGATGGCTCGTCGCCATGTTATGTCGGATTGGAAATTTTGATAAGTCATTAATTGGCGATATCCAGATTCACAATTCAACAACTTTCATCGAGATTGCTTCAAATGGTGTTCAACAGTTAATCAGTGAATTAAAGCCTGAATTTTTGCTTGAGGGAAAGATTAATATAACAGAATTACCAACAGCACCAGAGCGTATTTCAACGGTCCAGGAACGACGAAAATCTTCCTCAAGGCAAGGTACCAGATTCGAGGGTTTTTTTCGTCAAAATACAAAACAAAGATTTAAATCAAAACAGGAAAAGGATAATAATCTAAAATCGGAAAAGCGTGAGGTTGACAAGTCGGAATTTGTATTATCAAAAAATAAAAGAAAGCTGAAACTAGAAGATTTTAAAGAGCCGAGCCCAAAAAGCAAAAAAAAGTGGAAAGAGTCTGCTAGAACTCCCAAACAAAGTGAAAATTCCAAAAGTAAAGATAAAAAAGTAAAAAGCGGAATTGTTGGCCAGCATAGAAAGAGCAAAGTAAAAAAGAATAAGATTTTAAGAAAAATTGAGGGTGGTAAACTGCCGTTAAAGCGCAAAAGTCTCTAATTTTATAAATCTAAACGTTGTCTCAATTCCTGTATGTTTTTCGCGCCAATTTGAACAAGTGCATTATTGATTTCCTCTTCCAGTATTTTTGTAACATGATCTCCCCCTCTTTTTCCTATAGCGGCTATTCCGTATAAAAACGGTCTACCAACTAGAACAAAATTTGCTCCCATTGCTAGAGCTCTCAGAATATCAAGACCAGAACGAATACCACTGTCAAATACGAGTGGAAAATTGGACCCCACTGCTTTACGTATGGAGGGTAAAACAGAGATTGAAGCAGGGTTGCCGTCAAACTGCCTGCCTCCATGATTTGAAATTACTATCCCGTCAACACCTACATCGACTGCTTTTAGAGCATCTGATGCTCTCATCACACCCTTCAAAAGAAGTTTACCTTTCCAATTACTTCTTATCTCTGATAAATAATCCCAGGTTAAAGACCCGTTTAATTGTTCTCCTATAAATGCTGATATTGGCTTTAAGGAATCTTTAGGTGCGTAGGGCTCCATATTTTTAAAACGAAGTTTACCGTTTAGACTTAGTGAAGCAAGTGCCCAATTTGGATGTTGTAAGATTTGAAAAAGCATTTTAGGTGTTATTTTAGTTGCGTTTCTGGAGCCAATGGGTGCACCAGCTTTTCGCATGTCTTCTCGTCGACTAGGGCCTGGTACGTCTCCTGTAACCACCAAAACTCGCATACCTGCATTTGCTGCTCTATTCAACAAAGAGATCATGATATCACGATTATGAGGTGGATATAGTTGAAACCACCCAAATCCGACACTTTTTTTCCCAATGTCTTCAATACTTGCACCAGCCACTGTGCTGAGAGTGTACGGTATTTTCGCCCTAGACGCCATCTCAGCCAGATGTTGTTCTGATGATGGCCATATCAAAGAAGATAAACCGATTGGGGCTACACCAAAGGGCAAGGCGTACTGTTGATCAAATAAATTAGTTTTGAGATTAGGCTCAAATCTGCCATGCATTAATTCAGGAGTGAATGTAATCTCATCCAGGGCTTTCCGATTGCGAATCATCGCATGACCACTTCCAGTGCCAGCATCAAGATATGCATGTATAAAAGGGGGAATTTTCCTAAAGGCAATTGGCTCTAAGTCTTGAATACGTGGAAATTTGGACATTAATTTATTCGCCAAAACTAAAAAACCTCTTCGCTAATATATTCAAAATTTTTGCCAAAAAATATCATACACCTTATCTCTTCGTGCAGAAATCTCCATGTTTAAAAAACTAGCATTTTGATATCCACTATTAAACCCCATTTAAAATTTCTTATTGCTCAATTAAAAACCATAATATGGTATAAGCTCACAGCCTTTTCGATTTTGTCGAAGAATTGACGAAGTGATTTAAAGTTATCTGCTACTTACATTGAGAAATTAAAATCTTTATATCGTGAAGTAACAGATTGTAATATAAAAGGTGTTACAAAAAAATTAAAGAGCAAATTTTTCAGAAAAAAGTTGGAGGCCTCGGAAAGTAGGAAAACCGAGACCTCCAGTCTGGGGGAAGACTTTTTTAAAGTCTTAATATATACATTTGTAGATATTGAACGGATTTGCAAGTATATTATTTTTTTTATTTAAATAAAAAAATGATTGGTTTTTTATGGCTTTACAAGTTTATTTTTGATTAAGTCTGACAATTTCATTCCTGTAAGAAAAAGAGCAATGGAAAGTTGTTCTTTAATTGTTTCAAGAGAATTAAAAAGTTGCTCTTGCCTTATTTCCATTCTTTTTGTTTCCAAAGAGTTTAAGATGATTGATGCACCACCACCAAGGTGGCATCCAAGCCATAAAAGCTTTGCTAAATCTAGACCGTCACGCAATCCGCCAGACCCAATTATAGTAATATTTTCCAGCGATTGGCGCATTTTGGGTAGTATATCTGTAATTAAACATCCCCAATCAAGAAACGGTGCATAAAGGTCACGCTGCTTTCTTGGAAGACGCTCAGCTTCTATTCTTGCCCAACTTGTGCCGGCAAGGCAAGCAACATCAATGTAACGCACGCCAACATTTTGTAGTTTTTGTGCGACAGGTAAACTAATACCTGCACCCACCTCTTTGACAAGGATGGGGCATGGTAACATTTTTACCGCATTTTCAATTGCATTTAACACGCCGCACCAGTTTCGTTCTCCTTCTATCTGAATTAATTCCTGAAGTGGATTAAGATGAATAGCAAGGGCGTCTGCTTCAAGATCATCTACGGCCGCCTTAGCAAGGTCTAGTCCATTTTCTTGTGCTAGCTGAACTCCCCCAATATTTCCTATTAGAGGGATATTAGGAGCTATTTTGCGTATTTTATTTTGACTTTTACCATGAGCGATACTGCTTCGTTGACTCCCTAAGCCAAGGGCAACACCGCTTTGATTGGCAACTTCAGCAAAAGCTAGGTTAAGATTATCACCACGTTCAGTACCGCCAGTCATACCTGTAATCATAAATGGAAATGATAATTTCTTATCTAAAAAGCTGCATGAAGTATCTATATCATTAAAATCCATTTCTGGAAGTGCGTTATGGGGCAGAGAAATCAGGTCAAGGGGGTGTTCAATGTGAGGACGCGATATCTTAGACTTAGCGAGGTCGATATGAATATCTTTACGATTAGAGGAAATCAGGTCGTTTTTAGTTGGATAAATCATGAAAATGCAATCAATTCGTATTTTTATTTTTTTCTGAATGGGGTCTGAACATAAGGTCAATAAGCATCATATGTGGCACTGTTAAAGCTGCAAGACCAATGAAAATAGTTTGTAAAGCGGCGTCACTGGCAGTCATATTTAAATTTAAATACCAATACAGGCCGCCACCTAACATCCAGCTGCTAGAAGAGAGAATAACAGCGCTACTTATTATCATTTTTTTCGTACTTATTTGCTGAAGTTGTCCCCAAACAAATGTAAAATGTCGTCTACTGTGAATAAAGCAAAAATATACTGCAAAGGTCACAAGTGGCGGAGCAAAATAGGCTAGTAGAATTAGACTGAAAAGTTCGAGGGTAACAATATGATGTTTAAAACGCAACGTTTCCCACAAATGTAGAATTCCTGATATAAACCAAAATATAAAAAGAATTGTTAAACTCTCCCATAAAAGAGGTGCTTCACTATTTGTCAAAATAGAGAAAAGCTGCATCACTTCCTGTTTGTTTACAATAGGTAGCCAAATTGCCACAATACCACCATGTGCAATTATGTGCGGCCATTTGAGGTTTGTCGGGTAAGCGCTAAAATCTGCCATACCAAAATGCATTACGCTAATAATAAGAAATATCAGAAGAGAAATTTCTGGGAATTGCTTCCATACCAAGATTACCAGTACAGCTAGTAAGAGATATGATAATAAAATACCCGTAAATCTAGTAATTTTTTTTTTCGAAGAAATCATCGACAACGAAATAGCTGCATCAAAAGCTCCATGTGGCAACCCTATAATTATAACTAATGCTAACGCAAACCAATCAATTGGTGTCAAAATCATTTGGTTAACCTTTTCTTTTTTTAAACATAACCTTAAACGTGCATTTTAGAAATAGCCATTTCGGCATCGAGCTTATCACAAAAATGTAATCCCAAATTTTAGCTTCACCGCTTAAAAATCGAGCAAATGAGTCCCCATCTAGTGCTTTTGCCATCCTAAAAAAAAGGCTTGGTGCCCTTCTGGGGTTTGTCCTGAGAACTTCTAAAAATATTTTATCCATCCACAAATCAAATTTTGTGTGTGGAGAGCAAGGTTTTGATTGGTTATTAAGAAAATTCATAATTTGTTTTTGAATGAAGCTAAATGCGTAACCTGAAGATGGCCTAACGGCTCCCGCATTACTGCCGATTTTATGTAAAAAAGGATTGGAATCAAGAGGCTTTACGTCTCCCATTGGTATTACACCTATTTCACTATGAATTATTTCAAAGTTATATAAATCGTAAAAACGCTCAAGATAATCTTTAATAGCTTCATCATAGATTTCTTCGCTATGAGGTGAAGGGCTAAAGAAAGTCGATTCTACGAGTGCCGTAAAAGCATCATAACCAAGTACATACATAAAATGAATACCATTTTTCTGAGATACTCTGAAGTCCATCAAAGTAGCAACTTCAGGATTAAAAACTGGGTTTGTGGTTTTGATTTCGATGCCTTTAAAATGTTGAAAAAGAATATTTTTTTCAGCCTTGGGGGATCGAGAGTCGTAGATACAGTCAAATGTCTTTTTATGTTTAGATGTGATTATATGATTTCCTTCAGTGTTGGTCACAGGTAACTTAATGATTTTAGTTTTCGTATTTGCTTGTAAAAATTGATTTCGACACCAATTGAACCAATCATCACTTTTCAGATTATGATAAGCGTGTTTAATGCTATTATGATTTACAGTTCCTTCTTCTGTAATAATTTGCCAGCTATTCCACTTTGATCTTTTACTTAATACAGCATCAGAGAGCCAGGGCATTTGCCAAAAACCCCAGCTGTGGGACGGACGAATTTCTTCCTTAAGATAAAGAGTTACACTTTTTGCAGACAGCTGTTCAGCTTTTGCTGCGAGCGACCAACCAGCACAGCCACCACCTAATATAGCTATAGTTTTTTCGTTTGTTCTAATAGCTTTTTGTTTCATAACAAATTAAGCTTTTCTAAAAGGTGTTGATGCATGTTGATATTATGTTCAGGTAATTTTCTTAACCTTGAAAATAAAAGGGTAAAAGCAACACAACTGGATTGTATTTTAGCAAAATTGGAAGTTATTGTGCGCCCATCTTGCCAATTAACTCGGTTAGCTTTCAATTGAAGGCCTATTCTTCTGTAAACATAGGCGGCAATACCAATAGCTAAATGTGCCTTCCAAGGTAGGTAAACTAACCCTTTTACGCCGCTTTGGTAATATAGGTCAGCAAGGTCAAGTAGTTTAAGAATAGCTAATTTAATTAATTTAATATTTTTTGAGTTTGGATTTTTTGAAGCCTCTAAAATTTCAGAGGGAGATATATTATCTACCCAATCTGCGGGTAAGTAGCGCCGTCCCATCCTGGCATCCTCATACACATCTCTTGCTATGTTAGTAAGTTGCATTGCAATACCAAGATCAAGTGCAAAAGCAAAAGCTTTTTTATCTCGGCAATCAAGTATAGGACACATCATCCATCCGACTGTTCCAGCAACATGATAGCTATACTGGATTAACTCTGCCTCATTTTGAATATTAACATCCTTTTGGTCCATTAGAAGCCCCTCTATTAAATCAACCAAGGCTTTTTCTGGTAGTCTCATCTGTTTAAAAAATGGAAGAAACTCTTCCAATAAAGGATCAGATATATTGGTTTGGTCTCTAATTTGTTTTTTAATTTGACTGAGCCTGATAAGCCCGTCTTCAATATCTTCGTCTGCTATATCATCAAGCACGCGGCAGAAAGCATATAAAATAGTGGCATTTTGGGACATTTCACGACCAAGAAATCGCGAGGCCCAGTAGAAGCTTTTTCCATTTTTTTTTAAGCTGATTTTTGCATCTATTTTAATCCTAGTTTTATTTGTTACAGTTTTAGAAAGCACGTCTGGTATTACCCTTCTTGTGATATAATCCAAAAATATTATTTGGTTTGATCCAACTGCTGCTCTGCGATTAGTTTCTCAACAACCTTAGCAGAGCATAAAACACCTGGCATTCCTGCTCCTGGATGTGTTCCAGCACCAGTTAGAAAAAGATTGTCTATGTGAGGGTCTTTATTATGATATCTGAACCAGGCTGATTGGGCAAAAATGGGTGCGATAGAAAAGCCAGCACCATGCTTTGCCCTGTAGTGGGTTTTAAATTCGCGTGGACTCATCCAAAATGGATCAACGATTGTTTCCTTCAATTCTGGCATAATAGTTCTATTCAAAGCTGTTATAATTCTTGTTTGCAAAGCGGGCCCTTGTACATCCCAATTTACATTTCCCTGTAGATTTGGTACTGGGCATAAAACATAAAAGCTATCACATCCGTCTGGAGCAAATGTTGGGTCCGTTGCAGTTGGTCTGTGAAGATATAAGGAAAAATCATCTGTTAGTATTTTAGCATTAAATATATCGGATAAAAGGGTACGGTAGCGCTTTCCCATCCAAATTGTATGGTGAGCAACAGTCTCATATTTTTTTCTTGTGCCAAAAAACAAAACATAAAGTCCCATAGAATATCGTGTAAACTTATCTGGTATTACTTTCTTCCTACGCCTTGGCTGCGCAGACAATAACTCATCATAAACTGTTGGTGAGTCTGCGTTACATACTATTCTGTCAGAATGAATTATCTCCCCAGAACTTGTTAAGACGCCAGTAGAGCGACCTTTTTTTACTAATATTTGCTTAATATCTGTATTGTAACGAATCTTTATATTCTGTCTTATCATCAGAGACTCTAATTCCCTAATAAGTTTACCAGTACCACCCATACAAAAAAATACACCCCATTCTCTCTCTAAATAGTGAATAAGTGCATATATTGATGTTGTATCAAAAGGATTGCCGCCAACTAACAATGGATGGATGGAAAAAGCTTGTCGAATAAGTGGATGTTTTAAATGACTATTAACGAGTTGGGCTACGGAAAGATAACTTTTCAACTTTAAAAGAGAGGGTATTTGCGCAAGCATAGAGGTAAATTTTATAAATGGTCTATCTGCTAATTTAGAAAAACCAACATCAAAAATTGCCTTTGATGTTTCTAGTAGCCTATCATATCCATCGGCATCTTCTGGCTTAAAACGGGCAATTTCCTGCTTTGTTTTTTTAATGCTAGCTGTATAATCAAATGTATCTCCAGTTGAGTCAAAATAAAAGCGATACCATAAATCTAACGGTCTGAACTCTAAGTAATTTTCTCGTTTCTCACCAAATAAGCTGAATAGTTCGTCAAATAAAAAAGGTGCAGTAATAACTGTTGGTCCAGCATCGTGTTTAAAACCGCCTTTTTCGAAAACCTGAGCCCTTCCTCCAGGTGATGATAATCTTTCTAACACCTCGACATCATCTCCTTTGGCACGAAGCCTTAATGCGGTTGCTATTCCGCCTAATCCTGCACCGATTACCAAAGAACGTGTCATATCAAAATTGCACCATTTTACAACTATTATATCATGCTACAATTCAAATATAGATTTCATAAGTGAATACAGCAATCGTGAAACAAACTAATTTGTTAGCTTTTTATTGAATTATATTTTCTGAGAGTTTTAATGGCAAGCAGAACCGATTTGTTTACAAACATGCCTGAGTTGCTTTTGTATAGGTGCAATCACACTAATACATTCTTTCGGAAGGTTTCCAGAAAATCCCTCTGCCTCTCGCAGTAATTTATTCATTTCTTCGGCAGCAGTATATATAGCGCCCGAGTCTATCATTTTCCGTTGCCAGTAATTAGCTTTGCTTTTTGAATTTCCTGCTAGCCATGCGTCAAATAAAGACTGTTCCGCAGTCTCTAGAGAACTTCGAAAATATATTATTACAGCATTTGGCGCCCGCCTTTTTAAATCAGAAGACGGGCTAGCGGCACCGTCTGTTCCAAGAATGTTTTGTATATCGTTCGCGAATTGGTAACAAACGCCCATAGCAACGAAATAATGACTAATTGTTTCAATCAAATCAGTTCTTCCTGCGATTTCTGCCACACCATCAATGGCGGCAACAAACAAAGGCGCCGTTTTCCCTGCGCTGATTCTAAGATATTTGTCAACATCCGGATAGGTAGAGTGTTCAAATTCAAGCGCTTGTCCTGCTATCGTAGATTTCATGTGGGTTGATAGTTTAGAGACAAGACCAAAAGAGCCTGAGATGTGTGCGGCTTTGGCCGCTTGTTCGAAAGCCTCTGCAATCATCCAATCACCCAAAGCTAGAGCTATATCTCGGCCATATTTTGCCCAAACTGATGCCCTGTTTCTACGGATAGAATCTCCATCGCAAATATCATCATGAATTAAAGAGGCATTATGAAGCAACTCAACAGCAGCGGCCCAGTGGATACATGCAATGCTATCTGCCCCAAACTTATCCCCCGCGCTAAGAGCTAATTTTGCACGTAATTGTTTCCCCTTAGAAGAAAAATGATGTGTGGAGGCATCAACTAAAGGGTGGTTATTTGATGGAAGAATGGAACTAAGAAATAGGTTAAATTTATAATCGGGATTCCCTTCGTTAGGGAAATTTTTAGATGGTGCATATTCTTTATCGCTTATAAAGTAGCTTTCTGGCATCATCTTCTCCTGAAAAAAAAGACAGGTTCATGGATGAACCTGTCTTTTTTGAGTTTGTTAAGCTTTTGCTTCTGATTCGCTTGTGGCTGCTGCCCAAATTGCCAAACAGAAACCAATCTTATTAACAACGTCAGCTACGTTATAAATAAGATTTAGTGAATTGTCGTCTACTCCTCCAGCTAGATAACCGAAGAAGTATCCAAGTGGATAGATAGCCCATCCAATTGTGACAATCCAACGCATCAAACTGAAAGCAGATTTCACGGACTCTGGAGCCTCGTCAGCAGCGACTTTACCAGCTTCACCTGCAAATATTTCGTAAAGGATATAAGCCCATCCAGCCATTCCTATTACGAATCCAAGCGTTGCATTGATAAACCCTGCTTCTCCTAAGTATCCTCCAAGTAGCATAATTACTGTACCTACGAGAAGTCGCCAGAACACTCCCATCGCAACAGCTGTACATGCAGCAAGAATTAAGTAAAATTCGATCATTTGGAGAGGCACTGTGATTAACCAGTCTACATATCTAAAGACTGTAGGTGATTGACCGGTACTTACCCAGACATCTCTCATATAAAAGTAGTGTACTGCAGCAACTAACGTCACCAAACCACCAACTATAAGCGATGTTCTCCATTTTCCTGAAACACGTAAGGATTCCATGAGGAAGAACACTGTGGCTGCAACCATGGCTATTGAAATTAGCCAAAAAGTAATACCAACAGGGTCATTAGGCTCTAAATTTCCTCCAGCCGCAAGAGCGATTGATGGAATTAGAAAAGTTAAAGCTGCTAAAGCAGCGGATTTTAAAATTGTCATTAGGACACTCCCAAAAAACTTCGTTCTAGAACGCCCTACCTTTTTTGAACCGGACTTTGTTTTTGTTAAAATCCGTTCCCCCAGTTTACACACCATGTATAAAAAATAGATTATAGGCAAGATAGAAAATTATTTTTGTAAAAAAAAAGAAAAAAAAATGTATAACTCATTGTAAATAAATTATTAATAATATTAAAATAAAGAAATATTTTTTAAAAAAATCAACATATAATTGTTTTAATAAAATAAAAAACAACTTATAAGAGTAAAAAATGGGGATTGAGTCAGTCTTTTTAACAGTTCCCAATCTTTTTGGCGCAAAATTATGTAGCCTAGGTATTATCTTTATAAATACTATACGAAGAGAATTTTTTTGGGTTGATTTTGAAGATTTATATCAGTCATATGTGACTAGCATGTGTTTATCTTTGCCTTTTTATTTGTTTTTAGTTGCCTTCAAATGGAAACAAAAATAATCAAAGTGCATGTACATAAAGATTAAGAATACAAAGTAGAAATCTATGAAAAGAATAGCTATAATTGGCGCTAGTCATGCCGGTGTTGTTTGCGGTGAAAAATTGCGTGAATTTGGTTTTAAAGGCACGATTAATCTGATTGATCGAGTTCCCGGATTGCCAATACAAAAACCACCTCTATCAAAGGGATTTATAAATTTTAAAGACACTGAGCTAAATAACTTATATCTGCGCTCAAATGAATTTTATGAAAGTCAAAAAATTCATTTAATGACTGGTAGCAATGTTCGTAGCGTAAAACGAGAGTCAAAATCGATTATTTTAGAAAATGGCTTAGAAATAAATTATGATATTTTAATTTTGGCAATGGGTGCGAATGCTAAACTTCCAGTTAACGTCCCAAAACGCACTGAAAATGTATATGTTTTAAGAGATATAAACGACGCGGTTCGCTTAAAAGAAGGGATTCTTCGCGGGAAAAATGCTGTCATCGTTGGAGGTGGATACATTGGCTTAGAGGTTGCCTCATCATTGCGGAATGTTGGTTTAACAGTAGACTTAATTGAAATTGGGCCTCGAATATTATCACGTGTATCATCTCAATTTGTTTCAGAATATCTGACATCAATTCATCAAAAAAAAGGTGTTTCGTTTCATTTTAGTGAAATCATAGAAGATATCCTTTATTCAAACTCAGACCAAGTGAAAGCTGTAAAGTTAAGAACTGGACATATCATAGAATGCGATTTGCTGGTGTTCGGCATTGGGGTGTCTCCAAATATAGCACTTGCAAAAGATTTGGGACTTTCTGTTATCGATGGTATAAAAGTAAATAATGAATATTTAGCAGATGACGATATATACGCAATAGGTGATATTGCCTTCTGTCCTGATAGGTCTGCTAAAAGAGTAGAATCAGTTTTTAATGCTCAGTTTAGCGCAACTGTAGCCGCAGCCTCAATAACCTGTTCTCCGTTACCAGCACAGCAGGCTTATTGGTTTTGGTCGGATCAATATGATTTAAAATTGCAGATAGCAGGTATTTTGCCTGAGCCGAATAACAATAGACTGGTTCGAAGTGAAGTTTTTACTGGAAAAAAAGAGGGTAGTTTTTCAGTATGGAGCTGGCACCAAAACAAATTTGTTTGTGTTGAGGCGTTAGAAGATGTCCAAGCATACACAGTTGGTAAACGAATTCTTGAACAGTCTATTGACATTACCCCAGAAATTATAAAAAACAATTCAGCAAACTTAAAAAACTTGCTCAAAAAAGTTACCTAAGGTTGATGTCATTGGCCTATATTCAATTTAATTGCCTAATGCGGATATTTACACTTTGCCAAAAAGCCAATTTTTGCATTTTCTGAAATTTTTAATACCTATTTTCTTTTAATCAATAGTGGAAACCCATAAAAATGAACAAAGTACTCTATGGGTATATAAGTGCGACATCAGGCGCATTAATCTGGGGGGTTGTACCACTTTATTATAATTTATTAAATGAATTTGCATTTATAGAAGTCGTAGTCCAGCGTATTTTTTGGGCCTGCATTATATTCTCTATCGTTTTTATTTTTCAAAAACGTGTTAGCGAAATAGGAACTGCGCTTTGTTCTATAAAAAATCTCATTCTATTTTTGATCTGTGCTATTCTCATCAGTGCAAACTGGCTATTCTTCATTTTCGCTATTCAACATGGCCAATTGATGCAATCCGCGCTTGGATATTATATTTATCCATTATTTACAGCTGCATTAGGACATTTTTTTCTTGGAGAAAAAATTGAAAAAAAAATGAAAATTGCGCTTATATTTGCAGTTATTGCTGTTTTTGTGAAAGGTTCGTCTCTATCAAATTTTCCGTGGATTGCAATTAGTATGGCCGTTACCTTTGCCGCCTATGCGATTATAAGAAAACAACTCAAGGTCAAATCAGACATAGGCCTAATGATAGAAACAACTATGCTAATGCCCGTTGCATTATTATATTTTGGCTTGCAGGTAAATAATGGTATTCCATTATTTTTTGGAGGCAATTTTACTGGTTTAGTATTAGCGATTTTTTGCGGCTTATTTACCATTATTCCGCTATATCTATTTCATAATGGAAATAAGATTCTTCCGCTATCTGTTGCAGGATTTATATTTTATTTGAATCCTACTAGCCAAATGTTTATCAGCATATTACTCGGAGAGGATTACAATTTTAAAGATATTTGTGTTTTTATTTTAATTTGGTTAGGTCTAATTATACAGTTTTCACCAATCCTTTTTATTTCAAACATTAGACTTGGTTCTAAAGCAAATAAATAATAGAAATCGTTTAAAATTAATTATGGACACGCGCTGAAATAATTTGGTCCGGGTCTGCTGGGGGCTCACCAGTGGCTATTTTGTAGACATTTTCCATGCCTTCAGACACCTGACCCCAGACCGTATACTGCCCGGTTAGATGTGAACAACCGTCGAAGCAGATGAAAAATTGCGAATCTGCACTATCGGGGTTAGAAGTTCTTGCCATACCAACTGTTCCCTCTCGGTAAAGATAGTCAGAAAATTCAGCTTTTATTCTCTTTCCAGAGCCCCCCGTGCCGTTTCCGTCCGGGTCACCAGTTTGAGCCATAAAACCTGGAATGACCCTATGGAAAATGATGCCATCATAAAACCCTGACTCTGCAAGTTTTGATATGCGTTTGACGTGTTTTGGTGCAAGCTCTGGCAAAAGTTCGATTTCAACTATACCGACGCTTGTTTCTAATATGAGTTTCGAAACCATGTCAGCTTTTGTTTGCATTGGCAAAAATCCAAGTATGAGAGTAAAAGTAAAAGTAAGCAAGTGCAAAATAAATTGCTCCATTCTTCGGTTTATATTTGAAATAGGATTTAAATCTTAGATAAGTCAAGTGTTGAATGCTAAAAAATTTTTTTTTAACATAACATTTCTATTTGGTCATCTGATAAGCTTCCAGGAACAATAACAACTGGGATTTTGCATCTAGCGGCCCCTTTGCCTGTGATATAATTTACAATCGGACCTGCGGAGTCAGATTTAGTGTTTGCACCCAACACCAATTGACAAATTTGTTCCTCTTCTTCAATAAGTTGTAATATCTGGTCTGTGGTCTCGCCTTCTCTAATGTAGACAAGCGGTGTTTTACCTGTGAAGCTGTTAGCATAATCAGAATGGGTTTTAATAATTTCCTCGGCCTGTTCGCGCGCCTCCTCTCTCATAAGAGCATCCACACTGGCCCAGTGACCAAAATTATTTGGCGTTATAACATATACTAGCGCGATATTAGCATCTATTGATTTTGCGCGAGCACAAGCAAAATGGAGCGCTTGATGTAGCTCCTCTGTTTCATCCACCACCACTAAAAAGAATTTATTTTTTGTCTCGTTCTTCATATCAAACCTTATTCATAACTTGTATTTAATTTAACGAAATTTAGTGAAACATGCCAATTTGTTCTTTAGAATTTTTGTAAAATTTATTCTTATGGTCTTTGAAAGATTGTAGCAGCCAGCCATCCAGCAAAAACTGCAAATGCTATTGCAAATATTCCATAGAAAATAGAATATTCATGCGCCAAATGATAAATAATTGCACTAAAACCGGCTTTTTTTACAGCTATAGCAGTTTTATCTTCCGCAATAAAACGTCCATTTCTAAAGTGGATTATTCGTACTTCATAGTCCCCAGTCGTGATGTTTGCAGGGAGAGCTACTTCTGCTCTAAAAAGTGCGCCTCTGATTACCTGTATTGTTTTCTCGTTAGTTTTCCAGAGAGAAGCGGATTTCATATTACGTGTTAGCGCTCTCCTCCAATCTAGGTAGGACTTAGTCTCAACATCATCAAATTTTTCGTATCTAAGGTTCAAAAATTCCGTCCCAACAGCCAAAGACCTGAGGACGTCAATATTAGCTATTTCAGATAGTGGATTAGTAGTGAATATCTGATAAAAACTTGGAGCGTTTTTCCACTTAATTGAGTTTGAATTGACCCAAATTCCGCTGATTTTTGATTTTTTTCTTGTTATTATTTCAGATGAAGGACCGCTTATAATTACAATTATATCATCTCCCTCTTCCCCGGCAATCGAACCAAAAAGGAGTAAAGAAGCACCGTTAAAATCAGTGTTAATTGATATGTTCGATTTTGACAGATCAGCAACTAGTGCGTTTGATTCGGCATAGCTATCTGAGTAAAAGAAGAAATTTATGACCAAAATAGAGATTAACACTACAAAATAATGATTTTTGTTATAAATTTTTAATCTATCTATCAAATTTCTCATTTCACCATCTCCGAGGAGAACAGATCAAGTGGCATAGCGATAAGTTCATAGCCTATTCTTATGCTCACTAGCAAAACAATGAGCGCTAACAATCCACGTAGTTGCTCACCCCGCAACATACCACCAAATCGAGTTCCTACTTGCGCTCCGATAACTGCTCCGAATAAAAGTGTTCCTGCTAATAAAAAATCGACAGTTTGGGTTTGCACTGATTGAAGTAATGTTACATTGGCAGTTACGAATATTATTTGGAAGAGGGAAGTACCTATCACAACTGAGGTTGGCATTCCTAACAAGTAGATCATTGCAGGTACCATAATAAAACCTCCGCCAACTCCCATGATGGCGGAGAGAACACCAACAAAAGCTGCTATAGAAAAAGGTACCAATGCGCTTATGTATAACTTTGAACGTCTGAAACGCATTTTGAAGGGTAACCCGTGGAGCCAATTATGATCATGCAATTTTCGGCGATAAAATTCGGACTTACGTGACCTTATGTAAGTTCGAACACTTTCCCAAAGCATTAATATCCCTATAATACCAAGAAAAAATACGTATGATAACTTTATCACTAAATCGAGTTGTCCTATCTTTTCAAGAAGTGCAAACAAAAGAACTCCAAGAGATGAACCTACTAATCCCCCTAATAATAAAACAGTTCCCATTTTAAAATCGACGTTTTTGCGACGCCAATGTGCCATAACTCCCGAAACTGAGGACGCAACTATCTGATTGGCTTCAGTTGCAACAGCCACTGGTGCTGGAATGCCAAGAAATATAAGCAGAGGGGTCATTAAGAACCCTCCTCCAACACCAAAAAGACCTGATAAAAAACCAATGAAGCCGCCTAAACCAATCACGATGAAAAGGTTTAAAGAGATTTCGGCAATTGGAAAGTAAATGTACATACAATATACTTTTTAATGGTAACTGATGAGCTTGCACACAAACCTCTTATCAATACGACATAGGAAGAAAAAATGAAAGTTGAAACTATTTTATTTGAAATAATAGTATTGCCTCGCATTTCATTTTTTGCTTTCAAATGTTAAATTCGAGATTTTTGCAGTGTTTCATGATTAACTCTATTTCCAAATGTAAGATTTTTCAGATAAAAAACCGATAAGAGACATTACCTTTTTTTTCTGATATGAACATGTTGGTGTTTTTAAAAGATTGGTGGATTTATCTTTATGACACATAAACTTGAAGAATTTGACATCCATATCGCTTCAGACGGGCGTTGGTTTCATCAGGGTGGTGAAATAAAACGAATTGAAATAATAAAATTATTTGCCTCTGTATTAAGCTTGGATAATAGCGGAAAATACTGGCTCAAAACACCTGCAGAAAAAGGAGAAATAACTGTAGAAGACGCTCCATTCATAATTGTGCAACTCAATATATTAAAGAGTATTGGAAACAAGAAACCTAGACTAGAAATGGTTGATAACATTGGAAGAAATTTCATATTAGGTTCCTCCCACAGTCTTTTTTTCAAAAACCATAGAAAAAAGGAACAAATACCCTATTTGAATTTATATGATGGTTTGACTGCTAAAATCAATCGTCCAGTATATTATCAATTGATGGATATGATCACTCCAAACGCACAGGGAAATTTAGGTGTTTGGTCAGCAGAGGAATTTGTTATTTTAAAATGAAATGAAAGTTTTTTTGTTAATGAACGCATTGTGATTACTATGTGTTTTTGTTCCAATATAATAAGATGTACAATTGGGATTTGAGAAGAGACGCGGGTAGATGCTTGGCCAAATTAGATCAAGAGTTCTAAGTGAATTAGAAAGCGCTGTGCCATCAGGTAATGTTAGGCTTGCAGCTGTTCTCTGCCTGGTTATGGGAGAAACTAATGCCCTTTCTATTTTGCTAACAAAACGTTCTCTCCATCTCAATGAACATGCTGGCCAAATGAGCTTTCCAGGTGGGAAGCTCGAACGGAGCGATGAAAATATAGTTGATGCAGCGCTTCGGGAAGCTGAGGAAGAAATAGGACTTTCATCAGGTGAGGTTGAAATCTTAGGTTTTTTATCGCCAGTTCTGACCTCAACGCAATTTCATATTTCTCCAGTTGTTGGTTATCTCGCTAAAACACCATTACTTGCTATGCAGCAATTGAAGGTCAATCTGTTAGAGGTAGAAGAAATTGTAATTTCCCCGCTTTCTTTATATCTTAAACCAAATTGTTATCACCTTAAAGAATATGAAACAAAAAATGGTAAAAAAAATTTTTGGGCGATTAGAAACACAAATCCCCCAGTGTGGGGTGCAACTGCCGCAATAATAAAACAACTTTCGGAAATTTTATCAGCTAGTACCTAGAAAGGATACCCAAATGAGACGGTATATTTATATCGCTTCCGCTATATTGGTAGCCATTATTTTAATAGAGGCTTTGCGACTAGTGTCAAATAGATTATCTCATGATAACAAGTTCAGGCAATTTCTTGAGAAAAACCGCATTATTTTAGTACTTTTAGTCAGCGTTATACTAAGTGTTTTATCGTTTGCCTTGTTTGAATTGAAAGGCGCTTCACCAAATCTGAAATATAGTCCGGCTACAGTTGAGGGTGGTCAAATTAAAGAGGGTGCATTTGGGCCGAGAGGTTCGACATTGCGTTAATCTAAAAGGTTCTCAACACAACAAAAGGGTCTAAATGCAACATGGATGAGAATATTCAAAAAAATCCAAAGTTTCCAGCTGGAAAAGCTAAGACGCTAATAAAAAAGATTCAGAGAATCGCAAGAGAAAACAATGGGGAAGCCCGTCTTGTTGGCGGAGCTGTTCGCAATTGGCTTATGAAAATGCCTATTAAAGACTTTGATATGGCGATTAATATTCCAATTTTTAAACTTATAGAGATTTTAAAAAAGAAAGGAATAAAGTTACATGAAACTGGCGTATCACACGGCACTATCACAGTTGTTGAGAATGATATTACTATAGAGGTGACTCAGACTAGAAAAGATATAGAAAGTGATGGTCGGAGAAGCAATGTAGTGGCTATTAGTGACTGGGCTCAAGATGCGCAGCGACGCGACTTCACCATAAATGCAATCTATTTCACAGATTCTTATAAACTATATGATCCATTCAACGGCCTTTCAGATTTAAGGAATAAAAAACTTACTTTTATTGGAAGCGCTGATGAACGAATTTCAGAGGATTATCTCAGGATTTTGCGAGCATTTAGACTAATCGCATTACTACCAGGGTTCCGTATGCCAAAGAATGAAATAAAAGCCTTAGAGAGACATCAAAAGAAATTAGTCACACTTTCATGCGAGAGGATCACGGACGAATTCAGTAAATGGCTCATGGCAGAAAACCCTATTGATTCACTCCATTTAGCACAAAAAATAGGTTTAGATAAAAATGGATTTGGCTTCAGTTTCTCATTAGATAATCTAAAAATTAAGATTTTAAAAAAGTCTTTCTTACAGCTTGATTGGTTAGCGAGATTAGCAGTAATTACGCCAAGGGATCAAGAAGATAAAATTAAGAAATTGATGAGGTTTTCTCGTCAGCAGCGGGGACGCTTTAAGCGCTTAATGCAACCGTTAACCGATATAGAGATATCAGAACTTGCAACAAAAAAATGGCGAAAAACAGCTTATTGGCATGCAACAGATTTATATGAGAAAGTGCGAATTTATTCTATACGCAAAGGTTTTATATTTCCCGATAACGTATGGAACGCTATTGATACTTTTGAAAAACCAAATTTTCCAGTTACCGGTGAAGACTTAAAAAAAGCTGGTTGGAATTCAGGGCCAGATTTAGGCGCGAAATTAAGGGAATTAGAACGCTTATGGGTTTTGAATGAATTTGAGTTGCCTTCGAATGAGATTTTTTCTGAAAATATGTAGACTATTATTTGAAGTACAGTTAAAAATTCTGGCGATCATGTTATATCTCTATCTATTATTAACCGAATATATAGTAATGAAAAAAACCGCTGTTTCAGTTCTCAATGCATTTAAGACCCGATAGGAAAATTTTAAATTAAATGATAGTTTTAGAGGAAAAAAAACAACGAGCTATTGAGTGGTTTAATTTGCTACAGAAAAATATCTGTGAAAATTTTATGGAAATTGAGGAAGAAGGAGCATACCAAACCTCAGACATGGAAGCTGGGATCTTTATAGAAAAAAAATGGACGAGAGAAGGCGGAGGCGGTGGAAAAATGCGTTTGATGAACGGACGTATTTTTGAAAAAGTTGGAGTTAACACCTCAGTTGTTCACGGTGAGCTATCTCGTGAATTTCGTTCGTCTATTCCGGGGGCAAAAAAAGACGGTAAATTTTGGGCGGCTGGTATTTCGGTTGTTGTGCATCCTCAAAACCCGTTTATTCCAGCAGCGCATATGAACACGCGTTTCATTATCACTAGTAAATCTTGGTTTGGTGGAGGAGGTGATTTAACACCAATTCGACCCGCTGGAAAACAAGTTCGGAAATTTCATTCTGACCTTCAGAAAGTATGTGATAATTACCAGAAAGGGTCTTATCCAAAGTTTAAAAAGTGGTGTGATGACTATTTTTTTTTGAAACATCGAAATGAGCCTCGTGGTGCGGGAGGAATATTTTTTGACAATTTAGATAGTGGCGAATGGAACGCTGATTTTGAATTCATTCGAAATGTCGGAGACACTTTTAAGAATTCTTATTCTCAAATTGTTAGAGCGACAAAAGATAACATTTGGAATGAAGCCGACAGAGAATATCAAGAGGTTCGAAGAGGAAGGTATGTTGAATTTAATCTGTTATATGATCGCGGCACACTGTTTGGATTGAAAACAGGGGGAAATATAGATGCTATTCTAATGAGTTTACCCCCAAGAGTTCGCTGGCCTTAAGCTGAATACCCAATCTTGCGACAAATTGTTCCATCTGGGGAAAAAGATTGGTATTTTAGGCTATTTTTACAGTATAAATGATAGCATTTTCAAAGCTTATGATTAGTATCGTATTAGATTTGTACAAAATTTTAATCAATCACAAAAAACTAATTGAAATTCAATTAATTTAATGTGGTGAGGGGAAAATGGTAAAAAAAAATACCGTAAAAAAAGAGTCTAATGAAGAGCAGAGGGGTCGTCGTGATTTTATAGTTGTTGCGAGCTATGCTATGGCTGGTATAGGTGCCGCAGCAGTTGCCTGGCCATTAATAGACCAGATGAACCCAGCGGCAGATACTTTGGCGCTTGCTTCAATTGAGGTAGATATATCAAAAATAGAAGTAGGACAAGCAATCACAGTCAAATGGCGAGGCAAACCTGTTTTCATTAAGCATAGAACAGAAGATGAAATTAATTCAGCACAGTCAGTGGAGTTATCACAATTAAAAGACCCGCAAGCAGATGTAGAACGTGTGATAAACCCTCAATTTCTAGTTATGGTTGGAGTATGTACCCATCTTGGGTGCGTGCCTCTTGGCCAAAAAACTGGTGAGATCAGAGGTGAATATGACGGTTGGTTCTGCCCTTGTCATGGATCTCACTATGATAGCTCCGGTAGAATAAGGAAAGGTCCCGCACCTCTTAATCTGGAAATTCCACCCTATCAATTTGCATCAAACTCACTCATCAAAATTGGTTAATTGCCACTCAATAAGGAATAGATTATGTCAACAAATAAATTTTCAAACCCAGTCGTCCGTTGGATAGATCATCGACTTCCTATATTTTCATTTATGGACCATGAGCTTAATGAATACCCAACACCAAAAAATCTAAATTATTTTTGGAATTTTGGCTCTCTTGCTGGCATTTCATTGGTAATAATGATTGTGACTGGCATTGTTTTGGCAATGAGTTATACACCCCATGTTGATCATGCTTTTCAATCTGTTGAACGAATTATGAGGGATGTAAATCACGGGTGGCTAATACGTTATATTCATATGAACGGAGCCAGTTTTTTCTTTATAGTTGTTTTCATACACATATTCAGGGGACTTTATTATGGTTCATACAAGGCTCCTAGAGAATTACTGTGGATTTTGGGTGTTCTCATCCTTTTATTAATGATGGCAACAGCTTTTATGGGTTATGTGTTGCCATGGGGACAAATGAGTTTTTGGGGTGCAACAGTAATTACAAATCTATTTTCGGCGATACCTTTGGTTGGTGACTCTATCGTAACCATGCTATGGGGAGGGTTTTCGGTGGACAACCCAACTTTAAATAGATTTTTTGCACTACATTATTTGATGCCCTTTTTGATTGTAGGTGTTGTAATTCTTCACTTGGTTGCCTTGCACCGGTTTGGGTCAAACAACCCTATAGGAATCGATCCAAGTGGCCCACAGGATACAGTGCCTTTCCATCCTTATTATACAATTAAAGATTTTTTTGGCCTATCCGTCTTTTTAAGCCTGTTTGCTGCTGCGATTTTTTTCTTCCCAAACTTTATGGGGCATCCAGATAATTATATCCCGGCAAATCCAATGCAGACCCCCGCACACATTGTTCCAGAATGGTATTTCTTACCTTTCTATGCAATTTTGCGGGCTGTTCCTGATAAATTAGGCGGTGTATTAGCGATGTTTGGTGCGATAGCGGTTTTATTTATTTTGCCTTGGTTAGATAGATCACCTATTCGCTCTGGCAACTTTCGGCCTATTTTTAGGATTTTCTTTTGGGTGTTTGCTGCTGATTGTGTGGCTCTTGGTTATCTAGGTGGCATGCCAGCCGAAGGCATTTATGTTGTATTATCTAGAGTTGCAACAGCTTGGTATTTTCTTCATTTTTTGGTGATTCTTCCTTTATTATCCGTGATCGAAACACCCAAACCATTACCCCAATCATTATCGAAATCGGTTCTGGGGGGAACTGCTATGGTGGGTGCTGCGTCTGCTGTTAAGGAGAAAATATGATGAAATGGCGCACCGCACTTATTTTTTGTTGGATTACTTTTGTAACCAACGTGTTTGCTGCAGGATCCGGAGATGTCGTATTAAAACACAAAGATTGGAGTTTTAACGGTCCTTTTGGAACGTTAGATAAGGCAGCAATGCAACGAGGCTTTCAGGCATACAGAGAAATTTGCGCTTCCTGTCATTCACTTGATTATATTGCCTTTCGTAATTTATCAGACCTTGGATATAGCGAAGCTGAAATAAAGGCTTTTGCGAGTGAATACGAGGTTGAAGATGGGCCAAATGATGATGGAGAAATGTTCATGCGCCCTGGTATTGCAGCCGATAGGTTTCCGGCCCCTTACCCCAATGAAGCGGCTGCTCGTGCAGGAAACGGCGGTGCTTATCCTCCTGATTTATCTCTAATTACGAAAGCAAGAGCAAATGGTCCTGATTATCTTTATAGCTTACTTACATCCTATAAAGAACCTCCGAGTGATAAAGATGTGCCTGACGGAATGTACTATAACGCAGCCTATCCGGGAAATTTAATTGCAATGCCACAGCCTATATATGGGGAAGACGTAACTTATGCAGATGGATCCCCTGCGGACGTTTCATCCATATCTAGCGACTTAGTATATTTCTTAACTTGGACCGCTGAGCCAAGTATTGAAAAGAGGAAAAGGACGGGTGTAAAAGTGATGATATTTTTATTGATTATGGTAGGAATGAGTTATGGCGCTATGAAATTCATATGGGCAGATGTAAAAAAAGTTTGAAGTCACTATAATAATAAATTTATGTTTGTTATTTAGATATTAAATCTAAAATGAAATATGTCGCCGTCATTTACCTCATACTCTGCTCCTTCTACCCTCAACTTTCCTAAGTCTTTACATCCTGCTTCCCCGCCATGTGTGATATAATCATTGAAAGATATTGTTTCAGCGCGAATAAAACCTCGTTGAAAGTCTGTATGGATGACACCAGCCGCCTCCGGTGCTTTAGCTCCCGTTTGAACCGTCCATGCTCGTGCTTCCTTCGGACCAGCTGTGAAAAATGTTTTTAAGTTTAGCAATTCATACCCTGCCTTAATCATCCTGTCTAAGCCAGCCTCCTCAAGCCCTAGTTCTTCTAAAAACTCCCTTGAGTCCTCTTCTGTAAGTGATGCAATTTCGGATTCGATTGCAGCAGACACAATCACAGCACCACAGTTTCCAGACTTTGCTTTCTTAAAAACTGAACTACTAAAAGGATTACCCTCAATGATATGTTCCTCAGCCACATTACAAACGTACAATACGGGCTTTGCAGTAAGCAACTGCATAATTTCCATTTTTATGAATTCATCTTTTGATAACGAAGCTGCTCTTGCTGGGCTTCCACTTGAAAGAGTTTCAAAAATTTTTTCCATCAAGGCTAAATCGCGCCCCGCTTCTTTATCGCCTCCTCTTGCTTTCTTTGTTAGGCTTTCCATTCTTCTTTCAAGTGACTCAATATCAGCAAGCATGAGCTCAGTTTCAACTATTTCAGCATCTCTTATCGGATTGACATCTCCTTCTACATGGGTGATGTCTTCATTTGAAAAACATCTTAATACGTGGATAATTGCATCAACTTCCCTTATGTTTGCAAGAAACTTATTGCCAAGTCCTTCCCCTCGTGATGCGCCTTTTACCAATCCTGCAATGTCAACAAATTCAATTTGAGTTGGTAGTATTTGTGCGGATTTTGCTAATAAGGCAATCTGTTTTAAACGCTCGTCAGGCACCGCAACACGACCAGTATTTGGTTCTATAGTACAGAATGGATAGTTTGCAGCCTCGGCGGTAGCAGTTTTCGTGAGCGCATTAAATAAAGTCGATTTACCTACGTTTGGTAGACCAACAATGCCACAATTAAATCCCATTTTTTTCTCCACTTTGTTTGTTTTGCTTTTGCGTTGGTGTCGCTAAAGATGCGCGGAAGGCAATTTGAGAATTAAAATGCTCAATGTTTTTTTCAGCAAGTTGGTGCGACTCATCCGCAATTGTTTGAATAAGTGAATCAAGCCATCCCCGCCGTTCTTCTTCACTAAAATCGCTCAAAACCCATTTATTAACCAATGCTTTTTCATCAGGTCTCCCGATGCCTAAACGAATACGCCAATAATTTTTACCTAAGTACGCGTCGACATCACGCAAACCGTTGTGGCCCCCATGGCCACCACCATTTTTTACTCTGACTTTACCGGCTATTAGATCAATATCATCGTGAAAAACATAAACTGAGTCACTTGGAATTTTCAAAAATCGCGCAACTTTTAATATTGGTTTTCCAGAATTATTCATATAAGACTGAGGTTTTACAAGAAAGATTTTGTTACCTGCTATTTCTCCTTCGCAAAGGCTAGCATCTGCCCTGTTTCGCCAGGAAGAGAATGAATGTTCAATAGCTATTTTGTCAGCCACCATGAAACCAATATTGTGGCGTTGCTTTTTGTATTTTTCACCTGGATTTCCAAGACCAACCCATAATAGCATAGAGACAACCATCTAGACGTGATTCAAATATTCAACTGTAAAGAGGCCCTGATGCTCCTTTACCAAATCGGTTTTTAACAATTATTCCGTTTCTGTTTCTTCGCTAGTTTCCGCGTTGTCAATATCTTCATCTTCTTCATTTTTCACACCACCGCCAGGTGACTGAAGAGTTGCAATTGTGAAGTCACGGTCTGTAATAGTTGGTGTAACGCCCTCTGGTAATTCCACAGCACTTATATGGATGGAGTCTCCAATTTTAGCATCCGATAAATCGACAGTTATCTTTTCAGGAATTTCGGTAGGAAGACAATTCAACTCAACCTCATATCGGACAATATTTAATACCCCACCAATTTTTAATGCCGGGCAAACAGCCTCATTTACAAATTCGACTCCAACAGCGACTGAAACCCTGCTTGACTCGCCAACCCTGAGAAAATCAAAATGTAAGGGGTCATCTGTAACTGGGTGAAAATGGATGTCACGCATTAGCACAGTTTGTTTTCCGTTATCAACATTTATATCTAGCAGGCGGCTAAAAATACCGGGTTCATTAATTATTTTACGCATAGAGCGAGCTTCAATTTCAATAGAAAGGGGTTGTTTTTTATCACCATAAATGACGGCCGGAATCTTACCTGCACGGCGTGCCGCACGGGCGGACCCCTTACCGACCCGATCACGCAATTCTGCGCTTATCAAAGTATTTTCTGACATGTTTTTCTCCTTATCATGCTCAGTTTAATGCCTCCAGGGGTGCATTGAGTAGTGTTGATAGGCATTTTACATTAAAAAAACAAGAATAATCTTTTAAAAAAAAATTAACGTTTTGAAGTTTATTGAAATAATGAAGAAACAGAACGTTCTTCGTGAATTCGTCTTATTGCTTCTCCCAGTAAAGGTGCGATTGTTATTTGACGGATGTTCGTTGCAACGCGCATTGCCTCGGTCGATTGGATGGAGTCAGTTGTAACAAGAGAGCTCAATGGAGAGGATGCAACTCGGCTTACGGCCCCACCAGATAACACACCGTGAGTAACATAAGCATCGACAGTTATAGCACCCGCATCTATCAGAGCTTGGGCAGCGTTACATAAAGTACCACCAGAGTCGACTATATCGTCTACCATGATACAATGCCTACCTGATATGTCACCTATGATGTTCATAACTTCAGAAATTCCAGCGCGAGGTCTTCTCTTGTCGATGATTGCAAGGTCAGCCTCAATTCTACTAGCAATTGCACGTGCACGAATCACGCCACCAACATCTGGCGAAACTACAACTAAATCTTTTGAATTATAACGGGAAATGATATCTGTTTTAAATACTGGTGCAGAATACAGATTATCAGCAGGTATATCAAAAAAACCCTGAATTTGAGCAGCATGTAAGTCTATCGTCAATATTCTATCTGCTCCAGCTGACGTGATTAAATTAGCTAAAAGTTTTGCCGAAATGGGTGTGCGTGGTCCAGATTTTCTGTCTTGTCTTGCATAACCATAATAGGGAAGGACAGCTGTGACACGTCTCGCAGACCCTCGTCGAAGCGCATCTAAACAAACCAATAACTCCATAATATTATCATTAGCCGGATACGAGGTAGATTGCACAACAAAGACATCTTCCCCCCTCACGTTTTCATGGATTTCAACAAATACTTCCATATCCGCAAATCTTCTCACATCTGCCTGTGTTAATGAGACGTTGAGATATGTAGCAATAGCTTCTGCAAGGGGTCGATTTGAATTACATGATAAGACCTTCATGAAAGCATACCTATTCGAATTTATTGTATAATTTGTTTAACAATAGGATGTCATTATGACAAGTGGAGAATATCTTTACGTCAACCCAAAAAGCAAGATGCTAATAATCCAATAAAACAAAATAAGAAAAACATCCATAAATGTGGCATAACTGAACCTATCTGATCCCAATAATAGATATTTGCCTGCCGTATTTTGACTTACCTTCATGACAGGAAAAACGATAACTGTAAAACAACTTTGGATTTTTATAGGTGTCAATATTTATACAGTCGAATAGATGTACGCATGCGTGTCTTAGTAAAATTTTACAGTATTCTTGTAAGTTAAAAAAAAATTTTTTCTTGAAATTACCAATCCCAATACGTGTGTCTGGATAAAAGCATTCAAGTGCATGTGGGCTTTTATCCAGAATATTTTCTCTAAAATCAGCATCAACTTCATAGCTTTCTTTCGAAATTGCTGGGCCTATAACACAACGGATATCTTTTGTTGTTGCTCCTATGTTGCACATCTGAAGGACTGTATTTTCAATGATTCCCGAAAGAGCGCCTCTCCATCCTGCATGACACGCACCAATTACCCCAGCATTATTATCTGCCATTAATATGGGCGCACAATCTGCAGTCAATATTCCCAAAAGTATATTTTTATTATTCGTCACTAAACCATCGGCTTCAAAACCAGATGCGGGCTGTTCAGTATTACTATTGCTTTCATTATCGATTATTATAACTTTGTTCCCGTGTATTTGACTTAAAGTAATTAATTGAAAGCTTTTATGAGTTATACTTTTTTTTATTATTTCTCTATTAAAGTGAACATCCTCAATTAAATCACCGGAGATAGCTGAGCAATTTAAACCCTCAAAATCCCCTATTGATGAGCCACCCTTTCGAGTAAAAAACCCATGCACAAACATATCTGCAGAAAGTAGCTCATGCCTATAAAAAGCAGCGCCAGTAAAAGAGTTATGGAGCTGGTAAGAAAGCATTTTTTTTAACCTTTTTTTTCATTTAACTAATTCATAACTATATCGAAAAATCATCCAACCCGGAAGCCGGGAGGCATACCGCTTCCAGGAGGTAAAATCAATCCAACTTGAAAAAGATTTCCCATATGAGACGGAGAAATTAGCCTATCCACCGCAGCGAAAAGGGATCTGTTGAGTTTGGGGTCATCTGGTTTTGACAAGTTTTGTGCTCTTTGTTTAATGCCGATTTGTGTTAAAAAATGAGCTTGTGGTACAGGTCCAATAAAACGCCCCCCCACTTTTTCGGTTGTTTTTTTTATAGATTTAAAGTCTACCCAATGGGAAATGTCTGCGTCACCAGCTGCTGACCAGATGTCTGCGGGTTTGTGGTTTGAAACAGCCTGAATTGTATCCCCTATCTGGTTCATTTTTCCATAATCAATGATCAATAATGCGCCACCGAATTGTTTTATGTGAATAGTAACATCAGATACTATTTGCTCCGTTTTAGAACTATATTCTATAATAGTACCACATTCTGGATTTCTGATTGAGCTTGTATCAAATTGGTCTAATTGCATTGTGTTTAGAACTTTACCAGCTATTAATTCGAATTGACCATTAAAATTTAAGAGTCTTTCACGCCAATTTTCACCGTCAAAAATAGCTTGGTCCACACCAATAGAGTCAAAAAACTCATTTGCTATTGCGAAAATTGGCTTTCGTGGTAAATCTCTAAATTTATCATGCCAGAAAACAGCTTGGTTTTTGAGTTTATTCTTTTGTAAATTCTTGAATGATTTGCTTAACTCAATCAAATGCAGAGGAGACTGAGCAAATTTCGGGTAAATCTGTTTTAACGCTCTGTTTACATCTTCGCTTAATGTCCCGTGACCAGGACCGAATTCGCATAGTAGACTATCCGCAGGTTTTCCTGACTCTTGCCAAATATAGCCTAGAAAAACCCCAACTAACTCGCCAAACATTTGACTTATTTCAGGAGCTGTGATGAAATCGCCTTTATCTCCTATTATTTTTTTTGAGTGATAATAACCAAATTCCTGGTGTGTTAAAGCGATATTCATAGCCACGGAAAGCGGTAAAGGGCCTACGTTCAAAATTTGTTTGCTTACCCACTCACGAAATTTGCTCGAACTCATTGCCAAGTCACCTAGGATCGAATTTACGTTTAGAACTGAGATAAGTCAAAAAACAACCTATAATTATTAATGGAAAGGACAGTAGTTGACCCATAGAAATTTCTATTGCACCCAAACTAACAATGAAACCAATATTTTTGTCTGGCTCTCTCACAAATTCTACTACTATTCGAGCCAATCCATATAAAAGGAAAAACAGGCCTGTTAAAAGACCTGAGGGTACTCTCCGCACAAACTTTCTCACTACATTTAATATAATAAATAATAACAAACCCTCGAGTAAAGCCTCGTAGAGTTGGCTGGGATGCCTGGGCAGC
>CACPDC010000020.1 GCA_902632595.1 uncultured SAR116 cluster alpha proteobacterium
GCATAGGAGGTTCCGAAAAATGTTATGTCATAGCTGAGATGTCGGGGAATCATGATGGTGAACTGAATGAAGCAAAAAAAATAATTAGGGCAGCAAAGAGTAGTGGAGCCAACGCGGTGAAATTGCAAACCTATAGGGCTGATACAATAACAATGGAATCATCAATGAAGGATTTTTGTCTTCCTAGTGATAATCCGTGGGAAACACATAAGACTTTATTTGAACTTTATGAAAAGGCTTCAACACCATGGGAATGGCATTATGACTTATTTCAGGAAGGCAAAGAAAATGGGATTACTATTTTTTCCTCTCCATTTGACAATACAGCTGTTGATTTCTTGGAGGATTTAAATTGTCCAGCATACAAAATCGCATCGCCTGAAATTACAGATATTCCACTTATAAAAAAGGTTGCTGAGACGGGTAAACCAGTAATTTTATCTACCGGATTGGCAGAGTTGAGCGATATAAAGTTGGCAGTAGATACATTGAGGGAGAACAACTGTGAAAATTTTGCTATATTGCAATGCCTTACTGCTTATCCAGCGCCTATAGATGAGACTAATCTCTCCTTGTTACCTGAAATGGCTGAAAGATTTCAATGCGTTGTTGGTATATCTGATCATAGTATAGGTTTAACTGTTCCTATATCTTCTATTCATTATGGTTCCAAAATAATAGAAAAGCATTTTGTGCTTAATAGGACGGATAGTGTGGATGGATTTTTCTCTTCAGATGAGTCAGACTTTAAGATGATGGTTAAATATCTTAGGGAAGCTGAAAATTCGATTGGTAGCTCGGATTTTTCTATTGCAAAATCAGCAAGAAAAAATCTTTTTGCTCGTCGTTCACTGTATGTTTCAAAAGATGTTAACGCAGGAGAAATTATTACTCCCTATAATATTAAAAGTGTTAGGCCAGGGTATGGATTACATCCAAAGTATTATGAGTCTATTTTAGGAAAGACATTTAGAAATAGTCGTTCCAAAGGTGAAAGACTTACTGAAGAGGATATAAATGACTTTTCCGTCGAGTTTGTGAATTGGAAATCTTTATGAGAAGGGCGGTTGTTGTTGGAGCAGGAATAAGTGGTTTATTAGCCTCATTTCTTTTGAAGAAAAAGTTTGATGAAGTCATGATAATAGAAAATTCAGAATATACTGGTGGACTTCTACGGTCTGTTCAAGATGACGCAGGTTTGTTCTATGACCAAGGAACTCATATTCCTGACCTCACGGGAATTAAAGTTGTAGATGAAATTATATTTGGCCCAGAAGAAAAACGAAAAACAGATTGGTATGAGTATTCACATCTATATTCAGGAAATTATTTTAATGGATGTTGGAATTTAGAAACTCAAACCTTAAATATTTCAACCTTAAATAAGCGCCTTAGAAACCAAATAGAGGCTCAGATAAAAAAAAATAAAACACAGTTAATAGGAGAGAGCCTTGAGGGATATTTAGAAACACGGTTTGGTGAAATTGCCGTGAAGGAAATATTCACACCTATATTCAAAAAGTTATATGGGCAATCTGTAAAAATGGAGAAGTTAGTATCGAGAATAGGAAAAGGAAGATTTTTTATTTTTGGGCTTGATAGAGTTGTAGCCTTTAGCAGAATGGAAACTAAGCGTCTAAAGAAAAATCCTGTCTTCGATTCTAAATTAGCATTTCACACAAACACTGAATTTCTTGAATATATGAAGGATTTGGGGATAGAGCAACGGTTTCTATATCCTAAAAAAGGGCGTGGTGTTGGCTCAATTATCGAAGGTCTTCTGGAAAGGGCAAATAAATCGGGCATCATTATAAAAACCAATGCTAAGATTTGTAGAATAGAATCTCAAGCAGATAAAATAACTGGCTTACGGCTAAGCGAAAATAACCAAGTTATTAATTGTGACCATGTTTTTTGGACAGTGCCTCCATCCTTTGGTTTAATTGCAACTGGTGAAAAAATACAAGCTCAAAATCTAAAATTTAGATGTTCTAATATTTTTCATTTCTGTTTTGACAAGCCAATAACAAATAACGTTTCACATTTTCTTTGGAGTTGGGATACCAATGACCCGATTTTTAGAATCACTCTTTATGATAATTTTAGAAGGCTTAAAAAGCAAAATTGTCATCAAGTAACAGTTGAGTGTTTATCAGACAAGGAAGATTGCAATCAGATCACTTCAGAACTTGTAATAGATTCGTTAATCAATATGGGCTTATTGGAGAAAGACACGAAAGTTATTAGTAGAGAAGAACAAAGGCTTAAAAACACCTTTCCAGTGCCTGATTTTAACTTCAAACAAAGTTCAGAACAAAATTATGAGGCTTTTAGAAATTTATTTTCAAACTTATCTATTAGTGGCAGGTATAGTGGGAAAGTGTGGTTACAACAAGAGGTTTTGATTGACACTTATAATCAAATTGAAAAACTAGACTAGGTAAATGATATAGTGGCTTACGATGAAGCAATTCGATTTTTATTGTGATGCAAATTTAACAACAGGTTTAGGACATTTTTCTAGATGTAAAAGAATTGCTTTAAAAATGGTTCATCTTTCTGAAGATAAAATTGAAATTTGTTTTATTGGAGAGATTTCTGAAGAAGTAGGGAAGGAAATAAAAGACTATGGTTGGAATTTCAAATATACGAAAGCATTTCAAAGACAAAATATGAGTTCAAATAAGATTGCTATTATCGATAGTTATCGTATCTCAAATTTAGAATTATTTTGCCTTAATAACAGATATTCAAAAACAGTCTTTATAGATGATTTTAATAAGAATGATTTTTCTAATACTGATTTAATAATAAATTTCAGATTAGACGCTAGGAAGTTAAATTATAAGAGTGCAAATATTTATTGTGGTCTTAACTATTTCCCTGCTGACGATATAATGATGGATACAAGATCAAATACTATACGTAATTTAAAAAACAAAACTCTCTATAATATTAGCAATGTACTTGTATATCTGGGTGCAGCATCAGATGAAATAATCCGAATTACGCTCAACGCAATAGATAAGTGTCTTACAGGAAAAAAGATAATTTTAGTGTCGGGATTAAGGAAAATTGACGGCATCCTGAAATCTAATAACAACGAAATTAATATAAATTCGCTCACTAATTCCTTATCGCGATTTATCTCTAAAGCTGATATTGTTATATCAAGTGGTGGTTTGATAAAATATGAAGCAGCATTTTGCGTTACGCCCAACGCTTGTATCAACTCCACAAAAGAACAGCTCATCGACAGCGAAATTTTATCAAAAAGGAAATTAACATATAACTTTGGGTTGGAAGAAGACCTGATAAAAAATCCGGACGTTTTAAGCAGTAAGATGAAAAAATTTTTATCCAATCAAGAAATAGAATTACAAAGAAAATCAATGGTCTCAAATTTTTACTCAAATTCTACAAAAAACATAGCTCTGTTAATTATGAAACTCTCACAATGATAAATAAAGATTTGAAACAAATAGAATGGGAACATAATGCCTCGAATGAGTCTGACTTAGGTAAACAAGTGCTGCGGCCTTTAAATAAGGAAATCTGGAGTTTATTATCCTCGGACATTATAGAAAAATTACAATTAGAAAATAGGGTTAAGTCTTTTCTTGATGTTGGATGTGGTAATGGTCGCCTAATTTCTTTACTCACAGACAAATCTGACGAGATATTTGGAATAGATTACGCCCCTTCTATGATAGAGGAAGCAAAAAAAATCATACCTAATGGGAATTTTATGGTTGGCTCGGCTGAGGCGTTGCCATTTCCCAACTCTTTATTCAGTAGAACTCTTTGTTATTCAATATTTCACTATTTTTCTACAGAAGAGCAGATTTATACAGCAGTTGATGAGATTTGCCGCGTCACTTCACCTGGGGGTATCATATTGATTGGAGACCTTTTAGATAAAAAATTTGAAGAGGAAATCAAAAAATCTAGTAAATTAGGCTTGGAAGCTAATTTGCCCCTTATAAAAAGGTATTCAGAATGGTTGTTCGTTGATCTAGAAAAAATTGTTAAGTACTTAGAAAAAAAAGGTAACAAAATAGAAATACTGGAACAACCTTCCCTTCTTCCAACAAGTACTTATAGGAAAGATTTGAAAATTTGGAAATAGAACAAAAAAAAAATATTGCAAAGATTAGCGATTATTTTGGCCGTGACTTTGTTTTTTTGACAAATAATGGCACTTACTCCCTTATCCTAGCTCTGGTATCAGCAAGCCTTCCACCAAAAAGTAAAGTCATAATACCTTCGATTTGTTGCCCTGCGGTGCTATCAGCTGTACAAATGGCAGATTTAAACCCAGTTATTGCGGATGTTTGTAAAGAGACATTCTGCATGGAAATTGCAGATATAAAAAGAGTATATGATAAAAGTTGCTCAGCGATTATTGCTGTTCACTCTTTCGGGCGCCCTTGCAATATTGCAGATATAGAAAGATTCTGCAGAAAAAAGGGGATATTTTTAGTTGAGGATGCTTGTTTGGCTTATGGACAAAAAATAAATTCTAAAAAGCTTGGTTCATTTGGAGATGTTTCTGTTTTAAGTTTTGGGTATGACAAACCATTAGATTGTGGCGGTGGCGGAGCGATTCTTACAAACCAGAAGCAACTTTCAATAACATTAGAAAATATTATTAAAAGTAATCCACTCGTAAGGATTTCGGATAAGTCTTATGTCACTTTATTCGATCGTTTTGGTGAGTTAGATAATTTAGCCAAAATTAGGATAAATAATGTCAAAAAATATTTAACAGGGATAAAAACAAAAAAATTAATTTTACCAAAAAATGAATATGCCTTTTGGAGACTGCCTCTTATAATAGAGGGTTATAGAGAACTTTTCTTGCAAAAAGCGCAAAAAAAAGGATTAATTTTTACCACACATTACAAATCATTAGGTGGTTTTTCAACAGATGCCTTCACTCCGGTTTCCGATTATTTAGATAGGGTTTTAATTAATCTTTTCACGCGACCTGAGACAAGATTAGAGGTAATAAAAAATACCATAGAATTTATTAATGAGTTCTATAATGACTAGTGAAATCAAACGATATTATAAAAAGCTTTATCAAAATTATGGTAGAAAAGCTGAGGCCGTTCAGCATATCTCTTACCAAGAGCAATGTAAGAGGTTTGAGGTTTTGAATGAGCTTCTCACTCCTAGAGAATCAGTCATCGATTTGGGATGTGGTCTCGGGCATATGTTGGAATATCTGCGTGAAAATGGCTATGAGGGTTCATATTTAGGTCTAGACTTCGTCCCCGAATTTATTGAGAGTAACAAGAAAAATTTTAAAGGTGACCAGTCGGCTCAATTTAAGCTATTTGACCTAAATACCAATAAAATTCCAATGGGCTACGACCATTTAATGGTTTGTGGAGTTTTTAACAACATAATGGAAGACAATGATAAATTTATGAAGAAATTACTTCTTAAAACATACGCTGCGGCTGAAAAAGCAGTATCCTTTAACATGATGTCAACATATGTAGAATTCTTTGATGAAAATCTCTATTATTTTGATCCAGTTTATGTTTTTGACTTTTGTAAAAAAGAGCTCTCTCCTCTAGTAGTGTTAAAGCACGATTATGTACTAGGTTCAAAGGGATTTCCATATGAATTCACTATACATGTAAAAAAAGTATAATGACTATTTGTTCGATAATGCAGCCTACGTATCTTCCATGGCTTGGGTATTTTGAACTTTTATACAAAGCAGACATTTTTATTCTTTTGGATAATGTAAAATTAGAAAAAAGTAGTTGGCATGTCAGAAACAGAATAAAATCTGCTAATGGGGAATTAATGCTTACTGTGCCTGTCACTTTGGTTAAAGGTCGTCTGCAGTCATCTATTATTGATGCGAAAATCGATCGTAAAAAACCTTGGATGCAAAAACATCTTAAATCCATCAGACAGTGTTATAGTAAAACACCCAATTTTGATGAATTTTATCCAATATTGGAGAATTTGGTTATTTGTACTGAAATGTCCTTAGGCAATTATACCTCAAATATAATACGAGGCTTAGTATCGTATCTTGGTATTTCCACCCCTATACTTAAAGCTTCTGAAATTAAAAATATTACAGGATATAAGGATGAAAGACTCTTATCTATTTGCAGGACTATAGACGCAACATCTTATTATTCACCAAAAGGTTCCTCAGAATATTTGGACAGGGAAAATTACGGTGGTGCTCTGGAAAATGCAGGAATAAGAGTAACTTATCAGAATTTTTCTTCAATAATATATCCACAAAGGTTTGGAACATTTATTCCGAATTTAAGTATTATAGATGCAATTTTTAATTGTGGGTCAAAAGGAACGTTGGACTTAATTATTAAAGGAGGAAATCTAGGTCATTAGTTTTTCCGGATGTAATATCCAGGAACGGGGATCCGAAATTATATTATCTTCAACATTCAATTCGTATAACCCTCTAGGTTCTACTTGCAAGCCATAATTTTCTATTATCTGTTTGAATTGTTGCAAACTAGTCACTCCTACTATAATTCTATCTACCTCTTCAATGTTTGAAACGAAGCCGAGCGCTAAAGATAAAGGTGTGGTGCTGTATAGATTGCTGATTTTTAGTAAATTTTTCATATATGGCAAAGCCCGCGGGATTCTATTCGTGACTTCTGATACACTCATGAGCAGTAATCCCTGCAGAAACACGGACCTAACATGTACTTCTATTTCGTTGTCTTTTAATTTCTTTAGCAAGCCTTTTTTGAAAAAACTTTGATTGAAAAGGTTCAAAGGCAACTGAACTATATCGATTTTGTTATTTGAAATAATAAAATCAACATCATCAGTATCGTAAATTGAAATTCCTATTTTCTTGCAGAAGCCCTCATTTTTTAATGTCACAAGTTGCTCCAATAATTCTTTGGTATCATCCGATTTTAGGGTTTCTGAATTATGGCAAAGAAATCCATAAATAGAATTCACCTTCAAATCATTCAATGAGTTTTTTACTCCGCTTATGACTTTTTGAGTGTCGTATTTACCATTATTATCTTGAAAAACTTTTGATATAATCTTAAAATTGATCATTTGATTAGTTTGCCCCAGTCTTTTTTCTGCATTTCCATATACTGGAGCAGTATCTAATAAATTCACGTTATTTAGTTTTGCATAAGATATAATGTTTTCAAGTTCGTTATCAGTACAAATGTCGCTAATGTTTGCAAGTCCATAATTTAAACCAAATTGAACTGTCCCTAGGCCAATTTTCATTTTTTATCCTTCGAATGTGATACTGGATTCAATTAATTTGTTCATGAGGCAATTTTAAAATGTTTTTTTCAAAATTAACACATGGTAGAACAAAAAGTTTAAAAAGAATAAAAAGATATATGAGAATTTATAGGCATTTGTTTTCAAATGATAGAGAACAATTCCTATCTAAAGTACTCAGAGAGGCCTCAAAGTCAGTTCCGCCACCACATTTTGCTGATTTAAAAATATTTTTGGACGGAAAAGCCCAACAAAATTCTCAAATTTCGGTACAGCAATATATTCTCAGACGCATAAATTTTATTAGGTTAATTGAGACGATATTACTTGGTATAGGCAAAGAGAATAAAGAGTCAGATTCGGTGCCAGTTCCCTCAAATTACACTAATTATCTAGTCAATAATGGCATAAAAATACGTACTTTGAAATCTAACCTCAAGTGGTACTTAAGCTGCATAATCTATTTGATCAGGGGAATTTTTGAGGTTTTCAAAATTTCTTTGAGTAGAAATAGCAAATATGAACGTGATTTTTTCAGTCAGTCATCAGATGGTTTTTGTTCTTTTCAAGGTTTGAATGATAATAACCTCCCCATTAAGTCAGCCTCTAAAAGTTTTACAATCATTGATTGGTATATCAAGGAAACAGAAAATTCATTACCGATAGTAGCCCAGAACAAATCTCATTATTTTGAAAATATCGGAGGAATTAATGTATTGGCTTCTGCTAAAATTCTACCTAGCTTTAATTCTTTGAGGTCCCGTTTTTATTTTTTTGCCCATAGCCTTTTCATATCTGTAATAGCCAGTCTTTATTTATGTATAGGTAGATGGACATTAGCATTAATGTTTTTTGAATTAGTTTATTATTTGCAATATAAATATCTACCTAATGAATTGAGACCAAAACAAGTATTTTTTAATAATTCAGGGTGGTTTCATCGTCCTTTATGGACCTATTTACTAGAAGATGAGGGAGGGAAGGTGTGTTGTTATTTTTACTCTCTGAATACTTTTCAATTTTATTCAAAGGGCAAAGGAAAAGCTATTACGTTTGGCTGGGAATTGATGAATTGGCCTAGTTATATTGTATGGAACAGAAATCAAATGGAAATGATCAAAAAATTAGCAGTTTCTGAAGGTTCATTTAGCATAGCAGATAAAATTTGGTTCGAAGACAAAATGACAGATTTGCCTCCCGCAGAGAAATTAAGTGTAATTATTTTTGACGTGCCACCTGTTAGACCAAGTTTATATCAAAAACTTGGAGCGCCTGTCGAATTTTACACAAGAAAAAAAATGTTATCGTTTGTGGAGAACATTTGCATTATTTGTAATGATCTTGGAATTAAGCCCTGCATAAAGCCAAAAAGAGAATATTCGTCTAAGGTCTATGATAAAGGCTACAGCGGCAAAATTATAAAACTTGCTCAGAGCAACATGTTGGAAATTATTGACCCTCAAATTTCAGCAGTTCGTTTGATAGAAAAAACTAAATTTGTTATCGCCACACCTTTCTCATCACCAGCAGTTCTTGCAAAAAATGCTGGAAAAGAGGTAGTATATTTTGATCCTACAAATTCCGTTTCTATCGACGACGAAACAAATTTTGGTATTGAGTTAATTCACTCTCCCCAAGAATTAAGAAAAAAATTGGAGAGTATCATTTAAAAATTAACCCTAAAAGGGGCGAATATAATAATATGAAAACAAAAAGATTAATTATTGAAACCCCGTCAAAAGAAAATATTGAAATAGGCGGTGATAAACAACTTGTATTAATTGCAGGACCTTGTGCCATCGAGAGCTATGATCATTGCATGAAAATGTCCGAATTAATAGGAAAGGTTTGTGATAAATATAATGTTAAGTGGATTTTCAAAGCTTGTTATGATAAAGATTGTCGATCTTCGCTCTCTAGTTTTCATGGAATTGGCTTGCAAGAGGGCCTAAAAGTTCTACAGAGGGTTAGGGAGAAAACCGGCGTTCCTGTAACCTCTGATTTTTCAGACGCGTCTTGGGGTGTTGCAACCGGCGAGATATGTGATCTTGTTCAAGTGCCTGCCTATCTGTGTCGGCAAACTTCCATTTTGAGAGCTGCCGCTGCTACTGGAAAACCGGTGCATTTGAAAAAGGGACAATTTATGAGTCCTTGGAACATGAAGAACTCTTGCCGAAAATTAGAGGCTTTTGGCAACGATCAAATTCTTCTTACCGATAGAGGAACATTTTTCGGTTATAACATGTTGATTAATGATATGAGATCATTCCCAATAATGGCAGAAACTGGATATCCAGTATGTTTTGATGCCACTCATTCGATACAGATGCCAACCTCCATGGGTAATATATCCGGGGGCCAAAGAGAATTCATTCCTTATTTAACCCGTGCTGCAGCTGCTACAGGAATAGATGCATTATTCATAGAGGTACATGATGACCCTCCAAGTGCATTATCGGACGCAAATACTGTTCTCGATATCAAATATTTAGAAGTTATTATTGCGCAAGCAAAGGTTATTCACGAGACACGTCTAGAATTAAAAGATAAGTGGGGAGAAGACTATGTCCATCAAGGATAAACTTTCTGTTAATGACGTAATGATAAAATTCGAGGAAACTCCTAAGTCATCCTCACGAACACTTCTAAAGGAAGCCTTTGATATCATGGATAGACATCGTTTGGGTATTGTTTGCATCATTAATGAAAAAGGACTTCTTCAGGGCATTTTAACCGATGGCGACATCCGAAGAATGCTAACAAAAGTCCAAAAGCCTATCGCAGCCCTGTTGGGAGATGATGTGATAAAATATTGTACGCTTAACCCTTTCACCATACAAAGCGATATCTTGCTAAAAGATGCTATTACGATGATGCAAGAAAAACAAATTTGGGATATACCCGTCACCAAAAATAACCACTTGTTAGGTCTGCTCCATCTTCACCCTGCAATTAAAACACTTTTATAATCAAGATGATTTACGGGAATTTCATCTTAAAATATTTAAAAGATAAGTTTTTAAAAGAAGATCCGCAGTCATCTTCACACTGGCAATTCTTCCACCAATTTTTGGAAATTGATAATAATTTGAATATAAAACAAACATTAGGTTTTGGTGATGGGAAGAAAAAATATAAGCTTCTCGCTGACTTAATACACCGCATTTTTCAATTTCCACTTATATTTTTGGAAAAAAAGTCAAGTTATTTTTATAGATTATATAAAATTGGTCGCGAAAACACTTTTTATACTGGAAACCATTTCTCTTTGGATGCTTTACGCCAGGTTTTCACACTTAATTACCTTAAGAAAAAAGAGTTAATACTTAAACATAGAATTTGTATTGTTATTGGAGATGGATTTGGTAGTTTAACCTCCTTATTATTACGTTCGGAACTTTCTGAGAAAGTAATTATGGTTAATTTGACCAAAACTCTTTTTGTTGATGTAGCTTCAATCTTGGCTTTTCCAGAATTCTCAAATAATTATGCCATAGTTCTCGTGAGGTCAAAAAGAGAAATGGAAGAGGCTATTTCAAACACATCTGTCAAAGTAATAGCATTGGAGGCACAAAATTATCACCTTCTATCTGCGTCAAAAGCAGAGTTAGCATTTAATATTGCTTCAATGCAGGAAATGGATATGGTGAATATTGAAAATTATTTCAAACAATTTAGAAACCTTGCAAAGCAAAAACAATTTTACTTTTATTGCTGTAACCGGGATAGTAAAATATTACCTGACGGGTCTGAGATATGCTTTGACAAATACCCCTGGTCATCAAACGACAAGCACTTTTTCGATGAAAAATGTCCATGGCACACACATTATTATACTATTCGCCCTCCCTTTTATAAAAAGTATGATGGTCCAATAAAACACAGGTTCACCTTAGTTTCTGAGAATAAAAATGATAAAGAAATATTTAAAAAATAGAATTGAATTAAAATCGAAATTTGCTAATAGAGAGACAATTTTTGGGGGTTGGGTATCTTATCGTGAACCTGCGATAGCAGAAACTTTTACAAAATCTGGAGTAGATTTTCTTTCTATTGATATGGAGCACACAACGATTTCAATTGATGATGCCAACCGTTTGATAACATCGGTTCAATCAGAGGGTGGAGTATGTTTACCACGTCAAGTTTCCCATAATAATGATTATATGAAACCTCTGCTCGAAGCTGGCGCAGACGGGATTATTATGCCGATGGTAAATTCGGCCGAACAAGTTGAAAATATTTTGCGAGACTTTAAATTTCCGCCCACGGGCAAACGCAGTTTTGGAGTTAATCGTGCACATGGTTATGGCTTTGATTTTGAGGAATATGTTTCAACATGGAATAATAGTGGAATTTTTATTATCCAAATTGAGTCTATACAAGCAGTAAATAATATTGAAAGTATTCTTGAAATAGATGGAATAGACGCTGTGATGGTTGGACCTTATGATATATCAGGCTCTTTGGATGTCCCAGGAGATACTAACCACCCAAAGGTCATTGAGGCGTCTAGAAAAGTAATTAAGGCATGCGAGAAATCAAAAATTAGCTGTATTACGCAAATTGCTGATGTGACAACTGACTCCTTAGAAAAAGCTCTTGATCAAGGTTTTAATTCTGTGATTCTGAGCTCAGATTTGTTTATTCTTTGGAAATGGGCAGAACGAGTAGCAAAAATTATGGAGAAATATAGATAAGAATAATTTTCTATTTTTTAAATTAATGTGAGTTAAAAAACTATAATTTTTAAAAGAAATTTCATGCCTTATTTTGGTCAGCGATATAATTAAAAATGGAGCGAAATTCTAACGAAACTGACTTTGACATAAAGGGTTCGAGCTTTTTACTCCAAGATGATTTGTCAATATTTTCGATTTTTAAATCAGATGCTAAAATACTTTCTGCGAAATTTTTTAGCTCAAAAGCTGGGCAACCGAAAATATCTGCCAATCTGTCGCAGCCAGGGACTTTAGTGGTGACAAAAGGCACCTTATGCCAAATTGCTTCTTGGATTGAAATGCAACCTCCTTCTCTTTTAGACGGTGCAAGAAAGCAGTCAATATCATTAAAGAAATTCGAAACTAAGGTTCGATTCTTCAATTTTCCAATAAAATAAATGTTTTTCTTTTTATTAGAGACTTCACGAAAAGAATCTGAATACCCAGAATTTTTTATATCCCAGCCAGCAATGTAAAGTTCAAAGTTGTTTGGCAAATTTTTTGCTAATTTCAGTATTTGGTCACTGCCTTTACTTTTTCCAAATCTGCTCAAATAACCAAACTTAATTTTTTTGGTCTTTTCTGTAGTTTTTAATTCAAATTGGGTCGAATCTAAGCCGCTGCCATTTACCGAAAATACTGCCACACTTGAAAACTTTTGCAGTATGAATTGATCCGTTGGATGCTCGACAATAAATCCGACAGCAGATATTTTGCTGTAAATCCTTACTATCATTTTGAAGAGTAAACGCCCAATAAATCCAAAATCAGTGTATAACCGCCCAAACCCTGTAATGTACACGATGGTTTTTCGTCCAGTAATTAGTGATATTGGCAAGGTTTTGATCATATTTTTGGTGCTAATAACTATTAAGATTTCATCAAAATTTTTTTGTTTAATATTGACTTTTTCGACAGCATCCAACAATGCACCTCTATGGAATTTTAAGGTATTTTCATAATTATATATTTTGAAGGCCATTTCTTAAGATTTACCTTATGTCAGAAAAAAAATGTAAAAATTTAATATCTTTACATATCTTTATTATAATAATTATAAGATTAACTATAATAACTAAATCAAAGCATAAATCCTAATTTAATTTGTATTTGAAGATAATTTGACTAGATTGATATCTATGACTTTTGATACGAGATCTGCAAAGCAGATATTCCAAAACAGTGTTTTATTAGCCCGAGAGGTTCGCTCAGCTGAACATAGAGCAAATCCGTTTTTTAATATCTTAAATTTAACTTCTAAATCTGTCGCGAGTTATCCAGACCTATTTATGGGCAGATCAAAAATTTGGCGTTTGTTTCATAGTTTTTCTGGCGCATTTTTTAATATTTTTCTTGCACTAATATACTGGCCGAAGGCCATCAAATTAAAAAATTCTTCAATTGGTGAAATCGATGTTCTAATAATATCTCACCTTAATTCAAAAAAAAATATTTCCGATTCTAGGGATTTTTATTTCTCCGATCTTCAGTCACATACAGCATTGCGAGGCTACAAAACCCATACTTTTTTGATAAACCACTGTCGAGCTGACGTACTAGATTCAAAAAAATTAGTAAGGAAAAACACCAATATATTTCCGGCTTTTTTTCCACCATGGAAAGAGCTGATAAATTTTTTTACCCTATTATCTGCTACATTTTCGGTTCCAAATATATCCCAAGCCTCTTCCTTTAGGCAAAAGGCGCAGTTAGCTCAGTTTGGAAGCACCGCTTTAGGAAATTTTAGGATTGCTAAAATGATCATGAAGGTGATTGAACAGAGAAAACCCAGGTTTATTTTACATACATTTGAAGGGCACGGATGGGAAAGAATTTTAGCAGCTGAGGTGCACAAAATTTCTGGCTCAATCAAAGTTTTGGGATATCAACATACCGTAATGTTTCCAGGGATACGAGCGATAAATTTCCGTCTTGGTGGAGGAGCGGATCCTGATCATATTTTTACAATAGGAAATTACAATAAAAATTTGTTGGAAAACGAAAGTGAATTCAAAAATATTTCAGTAATCGGAAGCAATAAATTTAAAAACAAAAAGGATGTCAAAAAACCTAGCCAAAATAGTAAATGTTTGTTTGCTCCAGAAGGAGTTATTAGTGAGGTAATTTTAATGGCTAAATTTGCGTTAGAGACAGCACGCATTGCTAAAAATAATTTTTTTTTAATGCGACTTCATCCTGTTTTGGAAAAAGAAAAGGTTTTGAGATTATTGCAACAAAAATTTGGTCAGTTGGAGCCTAATTTTTCCATTTCCGCAGATGAGTTAGAGGTTGATTTAGAAAATTCGGCTTGGGTGTGTTACAGAGGATCTACTGTTGTTGTTGAGGGTATATTAAATAAACTCCGACCTATTTACCTAGATATTGACGGCCCACCAAATTTTAATGACCCGTTGCCACAAGATTTTAAATTTAGGCGAGTAGCATCAAAGTCGAGTGATTTGATTCGAATAATGAACGAGGACCTGAGTAGAAAAAATCTAAGTCCTTTGGAAATTTCAGAATCAACAAAATTTGTTGATGATTACATTATGCGTTTTGATCCCAATTTGATGGTCAATCATTTAGATGGTTTAAATTGACAAATCTATGGATGATTTCATTAAATATTAGAAAAAAACTGTTTTTTGAACCAGGTCATTGACGAAGTTGTGAAGACATGTTGGTTTGGTATTAAATCATTTCTTTGGTCAAGCAAACCAGTTCGAATATTGAAAAATTTTTTTTCCACGTCCGTCGCAAAAAGCTGAGTGCCACATTCTGAACAAAAGGCCTGTATGCGTTTATTTCCACTATCCCCAATTTTGACATATTCTTTCGGCGTCCCCTCTATCGATATTTTATCAAAAGGGGCTACTGCAATTGCTCTGAGAGGAGCACCGCTAAATTTTTGGCAATCTGTGCAGTGGCATGCTCGTATTTCACTTTTTTTTACTCTCGCGATTACCTTGATATTACCGCAATAACAATTACCGGTTACATTTATTTCATCTGACATAAGGTTCTCTCTGATGGATCAATTTATACTTTTTTTGCTGCTTTAGTTTTTGCCAAACTTACCTTTCTTTCTCACGGATAATAATAGAACGAGAGCTAAAAATACCGCCAACGATTCCACATATCGATATTAAAATACTCAAATATCCTATTACAATCCAACTGCCTGTTTCATCTACAAGTAATCCAAAAAGAAATGAACCAGCAAAAATTCCAATTGATTGTACCTGAACCATATAGCCATAATTAATTGGTGTTGTCCAAGAAGGTTTTTCTATATACGACATCAAATAAAATATTGTAGGGGGTGTAAGACCCATAAAAAGGGCTACCAAGATTATTGCGAAAAATTTAATAATTTGCATACTCTCGAAATTTATAATTTTGTCAAACACACCAAAAAATAACGCAACTAATATTGCTGATGAAATAAATGCGAAACCGATTAGTTTTTCTGGTTTTTTTCCTTTATTTAGAAGCGTTCCGCAATAAAGATGACCAGCGAAGCTAGTTAAGCAATATGATGCTGTAGCTAAATAGGAAGAATTTTGACTATAGCCTTGAATTTTTTCGAAATAATAAGGCAAAAATTGCATATTACCTAAGAAAATTAGTGAGTGGCATGCAAAGGTAGCGCCGATTACTAAAACCCTCCATTTTTTTATAGAATTGATAATAATTAAAGTTAAGTTCCCCTTATCTACTTTCCAAAAATACTCAGGGTCTTTGGGAATGATTAAATAGGCTAAAATTAAAATAACAAAGGTATAAAGCCCAGATATCAGCCACAAAGAATGCCAATCTGAAACCGTATAAATGAGAGGTGCAACAATAATGATTGCCGCATTTCCAGCAGGCATAAAACTTCCCCATATACCCATAACTTTGCCTCTAATTTTGTCATTTGTATGAAGAGTTAATAAAACTGGGGCCGATAAATTTATAAGTAAAAATCCATAGCCTTCGAGCGAACGTCCCACCATTAAATTGGGTACGTTTTGATAGAGAATAGGGTAAATGTTGCCTAAGAGGCTTATTGATAACCCAATAAGCATAGCTAATCTGGGCCCAAATTTTGCAATTATTACTCCACCAAAAAGTCCAGTAAATATCATAAGGATGGAGAATATCCCTCCAAGCAAACCTGATGTTGATAAAGATATTTGAAAATAATCAATGAGATGACTCATTGAGGGAGCTAGTTTAGCTAGGTTTATTGCACCTACGCAGCCACAAGAAACAATAAACCAGGAAAACAATTTATCATTCCTTTCTCGGAGAATGAATTTATGTGATTTCATATGTCCATATTCATTGTATTACCGAGAAAAAATAGTTGCTTGCCAAAAAAAACGTATCGCACAATTTTTAAACGTATATAAACCCAAATTATTTATTTGAAGAATGAAGCAAAAGGGAAGGACTTTATTGAAATAGATACAAAACATTTTTGATGTTTTTTTCTAAGGAAATATCTTCCTCCTTAGTCGCTTTGAAATCTCGACCAAGGATTAATTTTTGTTTACAAAGCGCAAAAGTTCTCCCCCATTTTTTGTAGTGTGTTAAAATCAAATCTATCTCTTTGCCGGCTTTAGTTGCCTCCCTTCCGTCAATAAATTCATTGGTTAGACCAGCTCTTATCTGAGTTCCAGTTTGAGCTTTAACACCGGTAATATTTTTTTGGAAAGTTCCATATTTACCGTCGATGCTGTCAGAGAGTTCCATTTTATTTTCGAAGGTTAGTTTGGGTAATTTTATTATAAGCCTGCCCAATTTAGGGTCCTCAACGATTTTGTTGAAGCCTTTTTCAGTTTTCATAAAATTTTTTACGCCCTCTAATGCCTTCCCATTTGTCGAGGAAATAATTATTCTTTCTGGCTCTACTGATATTGAAACTAGATCTAGTGCTCTCCTTGGTTTATTCTCAATCATAATTTTTGCAGATTGAAGAATATTTAGGTTTTCTTCACTCGAGCCCGTTGTTCTTAAATCAAAAAAAAGATTATAAAAACGGTCCCTCAATCTTGATTCACAAGCGTCGCTGAAGCTGGATAACTCAACTTTTGTTTTAAAATTAAATTTTTCTAGTTCGAAATCAAAATCCATTTTGCACCATTCATTTACACTCAAAAGCATAATCTTATTTTTAAAAGGTACTCAAACAAAAAGAAAACATCAACTTTTTACTCGTATGGATGTAAAGTAAAGACTTTTTAAAGTACTTTCATTATTATCATTACTAAAAAATGATTAATCTATGCTTTTTTACAAAAGGTTTTTATAATTGGAAAAACTGTAAATATTTACCAAAATTACACCAGTTATTATTAGTAATAAACCTATTACAACCTGGAAATTTATCGTTTGACGATAAATAAAATACCCCAATATTGTTATAAGAAAAATGCCCATTCCACTCCAGGTAGCATAGACAATCGAAATGGGGATTAGTTTTAAAGAAAAAGTTAAACAATAAAAAGAGCCTATGTAAAAAATAGTTAATCCAAAAGTTGGTAAAATTTTCGTAAAATTTTGGGTTAATGGTAAAAGCATTGTTCCTGCCACTTCGAGAATTATGGCTATTGTTAATAAGAGATAACTCTTTAGCATTTTTTTACCTAAGAGAATTCAAAATGCACCAAAACAATTTTTTTAAAGCCAGGGGTGAGGTTTTCGACTTAATTATTTTATTACAAACAATCATAAGAAAGTTTTCCCAGTAACTAGTTTTTTAAAATTTTAGGCGCACATAGTCAAAAGAAGTGAGATTTTCATTAAGTCCCACTTTTTTTATTAAATATTTCTGATACATTGTAAATACCTAGGAGATGAATGTGTCAAAAATAGATTATCAACATATCATGCAATATCAACGGCAAGTGGAAGAAGGTGAGGTGATATATCAACCTGACCCTGATGATGATAATGGATATTTTTTAGAACATGGCTTAGTTTTTTTGATGGATAACGAGGCTTCAATAACAAAAGCATCAAAAAAAAATGCTGCTTGCATACTTACAGGCCCAGTAATTCTGAATGCCCCTAATCTAATTTTAAAGGTTCCATTAAGCTGCTGGGCAGTAGCAGGCCAAAAGTGTAAAATTTATATTTTCGAGTCAAATATATTTACAACTCGATTTAAAACAGAGGATAGGTTTTTAACCGCGGTCACGGATTACACATTACAGCGAATTCAAAAAGCAAAAGAAAACTTAGGATTTAGGGGTGCTGAATGAGCGAAAAACCATCAACCTTAGTTCTTGAACGTGCTGAATGGATTTTTAAAGAGGGAGATCCAGGAGATAGTCTTTTTCTGATAAAATCTGGCATGGTTCAAATCGTAAAAGAAATCAATGGTAGTGATGTAACGCTCGCCACATTGTCAGACAATGAGGTATTTGGTGAAATGGCCTTATTTTCTGACCACCCGCGTTCTGCAAGTGCGCAAGCTCTTGTTGCTGTAACACTCACAAACATTCCTAAAAGTTTTATTCGTGGGAAGTTTGACTCCTCAGACCACTTATTCCAACTTGGCGTAACATCCCTTTTTCAATTCCTAAGATAGTTGAATTTTATCAAACTGTTTGGCCAACCTGACATTAGGGTAATTTGATGTAATACTATAAGAATCGTTTTCTAATTGACTGTCAGATTTAAATATGTCGTGGTGGTATAAAAAAATTTGTATTTCAGGAATTGCAGAAGCAATTATTTCAATATCATCGAGACATAAGTGTCCCCAGCCTTTTCTTGATTTGAGTTCTTCTCGAGTATAAGAACTATCTATTATAAGATGCGTACCAACTTTTGAAAATTCTATTACCTTATCGAGAGTATTTTTAGAATTACTCTCCATATCTGATATGTAACACAGTGTATTTTTGTTAAATTTTTTCAATTTAAATCCACAATTTTGGCCTGGATGAGGGAACAATGACGTCTCTACAGAACAGATTTTATCTAGTTTGAGAGTGTTTCCAGGCACAAAGCTATGGAAGCTTACTGTCTCTGAAAACATCTCTTTTGAAATAGGGAATAATGGCGGGGAAATTAGTTTATCGATTGCATTAATTCCCTTTCCACCATCGAGTTCTGGAAGAAATATGCGAACATTGTGATGTCCGCTGAATAGCGGAGCACAAAATGGCAAACCAATTAAATGGTCATAGTGATAGTGACCAATTAATATATCGATTGGTTTTCGATCATTTTGGTCGATTTGTTTTCCAAATAATGAAATCCCACTGCCTGCGTCAAAAATAATATGTCTGTCAGATAATGCTAATTGAACGCAAGAGGTTGCAAGCCCATATTTGGAAGATGAGACTTCGCCTGCCGGCAGGCCTCCTCTTGTGCCCCAAAAAATGAAGTTTTCTGTTTCAGCTTCCACTTTAACTCACCAAGGAAAAAGGAATAAAATTCTTGTATTTTATTTCTATTTTTATACTGTTGCATAGAATCAAACGGAAGAAAATAGTCGAGTATTACAAAGAAAATTACTTTGATTTTGTTCTTGAGTAATGCATAAGTGTTAACTTTAAAATGTTTTAGATAGAGGAACTCCATAAATACTATGTTAGAAATAGCCCATTTTATTAACGGTCAGATTGTAAACGGTAAATCAAGTAGACGTCAGGACGTATTTAACCCAGCTACAGGCAATGCGGACAAAACCGTAATTCTTGCAAGCGAGGACGATGTAGACTCAGCCGTTAAAGCGGCCAGTGCAGCATGGTCAGATTGGTCGAAAACGCCGGCTTTAAGACGGTCAAGAATTTTGGACAAATTCAAAAATATTCTTTGGGAAAGATTAAACCATATTGCAGAAGTTATTTCCTCAGAACACGGAAAAACACTCGATGATGCCATTGGAGAAGTAACAAGAGGTATAGAGGTAGTTGAATTTGCAACTGCAGCACCAACTCTGTTGAAAGGCGAGTTTTCTGAAAATGTAGGTAGCGGCGTAGATAGTCATATGATCAGACAATCTCTTGGTGTCTGCGTTGGGATAACCCCATTTAATTTCCCAGCTATGGTGCCAATGTGGATGTTTCCAGTCGCCCTCGCTGCAGGAAATTGTTTTGTGCTAAAGCCATCAGAAAGGGATCCGTCAGCCTCAATTTTAATCGCAGAATGGTTAAAGGAAGCAGGACTTCCTGATGGAGTCTTTAACGTAGTCCAAGGAGATAAAATTGCTGTGGACAGGCTAGTAGCCCATGAAGAGGTTAAAGCAATAAGTTTTGTGGGGTCTACACCAATTGCAAAATACATTTATACAAAAGGCACAGCGAAAGGAAAAAGAGTTCAGGCACTAGGGGGGGCAAAAAACCATTTGATTATTATGCCCGATGCTGATTTAGAGATGGCAGCTAACGCATTGATGGGAGCTGCTTTTGGCTCAGCTGGCGAGAGATGTATGGCTGTCTCAGTCGCAGTGCCTGTCACTGAACCTGTGGCTGATGCACTTATCGAAAGGCTTAAACCTAAAATCGAAGAGTTGAAAATAGGACCTGCTATGGATCCTGTTTCAGAAATGGGTCCACTGGTCACGGCTCAACATTTGCAGAAAGTTACGGACTATATTGATGCAGGGGAGAGTGACGGTGCAGAAGTGATTGTAGATGGAAGGAATTTTAAACAGGATAAACAAGGGTATGAAAACGGCTTTTTTATAGGTGGAACTTTGTTAGATAATGTTAAAGAAAATATGAGCTGTTATAGAGAGGAAATTTTTGGACCTGTTTTGTCTGTAGTCCGAAAAAAATCTTATCAAGAGGCATTAGACTTAATTCATAATCACGAATATGCAAACGGTACAGCAATCTTTACCCGGGACGGGGATACTGCAAGAAATTTCATGCAAGATGTCGAGGTCGGAATGGTGGGTGTTAACGTTCCCATCCCGGTGCCAATGGCGTTTCATAGTTTTGGTGGATGGAAATCTTCCATTTTTGGTGATCACGCCATGCATGGAATGGAAGGAATAAGATTTTACACGCGTATTAAAACTACAACATCACGCTGGCCAACAGGTCTTCGACAAAATCCGGAATTCAAAATGCCAACCCTCGGATAAGTATTTTGTTGTAAACTTTTTCTGTAGTTTAATATAAATTGCTTATCAGTTGAGGTTGACTGAAATTACTAATTTGAAATTTGTTACGCTGCACGAAAACAAGCCCTTAGAAAATCAATTCCCATATCGTGTTTTTCTATTTCATTGGTGAAACACTATTTATTAAATTATCATAGGAAATAAGCAAAAATTCTCCTTCTATATCCTCTATGAGGGCTGTTTTCGACTCAACCCAGTCACCGTCATTAGCATAAATCAATCCATCAATTAATTTTATTTCAGCCTTGTGGATATGACCGCAGACCACACCATCACATCCTCTTTTTTTTGTTTCATTCATTATGCCTGTTTCAAAAGCAGATAGAAACGAAACAGCTTGTTTCACTTTTTGTTTCAGAAACTTTGACAGTGACCAATATTCCAATCTAAATAAACGCCTTATAGCATTTAATATTCCATTCACCCCGAGAAGAATTGTATATAGTCCATCCCCAATGAAGGCTAACCACCTTGCATGCTGAATGATGCTGTCAAACAAATCCCCATGCATCACCCATATTTTTTTTCCATTTTTTGTCACGTGGATATCATCCATGAAGATTTGTATCTCGCCGAATTTGTGTTCTACAAATTGGCGAATAAGGTCATCATGATTACCAGGTATGTAAATAACTTCTGTACCCGCACGCGATTTTTCTAGAATTTTGGCCATCACATCATTATGTTCCTGAGGCCAGTACCATCTCCTTCGCAATCTCCAACAATCGATAATATCACCAACCAAATATAGTTTTTTTGAATGAGTGATTGATAGAAAATGTAATAGCTCTAAAGCTTTGGCACCTTTACTCCCAAGGTGTATGTCGGATATCCAAATTGTTTCAAATTGGTGAATTTGCTGTATATTAGATGACACTATTTTCTCGTAACTAAATTAATTTTTCAAATAAGGCTTATCAAAAGAGAGTGCTAATTGAAAAATACATATATTTGACACTTACTCTTAAGCTAGCCTGGCTTATCTTTATAGGCGAGTGTTCTAAAAAATACGAGTCGTAAAGAAAGTCTTCAAAAAAACACAAAGAAGAAAGTTAAATTTTTAGTATTACTTGAAAATAAGGTATGAATATTATCTTTAAAATTGTAAATATTTGCGGTCTTTAAACTCTAGAGCAATCTATTAGGTTGCTTCAGTTATTAGTTGAACTAGAAAGTCCATTTATGAATTCTATCATATCTATAAAAAATCTTACAAAAACCTACGAGAATGGGTTTCAGGCTCTCAATAATTTATCTCTGGAAATAGAAGAGGGTGAAATTTTAGCATTGCTTGGTCCAAATGGAGCTGGAAAAACCACACTTATCTCTGCTGTTTGCGGACTCTTATCAGTTCCCAAAAACACAATAACTGTTGGTGGTTTTGATGTATCTAACGACTACCGAAATAGTAGGTCCCTCATTGGATTAGTGCCCCAAGAGATTACAATCGAGCCTTTTGAAACTGTAAAAAATGCAGTTAGTTTTACAAGGGGATTGTTCGGAAAGCCCGCAGATTCTGCTTATGTAGAACGACTCTTAAAAGACTTATCTCTTTACGATAAACGCGATCATAAAAATATGATGTTGTCTGGTGGGATGAAACGCCGAGTTATGATTGCAAAAGCTTTAAGCCATGAACCTAAAATACTATTCCTTGATGAACCTACAGCAGGAGTGGATGTAGATTTGCGGAAAGACATGTGGAACGTAGTTGCGAGATTAAGAAAGTCTGGGGTTACTGTTATTCTTACAACCCATTACATTGAAGAGGCAGAAGAAATAGCCGACAGAATTGGTATTATAAGTAAAGGAAAGTTGCTTCTTGTTGAGGAAAAAAATAACTTAATGCAAAGAATGGGCTCCAAAAACCTCACCATCGAGTTAGAAGAACCAGCTTTAAAAATCCCCACCTCCCTGTCTCATCATAGATTAACGCTTAGTGATGACGGAATGCAACTCAGATATGTGTATGATGTTTCGGCACAAAAAACAGGAATTGTTAACTTACTCATAGAACTTAAAGAGGCATCTTTTAAATTTCGCGATCTTCAGACATCTGAAAGTTCGTTAGAAGAAATATTTGTAAATTTAGTAAAGGAATAGAACATGAATTTTTTCGCAATTATAGCGATTTATAAATTTGAAATGGCTCGGACCTTTCGAACGCTCCTTCAATCAATAGTGTCTCCTGTAATTTCAACAGTTTTATATTTTGTAGTTTTTGGTTCCGCTATTGGTTCTCGAATGGAACAAATTCAAAGCATAGAATACGGCTCTTTTATTGTTCCAGGACTTATCATGCTAACAGTGTTAATGCAAAGTGTATCAAATGCATCTTTCGCAATTTATTTTCCGAAATTTTTAGGTACAGTTTATGAAGTTCTTTCTGCCCCGGTTTCTTACATAGAAATCATTATCGGTTTTGTTGGTGCAGCAGCAACAAAATCATTTATCATTGGAATAATTATATTGATGACGGCAACGCTTTTTGTGGATGTGCAAATCAAATATCCTTTGATAATGCTTTGTTTACTTGCAATGACTTGTATTTCATTCAGTCTCTTTGGGTTTATTTTAGGTATTTGGGCAAAGGATTTTGAGCAATTAAACTTGGTCCCTATGCTTATTCTAACACCTCTAGTTTTTTTAGGTGGTAGCTTTTATTCAATAGAAATGTTGCCACCATTGTGGCAACAAATTACCTTGTTCAACCCAGTGGTATATTTAATATCAGGACTGCGCTGGTCTTTTTTTGGCACCGCGGACGTCGGCATACATTATAGTCTTTTTGCAATTGGATTATTTATGTTTGTCTGCATAGCAATTATCAGTTGGATCTTTAGAACTGGCTATCGACTTCGCAATTAAAAGTATCTTAAGGGAGGTTCACTTACTCAAAATTTTAAAAATAATGTCGTTATTCAAACCAGCATGAATTAAGGAATATAGCTTACTAAAAATGGTAATTACGGCGTCGTTTTGAATTTTTGTTGATATTAATTTAAACTTATATCACGCTAAATTAGCAAATTTACAATAAAATTTGATGTTGTATATTTACAATTGAAATAAGTGAGTAGAAAAGTAGCAAGTGAAGTGGTATGGCGCAAGTTAATATAAAAGACCGAATTAGAGAGATGCGATTGCGTGTGTTGGCTGAACCTGCAGCTGAACTTGAACCTGCAGTAGATGAGGCTATTGAGATTGCCGACCAAAGTTTAGTAGTATCAAAGAGTATTCAAAATTCAGGTGAGACTGTTTCTGAAAAAAAAATTGTTGAAGACAGTTCTGTTAAGAAAAAAAGTGCGCAAGAAAAGAAAATTACCGCTAAAAACACTGGCAATAAAAAAAATAAGCGCCCCAGTAAAAAGACTCATAAAACAAATGAAGATACTTATCTAAGTGAGGAGTTAGAAACATTAGCAAAAACTAATGGTAATTGTGACGCAAATGAAATTCTGGCAGATGAAGAGAAAGATGCCCCAAAACCAAGTATCGAGCAATCCTATTCGATAGAAAATACCCAGTCTCAAAATGAAGATATATCTGATGGTATTGTAAATTTAACGGACAAATGGGTGGAGCTAGAGGTGCGTTCTCGTCTCTCAGGGCTTGAACAGCAGGAGAAACAAACCAGAGCTATGTTGAGAGAGATTGTAGACCTATTAGATAGAATTGAGAATTCGGAATATGTTAAACCGAACGAACGGACACAAGCATTGCCTTCCATAAAACCTATTCATCAAGTTGCCAAATCTAAAAAATTTGGGTGGCCAGAAATAATAAAACGTTTGTTGACAGTGATTGGAACTTTTTTTGTACTGACAGGAATCATTGGGGGGATTTTATTTTATTTGCTTTATTGAAATTCATCCTTTTTGTAAATGTCTGTAAAATTCGACAGCAAAGTGCCAATATGATAACCTGATGTAACTTTTCCGATTATTAGATTTTCCAGCTTTCATGCAATTAATCTCAGAGTCTTTTATTACTGCTTTTTATCTTTTGATTTCAGGAGACCCTGACCTATACGAAATTATTTTTCTTTCAATTAAGGTTAGTTTAACCTCATTGCTGGGAAGTGTCATTATAGGACTACCCTTGGGAGCATTTCTTGCCATTCATCGATTTAAGTTTCGTTCATTGTTGATATCTATCCTGAATGCCATGATGGGAATGCCTCCCGTTGTGGTAGGTTTGATTGTGTACTTATACTTTTCGAGAGCTGGACCCCTTGGTTTCTTAAGTTTGCTCTACACGCCAACTGCAATGATAATAGCGCAAATGTTATTAGTCATTCCTATTATCGTAGCCTTGTCTACGCAAATAATTGAGGACTTGCATGCTGAATATCAGGATTTATTTTGTTCTTTAAATGTATCCACATCAAAAGCAGTGGTAGCATACCTTGTGGATGCTAGAATTTCACTTTTGACTGTTGTTCTGGCTGGCTTTGGCCGAGCAATTTCCGAGGTGGGTGCCGTTTCTATTGTTGGTGGAAACATTGATCATCTTACTCGTGTTATGACTACCGCTATTGCACTTGAGACTTCCAAGGGCAATCTTTCTTTGGCACTTGCACTTGGTTTTGTTCTCTTGATTATTGCAGTTTGTGTTAATCTATTAGCTGCAAGAGCAAAGTATTGGGCGATAGATAAGTAGAATGGTTGATAATAGTTCCAAGAAAAGTGCATTTCAATATGAGCTTCTGCCTATAGAGTTTCGCTCAATTTCATTTCACAAATTTGGAACCTGTTTGATTGATAAAATCTCTCTTACCATCAAGTCGAAAGGTATTACAATTATACTTGGTCCAAATGGTGCTGGAAAAAGTATTTTGATGAGATTACTCCATGGCCTCGACTTTCCAAGTTCAGGTAGGGTATTGTTTAGAGGAAAAAGTACAAACGATACGATAAAAAGTAAACAAGCGATGGTATTTCAGAACGCGATATTGCTTAGGCGGACTGTAATGGAAAACCTCTCTTTCGTAGCAAATCTTCAGAAAGCCAGAAAAACACTTCAACTACGAGAATTACTGGAAGAAGTCGGCCTTGGTGAAAAAAAATATATTCAGGCGAGACAATTATCTGGTGGAGAAAAACAGCGACTATCATTAGCTCGTGCTTTAGTATTGCAACCTGAGTTATTGTTGTTGGATGAACCTACTGCTAGTTTAGACCCCTATTCAGTACAAATGATAGAAACATTACTTATAAAATTAAGAAAAAAAAATACAAAAATAGTTTTTATCACGCACGATTTGAATCAAGCCCGACGTTTGGCCGAGGATATAATTTTCATTCACAAAGGAAAGCTAGAGGCATTTCAGCCTGCTCAGATATTTTTTGAAAATCCGGATAGTGAATTTGTAAAAGCATTTATAGAGGGAAAACTAATATTTTAGCGTTATTCTTTTTGAGGGCTTTGATATCCCGCAATTAGGTATTTTGTAAAAATTATTGTTTAACTTGGTTTGCCGTAACCACCGCCAGATGGGGTCTCAATAATTATAGTTTCGGAAGGATGACACTCAAACTGCACCCTGCCTGGCAATTCCTTGCATCTGCCACACTTTTGGAGAAGCATATTTTTACCAATTGAGCCATTTAAGCCGCCACTTAGACCTTGCGGTTCGACAATGCGCCTGCTAGACAGAATCGACACGTCCATTTTTTGAAGACATACTATTTGACGTTCAATACCGTCACCGCCACGCCATTTACCATGTCCTCCTGAACCTCTTTTTATTTTAAATAGTTTTAGCAATACTGGATATTTTGTTTCTAAGATCTCTGGATCGGTAAGACGGGTGTTCGTCATATGGGTATGAACAGCGTCACATCCATTGAAGCCATTACCAGCTCCAGCGCCACCACATATTGTCTCATAATACTGAAAGGAGTCATTTCCGAAATTTAGGTTATTCATTGTACCTTGAGCATTTGCCATGACATTTAAGGCTAGGAAAATACAATCGGCAATTGCCTGACTAACCTCAACATTTCCAGCAACTACGGCTGCGGGGTATATTGGGTTAAGCATAGAACTTTTCGGCAAAATAATGGAAATTGGTCTTAAACACCCCGCATTTATGGGGATGGTCTCTTCTACCATGCACCTAATACAATATAGCACAGCTGCTCTTGTGATTGGCTCTGGTGCGTTAAAATTATCGTCTTGCTGAGGACTTGTGCCTGAAAAGTCAATAATTGCTGTTTTTGTGTTTTTGTCAATTTTAACTAGGACTGAAATTTTACAACCTTGATCAAAATAAACTTCAGCTTTCCCATCATTTAAATTGCTAATCATGCGTCTTATACAGTTCTCAGCATAATTTTGGATAAATCCTTTGTAGGAGTTAACTAATTTGTAACTAAATTTCGAAATCATCGCATTCAACTCTGATACACCTCTTTCATTTGCAGCAATTTGGGCCTTTAAATCTGCAATATTTTGTTCTGGATTCCGACATGGATATTTGTTTTGAGTAAGAATTTGAAGAGTCTCATTGTGTAAAAATCTATGTTCGCTCACCAATTTGATGTTATCCAGAATGACGCCTTCCTCTTCAATATGGGTGGCGCGGGGTGTCATAGAGCCTGGCGCAGTTCCACCAACATCAGCATGATGTCCTCGTGATGCTACGAAAAATATTGGGCGCGATTTTGTTCCATTGAAAACGGGGGTAATTACCGTGATATCGGGTAAGTGTGTGCCTCCATTATACGGCGCGTTTGTTGCAAATACATCTCCTTTATTCATTTTTGGATGTGTCTGAATCACAGATGATACTGACCTGTCCATTGAACCAAGATGAACTGGAGTATGCGGCGCATTTGCAATCAACTCACCATTATCATCAAATATTGCACAGGAGAAATCTAATCTCTCTTTTATATTTATGGAGCGGGCAGTTTGCTGCAGCGTCACCCCCATCTGTTCAGCAATAGACATAAATAAATTATTGAAAACCTCTAATAAGATCGGGTCTGCTAGTTTTTGATTCAGTAATTTCTCTCTTTTTTTGTGTTCACAAGATAAAATAATACAACCGTTTTCATCTACTATGGCGTGCCAATTTGGTTGGACAAAAACTGTTCCTGTTTTTTCAAGAATAAGTGCTGGTCCAATTATTGTTTGTCCGTTACCTATCTGGGAACGATAGTAAAGGTTGGTTCTGTGCCAAGTACTTTCAAAATATAAGTCGCAAATTTCAATTGGAACAGGTTTGAATTTTAATTGGTCCAATTTTATTTTTTTTGTTTTGGTTGGGCTATTTCTAGCTTCAACTTCCACAAAATCCATAACGATAGGTGTCTCTGGCATAATAAAACCGAATTGCTCTTTATGAGCTTTTTCAAAACACTCTTTCATTTTTTTGAAACCTGAGACTTTAATCCCGATCGTGCTATCACTATTTTCGTATTTGAGGTGTCCTCTGCAGCTAATGTTTATATCTTTTTTTGAGATGTTTTGTTGAGCTAGGCTAGCAATTGCAGTATTACTCAATTCTGAAATTATTTCTTCAAGTACTGGGGTGAGTTTTGGATCCATTGCCTGGTCAATTTGCTTTTGATAGTTAGACGTAATGTCTGCCAGGCCCATCCCATAGGCAGATAATACTCCCGCAAAGGGATGTATTATTATTTTATTAATGCCAAGTAAGTCCGCTACAGCACATGCATGTTGACCGCCGGCGCCACCAAAACATGACAGAGCATAGTCGGAAATATCATGCCCCTTTTGAACAGAGATCTTTTTAATAGCATTTGCCATATTTTCATTTGCAATTTTAACAAAACCCTCAGCTACATTTAAAGCGGATTTACCAGATTTTTGTGCAACTTTATTCATAACAGCCATAGCAACAGAAGTGTTGAGGGC
>CACPDC010000021.1 GCA_902632595.1 uncultured SAR116 cluster alpha proteobacterium
TTGAAAATAATTTGTAAGAAACTTCCAATTATTCCCTCTGCATCGATCATCCAGAACAGAACAAGGGAGCCAATAAGGGGCGTTATAATCATAGGCAACAGGCAAACAAATATTGTTGGTCCTTTAAAAAAAGAAGGTAGTCTGTTAACAGCTAAAGAGATAAAAAATCCTATGATAATTACACAAGGCGTAACGATAAAAGTATATGAGAGTGTGAAACTTAATGCCTTGTAAAACGGAAGATTAAATACTTCAGCAAGGAACTTATTAAGCCCGTTAGACTCTCTCCAAGCTTGTTTTAATTCACTAAAGGCAAGGTGATTTCGGTTTGTATAAGTACCAAATCCGTTAAATTTACCAAGAGGTTTCTTAGCCTCTTGGGCTTCTGTTGCTTCAAGATCTACTTTGGTTATTTCTTTGCAACCAAATGGGGTACAATTTTCAACAGTTACAAGTATTTTTTCATGCTCAATAAACAAAGATTGAATGCTTATTGACACTATGGGTAATGCAATAAACATCAACATCGCTAATGCGGAGGGCCAAATGAATTTTAGGAAGGTGTAATGGGGCATTCGTTTTTCCCTAAATGTTCATTTATTAAGTATTATAAATTAGTGCCCAGAAAAAAATACAGAGGGATTAAATCCCTCTGCACATTTTAAATATTAGTTAAAGAAACCCTTTTTCAGTTGCTGCTGCAATATAAGCTGCCTCAACATCTTCCAAAGCTTTTTCTGCCGACTCATTTCCCTGCAAGAATTCGACAATTTCTGCACTTATTGCCGAATGCATGGCTCCAAAGTACGGTAGCATTGGATATGGAATGGCACCACCGCTAGCTGAAGCTAAAACACCAACACCTGCTGGATTTGCTTGAGCTCCCTTTATCAACCAGTTTGCTTTTTCTGCATTAGCAACAGCCATCTTAGTAGATATACCATTCATCATTGCTTTGAATGTAGCTTCTGCATCCTCATCTGAAATATTTGTTGCCACGGTAAAACCATCCCACCATAAAGTTGTTGCTGGTCTGGAACCGCCAGCCACAGTTGGGGCACTAGAGAATTTTGTGTTACTCTCAATTTCCGCTGTTGAACCTTCACCGTCTGTTACGGGTCCAGCTCTTGAACCCCACAAGTTGGTGAGAGCGACTTTTCCAGCCTCCCAGTCTGCTTGTACAGCATTTGAATCGTAGGTAAGAAAATCAGGATTCATGTATTCTGTTAGAGATTTCATCATATTAAGAGTGGCAACACCTTTCGAGTTATTTATAGCAGGTTTTGCGGAGCCACTTTCAAAGAACTCACCCCCATGTCCTAAGTACATATTAATAAATTCGAGACCCAGGTTCCATCCAGAGTATGTGCCGGCGACGGGGTATTCCATTAATCCTTTATTTTTAATAGCTTTGGCTGCAGCTAGCACCTCTTCGTATGTTTTTGGTGGCGCAACACCTGCTGCATCTAAAATATCGGAACGATAGAATAGATGTTGAGCATTTGCCATATAAGCAACAGCCATTACTTTACCATCTACCGTAACAAATTGCATGTCTTGAAGGCCAGAAGCATGTTTAGCAATCAGATTATTAAGAGGTCGAACAAGACCGTCATTCATTAATACTCTTAACGCGCTATTATTTGCTAAAGATGATGTGAATTCAGCTGGATTTGCGGTAAGTGAGGCAACTTGGCGATCTTTGTGGTCTTTATTTAAATCGACTGATACTGTTACTCCACCACCCGCACATTGGGAAGCAGCTTCCGCGACAGCTTGATAGGCTGGAAAATCATTCCCTCCAATTCGTACAGAACCAGAATCAATGCCACATCCAGCGTGGGATGCTGTTGACAGAAGACCTATGGCTCCAGCTGTTAAAATCGTTCTAAAAAACATAATAATTTATTCTCCTAAGTAAGTTTAAAGTGTTCGTTCAGTATTCATCTGAAATAACAGATAACATATTTGTTAAAGGTATTTTTGCATACGATTGCAAAAATTCTAGACAAGTAATTCTTTGCTTGGCAAGTTAATTTTCTGCCCTGTAGTAATGTTTCTTTGATGTTAGGGAAAAAAGCGACATGAGTATAAAACAAAGATCCAAAAATATCATAAAAGAACTCTATCAAAAGCTGGATTCGGTCCCAGAAAATGTGGTTGAAGATGTACTTCTTGAGAAAATGCATCCAGATGTTTTTTGGCGGGGGTATCATCCGTTTAATGAGCAAATTGGTCCAAAGGCAGTTTCAGATGAATTCTGGAGACCACTAAAAAGAGCACTTAGCAATTTGCAGCGAAGAATGGATATTTTTATTGCAGGTGAAAACAAGATTAAAGGACATGAGGGTATTTGGGTTGCCTCAATGGGTCATATCATGGGACTATTTGACTCACCTTGGCTTAAAATTCCTCCAACGCATAAAATCATTATGCTTCGCTATGGTGAGTTTAACCACATTAGGGATGACAAAATAGTCGAAACGGCTATGTTTTTTGATATTCCCCACTTTATGATGCAAGCAGGTTTTAATCCTTTCCCACCGCAGACAGGGGCACACCTCATTCAGCCTGGTCCGATGACCCATGATGGTTTGATGTATCAACCTGCATCTGTTGAAGAGAGTACAAAGACGCTCAATGCGATTGAATTCATGATAGAGGACTGCAAAAAATGGCATGGTGGTCGAGATGAGTCATTAGTCGATGAGTTACGCCGTAGTTGGAATGATGATATGATTTGGTGGGGGCCTGCAGGCATTGGCTCAACCTATACAATCGAGCGCTATGCAGAACAGCATTCTGGGCCATTTCGTGCTAGTTTTACAAACCGAAAATTTAATGGCCATATTTGTAGGATTGCAGAAGGAAGTTTTGGTGGATTTTTTGGGTGGCCAAATTTAACTCTTACTCCGACCGGCGGCTTCATGGGAATGCCAGCTAGCGATATAGCTGCTGATATGCGTGTAATTGATTTTTTCAGACGTGACGGAGAAAAGCTCTCAGAAAACTGGGTCTTTATTGATTTTTTGCATTTTTGGAAAATGCAAGAGCTAGACGTTTTACAGCGTATGCAGGAAACCAGATTTATATGATCGATGCACATCATCATTTGTGGGATTTATCAGCTGTCTTTTATCCATGGCTTGAAGAAAAATCTAAAAAGCGTTTCTTTGGCGATCCAAAACCAATTCAAAAAGATTATCTAATTCATAATTTTAAAAAAGATTGTAAATCCCACGGGTTTAAAGGTTCGGTTCATATTCAAGTGGGGGCTAAAGATGCTTTAAAGGAGGCGATGTGGATTGATGGAATTGCAAAAAATCATCCAGAATGGATTTTGAAGCAGGTGGTTTTTTGCGATTTAACCAATCCAAGATTACCAGTAGAAATAGATACTTTTGAACAACTCACTTCAGTAGCTGGCGTAAGACAAATCCTAAGTAGAGCTCCTGGTGAGGAAGCTGGCTCTATTCTGTTAGATAATCTTGGATCTCCAGTTGTTTTTGAAAACTTGAAAACACTCTCTAGACGCGGGTTTACGTTTGATTTGCAGCTTATTCCAGAGGTTATGAAACAAGCTGCATTATTATTTGACAAGGTGCCAGAATTAAAAGTTGCACTTTGTCATGCTGGAAGTCCACACGATCGAACTAGAGAGGGAATTCTGTATTGGCGAAAAGCCCTAACGTCAATTTCGTCATTAACTAACGTAACGTGCAAAATTTCAGGGCTTGGCATGTTTAAGCATGATTGGAGTGTAGAAGACTTCCGGCCACTAATTGAAATATGTTTAGACCAGTTTGGTTCGAAACGATGTATGTTTGGGTCTAATTTTCCCGTCGATAGTCTTTATTCAGACTACAATACTTTAATGAGCGCAATTATGACCATAGTACCCAAATCCTATCATGAAGCAATATTTGAAAAAACCGCACGTAAATTTTACTCAATCTGAATACAAACGGGATTTAAAATATAATTTCGATTTAGCGGCTTTTTGTTGTTATTGAGCTAACTTTTTAAAGGCTAGAGGCTTAACGGCGTCACGGCGTCAATTTAATCCTTAGTTGTGACTTATTCCATTTTTTGCTCAACAAATACCCTTTTGGCGGCCCGAAAACACTCAAGAGATAATGGCACACCTCCATAAATGCCAACACAATGTATTATAGCTCTTATTTCCTCTTTGCTAACACCATTATTGAGCGCTCCCTTACAATGCAATTCCCATTCATGAATTCGTCCCATTGCCCCTAACATAGCAAGGTTCATCATAGAACGAGTTTTTGCATTAATAACTTCATCACCCCATCCGAAACCCCAGCACCAAGCGGTCATCGCTTCTTGGAATGGTTTTGTAAATTCATCAGCGTTAGCTAAACTTTGGTCAACGTATTCGTCCCCCAATGTTGCTTTTCTCTTGGCTAATCCAGTGTCGAATAAATCTTTATCAAATACGCTCATAAGGTCCTCTCAAAAATTAATAAATATTTTTTTACTATAATTTAGAAAGAATACTTAATCATTTTTATTTTTGATTGGCACTGATGCAGTAAATGCATCACATTGCGTAAAAATAAGCACTTTTATTTAACAATTTTCTTTCTACTGTGATTTTTGTTGAAAAAAAGGTGCAGAAATTGAAAAATATCATAATTACTGATCTTGACGGTAGCTTGCTAAACCATTCAAATTTCAGCTTTAGCGAAATACGTTCTGAGCTTCTTTTCCTGCTGGATTCTCAAACTCAAATTATACCCGCTTCTAGTAAAACCAAAGCGGAAATGGAAATGTTTTGTGCTGAATTAGGACGAGATTTACCGTTCATCTATGAAAATGGGGCAGGGTTTCAGAATATTAACCATATTACATTAGAAAAATCTTCTAAGCCTTTTACCTTATCCCCGGCTGCAATAAACACAGAAAAAATTTGGGAAATATGGTGTGAGAATGTAAGTGACGAGTTAAAAGACCAATGTTTATTTTCGCACGATATGAATTTTAAGCAACAAATAGACGCATTTGGACTTACAGGCCAGAATCTTGAAAACGCATTAGCTAGGGAGTTTTCTTTTAACTTTAAATTTTTTGGTAATCAAATACAACTTCACCATTTAAAAAAGATATTGAATTCTAAAAATTTAAACGCTCAGCATGGTGGTAGACTAATGACTTTGAGTGGTAAACATGACAAAGCCGACTATTGCAATTTTATCCGAACCAGACAAAAGATACACGGATTTGAGCCATTTCTGGTTGGGGTTGGTGATAGTGAAAATGACGAAGAAATGCTTGAAAATTGTGATTTAGCTTGTATCATTCCACGCCCGCACAAACCGTTACTTTCAATCTCCCTTCCACCTGAGCGCACCATTGTAGCAGGAAGTGTTGCACCTCTTGGATGGTTAGAGGCAATTAGAAAGGCATTAAGTTTAAGTCAAATAGAGGAGACATTACGTTATGGGTGATTTTGCACAAAATGGCAGTGTAGCTACCTTACATAATTTTGGTACTAAAACACTTAAGCAGATGGAAGATGACCTTTCGTTGTTCGCAGGGTATCGGCCAATGGAACTAATATTGCCGAGCTTGTATTCTGAATTAGAGGGCCCTGCTCTTAAAGAAATCGTTAAAAATATTTCTCAAGTAAGATATCTCAATCACGTAATAATTGGGTTAGATAAAGCAGACCGAGATCAATACGAATATGCATATTCTTTTTTTAGAGAATTGAAACAGCCCTTTTCACTGTTATGGAATGATGGTCCTCGTATGAAGGCTATCTCACAAATGCTTGAGGAAAAAAGTCTTGCCCAAAAGGAGCCAGGGAAAGGCCAAAATGTCTGGTACTGTATAGGATATGTTAATGCAAGAGCTAAAGCAGATGCTGTAGCGCTACATGATTGCGATATTTTGACTTATGACCGGATGTTATTAGCAAGACTTTTTTATCCAATATCAAATCCAAATTATCAATTCGAATTTTGTAAGGGGTATTACGCAAGGATATCCGACAATAAAATGAATGGTAGAGCGTGTCGATTGCTGGTGTCACCTTTGCTTTTGGCAATGGAACAGGTGCTGGGTCACAGTGATTATCTTAGTTTTATGAAGAGTTTCAGATATCCACTAGCAGGAGAATTTTCCTTCAGAAGGTCTTTAATACCCGAACTTCGAATATCCTCAGATTGGGGATTGGAAGTTGGAATATTATCAGAGATGCAGCGAAATCAAGCAAGTAACAGAATATGCCAAATTGATATTGCAGATACCTATGACCATAAACATCAAGAACTATCTGAAGATGACCGCGATTTTGGTTTGTCTCGCATGTCCATTGATATAGCAAAGGTGATTATAAGAAAGTTAGCCACCCAAGGGTATTGTTTTGGACCCGACACATTTCGAACCTTAAAAGCATCTTACTTCCGAATTGCTCTTGATATGGTTCGCCAATACCAAATGGATGCTGAGGTTAATGGGTTGAGTTATGACATAGATTCTGAAGAGAGAGCAGTAGAGTTATTTGCTGAAAATATTATGCGGGCGGGCAGTGATTTTAGTTATGCACCAATGGAAACGCCCTTCATCCCGTCATGGGCGAGAGTAAAGTCAGCTGTTCCAGATATTGAATATCAACTAAGGCGTGCAGTTGAAGCAGATAATCAAGAACTTAACACATTTTTACATGTTGTACCCAAAATGACGGCCTCATGAGGTTTAATTTTTTATTTTTTTTGAATAAAATAGATAAGCGGATGATATATCCCAAAATAATTATCCAATCGTTTTTTTGAGCAAATTGAGCCAATTCTCAAAACATATTTTTTGGATTAGATTATCGCCATATCCAGTTTTCTTCATTGAAGCAACAAGTTTTGGCAGCCCAGAGCAATCTGAAATATGGTTTGAGATTTGGATACCATCAAAATCGGAGCCAAGTGCAACCCCATCTTCTCCAAGAATTTTGAGAAGTGCATCTAGATGTTTACACATAATATCAAGGCGCAGATCTTTGTCTTGTTTACCTTCAGGGTGTAGAAAGCCTATTCCAAAATTTAAACCTACAACCCCATTGGACTCTGCAATCGCTGCTAGCTGAGATTGTGTTAAATTGCGAGGAGATGGACAAAGAGAGTGAACATTAGAATGGGTAGCGACAAGGGGTTTATCAGAAATTGCAGCAACCTCCCAAAAACCTTTTTCATTCAGGTGAGAGAGGTCAACAAGTATGTTTTTCCTATTGCAAAAACGAATTAGGTTTTTACCTGCATCTGTCAAACCATCACCCTGATCGGGTGTTGAGGGAAAACTAAAGTTTACGCCTTCTGCAAAAATATTCTTGCGTGACCATACAGGACCAATAGATCTTAATCCCATGTTGTATAGTGTCTCTAGCTGACTCAAGTCTGAGCTGATCGCCTCCGCACCCTCAATATGCAAAAGTAGCGCTATTTTTTTTCTGTCGATGCAACTCCTTAATTTTGTATAGTCAGTGCATATTTCTAGTTTATCTGGATGTTGAGTAGCTATATTATGCGCTATATTTATCATCTCGGTTGTTGCTGCATAGGCATATGTTTGTGAAATTTGTTCTGTATTTAGTAAATTACTAGAAGGCATTTTTTCTTTTGCCTTTTTTTTATCTTTTGCGAGTTCTGGATGACGTTCCCAAAAGGTTTGTGGTGCTACATTGGTTGCAGGGACGAAGACTGCAAAAAAACCTCCTTTAAAACAACCTTTTATGCACCGGGAAAGATCAATATGTCCTTTTTGCCTTCCAAATATAAAATCGGTTCCGTCTAAATCGTTAGAACGCCAAAGTGCTAGCAATAGGTCGTTATGACCATCAAAAACAGGAGTGTTTATCATATTATTATTTATCTCACCAAAGTTTGAAAATTTACTGAATAACTCTAAAGAATCTATGATAAATAATATATCGATAAAAAGAAATAATAGGAAAGAGAATAACAAATGCAAATCAATATCGTTAATAAGCCGCTTCCACTTCCAGAAGCTATTTTATTTGATATGGATGGGCTTCTTCTAGATACAGAAAAAGTAGCTAAACATGCCTTTTTCTATAGCTGTGAAAAAATTAAATTTTCTTGTTCAGATGAAGAGTACGCACAACTATCTGGACATGGTTCTGTTTTAAGAGATAAGCTTCTAGTTTCTATCCTTCCTAAAGATACAAATATTGCACTTTTTAATAAAATTTGGTGGGAGTATTTCCAGAAAAATTTAAATTATGAAGTTCCGGTTAAGGAGGGAGCATTAGAATTTCTAGAGTATCTTTACTCTCAAAAAATTAAAATTGCAGTTGCCACATCTTCGTATACTCAGTCTGCAGAAACACTTTTGACTCGAGCTAAACTACGTTCATTCATCGGATTTATTATTGGGGGGGATCAAGTAAAAAACGCTAAACCTGCGCCAGATATTTATTTGAAGGCAGCTTCCTGTGTTAACGAAGAAGTCAGCACTTGCATTGCATTTGAGGACTCAGACGTTGGTGTGATTGCAGCACACGCTGCAGGCGTTCCCGTTATCCAAATCCCAGATATAAAAATTCCTTCAGAAAAATGCAAAGCCCTTGGTCATCTAATATTTGACAGCCTTGAAAGGGCTCGAGATGGACTTGGCTGGCGATAGGAGCGATATAAAAACAACATTTCCATAATTTTTAAACTGTTTAATTTTTATCCTTGGTTGGTGCCAAAAAGTTTCTTTTATAGAAATAGGGGGTTCTTGGGTAACAATAAAATATAAAGTGACACAGTTTAAATATATTGTAGAGTCATTTTTATGGATAAAATTAAGTGTCTAAATGAGCGCCAATAGGCTTAGTTTTGTTGGAGGGAAAATATTATGCTTTTTGTCTATTCAGCTATTGATTGTCATGATAAATCAGCCATTAGAACAAAAAATAATCCTGCACATGTAAAATATGTGTATGAACATGGTATGAAAATCGTTCATGCAGGCCCGTTGGTATGTGACGATGGTGTAAGTCCTATAGGAACATTAATAATTGTAGATGCCCCTGATAGGGAGGCAGTCCAAAATTTTATTGATAACGATCCGTATGTAAAAGCGGGATTGTTTAGCCAAATAAGCCTGGTTGCGTGGGATAAAAAAACGGATTGAAATAATTAAATCGAAATATTTGTTAATCAACATTGTGGTTTTTAGGAGAAGCAAATGCCAAGAGAAGACGTTACATTTAATAGTGATGGGCTAAAATTAGTAGGACATCTTTATATACCTGATAACGTAAAACCGCCATATCCATGTATTGTGATGGGGGGCGGATGGTGTTACGTAAAAGAGCTGATTCAACCCGAATACGCTCAATTTTTAGCAGACGCCGGATATGCTGCTTTATCTTTTGATTATCGAAATCTGGGTGAAAGTGAGGGTGAAATAAGACAGCATATCAACCCTTGGGAGCAAATTGATGATCTGATTAACGCCGTTACTTATGTATGTGAGCGCGGGGATATTGATCATAATAGAATAGGAATATGGGGAATTTCATATGCAGGCGGACATGTTTTCCCAGTCGCAGCACTTGACCCTAGAATAAGAATTATCATGAGTGTTGTTCCGATGTTAGATGGCTGGTATAATGCTCTTCGAGCTAATTCAAATGTGGGATTGCGTGAATTATGGGATATAGTTGCTAAAGACCGAGTTAAAAGATTTAAAACTGGAAAGCACGGTACTATTGCACACTCAGCACATCCACATGAAAAGGCATCAGTTTGGCCTGCTCCGGAGACTTGGCCTGTATTTAAAAAATTCAAAGAGACGGTTGCGCCTAATCACGAACACTGGACTACAGTCCAAAGCTTTGAATATGCAATTCGATACGATGTTACACCCTACATGAAAAGGATTATTCATCAACCAACTTTAATGGTTACTTCTTGGTATGATGATATAACGATGACAGAATTTGAGGTGCCGGCATTTCAAACTATACCGAGTCCCAGAAAAGAGTTGCTTCAAGTAGGTGGCGATGCTTCTCATATGTCACTTTACGATAATTTGGATCATTTACAGATAGTTGGTTCCGCATGCGCTAATTTTGCTAAAAAATATCTGTGAACAGCAAAAAGAAATTTTTTTCGAGATTCGGGTTTTTATATTGTTAGAGGTAGTGAGAATTTATGAGTAATATTGGTTTTATTGGCTTGGGTAACATGGGTTTTCCCATGGCGCAAAATTTAGCTAAAGAAAAACAGCATAATATTTACGTATTTGATCTAAATATAGAAACCTTGAAAAAGAATTTGTGGCCGGAAAACGTCGTACCAACGAATGATTTGTCTGAACTAGCTGTAAATTCGGATACGGTGATTACTTGTCTCCCGGACATATCCATTGTTAAAGAAGTTTATTATGGCAAAAAAGGAATTTTATCTGATTTAAAGGAGGGAACACTTGCAATAGACATGAGTTCAAGTGATCCACATCTTACAATTGAACTTGGGAACACTTTAACGAAAATGGGTGTAGGTCTAGTAGATGCACCTGTTTCTGGTGGAGTTAAAAAGGCAATATCTGGAGAATTGGCCATTTTAGTGGGTGGTGATAAACCCAATGTTGAAAAAGCAATGCCTACCTTGACTTTGATGGGAGGAAAAATAATACACACAGGGTCCTTAGGAAGCGGACAGGCCTGTAAATGCCTTAATAATCTATGTTCTGCCACGGGTTTACTTGTGGTTGCGGAGGCATTGTCACTGGCAGAAAAATTTGGTGTTATGCCGAATACTTTTATAGATGTGCTGAATTATTCTTCAGGAAAAAACAATAGTACTGAAAATAAATTTCATCAATTTATTCTATCCGAAAAATTCAATTCTGGTTTTAGAATGGACTTAATGAATAAAGATATTCTCACAGCTTTGAACCTTGCTAATTCTCTAAAAGTTGATTTTAGCCTTTCAAAGACAAGTATAGATAAATGGAAAAGAGCAGAAAATGAACTAGAATTAGGGTGTGACCATACTGAGATTGCCGGATGGCAACGAAAATTATCTTAAAGGCACTATCCCTACCAGGGTATTTTTTTTCCATCAAAATTGTAGAAGCTTCCAGTATTTGTGAAATCTGCCTCCAATATCACTTTATACAACCCAACAACGGCTGTCCTGGAGTCATGGGGAGCGTTTGGTCCTCCCATATCAGTTCGTGTCCACCCCGGTGACACGGCGAATATAGCAATTTTCTTGGTTTGCAGCCATTCACCCAAGGTACGCACAACCATGTTCAGAGCGGCTTTACTTGTTTTATAGGCATATCTACCTGCTTGCCAAGTATTCCCAAGACTTGCTATACCAGAGGATAGCATAATGACTTTGGCGTTATCACTTCGCTCTAACATTGGCGTTAAATGACCTGTCAATTTCGTTGGGGCGAATAAGTTTATTTTCATAGTTTCTGCCCACATTTCATAATCATAATTAGCGGGGTTTGGATCCTCTCCCATACTTTCATATGCCGCAGAACCATAATTTTCGAATTGAGCGCCAGCGTTGTTAATTAGCAAATCAATTGTGGTGGTTTTATTTTCATTGCAAAAATCATCAATGTCTTTTTGATTGCAAATATCCATTTTGAAAATTATTATTCGTGAATCAAAATCTGATTTAAGTTGTATTAATTCAGCTGCTTTGCCTGGCGCACGGCAACATGCAATAACCTTCCACTCATTTTCGGCATAAATTTTGGCAAATTCTAGTCCAAGACCACGATTCGCTCCAGTTATCAATACGGTTGGCATTAATTCGTTCCTTTAAATAAATTAAAAACTATTATTTTAAGAATTAGCATATTCTTTTTTTACAATATTAGGATTGATCATACATGCATCTTCCCAGCTTATAATATTTAAAGATTTTGCAAATTTTCCAACACCATCAGTCTGTGCACAAAGCATCCCGAGTTCTATAATTTCTTCGTCTGTAAATGTCTTTTTTAAAGAGTTGTAAACCTCATCATTGTCAATTTCAGTCACGCTACTTTTAAATTTTTTTGCATAGGTAAGGGCTATTTTTTCTTTTTCTGAAAACAGGTCAGAGGCTTCGAAATGCATTAAAGCTGCCACTTTTTCTTCAGTTACACCCTCTGCAGCACCCTTAGTAGACCTAACAGTAGAGCAATACCCACATTCATGATCAATCGAAATATAGATTCTACATAATTCTTTTAGGGCATGAGGAAGCACGCCCCCATAAAGCAAACTGTTCCAATATTTAACCCATTCGACACCAGCATCTTCATTTTTAACATAAATTCGTACACATCGTGGGTCAGGAGCCCCAGTTTCGTCAGCACTTTCTATTAAAGCTCTGGCCTCATCTGAAATTGTTTCTTCATCTACGTAATCAATTCTTGGCATATTCAACCCCATTTTAATGGTTAGAGATATAATTAAACTTCAATTTTAATGGTATCATAAATTTGATTATAAATTTATACGAATATTATGAATTCACATTTTCCCAAGAAAACATAGTTTTTGTTTGATTAAAATATTTTTTTCTTGAAAATATATACAGTTAACGAAATTGTTTGGAGACTTTGAGATGGATTTAGGTCTAAAAAATAAAAATGCTGCTATAACTGGCGCTAGTCAAGGCATTGGCGAAGCTGTTGCTCATGCGCTGGCTAATGAGGGTTGTAATGTCGCAATCTGCGCAAGGAACAAAGAGAGACTGGACCAGACAGTCTCAGAACTAAAAGCTAAAGGAGTTAAAGCTGTAGGTGTGATTGCAGATTTATCCTCAGAGGAGGGCTGTCAGCTATTTATTGAAGAGGCTATAAAAGAGCTCGGAGGCTTGCAAATATTGGTTAATAACGTTGGCGGTATGATACCAGGTACACTAGCAACTATGGGCGAAGATGTATGGGCTAGGGCATTAAACGTTAATCTTATGGCAGCAGTATATACAACAAAACATGCTGCTGAACATTTAAAAAACAATGATTGGGCAAGGATACTCAACGTAACAGGATTTTCTGGTACACAACTTATGCCGGGGGCATTATCTACTACTATTCCAAATGCTGGTCTCATAGGTTTTAACAAATTAATGGCTAACGAATTAGGCTCTAGCAATATTACGGTGAATAACATCTGTCCCGGCATGATAAATACAGAGTCTTGGGGGCCGAGAGGTGAAGCGATGGCCAAGGTTAGAAATACAACTTCAGAAGAATTGCGCAAAGGGTTTGCCTCTCAGACAATGCTGGGAAGATGGGCAGAACCTAGAGAAGTTGGTGACTTAGCAGCATTCATGGTATCAGAAAGAAACTCATATATGACTGGAACGACTGTAGAAATCTGCGGAGGCATTACGAAATATATAAGTTAATCTGATATGTAAGTTATCATAAAATTGTCTAGAAATCTGTAATTCATGGGGAGGTAAAAATGATAAACAGAAGAAATTTTAATGCAGGTTTAATTGCGGCTAGTTTACCCTTGGGAGCTTTTAAAGAGGCTATTGCTGCGACAAAAAAGATAAATCTGACCATTGCATCTAGTCACCCGACAGTAATACCATGGGTAGGCCCACTTCAGTCTGTGATTGTTGCCAAAGCAAATAGTATGCTCAAAGAGCGCGGAAGTGAATATGAAATAGAATGGACTGAAGCTTATGGAGGAGCACTCTATAATTTTAATGACACATTAGAGGCAGTTACTAATAATTTAACAGATATTGGTTGGATTGGAAGTCTCTGGGAGCCTTCAACGCTTCCACTTCATAATATATATTTCAGCACACCCTTTACAACTACTAGTCCGGAGCAGGCTGTTGGTATTATGAATGCACTAGATGATAGCGAAAAAGCAATGCAGGATGAATGGACAAAACAAGATGTAATCTCTTTTGGCGCATGTGTCTCAGGGGGGTATCATTTGTTTACCAAAAAACCTATCAATAAGTTGTCTGATTTAGAGGGAATGAAAATTCTCGGAGCTCCCACAACAGCACCTTATCTTACCCCTTTTGGGGCTACTGTTGTACCATCTGGACTACCGGCTATGTACTCGCAACTTGAAACAGGTGTTGGTGATGGTGTCATTATAATACATGCAGGTGCATTCCCATTGAAGTTATATGAACAAGCTAAGCATGTAACACTAGTGGATACAGGTCCATTTACTTTTGGTGCAAGTGGAATGAATTTGGATGTATTCAATTCATTGCCCTCTGAAGTACAAGATGTACTTAAAACTCTTGGAAGAGAATATTCCTCTGCAAATGCTGGTGTGATTAATATACTTGGTAAAAAGGCACTTGGAGCATATGAGGCTTTTGGTTGTACTATTCGTGAAATGCCAGATAGTCAAAGAAAAGATATGGCAAATGGTATGGAAGATCTTGGAGCTTTATTCGTACAAAACCTTGAGCCGAAAGGTATTCCTGCTGGCGATATACTTAAAAAATTCATGAAACTCGCTGCAGAAACTGGTCAACCGCTTAGGGATTGGTCCGCAAATATTTAAATATTGATAAAAAGGTAAGGGCGGCTGATGGTTTGTTAGCCGCCTGCCGTATTTGAGGAATGTACATTAACTTTTTAAAATATATAGACCACATAGTTGATACAAGCTCAGTATCATTCGCGTGGGCTGCATCAGTGGCTATTATTTCAGCGACTATATTAATTTGTGTAGATGTTTTACTAAGAAATATATTTAGCACCCCAATAAATGGTGTCTCTGAAATAGTTGGTTTTGGAATAGTTTCTGTTGTTTTTTTGCAAATTGGAATTACAATTCGACGTAATCGTTTAATATCTGCAGAAATATTATCCACCCTATTTCAGAAAATAAGTCTACCATTTAGTAACTTGTTAACTAGTTTATTTTTTGTTGCTGCGTTGGTAGTTTTTTATTTTATATCCATCTACTTCTGGGCAGACTTTTATAAGGCCTACATTGGTTCGGAATTTACTGGTGCAATTGGAGCATTTACGATACCAACATGGCCGTTCAAACTGGTCAATTCTATAGCCTCCCTTATAATCATCTTTGAAATAATTAGAGTTATAGTAATTCATCTTTATGCTATTTACCAAGTTGGCTTTGGTAGTACTAAAGATAAAATTCTTATGATAGGTTTGCTGGCCTTCGTTGCAATTTTATTTTTCTTATTAACAGGTTTACCATTAACGCGAGCAGAATTAGGCTTTATTGCTTTCGGCGGCATGCTTTTTTTAGTATTAATGGGAATGCCAATCGGAATAGCTTTGATGTTTAGTTCATTTGCAGGTATCTGGCTAATCATAAATAAATTTCCAGTTGCTTTTAAATCGCTAGGCATGAGTTCTGCTACAGCGATCCAATCTTTTGAATTTGGAGTTGTTCCACTTTTTGTTTTAATGGGTTTATTATTAGAGCGAGGAGATGTTGGTAAAGATGCGTTTGCGCTCGCTGTTCGTACTTTAAGGTGGTTGAAAGGTGGACTCGGTATAGCAACAGTATTCGCAAATGCAATTTTTGCTTCGATTACTGGTTCTTCCTTAGCTTCTGCGTCAGTTTTTAGCCGAATTGCTGTGCCGCCTATGGTTTATCATGGATTTAAAAATCGCTTTGCGGTTGGAATTGTGGCAGGAAGTTCGGTGCTTGGCATGCTTATTCCTCCCAGTATTCTGCTAATTATCTATGGAATTCTTGCGGAGGTATCAATTGGAAAATTGTTCATTGCTGGGATATTACCAGGTATATTACTCTCATGTATTTTTGGTTTAATGATATTTTGTTCTGTAAAATTTTTTCCGAACAGCGTTTTGGAAAAAATTAATCCATCTCTTGAAATGCCTGAAATTGAAGACAAACAGAATAAATTTATACAGATTTCGCCTATTTTATTTTTGATTTTCCTAGTGATGGGTGGGATATATGCTGGATTTTTTTCACCTACTGAAGCCGGAGCTGTTGGAGCACTTGGAGCATTAATTACTGCTATACTTAGAAGGAAAATAAACTTTCAAACGTTTAAAGAAGTTGTGTTTGAAGCAGGGTTTATCACCTCAGGAATTTTATTCTTAATTATTGCTTCTAGCCTGTATACTAGAATGCTTGCATTGTCTGGAATTCCGATGCATCTAACAAATTTTCTTCAAGCTATGGATTTAAATTTTATTGCCTTTTTAGTTTTGCATATTTTAATTATTATCCTTTTAGGGATGGTTCTTGATTCAGTGTCGGCTTTGTTAATTTTATTACCAATTGCACTTCCCTACACAATTGCTATGGGTGTTGACCAAATTTGGTTTGGCATAATTACAGTGATTGCAATTGAACTTGGATTATTGACGCCGCCCTTTGGTTTAAGTGTTTTTGTAGTCAAGGCGTCTTTGCCTAAAAATTTGAATGTATCTCTAGGGGATATTTTTACAGGGTCCACACCATTCGTAATCGCTATGCTATTTGTCATAGCAATACTAATCTATTTCCCATGGATCGTAACAATATTAATTTAATTATTTAAATGGAGGAGAGCTATTATGCCGGGTGATTTACTTATTAAAAATGCGCTTATTGTATCTGGTAGTGATTTTAAAAATCACGACCAGAAACAGGATATACTGGTAAAAGATGGAATAATAGTTTCTATAGAAACCTCAATCGAAAATTCAAATAATTATAAAGAGATAGATGCAAAAAATATGCTAGTTATGCCTGGCTTTGTAAATGCCCATATACATACTTGGCAGACTGGTTTGCGTGGATTGGCTGGCGACTGGACAGCTACTAATTATTTTAGAGCAATGCATGCTGGCTTAGCAACATTTTTTGAGCCTGAAGATATTTACATTGCCAATTTGGTAGGCGCTCTCAATCAGATTAACAATGGTGTTACTACTTTAGTTGATTGGCACCACTGCAACCGCACGCCAGATCATTCTGACGCGGCAATCGACGGATTAGAGGAGTCTGGTATACGAGCTGTATTTCTGCATGGGACACCAAAACCAGATCCAGCGCCGGGGCAGCCACACTTTTCTGAAGTTCCAATGCCAGAAAATGAGGTAGTTAGGCTTCGTTCTGGCCGAATGTCCCGTTCTGATAAAAAGGTAACAATGGGGCTTGCTATTCTTGGTCCACAAATGGCTGTGAACGAAGTGTGTATGCAGGATTTTAAGTTAGCAAAGGATATGGACATGGTAACCAGCATGCACCATTCTGGTTTACAAATGGTAGGTGAGCAGGCATATTCCATGGCCTATAAGAGCGGTTTGCTTGGTGAACATATCAATATCGTGCATGGAAACGAATTATTGGAAAAGGATTTGGAGGTTCTGACTGACTCTGGGGCTACGTTTACTATTACCGCAGAAGTTGAAATGCAAATGTCATATGGAAACCCTCTTTCTGCAAGATTATTGAAAAAAAATTATCCATTTTCAATAGGCTCAGATATTGAAAGTGCTTATTCCCCCGATATGTTTGCGATTGCACGAACAACAATGCAAGTCGAGAGACATTTTTTGAGTCGTGAAGAGCAATCGAAAACAGGACAAAGACCGCATCCTATTCCAATTACAACATCAGATGCATTTGACTGGGCAACCATAAACGGCGCTAAAGATTTTAGACTTGATGATAAGATCGGCACATTAGAAATTGGGAAAAAAGCAGATATCACATTATTAAGAAACAGTGATTTGAACTTGAAAAATAGCTTTAACCCACTTCATTCTATTATATGTTATGGTCATCCAGGCAATGTTGACACAGTTATCATTGAAGGTGAGATAATGAAACAAAATGGGAAGCTTAATTTTGCAAATTTAGATACTAAGGTTTCAGATCTAGAGTCATCCGGGAGGAAAATTTACAACGAGTTTAAGTTAAAAGCAGCCACGGCTGAATTTGGTTAAAATTAGAATGAGCGAACTTGACCAGTTAATAAATGATATCCACGTTGGTATTGATGCTATTTGCTCTGAATTTCCTATGTCTTATTGGAGGGATTTAGACAGAAACAGGGAATATCCATCTCAATTTGTCCAACAATTATCCTCCTCTGGTTATTTGGCGGCTTTGATTCCAGAAGAATATGGTGGTTCTGAGCTAGGATTGAGAACAGCTTTAGAAATTTTAAAAAGGATACATTATAATGGTGCAAATGCAGCTGCTTGCCATGCCCAAATGTATATTATGGGAACATTATTAAAGCATGGCTCTAAAGATCAGAAGCAAAAATATTTACCTGGAATAGCAAGTGGAGATATTCGTCTACAAGCATTCGGTGTAACTGAGCCAAACACTGGGACAGATACCCTTTCTTTAAAGACTTTTGCAAAGAAAACAGATTATGGTTACATAATAAATGGCCAAAAAATATGGACATCTAGAGCTGAATATTCTGATTTATTATTACTTTTGGCGAGAACAACTCCAACTGAACAAGTTACTAAGAAAACAGATGGACTGTCTGTTTTCTTAATTGATATGAGAGATGTTAGCGGAGAGCACATTCAAATAAATCCAATTCGGACCATGATTAATCATTCGACAACTGAAATATTTATTCAGGATTTGCAAGTAGATGAAAATACTTTAATTGGCAACGAGGGGGAGGGTTTTAAGTATATTCTTTCTGGGATGAATGCTGAGCGAGTTTTAATAGCAGCAGAATGCATTGGTGATGCCCAATGGTTTATTCGTCAGGCAAGTGAATATGGCAATAATCGAATTCTGTTTAACGCACCTATTTCGAAGAATCAGGGTATTCAATTTCCAATATCTAACTCTTACGCACATATGAAAGCTGCGGAATTAATGGTGCATCATGCAGCAGAAAAATTTGATAATGGGATCAATGATGGTGAAAGTGCCAATATTGCAAAACTTCTTGCTGCTGATGCTTCATGGATGGCTGCGGAGGCATGTTTGCAGACATTTGGTGGTTTTGGATTTGCAGAAGAATACGATATTGAACGAAAATATCGGGAGACCAGATTGTATCAGGTTGCGCCTATTTCAACAAATATGATTTTGTCCTATATTGCAGAAAAAATTCTTGGTATGCCAAAATCATATGGATGATAATTCTTTTTTAAAAATTGTGGATAATGTATCTCGGGATTTAGTGCGTTACTCCTATTTCTCCTCAGGTGAACTACCGCCTAAATGCGTGCAAGTAGCTGAGTACTCCTTTTTTGATTGGTTAGTGGTATCTGCAGCAGGAAGCCAAGAACCTGTAACAAAAAAAATACAGCAGTTTGTTCAAAACGAAGGAGGAAATCAAACATCGTCAGTACTGGGACTTAATATTAAGACAGCCCCTCATCTAGCTGCTTTAGCTAATGGTACAATCTCCCATGCTTTAGATTATGATGATACCCATTTTCTTCATATTGGTCATTTATCAGCGGCCATTTTCCCAGCCATTTTAGCTTTAAGCGAAAGTAGCAATAAAACTTACCTTGATATCATAGAGTCATTTCTGGTTGGGGCAGAGGCAGCTATACTAGTTGGTGAAATATTAGGTATGGAGCATTATAGAGCTGGCTTTCACCAAACTGCAACAGCAGGTTGTTTTGGGGCAGCAATTGGAGCGTGTCGTTTACTTCAGTTAACGGAGATACAAAGATATCACGCTCTCGGGATAGCAAGCACGATGGCATCTGGTTTGAAGTCTCAATTTGGCACAATGGGAAAGCCTCTTAATGCAGGAATAGCCGCTTCAAATGGTGTCAAAGCGGCGACTCTAGCCGGGTTTGATTTTATCTCTAATCCAGATGGGCTTGGCAGTACACAGGGCTTTATCGAAACACATTCGCCAGAAAAAACACACTTATCTTTTTATAATCGGGGTGCCGAACTACCGTTTCGTTTTGACAAAGTTAGTTATAAACTTCATGCTTGTTGTCATGGGTTACACGCAGCAATAGAAGCTTTAATTATAGCAAAATCAGAAAATTATCTTCACCCGCAATCCGTTCAGACAATTGATATTACAGTTAGTTCTAGTTGGTATGGAGTTTGTGACATTGAAAATCCGCAAACAGGTTTGCAAGGCAAGTTTAGTTTTCGTTACGTAGCTGCCTTATTGATTTGTGGATATAATACGGCAGCATTAGATAGTTTCCTTGAAGAAATGGTTGGGAATGAAGAAATCAAACTTCAGATGCATAAAATAAAAGTATCATTCAATGAAGATTTGGAGGATAGCTTTGCTAGTGTTTTTGTATGCTCGAAGGGTTTTCCAAAAAAGAGTTTCGAATTTGATTTGAATAAAAACCAAAGTGCTATTGATGCGTATCCAAGACTTGAAGATAAGGCATATAATCTACTTGGAACAGAAAAAATAAAGACATTAAAGCATTTACTTGAGAATAAAAATAATTGCACTGCAGAGGGAATTGGCGATTGGCTGCGAAAATTCTGAGCATAAAAAAGGTAGGAATGGAAAAGTCAAAGGATAAAAATTTTAACACTGATTTAGCAGGATTGATAATTGTTTCAGTTGAACAAGCTGTTGCAGGACCATATGCGTCAGGAAAGCTAGCTGATGCTGGAGCTAGGGTTATAAAGATAGAGCGACCAGAAGGTGATTTTGCAAGAAAATATGATGCGGCTGGTGGAAATAAAAGTTCTTATTTTATTTGGTTAAATCGAGGAAAAGAGTCAATTTGTTTAGACCTGAAAAAACCGGAAGATAAAAAAATTTTGTTAACTATGGTTAAGCATGCAGATGTCTTTATACAAAATCTCATGCCGGGTGTCATTGACAGATTAGTTGCTGATTTTCAGAAGATGCAAAGATTAAATCCCTCTTTAATTAGATGTGATATCAGCGGTTACGGTTCAACAGGGAAATTTGCAAGTGTAAAAGCTTATGATTTACTCATTCAAGCAGAGACAGGACTTTCTTCCATTACAGGAGCTGAATCGGAACCAGGCAGGGTAGGTGTTTCAGTATGCGACATTGCAGCCGGGATGACTGCATATCAGAGTATTCTGCAAGCTCTATATGCTCGGTTGAAAACAAATCAAGGACGTCAAATCGAGGTCTCACTATTTCACAGTTTAATGGATTGGATGAATGTGCCTCATTTACAAAAACAATATGGAAATACAGCTGTAGCTCGTGTGGGATTGAATCACCCAACTATCGCACCCTATGGGGTATATTCAACTAAAGATGGCAAAAAAATATTAATAGGGGTTCAAAATGAAAGAGAATTTAAAATTTTTTGTTCTGAAATTCTTGAAATGGAATGGTTAGCCACAAAACCAGAATTTGATAATAATATTAATCGTGTGGCTAACAGAAATGCATTAGATAAAATTATCAAATCTAGATTTGCCAAAATAGAATTAAATATTTTAGCAGAAGATTTGCAAAAAAATAATATTGCTTTTGGACGATTAAACGGATTGGATGATTTACTTGTTCATTCTCAGACAGAATTTATTTCGGTAAGTACTGGAGGAAAAGAATATAATCTTTTTTCTCCCTCTGGTATAATAAGGGGGCAAACTTATGAATTTGGTGAAGTGCCTGAGCTTGATCAACATGGAAATCAATTGAGAGAAGAATTCAAGATATAATATAAAAAGGATGTGAGAATGGATTTGGCTGACTTAAAAAAACAGCTTTTTGCGGAAGCAAGGACTCATCGTAGTTTTTCTGACAAAGAGATTGATGATTCGACGCTGCGTGAAATCTACGAGCTTGCAAAATTTGGACCCACAGCAAATAATTATTGTCCTATGCGGCTCACTTTTATAAAATCACCTGAGGCAAAGCAAAAATTGATTAATGCGGCTAACGATTTCAACCGTCCAAATATCATTTCCTCACCAGTTACCATAATAATTGCTTATGATATTCATTATTATCAGTATATTCCTCTGCTAGCACCACATAGGGATGCGTCTAAAATAGAAGCGCTTACAGAAATGGAGCGAGATAAATTTGCAAGAGAGCTATCATGGCTTCAGGCTGGTTATGTATTGATTGCAGCACGCTTACTTGGATTAGATTGTGGTCCTATGAATGGCTTTAACAATACGATTGCAGATGAGGCATTCTATTCGGGGACTGGCTGGCGTTCAAATATGCTTATTAATTTAGGTTATGGGGATTACGAGAATATTCGCCCAAGAGCATCTAGAATAGATTTTAGCAATGCGTGTCAAATTATATAAATAATTTAAGAGCTGCACACACAGTTGTTTAAGTGAAGAAAGCAACGAATTTTAACAAAATTTAAGGAATAGCTAATATGGAACTAAGTGATGAGATCACAATACCTGGAAAGCGCAAAGATGTATTCGCGAAACTGATTGACCCAGAAATATTGAAGGAATGTATACCTGGGTGTGAAGAGCTATCGCTAACAGATGAAAATAAATATAGTGCTAAGGTTGTGCTAAAGATTGGTCCTATTAAGGCAAAATTTAGTGGCTCCGTAGAACTGGATGTAGCTAATGCACCTGCCAGACTGACTTTGAGTGGAGCAGGTGAGGGCGGAGTTGCTGGTTTTGCAAAAGGTGGTGCTGAGGTGGAGATGATTGATGAGGGTGAAATAACTAGATTAAAATATCAGGCAAAAGCCGAGACAGGTGGTAAGATCGCTCAGCTTGGTAGTAGGTTGATAACTAGCACCGCACGAAAATTAGCTAAGGCATTTTTTCAGTCATTTGAGGTTATTATGAATGAAAAAGGTCAGATTTAAAAAAACCCTACCATACATTGAACTCGTAAACTAATTTTTTAGTTAAATGCTTGAATACCCGTTTGGGCCCTGCCCAAAATAAGCATATGAATATCTGCCGTACCTTCGTATGTATTTACGGTCTCAAGATTTAAAAGATGTCTCATTATTTTAAAATCTTGATGTATCCCGTTTGCACCATGCATATCCCGAGAAGTACGAGCAATTACTAGTGCTTTTTCACAATTATTTCGCTTCAGCATTGAAATTGCCTCTGGAGATACTTTGCCATTATCGAATAATTGTCCAAGCCGAAGGCATCCTTGTAATCCGATTGCAATATTCGTTTGCATATCAACAAGCTTTTTTTGATAGAGCTGATTTGCTGCGAGAGGGCGACCAAATTGATTGCGTTGCAAGCCATAGTCATGAGACCTGAACCAGCAATCTTCCGCGGCTCCCATAACGCCCCAGCAAATTCCGTATCTCGCTAAGTTTAAGCATGAAAAAGGACCCTTGAGACCAATAGCTTCAGGTAGAATTGCATTTTCGTCTACATCAACATCACTTAGATATATTGAACCAGTGTCAACAGACTTCATAGATAATTTTCCATCAATTTTATTTGTTTGAAGTCCTTTTGCGCCACGCTCAATTATAAATCCACGGATTTTTCCATTATCATTTTCTGATTTAGCCCAGATGATAAATATATCAGCTATAGAAGCGTTTGAAATCCAAGTTTTGGAACCATTTAGACGGTACCCATTAGATGTTTTGACAGCGGTAGTTTTCATTCCCGCAGGGTCAGAGCCTGCTTCAGGCTCTGTTAAAGCGAAACATCCTATTAGTTCACCTGTTCCCAATCTTTTTAGATAGGTTTGTTTCTGGAAGGCTGAACCAAATTTGAAAATTGGATGCATCACAAGTGATGATTGAACTGAAAGAATGGACCTAAACCCAGAGTCAATTCGCTCAATCTCCCTAGCAATCAGTCCGTAGGATATATGAGAAGCATCAGACCCACCAAACTCCTGTGGCAAGTTGACACCGAACAATCCAGCTTGTCCAATTAATTGATATCCCTCTCTTCCAATTCCATCATTTTTAATTGCCTGTTGAAGCAGAGGTGAAAGTTCATTTGATGCAAACTTAGATGCAGATTGTTGAACTGATTTTTCTTCTTCACCTAATTGTTCGAAAAATAAAAAAGGGTCTTTCCAATCAAAGTTATTCATAGAATTGGCCCTTTCGCAATACCACTAGAATAAAATGCTCAGTTGATGTTGTCTTATACTCTAGCTAATTCCACTATATAATCAATTATGATATCTTTTAAAACTACATATCTAAAGAAGAAGGGTGTTGTATGCGGATTTTATTATTTGTAGCTATATTAATATGGAACAATATTTCTTTCGCTCACGAAATATCATTATGTATGTGTGATGAAGGGTGCTTCACAGACGAAGTATCAAATCTTAAATGTAGCTCAAAATCAGTTTCGTTCAACTCTAATGGTTTGCCTGATGTATCCCACACTATAATGGAAGGTATTGTTGCCACAAATAAGCAATTTCCTCGTGTGCACCAATATGAATATAGAATCACTAGACATCCCAAAAAAGCGAAGCAGCCCACTTATACAGACACCGGCGCGATAGGGGTCGCTGTAAATGGTGTTCCAATTTTTGATCCGTTTACCCAAGGTCCATTAAATCCTAAAACGGGTAAAAGGCCAAATACACTTCATCAAGGAGAATTAGACCATTGTGGTGGTCATGCTGTGCGAGGTGACGATTACCATTATCACATTGCTCCCAGATGTTTAATAGAAGAGTTAGGAGAAGCATATGTAGAGAGGATGAAACGCCCTATTGGGTATGCTATGGATGGATATCCAATTCATGCGTTGGGATGGTTTGATAAAATGAATGATGTTGAAGATAAATTGGATGATTGTAGGGGTATGATTGATAAAAACGGTAATTATTTTTACAACGTTATGAGCAAGGACAGTTGGTCAGTCGCCGATTGTCTTTCAGGTGAGCCACAAAAGTTTACAAAAGACAAATGGACACATAGGCAAGATAAATTCGGAGATGATTATTTGGGAATGCCATTAAAATTTGCAATTCAAGAATATTCACAAACTGAACATAAAACCGACATGTGCTATGTAATGACAGGCGTTCTCGAAAAAGAACAGATATTGTTGACAGATGGTAAAACAAAAAAGGTAAAGAATAAGACCGGCTCAATATTCTATTGTAACCCTCAATGCTACGGCATTTTTTTTGAGGTGGAAAAAAATCATCTATTCGTGGACGAGCCGTATTATACGACGAAATCTTAGATAATTGTCCAGCCACTTTTACCGACTTTACCCCTTTTGACATTCCGGCGTATAAAGGCTCAAAGCAAAGAGTAAGTCAAAGAAACAAATAGTAAAATTTTAATGAAGTACTTACTTTTATTCCAAATGTATTTCTGGGTATTTTCTGATGAAAGATAAATATCTGATTTACGACTTTTTATCTGAAAATTGGTCGGAAGTTAGACGCTACATAATTACTTGCTGGATTAAATGTAAAAATTGGTAATGTTTGAAATAGATATAATAATTAGTGACGTTTAATGATTACAATTTCTCCATCAGCCCGCTTAATTCGTTCTCCCTTTTTTCAATCAACTGTTGATGATGGTGTTAAATCTTTTACCCTCTATAACTCAATGTTTTTGCCTACTAGTTTTGGTAATCCTGAAGAAGAATATTGGCGTCTCAAAAACGGAGTTTCTATGTGGGATGTTGCCGTTCAGCGACAAGTTCAATTAAAAGGTAAGAATGCTGCGCAATTAGCTCAAATCTTATGTCCTCGGGATATTTCTAAAATGCAAATAGGACAGGGTAAGTATATTCCCTTATGCAATCATTCAGGCATTCTTATTAATGACCCTGTATTATTGAAAATAGATGAAGATTGCTTTTGGTTTTCCATCGCGGACAGTGACGTTTGGTTATGGGCGCATGCTATAAATAATGAGCGGCAGCTCAACGTTGAAATATGTGAGCCAGAGGCAGCGCCTCTAGCTATTCAAGGACCAAGAGCAGAAGATTTAGTTGCGGAAATAATTGGTAATTGGGTGAAAGATCTAAAATATTTCTGGTTTAAACCAACCGAAATAGAGGGGATCCCAATTCTTGTGTCTCGCTCTGGATATTCTAAACAGGGTGGATTTGAAATTTATTTGTTAAATAAAAAATTTGGACAAAAATTATATAGTTTTATAAGGGAGGCTGGTCAAAAATATAATATTGGTCCAGGGTGTCCTAATCTAAGTGAGAGAGTAGAAAGCGGGCTACTTTCGTTTGGTGGAGATACGGATCATTTGACGAACCCATTTGAAGTTAGATTGGGTGGATACGTGGATCTAAATCTTGATAGAGATATAGTAGGATTATCTGCACTAAACAGGATTTATAACCAGGAACCAAAAAGACACCAGCTGGGAGCAATAATTGAAGACGAAAAAGCCAGCTGTAACCCAATATTTGAATGGATGACTATCCACTACGAAGGTCGTCCGGTTGGAAGCCTAACCAATAGAACTTGGTCTTATCAATTAGAAAAACCGATA
>CACPDC010000022.1 GCA_902632595.1 uncultured SAR116 cluster alpha proteobacterium
CAAATTACCAGAAATGTTACAGTTAATTTCTGCTATGGCACAGCATTTGCTTCTTAAATATATCAGGATAGTTTACGGACAATTTTATGGTGCTCTTTTTAAAATAGGAGTGAAACCTTTCCTATAAAAAAATAGATACGTAATAATTGTTGGATACATAGATTGATTTGTTCTAATTATGAAAAGAAACAGAAAAATTGGAATTAGCCTTTTTCTAATTTTAAATTAATGCTACTAAAATTTCTTTCTTAAATTCTCGGTTCACAAAACATAATGATATTCGAGACTGTCTGCCATAACAAAAAATGTCCAGTTGCAATTTGTAAAAATTATATTCCCGAAGAATAAAGTAATTGCTTGATACGAGATATTCTTTTGTTCAAGTCTTCACTTTTTTTTCCTTCAAAGTTTTGCTCAGAAATAAATTGTTCCAACTCTTCTGTAATTGCCTCTACTTCGATGAATAGTTCTGAATTTTTTTTATTGGAATCTATTAATCTTAATTGGGTTTTTTTCCATAATGCCCCTAAAATAGGCTCTTTCTCTATAATATTTGTAAGATTATTTTTTGGTATTATTTTTACTTTAAGACCATTCACACCAGCTTTAGCGGTAATGCTTCTTTTTTCACCCATTATAACGGAGGTTTCTCCAAACATTTCTCCATCTGATAAAGATGCTAGTAAAAATCCATCGCGAGAATATAAATTAACCTCTCCTTCTATAATTATGTAAGCCTCATCGGAATTAGCATCTATCTTGTATACTATTTCTCCTGCTTTAAATGATAAAGAACTTTGTTCGTCCATAAGAAATCCATTTTTTTACTAACTCTCTATTAAATAAATATGCTCTAAACATAATCATTTCAATAGCACTTATAAAACTAAAATAGTAAGAAAATACCAAAAAAGACATAATTAAATCAATTACTTATTTCTGAATGATAAGATATATTCTTTGCTTTGAAGAACTCTAGACTTTGAACTTTAAAATCATAATTTAAACTAAGTCTCCCCATACCTAAAAACATATTTACAACACACCAAATACTGAAAACGAATTTAAGGAAACAAGGATTTTATATAAAAAATAATTACAAATTTCCACTTGTTAGTTGTTAACAAATTTTGCTAAACTTAAATTATCGATAATAATTACCGGCTAGTTTTTATTTTTGATAGATTGACGAATGGAATGTCCTCGCCGCAGCGAGTAAGAAATTCCTATTTTCGGCTTAAGGTATACGCTGTGGCAATTACCGCTTGGGTATTTGTTGATATGCTTCTCCTAAATTAAACATCTACCCAAGCAACTACTTTATATATGGCACGAGCCCTTTTTTGATATTTTGTAAATTTTCCGTTTAATCGCGTGTACCAATCAATTACACGTTTTTAGATAGAACATGAATTGATTATGTAAAAGTAACATTTAAGCTTATTTATTAGAACTAGGACAAATGTGGATTGCTTGAAATGCTCTTGTTACAGGAGAACAGATATTACGAAGATATAACCAAAGTAATTATATTATCTGCAAAAAATATTAAAAAATGGGCCACCTGAAAGTGGCCCTAAGTTCATGGAGGAATATGCATAACGTCAATAAAACGTCATTGAAGAAAATTATATTTTAGTGACGCAAGAGTTGTGCCAATCTGGAAATCCCCTCTAAAAAAAGCTAATATAAATGTGTTTGTCTTAAAATAAGGTGTTTCAAACACCCTCCAATTTTAAATACCAATATATTTTAAATAATCTTAGTCTATTTTGAGTATGAAATATTGGGTTATGTTTTTATATATATAAGACATGAAGGAATAAGCGTCCTCGTCACATTTTTTCACAATAAACATAAATTCAAAAAATCTTCAAAGGTAAGATTGCCTTATATTTACATTAAAACGCTTTTGAACTTTCTAGTTATTCAAATAACTCAATTTTCATGGCTTATTGTTAAATAGGACTTCCTATTGTTTGCGTTTCCACTGCAATGTGCATAATAATGTTGATACTGATATTATAAAAAAGGGGTAGTCCTATGATTGAATTATTCAATGGTTACATTTTTTTCGGAATTTTTATTATCACATTATTAATGGGGGCTTATTACGCCTATCGCTCCCTCCTCGATACAAAATCGTTTATGGCACAATATGGGATTCATGTAACTGCTATGCTACCTGCGCGGCTTGCTGGTTCCTTGATTGCTTCGATAACACTTGTTGGAATGTATATTTTATTCAGAGAAAATGGACCAGAAGGGACATGGGCTTATTTTGTAATAAATTTTCTTCAAGCAGTAATTTTCTCGATATTTGGTTATTTATCGGTAATTGATCCAGAAATTAAAGAATTAGAGGATGTGAGATATACAGCTGAGGCATTTGTGGTACCTATAGTGCTAGCCATCCTCACCGCTATATTGATTTATGGATTGGCCGACAAAATCTTTGTATAATAAATCACCCCACTGAAGGATTGCACTTGCCAACCTCCAATGGGGTGCTCACTTTACTAGCAGGGAAGAGACGAATTAAACGTCAATGAATAAACACCAGTAAAGCGGTTTGATAGCTATCTGGACAACGATATGCCTAGTATACGTTACCCATTAACAACATGTATCAACCATTAAAATATACAATGCGACAAACAGACGCGTTACATCGATGGATTAATTTGATTACAAGAATAATAGTGTTATTTGTAAAAATATTTTAAACTAATTTATATAATTCGTGTCAATCGTTAGGAGTTTCCGATGATAATATCTAGTATCATTAACAAAAAGGTGGGTCTGCTCTCAGGTATATTAATCGGAGCACTGATCGTTGCAGCCACAAGTCAGATTTGCCAAAATAGAAAATGCTCAAAACAAACCGTTAAAGCTGCCGATAATAGCTATGATGATCAAGATTAAGTTAGTATATATGACCCGAGGGTTATGTTAAGTTGATGAAAAAATACTTAATGATAACGGCATTTAATTATTATTAAGATTTAGTTAATTAAAAAAAATAAATATGATTTTTTGGAGTAAAAATGAATACGTCACAAGATAGAGCGAACAGAATTAGTTCATGGTCCGCTAGAGGCAGAGACCTTCTTTGGATTATGACCACAATAATTATTTCTCACCTAGTTCTAATCACAATCATCGGATTTGAGTTAACAAACGCCTTTATTCCAGCAAGCGTCTATCTTGTCTTTATGACTATCATGGGGATACTAGGTAGCCTAGATGCTATGGATGATATAGCCGTTCAAGCTGAAGATGCAGACGAAGAAGAAAAGCAAACAAATGCCTGGAAACGATTTAATGAGACTCAATGGGGAGGGTTTAAAGGTTTACTAATCGGATGGTTTGGTCTAACAGCACTAGCTGAACTTTACGTAATGTGGCTCATGTAAAATTTGTTGAGAGTTAGTTCGGGACTTGAGTTGAAAAATTACCATTTAATATAATTTTACCATCGTCTGCGTGCTGCGCTGGAATGTGTTGTGGTTCATATTTCTCAGTCGTAGAGCAGGATATAAATCCCAATAGGAATATTAAGACTATTAAAGTTGGCGCGAGATATTTTTGTGTCATCAGATATTCAATTATTATCACAAAGGTTAAACAGTTATAGTTGATATTAATTCTACCATAAGTTTTAAATTTAAATTTATTCATTTAAAAAATATATTTCTATATCCATTATAGGATTTTGAAAATAGGGAATGAAATGAAATTGAAGTGAATTATAATCTTACCAGTCATTGAGGAAATACCTGTTTTTAGTGTATAAGTATTAAGATATGTGTAATAGAGAAATACTGGCGTACGCGAATTCAATAAGTATTTTCTTCAATAAATCTATTTGCTTCAGAAAAAATTAGACTTTTTCTTTCCTCTGATAATTTTTCTAACATTCTTAATTGGAAAGCGAGTCGAACATTTGATGCATAGAAAGATTTATGTTTTTCAACAAACTTCCAATACAGTCCGTCAACAATATTACACCAATCACCCCTGGGATAATTACTCATTTTTAAAATATAGTTTGAACTACAGGTATATGGTTTGGTGGACATTAATCCTCCATCAGAAAAGGTAGCCATTCCATATACATTTGGAACCATTACCCAGTCAGAGGAATCAATATACATCTCCATAAACCACTTAAAAATTTCATCGGGATTAACCTCACAGAGGTTCATAATATTACATATGACCATAAGCCTTGGTATATGATGATTATATCCATCACTTAACACCGATTTAATACTATCGTCTACCGGTAAAATACCTGTAGTTCCTTCATACCATGAATTTTTGATCTTCTTATTATGTCGCCAGTAATTACGACTTTGCTGCTGCTCACTCCTTATTTGGTAAATACCTCTTATAAATTCTCTCCAACCCAAAATCTGTCTAACAAAACCTTCCACAGAATTCAGTGGCGCGTTATTTTTTTCGAAAACATCAACCACCTTTTTAATCACAACATCAGGAGTAATAAGTCCAATGTTCAATAACGCACTCAGGCAACTATGAAAGAGAAAATTTTTACCCTCTACCATTGCGTCTTCATAGATGCCAAAATTTTCTAATTTATTTTCTAAGAAATCGTCTAGATGCTTTTCAGCACCTTTTCTTGTGACAGGAAACCATATATTTTCTGTTTCACCAGGATGGTCTGAAAAAAATAGATTAATTACTTTTAATATTTCACCATGGTATTTTGATTGTTCTGGATATTTTAGTAACGGTAATTTTAAATTTTTAGGTATTTTTTTCCTATTTTCCTCATCGAAAGACCATTGTCCTCCAACAGGATTATTTTCGTTATCAATGAGAATATTAAATTTTTTTCTGGCATTTTTGTAAAAATGGGCCAATCGAAATGTTTTGCTGTGGCCATACCAGTCACTAAATTCTTGCCTAGTTATCATAAACATTGGGTTCGTGTGGAATGTAAATTTCACAGAGTTTTTTTTCAACATAGAGACAATTTGGTTCTCAAAGAATTTATCTTCTATTTCAAAGAAATTAAGGTGCTCTATGTTATTATCTCTCACGAAACGTAAAAGAGTGGTCTGATAGTCAAGTGTTCTATTTTTTTTTTCTAATTGTCGGTAATTAACGTTTATACCATGAGCTATAAGTTCGTCCCGATATTCCCTCATGGAACATAAAAACAGATATAGTTTTAATTTATGGTGATTTTGATAAGTACAAAGGCCAAAGTCCTCTAACATAAAAACGTCAGTACAATTTTTGGATGATAAAATATGAGGGTCAAAGAGCTGATTTCCAAGCACTACAAAAAAATTACCCGTCATTTTTTATTACTATGCGCATAAAGTGAATCTCCAGATAAACAAATCCTATTCCACTAATTACAAGGTAAGCAGTCATCACTATATTATGAGATTTGACTAACCAACTTTGTAAATCAATATGGAACTATTTATTACAAATAAAAGGTTTTTTTCGTTTTGGATAACATGTTTTGCAGATTTCACATATCCTGCCATCACAACCTCTTGCTGTACAATATTCCCTGCCATAAAATATAATTTGTAAATGTAATTTGTTCCATAGTGACTTTGGAAATAACTTTTTTAAATCTGACTCCGTTTGTTTCACATTCTTTCCATTTGTCAGTCCCCATCTTTGGGCCAATCTATGAATATGTGTGTCAACAGGAAATGTTTGAAAACCAAAACCTTGAGAAAGAACAACACTAGCAGTTTTGTGGCCAACGCCAGGTAAAGATTCTAGTTCTGCCTCATTGCTGGGAACCTTTCCATCATTAGTTTTTATAAGTATATCAGATAATTCAATTATAGCTTTACTTTTTTGGGGAGAAAGCCCACACGGACGAATTATTTTTCGTACTTTATCTTTACCCAAAGTTAACATGGAGAATGGATCGTTTGCTTGAGAAAATAGCTCAGGCGTGACTTTGTTTACTCTCTCATCAGTACATTGAGCACTTAGCAAGACCGCTACCAATAATTCGAACAAATTACTGTGTTTAAGTGGACTAGGAGTTTCTGGATAAAGTTGCTCCAGCTTATTCATAATGAAATAAGCTCTTTCTTTCTTTTTCATTCTAATGCAATCTTCAACCCTCTAATCAAAAAATTTTCAAAAATTTGAACTTAATAGAAATTTTTTGTGAACATAAAAATGATGCCCCTCGCTTCGTACATTATATCTTCCTAGCTTCAATGTTTAAATATATGATGACAACATTTTTTAAAATTCTTTGTGAGAAAATATTAACCCAGCCCCTAACTGTACAATAGATTTATTAGAATCTTTTTTTTAGAATTTTATTAATTGGAAAATAATAAACTGATTAGTAAATACCTTGTGCTCTATAACTATCTGCAATTTTTTGAATAGCCAAAACATATGCGGAAGTTCTTAAATCTTCAATTTTCTTATTCTTTTTCCAGTTCTCAGTAATCTGTTGATAAGCGGTCCTCATTGTATCATCCAATCCTGACCTGACCAACTCTAACTCGCCGGCTCCTCTGAGATATTGTGTTTTAAATTCATCTGACATTGACCATTGTTCATCCAAAAGATTGTCGAGTTTACTTAATTCCTTAACCAAAAGAGTGTTTCTAGACTCTTCTTCTCTCCTCTGCATTCGGCCAAATCGTATTCTACTTAAATTTTTAACCCACTCAAAATATGATACGGTAACGCCACCGGCATTTGCATACATATCTGGAATTATTATGGTACCTTTTTGTTTTAATATCTCATCCGCACTATGTGTTATTGGTCCATTTGCCGCCTCAATAATTAATGGAGCCTTTACCTTAGCGGCATTTTCTCCATTGATAACGCCCTCGAGGGCCGCGGGTATAAGAATATCACAATCACTCTCTAAAATGTTGTTTCCATTTTCTACATATTTAGCATCATCATATCCTTTGATTGATGAATTGGCCGTGATATGTTCCTTCACTTTTTCTACGTCAATCCCATCTTGATTGACTAGCGCACCATCTCTTTCGATAATACCAACAATGATACAGTTATCCTCTTGTTGAAGAAATTTAGAAGCGTAATACCCTACATTTCCTAAACCTTGAATTATTACACGCTTATTGCTTAGTGAACCACTCAATCCAGCAATCTTTACGTCTTCAGGATGTCTAAAAAACTCACGAAGTGCATATTGCACGCCCCTACCTGTCGCCTCAGTCCTGCCATTTATACCCCATTTATTTATAGGTTTACCTGTAACACAAGCAGACGCATTTATATCTGTAGGATTTAGTCTTAGGTACTGATCCGCTATCCATGCCATTTCCCGCTCTCCAGTACCCATATCAGGCGCAGGAACATTTTGTGAAGGACTAATGAGATCGCGCTTAATTAACTCAGTTGCAAAACGTCTTGTAATAAGCTCAAGGTCATTTGCGTCATAATTATTTGGATTAATGCAAAGCCCTCCTTTTGATCCACCAAAAGGTGCGTCAACCACAGCGCATTTGTAAGTCATTAGCGCTGCTAGAGCCTCTACTTCATCTTGGTTTACCGTTTCAGCGTATCTAATTCCTCCTTTTACTGGCTCCATATGCTCGGAGTGAACTGCTCTATACCCAACAAATGTCTCAATTTTTCCTTGAATACTTATGCTAAAACGAACGGTATAAGTAGAATTACATGTCCTTATGCGTTCTTCCAAACCTGGCTCTAAGTTTGATAGCTGCGCTGCTTTACTAAACATCAAGTCAACACTTTGACGAAAAGTCATTTCCCCTAAATTGGCCATTTAACTCTCCTTTTTAATTTCAAATCCCATTATAAAAGAATAGGATATATTGTTACCAGATGAAATAATAAATAAACTCAATGCTCAACATAATTTTTGATTTACGAATTTAAAATTTCGCACAATGCTAATGTGAACTGCCCTTATGCTGTGGGGCAAGTTTAAATTTTTAAAAATTTAAATGTTTTCGCTTTTTTTAAAAATTATATTCAGTTATTTAAAATAAAAGTTATTATTGAAAAATAACAAATTGAGGCAACATATGACTACATCAAAACTTATAAATTATACAACAAGAGAATTCGTTTCTGAAAATGAATTACAATTATATGCTGCTAAACAAGACGAAATTTTTACTCCAGAAGTCATTGAAGAGTTTCAAAAAGCAGGCTTGTTAAGAAGGGTTCTTACAAGAATTTGGAATAAAGAGGGCGTTGCAAGAGTTGGAATATTATTTGAATATAAAGATGAAAAAGCTTTCATAGCTTGCCAAACATTATTAGATAAATACCATGCGCCCAAAGTTAAGACTTTTATTAATAAAGTTGTTGGGAGTAGAGGTATTGTATTACACGAATTTTTTGGAGATGAATTTAAATAATAAGTTGTTTTTCAGGGGCCTCATATGCCATGGCAAGCCCATTAACTGTTTATTCAGCTAGCCTTTTTTCTGGAAAATCCAAATTTCATTTCATAAAAATTCTCATATGGGTGTGTTATTTATTAAGGCTTATTCCATTACAAGAACATTTTAAGTTGACTTCATTTATGAGTTATACAGTCTTGTTTACACCTTTACGGCATAAATTGCACAATGCCTGTCAGTGAACCTTGAAATGCAATTTATGACTCATTGAATATAATATTAGATGCTTTATTGAATGGCACATCAACTGATTTAGAAACTGATATCCAAAAAGTACCTATTGACAGAGTCAGTGATACAAATAAACTATCGTTATTGCTTATGTCTTATTGAGACAGGTTTAGTACTAGTAAATTTAACTACTTCTCATCCGCACTATCTCATGTATCAAATCATGTTTTACTCATTGATATTTTAGCGTTTAGAGAGTTTTCATATAAATGGTGATAAAGAAAATGAGCAATTACCAATCTAAAAACTTTGTAAGTGTAGTTTTATTAAGTTTTCCTTCCAAAACACAATATGATTTGTGGTATGAGAAATATATCACTTTTTATAACTCTAAAGCAGTAGAATATTTAAAAAAGAATGGGCAATTGAACCAATCAGCTAACTTAGTTGATGATGATGACGATTTAATACGAGTTTCTCTTATTTGGACATATAAAGATAAAAATGCTTATCAGGCTTGTCAAAAATTACATGGTCAGTGGGCAAAAATAGGAGGCGATTATATTGGAAAAGCGTCTGGCTATCGTGGCAACCAGATATGGGGATTTGACTAGAAGTTTTTAGTGAGTCTGTGTGACTCTTAGATGGTTTCGGAGAGAAGGAAATGATGCCAAGCTTCTAGCATCCCACTTTGAGAAATATGATAAGGATCAATATGCCATAGACCGTTTGAAAAGCCCTCACCATCATTTGTGAGATGATAAAGATCTAAAAATTTTAATTTTTTCTGTTTAGATACCTTTCTTAGGATTCTATTAAAAATTTTAATAACTTCGGCTAGTTGTTTAATTCTAACTAAGTTATATTTTTCAAATTTAATGTTAGGGCACGGAACCCCTTGTATAATGACGGTGTGATTGCGATCTTTATTCAATTTGGTCACATAATTTATGTAATTTGTGACAGTTTTAAGAATTAATTTGCTCATTTTTATTTTAGGTGAGTTATCTATGACCCGCATTATCCCCTCGTCAATACGGCAATCAATCTCTCCAACGGATAATAAAACTAAACTTTCTTTTGGAATTTGGTAAAAAATTTCTTCGAATTTGAGTTTATACCTATTTTTTTTATCATTTCCTAAATGCCACTGTTTGCAACCCATTATAAGTCGCGATTTACAAAAAAAGTTTTCTTCCAAACTGCTAAAGTGTAATTCATGTGAACTGAGAGTATGGCTTTCACCAATACAATATATAATTTTTCCTCCCTTCGCGCAGATTTGTGCTGATTGATTTTTACAGTCATATTTTAATAAATTTGTAAGTAGTGATTCATAAATCCTCTCATTTTTATATTCAGAAGTTAACTTATTTTTTATGTTTGATGACTTCATAAGATAGGTTTTGCTTGCACTGAAGTCACTATACAAAAATTTATCTATTGCAATGTTAACTGCAGCCTTCAATCCATAGTTTTGCCCGTCTTTTTTTAGTATCTGTTCTAATATTTTTTGCTCTTCCAAGTTTTTGTTCTTATAATTTAATATTATAGCCAAGTTTGTCATTGATTTAACACAGTTAGAATTAAGTGAAATAGCCCTTCTATAATACGTCTCTGCCATATCTAAATGTTCCTGAGACAGAAGAACGTTTCCTAATCTAAAATATGCTTCAGAATTATTTGGCTCTATGCTAATTGCCTTTTCAAAAATTATTTTTGAATTTTCAAATTTCTTTTGAGATTTTAGAACGGTTCCTAAATCACAAAGAGCCAAATAATCATTTGGGTCCAATTTTAAATATTTAATATATTCTGATTTTGCCTCATCAAATTTCTCTTGATTAAACAAAGTGTGACCCAAATTTCTAATTGCCACTAATGAAGATGGCTGTAGAATCAGCGCCTCCCTAAGAATAATTTCAGCTTCTCTAAATTTTTTTTGTCTTTTTAGTAAAAGTCCCAAGTTGATATAAGCTTCAAAATAATTTGGTCTTAACTTTAAGGATTTTTTGAAACTCAATTCTGCTTCGTCTAGCCTTAATAATCGTTCCTTTACTAAACCTAAATTACAATGAGCCTCAGCAAAACTGGGCATTATATCAATCGCAATATTATAACTATTTTCAGCCTGATCTAATAAATCTAATTCTTCAAATGTATTTCCCAAATTAAAATGATTTTTTGGGTCCTTTGGCGCTATTAATACAGAATTTTTATAACATTCCAAAGCCTCATCTAAATCACCTCTTTGTTTTAGAATTGCGCCTCGTATCTTCCATGGCAAATCTAACATCGGTGACTTTTTTGAGAGAAAAAACGATAGCTTTTCTGCTTCTTTATAATACCCCGATTGAAAATAAGCTAGGAGTTGCGTCTGCTCTTTTACAAATGGTATTACTTCATCTTTTGCCATTTTTGTAGATTTTTTGGTCATATTGTTTTTCCTAAACAATAGGGATTACAGAAGAAATAAACTCTAAAGACAAAAAAAAGCAAACTCCAACCCTGACTTTTTCATATCTTTTAAATATGCAAGAAGCTTACCAATTGGTTTTTATAAAACGTTGATTAATTGATTTCAAACCACGATTGGCAGTGGCCAATGCCTTAGTCTTTAGACTCATAGAAATAGATTTGAGTAATAGTAAGACCGAATATCAACTGGTATACGTCTTAAAAAGTAATAAACACCATCTTTTATATATAGGTGTGTGGTATCAATCTTATACATCATTTTGTGCATCACCGTTGATATGCAAACTATACAAACGTTGATATATCAATAAGTAACACATGATTTGATGCAAGTAATGGTGCGGCTAATAAGATGCTCGTTACCTTAGGCAATGCAAATTCATTTGCCCCTTTGCATTGATTCCAATTGTAACCAAGTGCTAACATCTAATTCTGGGGAATTGTTAAATTTTGATAAAGAGGATTGGCTATATTCCCCCTATAAATCCATTGGGAGGAAACATATTATGACTGATGTTCAACAAAATAAAGAAAATATCAAAAAAAATAAAAAAAGGATTTTTAAACTTGAAGAAGAGGTTATGACTAATAAAACATTAATTTATGCATCTAGGTCTATGATTGAAGAGAATAGATTAATGATTTTGAGTAACTATTCAGCAGCTTTCATGGGCAATAGACAAATTGCAAATAGTAATACCGATGAAATTTTCGCGAACAGGCAAGCAATTCTTGACAGCGTTGAAACTAGTAATGAAGTTGAAGAGAACTTCATAAATTCTCAAAAAAATAAGGCTTCACTAGATTTTTTAAATCATAGGTCTCAATTGAACTCTGCAGTATTAGAAGTCAGCGAAGAAATGGCTGAAATAAATGCTAGACTGATTGATATTAATAGAAAAATAATGGAAGCAAATAAGGAAATCGTTGATTTTAACAATGAGCAAATCAGCATAAACAGCTCTTTATTAGATGGCGAACTCAAACCCAATAAAGCAACCCCTGAGGCTAATGCTAAAACAATTTCTGATAATGCTGCAGCCATGGATGGTTTAGAAAATAGAACTACCGCCAATCGCTCTAAAATGGAGAGTCTGGTTCAAAAATCGGAAGAAAATTCTCAATCACTTTCAGAAAATAAAGCATCCATAAAGGAAAGACGAGTGCAGATGATGGCTAATCGAGCTAAAATTTCAGTTAATAAGTCGAAAATATTTAGTTAAATTTTGTTCTACATAAACCTAACAAAAATGGCAGTATATTTCTGCCATTTTCAAATGCATTCAACAGAAAATACAAAAACGTTAACTACAATCACGCTACACCTTAATCCTTGAGACTTAAAAACCCCAAATAAGACTCACCAACGCCCTTTAGACCTTCTTTACTAGTTTAAATATCTCAGCCTTCTAACACCCCCTCATTGACTCTATATAAGTCAGCAATCGACATTCTAAACCCCTTATTTTTATAACATCAGACACCCCAGCTAATTAATCTTCAGTTAGACTGAAGAAACGACAACAAACTTCAATAACAACAACAATAAGAAGGGATTTAACGTTATTTTGAAGTCGTGTTTGTCGTAACCCACTGGGGGGTCAAAAGAGGACAGGAGTCACACTTGGTCTGGTATTACATACAGTATAACAAATGTGCCTGTTGACACCGACAAGTGATAAGCTAACCTATTGATATTACTCAAGGGGAACTTGAGTTGGCGCAGGACTTAGGTAATGGTGCGGCTGAGAAGACTCGAACTTCCACGAGGTTTTAACCTCACAGCGACCTCAACGCTGCGCGTCTACCAATTCCGCCACAGCCGCAAACCCCATTATAATTTCTATCACATGTTCTACATGATTGATCAAGCAACAAATTCGTTACAATGAAGTGATGGTAACCAATTTTAGAAATATCTGATTAATATACAATATATATACATCTTTCATGGGCCCCATATTTCTGCTAATAATATTGGATATTCTATAAATATTTACTTTCTTAGATTCATTTCAATGGAGATTTATTCTATTCCTATCTGGCAAGAATATTCAGGCTTAACCAATTATGTTGATGCTTTGGAGGTTATGCATAAATTACATACTGAAATTGTTGAGGGCCTATCAGATGAGATTGTCTGCATGTTTGAGCATCCGGCTGTTTACACGGGCGGCACTTCTGCAACTGAAAAAGATTTAATTAATACGGGGAATATACCTACACTATCCACGAATAGAGGAGGTCAATGGACATATCACGGACCTGGACAACGAGTTTATTGGCCTCTATTAGATTTATCAAAGCGGGAAAAGGATGTTCGAAAATATGTATATCATTTAGAGTCTTGGATAATTGAAACACTTAAATGTTTTTCTATTAAAGGTGAAAGAAGGGATGGGCTTCCTGGAGTTTGGGTAAGACGTATAGATATAAATCAGCCCAACCGAGTGGATAAAATAGCGGCTCTCGGTGTTCGTATTTCCAAATGGGTCACAATGCATGGTATTGCCATAAATATTGATCCTGAACTAAGTGCATTTGACGGGATTATTCCTTGTGGGGTAAAGGATAGTTGCGTTACCAGTTTTGCTGATTTAGGTCATATAGTGTCTATTTCAGAAATCGACGTAGCTGCCAAAAAATGCTTTGAAGATATATTTAAATACTGAATGTGTTCCAACTATTACTAAAAACGCTCTAACCCAGCCAACAATGGTGATATTGCTTTGAGCGCTTTATCGGCATCCTGACGCAAATATTTTTTATCTGTTTCAGAACCTCCCATCCCAGTAATCACTCCCTGGTAATGGACCAACCTATTTCGCAATCCGCGCAACCAGTCAAGCTGCTTTCTTTCAGATGCAGTGAGCCAATCTAACTGTATCTTATTAGAACTTTCAATATTTAACGCCTCTAACCCCTGTTCATTCATAATAACGTCGACAATCGTAGCAGCCAATATTATTACGACAATAGGCATTCCAACTTTAACTGCTAAATTCATCTCTGCAATTAATGCCTTTGTGTGAGGGCCCAAATCTAAAGCTTCGATGTTAACGCAAATTGAGGAAAATTTTTGCCATCCCTCTCCTACAATTTGTGTTTGATATGAATGTTTATAAAACTTCATAACTAAGCTCGCTGGATTGAAAATTTAGATTTCAGTTAAGGATAAAATTAAATCATCCACGTTTAGCAAATCTCCCTCTTTTACATGAACGCTCTCAACAATACAGTCAATCTCACATTTAAGACTATTTTCCATTTTCATAGCTTCTATAATTGCTACTTGCTGACCTGAAAATAATTTATCTCCTTCAGAAACAAGCAATTTAGTTAACATTCCAGGCATGGGGGCTGTTACTTTTAGAGTGCCACTAAGAAGATTAGGTTCTGGCATAAATTTAATTAAGTTATCTGCTATTGCAGGTAAAATTCTGACCATAATCGAATAGGGGCCTGCAAACAGTGTGACTTTATTATAATTACGACTTACTTTAACAGGCATGTCCTCACCGTTTATCTGCCCAGTAAATAAAGTCATAGACTTGGTGACCTGACCAGTAACCTCATATTGCCTACCCTCAATTGTGACGACATGAGTTCCGTTATAGTTTCGCCAATCAGCTAGAAAATATTCTCCATGTGAAATTTGCAATATGTTGACGGCCTTATTTGGCTCTACAGGATAAGACTGATAAAATACAGGCATTAAAATAGCAGCGGAGAGAGCCAAAAATTTTTTTTCTAACTCTTTATCTGGTTTCAAGGGAATAAATTTACCACCAAATTTATCATCAATAAAGTTGGTGGTTATACTTCCTGAGTTAAAATCCTTATCAAGTAAAATCGCACTCAAAAATTGAATGTTTGTCTCAACACCAGATATTTTATAATGGTCTAATGCTTTACTTAGTTTGGTAATACATTCTGCCCTATCTGTCCCATGGCTAACTATTTTTGCGACCATGGGATCGTAAAACATAGTGATGTGATTTCCCTCCTGAACGCCAGAGTCAACTCTAATTTTTTCTAAAACAGGTTCTTTATATTCAATTAATTGCCCTATCGATGGTAAAAATCCTCTTTGGGAGTCTTCTGCGTAAATACGTGCTTCCATGGCCCAACCATTGGCAAGAACGTTATCTTGCTCAAGAGCTAGTTTCTGACCTGCTGCGATTTCAATCATTAGTGAAACGAGGTCTACATTGTATACTAGTTCTGTAACAGGGTGTTCGACTTGTAGACGTGTGTTCATTTCTAGAAAATAAAAATCTTCATTAGCACCAACAATAAATTCTACGGTCCCAGCAGAACGGTAGTTCACGGCTTTCGAAAGTGCGATTGCTTGCTGGCCCATCGCTTCGCGTGTTTGGGGCGACAACAAACAAGAGGGGGCCTCCTCAATAACTTTTTGGTGTCTTCTTTGAATTGAACATTCACGCTCCCCAAGAAAGATAACCTTTCCATGTGTGTCAGCAAGCACCTGTATCTCAATATGCCTTGGCTGTGTAACAAATTTTTCTATAAAAACACGGTCATCCCCAAAAGAAGAGCGAGCCTCATTCATTGCTGCCTGCATAGCAGCTTCAAGATCTTCTTCGCGCTCTACAACACGCATACCTTTACCGCCCCCTCCAGAGGATGCTTTAATCATAATCGGATATCCAATCCTAGTAGATTCACTTTTTGCTTCCTCTATTTCACTAATCGCTCCTACACTGCCTGGAACAATAGAAACGCCTGCTTCCTTTGCTATTTTTTTTGAGGTGATTTTATCTCCCATCATTTCAATGGCATGAGCATCTGGACCTATAAACACTAATCCGGCTGCCTTCACTGCCCTTACAAATTCAGCGTTCTCTGACAAAAATCCATAACCAGGGTGTATTGCCTCTGCAGAGGTTTGCTTTGCTGCCTCGATAATTTTTTGAATTAGTAAATAACTTTGAGAAGATTGGGATGGTCCAACATATACTGCCTCATCCGCTATCTTAACGTGTTTGGCGTGCTTATCTGCATCTGAATAAACAGCAACAACTTTTATTCCCATCCGATGAGCAGTTCTCATTATTCGACAGGCTATCTCTCCTCTATTAGCTACCAGTATTTTATTAAATAACAGACTCATTAATTTAATTTCCAGTTCACAAGGGAAGATTATCGTGCTTACGCGGCGGATTTTTTAACTGCTTACGTTTTAAAATCTCAAACGCATTCACCAGACGACGACGTGTATTAACTGGTCTAATTATATCATCGAGATACCCTCTGGACGCAGCTACGAATGGGTTTGCAAATTTTTCTCTATAATTCTCAGTTTTTTCTTCCAGTAATTCTGGTCTATCCGCTGCGTCACGAAAAATTATTCTAGCCGCTCCCTCGGGCCCCATAACTGCGATTTCTGCATTCGGCCAAGCGTAATTAACGTCACCACGCAAATGTTTAGATGCCATAACGTCGTAAGCCCCTCCATAGGCTTTTCTAGTAATAAGAGTTACTTTAGGAACAGTTGCCTCTGCATAGGCAAATAACAATTTTGCACCATGACTTATTATTCCGCCTGTTTCCTGCGCTAGACCTGGCATAAACCCTGGTACATCTACAAGCGTTAATATTGGTATGCCAAATGCATCACAAAAACGGACAAATCTTCCAGCTTTACGAGATGAATTTACATCTAGACAACCTGCTAAGACAAGAGGCTGATTTGCCACAATGCCGATAGAATTACCATTCATTCTTGCAAAACCAACAATAATATTCTGAGCAAAATCTTTGTGAATTTCAAAAAAATCTCGGTCATCCACAATTTCTAAGATTATATTTTTCATATTATATGGGACATTTGGATTCTCAGGCACAATATTTGCCAGAGTTTCTGATTGTCGATCAATTGAGTCATCACAATCGACAATAGGCAGAGGACCCTCGTTCGAAAGCGGCAGAAATCCCATTAATCGTCTAACATTTACTAAAAGATCTAACTCATTTTCAAATCGGCCATGGCTGACGCCTGAAGTCTTAGCATGCATCTCTGCACCTCCAAGTTCCTCTGCCGTTAATTCCTCGTGTGTTACTGTTTTTACAACATCAGGACCTGTGACGAACATATAGGAAGAATTCTCAACCATAAAAATGAAATCGGTAATTGCAGGTGAATAAACAGCGCCACCAGCACACGGACCCATAATAAGTGAAATTTGAGGAATAACACCCGATGCCAAGACATTTCTCTGAAATACCTCAGCATAACCCCCTAGAGAAGCAACACCTTCCTGTATACGAGCCCCACCAGAATCATTTATCCCAATTATGGGCAATCCGAGTTTAATTGCTTGGTCCATCACTTTACAAATCTTTGTAGCATGTGTTTCTGATAATGAACCACCAAATACTGTAAAATCCTGTGAGAACACAAAAACAGGTCTGCCGTTTATTGACCCGTTCCCAATAACAACCCCATCGCCAGGGATTTTATTTTTTTCCATCTCAAAATCAATACATCTATGTTCAACGAACATATCCCATTCTTCAAAGGTATCCGGGTCTAACAATAAGGCCAGCCGCTCCCTAGCGGTTAATTTTCCTTTTTTGTGCTGCTTATCGATACGGGTTTGTCCGCCACCTAGTCTGGCTTTAGCACGCTTTTCCTCTAGCATTTCGGTGTTTGTCTGCACAAATCTGCTCCTTACATGTTTACCTTTAATGAATAGCATTTTTTATATTGCTAACAGTCTTAAGAATTCTGATACATCATACAACTCAGTTTTAATAGCATTTCTTTTTTTTAAAGCTTCTTCATCTTCTCCCCACCTTTCTACTTGGTATAACTCTTCCAAAAAGCAAAGGGAAAATAGTTCATCTGTATTTAATTGTTTTTTTAATAATGCTAATGACAAGATTGCAGACCCAGCAAGAGTTGTTGCCCTTACAAAACAGGTGAACTGCCATATATCCATTTGAGAAGTCATTCTTAGTAGCAGACTTGCATTGCGTTCATCCTGATTAATCGGCATCACCCCTTTTGTAGTTTTGAGGTCGAAATTAAATTCTGTTTTTGACCATTTTAACCATGGGTCCCAATTTTTACTTTGATGTTGCTGTAGTTTTTTATCCTCTGATTCCCGATAACATAACAAATCATTCATAATATAGTTTTGCATTTCCAATGATAAAGCAGAAAGTTGAGGAAAAACACTATCTACAGCTGTTACGGCAAAAGAAAACATTGGCATTTGAGATGGATTTATCTCAGTTTCGATAATAGACCATTCGTCGGCAATCTGCTGAGCTAACGCTTTAGATGGGAGACGCAAAATTGCTTTTAAGGGTGTTTTTACAGGGCGACCATCAAGCCTTACCTCAAATTCATTTTCATTTTGTGTGATTTTCACTTGTTCATAAAATCTTTTCAATTGCTTTTTCTCGCTGGGTTTAAATGTTTTCAGATATAATCTCACTCAAGATAATATTGAGTTGAGAGAAGTCATTCACGATCATTCTTGCACCATATTGTATAAGCATTTCAGCACTGTTATATCCCCAACCTACTCCAACAAAAGAAATGCCGGCGTTTGATGCACATTGAGCATCATATATTGTATCACCAATTAGGACTGTTTTACTAAGTTCAACTCCACAATCCTTTACCGCGTCAATTATCATTTCTGGTGATGGTTTGGGTTGCTTTTCATCCACTGTAAAAGTTAAATCAAACAAATGACCAATTCCATGTGTCTGCAATAGGTGATTTAACCCAGCCCTACCTTTGTTCGTTACTATACCAGTAAACCAACCATCCTCCACAAGAGAAATGACAGCCTCTTGTGCTCCCTCAAATAATGGCGAAACGTAAATTCCGTTAGAATCAACCCCAGCTCTAAAATTACGTTTGTAAGCGTCAAAAAATTCATTCGCCTTAGCGCTATCATTGTTCGTCAGTTTTAAAGCAAAATGATGTAAACCTTGACCGATAGACTGACGAGCTTGTTCATCCTGAATATTTGTTAATCCGATGTCATTACCCGCTTTTTTAATTGCGCCTACAATCTGCTCTGCGCTATCGCATAATGTTCCATCAAAATCAAATAATGCGAGTCGTAAAGGTTGTTTGTGGCTAGAGGCAAATAAAGTCATTATTTTATTAAAACCTTTTTAATCGTTGGAAAAATATTGATTTTGGTCTGGTATATCTGCTCCTAATATGCTTGCTGCCAATTGCATATGCTCTGGCACTCTCGCTGTGATAAGTTGTCCACTAGGTAGAGTCATAAAATGGGAATGAAGGTGTAATTTCTTAGCAAAATTGCCAGAGGGGTGTGCTTTGTTACTATTATACTTTCCGTCACCCAGAATAGGTGCTCCAATAAAATTCATGTGTACTCTCAATTGGTGGGTTCTACCAGTAACTGGGCGAAGACATACTAAACTAATTCCACTATTATAGAATATCCTTTCAAAAAGGCTTATGGAAGTTCGACCAAGATCCTGATCAACTATCATTTTTTCAATTCCCGTTTTTAATGATTTTGCTACTGGCTCAGAAATTTTGCCTGATTGTTCAATTTTACCTATACAAAAAGCAAGATAGGTTTTATTGATCAAGTGATCTCTAAAATACTGCGTGAGCAACCGTGCAGATTTCTGAGTTTTTGCTAATAATAAGACCCCCGATGTATCCTTATCTATCCGGTGAACAAGCCTTGGGCGGCTGTCTCCAAATCCTTCTTGCAACAACCGGTCAAGATGATGTTTGATTTTTGAACCGCCTTGCACCGCAATACCGGCAGGCTTATTAATGGCAATCCATTCAGAAGTTTCTTCGATCTTCCAGCTCTCAAGAATATTTACTGCTTTTCTTTTTGATGCATCTGAAATTATAAGTTTTGAAGTATTTATTTTAGCACTTACGTCTTCTGATAAATATTTACTTAAATCAAATTTAAGTTCTATTTCTTGACCAGATTGCAACCTTATTCCAGCTTTAACTTTTTTTGTATCTACGCGAATTTTTCCTATTCTTAAAAGCTTCTCTAACTGAGCTTGCTTAAGAGCAGGAAATCGCCTACGAATAAAACGATCAAGCCTTATTCCATTATCTTCACCAGAAATTAAAATTAAGTTATCCAAATAGTAATCACCAAAGTTAATTATCTAAATAGCCCAAATATACTATATATATTTTTATACACAAAGTACCTTTGTAAGCAGCTAATATGACGAAACCTTGGCGTCACGACTTTTAAAAAAATTCATAAAAACGTCATATTAAAACTGATTATTATCGTATTCAACACCAAATATCCAGCCCTCGTGAGTTGCTGCATCAGGGACCTCCCAAGTTTTTTCTCTTGCAGATAATGCTCTTATCGCAGCAGCGGATATTATCGCATCAGCCTCATCAAAATCAGGCCCTTTAACAATAAATTCGTCTGGCAACTGGTCAGAGTGAAAAAATGACAATGCTTTGTTAAGCATTTCTATTTTTGCTTGATTTCCTTTAGCCGTTTTTATACCTGAAAGAGCAAAATAAAATGAGGGAAAAATTTCTACTAATGTTAATTGTTTCTCTGTAATTTTTTCAAAAGGCCATCTACATACGCTAGCTCCAAATTCATGTAGAACTCTCATCCCTGCAAGAGAACCTGTACCAACTCCAGCTGGTCCAACACAATTAAATGTGGGACTCGGAGACTTTATCTTTTTTGCAAAAATCTCTGTCAAACGTCTGCGAGAGCGAAAAAATACTCCTCTGTTATCTGGTGAGTTGTAATACTCTGAAAAAATTGGATCTTTCCAGATATTGCCCCCATAGAAGTCTGGCTTGTCTCTGTTGATACTATCAATAAGTGCCCATAATTCGAACGCTGTTTTTGGCGGTTCAATCACGCCAGGGAAAAAAGACATTTCGTCGATAAATGGATAAGAGAACGCAAAATCAATTCCTGCTAATATTTTTTTTTCTTTGCTCCTTTTTACCAGATAGTTTTTAACTTCACTGCGAGACCAAAATTTTTTCTGTGGTGGAGAAACTATCTTTGGGGTTGATTTTCCAAATTTTGCCTCACTTACTGCGATACCAGGGTGAGAAGCTCCCTTTGCACCAGACCAATCGATACCAACAAATAGTTCAAATTTTTCCACTTGATTTTTTCTTCTCTTTAAAAAGTTTAGTACGCAATTTTTCCCAATAATCAATACGCTTACTAATTTGCCTTTCAAATCCGACTTCTCTTGGATAATAAAGTTTTTTTCTCTGCATTTCCTCTGGAAAACAATTCTGCCCCGAAAATACGTGCTGAGTATCATGGTCATAAACATAATCCTTTGCATAGCCTAAACTTTTCGACAAAGATGTAGGGGCATTTAATATTGATTTTGGAGGAGGCAAACTACCACTTAATTTAGCTACAGACACAGCATTGTTCCAAGCGGTATATACAGAATTAGATTTAGGCGAAGTTGCAAGGAAAATGACAAGCTCAGCTATATGTAAGTCTCCTTCTGGACTGCCAAGACGTTCATAGGATTGCCATGCAGAAATAGCAATATTGAGTGACTGTGGGTCTGCCAAACCTATATCCTCCGACGCAAATCTAACCAACCGTCTTAGCAGATAATGATGGTCCTCACCCGCTAGCATCATTCTAGCCAACCAATATAAACATGCATCACAATCTGAAGCCCGAAGCGACTTTATTAGTGCAGAGATCAAATTAAAATGCTGTTCCCCATTCCTATCATAGTTAAGGGACCTTTTTGCCAAAAACGAAGACACTTTATCTCTTGTCCACTTTTCTTCTTTCCTGATGTTAGAAGCAAGTAATTGGATTAGGTTTAAAAGATACCTTGCATCACCATCCGATAATTCAATCAGCAGACATCGCGTATCTTCATCCAGGTCAATTGGATTTCCTAAAAAATCTATGGCCCGTTGATAAATAATTCCTAAAGATAGCTCATCTAGAGCTGATAAAACAATCACCTGTGTCCTAGATAACAAAGCGGAATTTAATGAGAAAGAGGGATTTTCCGTTGTTGCGCCAATTAATCGAATAGAGCCTTCCTCTATACCCGGCAACAAAGCATCTTGCTGGGCTTTATTAAACCTATGAATTTCATCGATGAACACTAAAATAGGTTTACTTTTTTTTGTCAGTTGTTTAGCGCGTTCATAAATTTTTCTGATATCAGAGATACCGTCAAAAACTGCTGAAAGACAAATAAATTCCTGTTCTGTTTCTTTTCCTAAAATTTTTGCTATTGTTGTTTTTCCGGAACCAGGGGGGCCCCAAAAAATAAATGAGCTTGCTTGCAATTGGGCAAAAGGTAATTCTGTTAACTGCGGTTGCCCCACTACTTCACTCAAAATATCAGGACGTAATTTCTCTGCAAGAGGTAATATATCAGTTGTATTATTTGTCATTATTCACATATTTCTTATGAAAAAGTTATTTTAAAAAAAAAGAGCCGTTTTTGGCTCTTCTCTTAATAATAATTTCTTTCAAACAGCTAAGCTGCCCCAGCAGCAGGGACCTCATTATCTTCTCCCTCAATCTGTACTGGACCAGAATCTTGTCCTTTTGCATCCTCATCTCTATCCACAAATTCAATGACAGCCATTGGCGCAGCATCACCATATCTAAATCCTGCTTTTAATACTCTGGTGTACCCCCCTTGCCTTTCGGAATAGCGTGCAGATAAAACATCAAACAATTTTATTACCATCTTTTCATCCCGAAGCTTTGCAAAAGCCTGTCTGCGGGCATGCAGACCTCCTTTTTTACCAAGAGTGATAAGTTTTTCAATAACAGGGCGTAATTCTTTGGCTTTTGGCAAAGTTGTAACTATCTGCTCATGTTTTATCAAAGCTTGGGATAAATTACGAAACAGCATCTGACGGTGTTTAGATGTGCGGTTTAATTTCCGTCCTGAACTACGATGTCGCATTTTTTAACTCCTGTTCCCATATTCTGAAGATTTCAAACAACTGTCTTTAAAAAGGCTCGTCAATACGCTTAGCCAATTCCTCGATATTCTCTGGTGGCCAATTTTCATTGTCCATTCCTAATTCTAGGTTCATCACCTTTAATACTTCTTTGATCTCATTTAGGGATTTTCTACCAAAATTAGGTGTGCGAAGCATTTCATTTTCACTCTTTTGTACCAAATCGCCTATATAAACGATGTTATCATTTTTAAGGCAGTTGGCGGAACGAACCGATAGTTCAAGTTCGTCAACTTTTCGAAGCAAGTTACGGTTGAATGGAAGACTATCAGCTTCATCTTCTACAACTTCCGTGTTCGGTTCTTCAAAATTTATAAAAGGCTGCAACTGATCCTGCATTATTCGAGCTGCATAAGCAACTGAATCTTCGGGAGTGATTGAACCATCTGTCTCGATAGTGAGTAATAACCGGTCATAGTCTGTGATTTGTCCAACTCGTTCATTTTCAACTTTATAAGCAACCTGACGAATTGGGCTAAAAATTGCATCCACTGGTATCAAGCCAATAGGAGAGTCCTCTGTTCTATTTTGGGAAGATGGTACATATCCCTTTCCTGACTCTACAGTGAGTTCCATTACTAATGTAGCTTCTTTATCTAAATGACAGATAATGTGATCTGGGTTCATAATTTCCACACCAGCGGTTTCGCTAATCATACCGGCTGTGACCTCCAATGGGCCTTCGGCATGTAAGCGGACTTTCTTTGAACCTTCGGCTTCAAGAGACACAGCTATTCCCTTAATGTTCAAAATTAAGTCTGTTACGTCTTCTCGAACTCCTGGGATTGATGAAAATTCATGAACCACTCCTTGAATTTGGACAGCAGTAACAGCCGCACCCTGCAATGAAGATAGTAGTATTCGACGCAGTGAATTACCCAAGGTGATTCCAAATCCACGTTCCAGTGGCCCTACTGAGATTACAGCTTGCCGGGGATTATACTCAGAAGCTTT
>CACPDC010000023.1 GCA_902632595.1 uncultured SAR116 cluster alpha proteobacterium
GTTTACCCATTTTTTTTAAAGATTGTTGAAACGCTCGTGCCAAAAACTGCATTGCATAATCTTTAAATGCAATGGTGGGGCCATGAAATAATTCTAGCGTATATAACCCTTCATCAAGAAATTTGATAGGTGCTACCTCTGAGTGGGTAAAGTTTTTATATGCATCTTTTGTTAACTGTGTAACCTCTTCAATGTTTAGGTCATCTCCTGTGAATTTAGATATTATTGCAGATGCTATATCATGATAAGTAAGAGCTTTCATACTAGATAACTCAGCAAAAGAGAATTTTGGCCATTTTTTTGGTAAATATAATCCCCCATCTCTTGCAAGACCATTGAGAAGTACACTCTCAAAAGTTATATTACCAACTTCTCCGCGGGTGCTTAAATATTCCATCTAAATAGTCTCCTTATTCTAATCAGAAGAAGATTTGGAAGAAATTTGTATTCTACCATTTTGATGATGAAATGCAAAATAGACACATATCAATGCAAGTGCGAGTCCAAACCAGGTCATGGCATAGTTAAAGTGAGAATTTCGAATATCAATATTAATTTCTGCCGCTATCGGAAGCGTGATTACATCTCCTGTTCGAATAATGTCAATGTAGAAATTACGAATAATATCTTTTTGGTTAAGGTAATTTGCTATTTGATCTGGCTTCAATGTAAACCAGAATCCCTTTTCAGGCTCATTCTCTGGCACAAAATATCCTTTTTCTCCGGGGAGCCGCAATATGCCTTCCAAGTAGATTTCATCCTCAATTAAGGAAAATGGTCGTGTGCTAGGCTTTCTGTAAGCTTCGGAAACCCATCCACGATTAATCAGAATAATTTTATCAGGCGTTACGAATGGTGTAACAACGTGAAAACCAGCATTGCCTTCGTAGGTCCGTCCTGTAAGGTATATTTCCGATTGATGTAGAAATTTTCCGGTAACACCGATCCTTTGAAATTCAAAAGCTTCAATTGGATTTGAGATCTGACTAATCTCTAACGCTGGCGGTTTGCTACGTTGCTCAAATTGAGAAATCAACTCGGTTTTTTCTTTTAATCGAGATAACTGCCATCCACCAAGTGCCAGAAGAAGAATGACCGCAGGAATTGTAAAAAATGTAGGCCAAAAAAGTGGTCTGAATGTCATCATATCCTCTTTCATTATCCAATAACTATATCACCTTGGAATTCGTAAAGCATAAAAAAATGAAAGCCCTAAAAAAGAAGGATCTTATATTTTAAGACCCTCTAATTTAAATTACGTTTCTGCGAAAAATTTTTCATTATCCGCCCCACCAATATATGGCTACAAATAGAAATAACCAAACAACATCCACAAAATGCCAATACCAAGCTGCTGCCTCGAACCCAAAATGTCTTTCTGCTGTAAATTGGCCTTGCAAACCGCGGACCAAACAAACAAAGAGAAATATAGTTCCAACAATAACATGGAACCCGTGAAACCCAGTGGCCATAAAAAATACAGAAGGGTAGATGCCGTCACTAAAGCTAAAGTGAGCATGCTGATACTCAAGCGCCTGTAACGCTGTAAATAAAACACCAAGCCCCACGGTAATGGAAAGTCCGGTAATAAAATCCCTTCTGTCATTGTGCTGCAGCGCGTGATGTGCCCAGGTCACTGTGCAACCTGAAAGCAGAAGAATAAGAGTGTTCATGAGGGGTAGGTCAAAGGGGTCAAAAGTATGTATACCCTCTGGTGGCCAAACACCCCCAACTGGGAATAACGCTCGGTCGAAAAATGCCCAAAAGAATGCCACAAAAAACATGATTTCGGATACGATAAATAAAAGCATACCATATCTCATACTTATTTGGACGATAGGTGTATGATGGCCCTGGTACTCTGCCTCTCGAACAATATCTCTCCACCACAAAAACATTGTAAGAATAACCAATGCCAGCCCAACCGCTAATACCTGTAACCCATACGGCTTTTCATGCATAAACATGGCAGCACCAACAGTTACAACAAAACCAGCTGCTGCTCCGACCGCAGGCCATGGACTAGGTTCTACAAGGTGATAAGGATGTTGTTTAGAACCACTCATTTAATTCTCCCAAATAAATTCATCAACTTGCCACCTTTTTATGTCAAACAATTAGCTTTGAAGTGCCCTAAAAAACGTGTAGGACAGCACAACTTCATTTACATCTATCGTATTTTTATCCGATGCTATCTCAGGATCAAGATAAAAAACAACGGGCATATCTACCGACTCACCAGGTGATAGTGGCTGTTCAGTAAAACAAAAACATTCCATTTTCATAAAATAAGAACCTGCCTTTTGTGGGGTAACATTAAAGGTGGCCGTGCCTGTGATAGTTTCATCAGATAAATTTGTAGCTCTGAAAACTGCCTTAACCTGCTCTCCTGGAACTAATATAACTGGTTCAGTAACAGGATAAAACGACCAGTTAAGCTCTGAATTGACGTGAGTATTGAAGATAATCTTCACGTTATGTCCAGTTAAAATAGTATCAGATGGTCTTTCTGAAACTTGAGTGGTACCACCATATCCAGTTACGCGACAAAATAAATCATATAAAGGAACAGAAGCATATGCTAACCCAATCATACAAACTACCAGCATAGTTAAGTATGACAAACTTTTTGCATTTCTAATTTTTAGATCAGTGTTATTATTTGTATCTTGTTGATTCACTGCGGACATTAATTCAACCCAATTCGTATCACTGTAATTAGATAAAAAAGCAAAACCAAACTGAAAATTAAAAAAAGAACAGCATAGTTCTGGCCCTTCCTTTCATTTTTTAACTCTTCAGCAGTTTTAGGTTGTCTCTTGCTCATATGATGTTTTCCTGTATTGCCTTATCGCATATTAGACCCAGAAATAGGATGAATAAATATATAATAGAGTATCTAAACAAGGAAATCGCACGTTTGTCGTCTTGATGTTTTAAAAGTTGAACAGAAAATATCAAGAATAAAGCACCACTACATCCAGCGATGAAACCATAGAAAATATGCGACATTCCCACCAAACATGGCAATAAACTAACAAACACCATTATTATACTGTACACCATAATTTGGCGTCTGGTTTCATCTGCGCCGTAGATCACTGGAAGCATTGGTATATCTGCCTTTTTGTAATCACAAATGTTTACAAGAGACAGAGCCCAAAAATGAGGAGGTGTCCAAAAGAAAATCAAACCAAACAATATTATAGCTTCGAGGCTCACATTTCCAGAAACAGCAGCCCAGCCAATAATCGGTGGAAAAGCTCCAGCAGCGCCCCCTATTACAATATTCTGTGGGGTAATTCGTTTGAGCCATACCGTGTAAATTAAGCCATAAAATATGATTGTGAACGCCAGTAATGCCCCGGAAAGTAGGTTTGCCGATAAACTCAAAATTAAAACAGATAAAACAGACACGGTCACGCCAAAAGCCAGTGCCTCAGCTGGTTGAACTTGCTTTGATGGGATAGGTCTTTCTCGGGTTCTTGTCATTATTAAATCTATGTCTCTGTCATACCATTGGTTTATTGCACCTGATGCACCAGCGCCAGCTGCGATAGCTAGTAGAGATATAAATGCTAAAAGTGGGTGTGAACCACTAGGAGCAAGATAGATCCCAGAGAACCCTGTGAAGATTACAAGGCTCATGACACGTGGCTTCATAAGCAGAAAGAAACTATAAACAGCTGTAAAGTTTAAACTAGGTGTTTCTCTAGTAGGAGTATCCATTTTTACCATTTTTAAAACTGATCTACTTTATTTTAGGTAATGTTTCAAACGTATGATAGGGCGGCGGAGATGCTACGTCCCACTCTAAAGTGGTAGCACCTTCCCCCCAAGGATTATTTTTGGCACGACGACGGGAAATGAATGCTTCTCCTATGACTACCAGAAATATAATCGCGCCAATAGCTGACACAAAGGATCCGATTGATGCAACCATATTCCATCCAGCAAATGCGTCTGGGTAATCTACGTATCTTCGGGGCATCCCCGCAAGACCAAGAAAATGCATCGGAAAAAAAGTTAGATTAACTCCGAAAAAAGTGACCCAAAAATGTATTTTCGCGAGACCTTCGTTATAGGTAAATCCTGTCATTTTTGAAAACCAATAATAAAATCCTGCAAAAAGACCAAATACTGCTCCTAACGATAATACGTAATGAAAATGAGCAATAACATAGTAGGTGTTATGTAAGACAACATCCATGCCAGCGTTTGAAAGGACAACGCCAGTCACACCGCCAACTGTAAATAGAAAGATAAAACCAACTGCCCAAAGCATGGGAACTGCAAATCTAATAGATCCTCCCCACATTGTAGCAATCCAGCTGAAAATTTTAACCCCTGTCGGCACTGCAATTACCATAGTTGCTGCGGTAAAATAAGCTTTTGTGTCCACGTCGAGTCCAACTGTATACATATGATGCGCCCATACGATAAAGCCTACAAAACCAATAGCAACCATGGCATAAGCCATTCCCAAATACCCAAATACTGGCTTGTTGGAAAATGTAGAAATAATATGGCTTACGATTCCAAAGGCTGGAAGTATCATGATGTAAACCTCTGGATGACCAAAAAACCAAAAAAGATGTAAAAACAAAATAGGGTCACCACCACCTTCTGGAATAAAAAAAGTTGTACCAAAGTTTCTATCTGTCAGAAGCATAGTGATAGCACCCGCCAAGACTGGCACGGCCAGCAATAGCAAAAAAGCAGTGATGAGCATTGCCCAAGCAAATAGAGGCATTTTGTGCAATGTCATACCTGGAGTTCTCATGTTAAAGATTGTCGTAATAAAGTTTGCAGCCCCCAAAATTGACGAGACACCAGCTAAATGCAGTGAAAAAATAGCTAGATCCATAGACATTCCAGGCGTACCTGCCGATGAAGATAATGGTGGGTAGATGGTCCAGCCAACACCTGCTCCACCGTCAACTACGGCAGATAACAGCAACAAAACAAACGCCGGAGGCAACAACCAAAAAGAAATGTTATTCATCCTTGGGAAAGCCATGTCTGGTGCTCCAATCATAATCGGAACAAACCAATTTCCAAACCCTCCAATTAGCCCTGGCATTACAACAAAAAACACCATAATCAAACCATGAGCAGTTGTAAAAACGTTCCACATATGTCCATCTGACATGTATTGAATTCCTGGATGCATTAACTCCATTCGCATAAAAACTGAGAAGCCACCACCAATAAAGGCTGCAATAATCGCAAAGATTATATACATGGTTCCAATATCTTTATGGTTAGTGGAATAAAGCCAACGCCTTACAAAACCGGTTGGTGCACCGTGTTCGTTTTCCGCTATTGTTGTTTGAGCGCTCATTTTGAATGTCTCCTAGATTGCCCCTATTTAATGGCAGCAATTGTAATTGTTTGTGGAACCCCTTTTGATGCAAATTTACTCTTCGCATCTACCAACCAAGTCTGATAATCTTTTTTCGAAATAGCTTTCACAGCAATTGGCATAAAAGAATGATTAATACCGCAGATTTGGTTACATTGACCTCTATAGATTTTTTCCCCTTTCGGAACATCAATCCACACTTCATTTATACGACCAGCTATTGCGTATGTCTGAACAGCTAATGAGGGTACGAAAAATGAATGCATTACATCATTTCCCGTTACTAGAATTTTAATTTTCGTTTCTTCTGGAACAATTAGTGGATTATCAACTGAAAGTAGTCTTGGCTGTCCTGGTTTCAACTCTTCATCACTAAGCATATAGCTATCGAATGCAATTTCCTCGTCTATATATTCGTAATTCCAATACCATTGGTTGCCGGTAACTTTAATTACCATCTCCGCATCTTTTGTTTCATCCATATAATAGAGTAGCTTAAATGATGGAAAAGCTATAACAACTAAAATTATAACGGGAATTACGGTCCATAATATTTCTATAATTGTGTTATGCGTAGTCTTAGACGCCTTTGGATTAGCTTTTTTTCGAAACCGCCAACCAACATATCCCAGCAAACCTAAAACAAAGACGGAAATAAAAGTTATGATTACCAAGAGCAAATTGTGAAGATCTAACGCTTTTTCTGCTATTGAACCCGCTGGCTCCTGATGCCAAATTTGCCAAGGTTTGGGTTCAGCGGAAAATGCAACAGTAGCGCCAAACACACTTGTAAAAAGAACAAAAATTGTTAAAAAACGCATAAAATTTGCACTCATGAATAAAACCTTAAATTATGTTGTCGCGTTAGTGTCACATACATTAGTCATAATCCTGTGTCTTAATAGATTACGATGTAAATTACTATCCGTTTTTTTATCCTTTGGGAAGACCTGTGCGACTGCCTGTCGCGCAACTTTCTGCATGATGATAACGACTATCATTTTAAAAAATTTCTCGCCAGATATAAAAATAACAGGGACTTGAAGTTAAGGGAGAATCCAACCATAATTATTAAACGGAATTATTAAATTTGTATTCTTCAATACGCGTTGATTATTTTAAGGGAACTTCTAATGGATCCACTAGCACAAACAGACATTTTGTTTTTTAAAGATGGTAATTTTGATAAGGCACAAGCTGAAACAATTTTAAAGGATGCGTTATATGGTGCAGATGATGGTGATTTATTCTTAGAAATGGACTATCTCGAGTTTCTTGCTTTTGATGATGGTAGGCTTAAATCAGCAAGTTACAATCAATCTAGTGGATTTGGCTTGAGAGCCATCCTTGGCGAAGCAGATGCATTCGCCCATTCTGGAGATATGTCCGCAGCATCCCTCGAGCGTGCAAGTAAAACGGTAAAGGCTGTCACGAGAGGATATTCTGGTAAATTAGCAATGTCTCCTTCCAATGTAGCAAATTTGCCCCTTTATTCAGATGCTAACCCACTTGATGTCACTCCTTTTAATTCTAAAATTAAATTATTGCAGGAAATAGATAAATATGCTCGTGAAAAAGATAGCCGGGTGAAGCAAGTATCAGCGTCAATTGCGGGATCATGGCAAGCTGTTCAAATTTTGAGGCCTGACGGCTATCGCGCTGCAGATATTCGTCCCTTAGTTAGATTAAATGTATCGGTAATGGTTGAAGCAAATGGTAGAATGGAGACGGGATCTAGTGGGTCTGGGGGGCGTTTCATGTTTGATAAATACCTACAACCTGATATATGGAAACGAGAAGTGGATGAGGCATTGCGGCTTGCTTTGCTGGGTCTGGAATCTATACCTGCACCCGCTGGTGAAATGGAAATAGTTTTAGGACCAGGCTGGCCTGGTGTTATGCTGCATGAAGCGGTTGGTCATGGTCTGGAAGGTGATTTCAATCGCAAAGGTACCTCTATTTTTTCTGGAAAAGTTGGTGAGCAAGTAGCTGCGAAAGGAGTTACAGTCATAGATGATGGAACTATATCAGATAGACGCGGTTCTATAACAATAGATGACGAAGGGACAAAATCTGCACGCAATATTTTAATAGAGGACGGAGTTTTAAAGGGATACTTGCAAGATAGACAAAATGCAAGATTGATGAATGTTGAGCCAACTGGCAATGGAAGGCGCGAATCATATGCGTCACTCCCAATGCCCAGAATGACTAATACCTTTATGGAATCTGGCGATATGGAACCAAGTGAAATTGTTTCATCTATCAAAAATGGTATTTACGCGGTTAATTTTGGCGGTGGGCAAGTCGACATAACATCTGGCAAATTTGTATTTTCTGCATCTGAGGCTTATTTGGTAGAGGGTGGAAAAATCAAAGCGCCTGTTAAGGGAGCAACATTAATTGGTAATGGACCTGATGCAATGTCAAAAATTTCCATGGTTGGTAATGATATGGCCTTAGATGCTGGAGTTGGAACTTGTGGAAAGAATGGTCAGTCAGTCCCAGTAGGGGTGGGACAACCTACATTAAAAATTGGTGGAATAACCGTTGGTGGAACTCAAGCTGCTTAAAAGATTTATCTTCTCCATTGACAGATTTAGAGTTGCTGGCGGGAAATTTTGTATATATGTCCCTTTTGATTAGGAAAATACGCGATCTATTTACCTATAACATTAATGGTTATGATTAATATTTATAATATTCTAACACCTTTTTAATATCTTGGTTCCACGTTTTATAATATAACTCATGCACAACATCTGATTGGGTCAAACCTGTATTTATAATATTTTTTAATGGCTTAAGAAAAATTGTTTCATCTTCTCCTTTGTTGTTCAACTTTCTGCGGTTCTTTAAACCAATTTCGGCTATTTCAACAAGTTGCGAAGCTAGTTGATTGATTGATAGAGAACCAATTTGTCCATTCAAGCCATTTTTAGCCGCTGATATTCTTGCGTTAACCACATCTTTATGTGTGAATTGATTTGCTATCTCCTCAGCTCTTTCTAAAGCCTCAGAATCATATAATAATCCTACCCAAAGAGCAGGCAACGCGCATATAATAGACCATGGTCCTCCATCTGCACCACGCATTTCAAGATATCCTTTTAGGCGAACATCAGGAAAAATAGTTGTTATATGATCTTCAAAATCTGAAATAGAGGCTGTATGACCAAAAAATTCATGTTTATAATCTGAACTCAAAAAACGTCTAAAGGATTTTCCAGCAACATCTAAATATTCTCCATCTCTATAAATAAAATACATCGGCACATCTAAAACATAATCGATCCATTGTTCATATCCGAAATTTGGCTCAAAAACACATGACGGAACACCGCATCTATCTGGGTCTGTATCAGTCCAGACCAATGCTCTGTTAGATTGAACGTTAGTCAGCTTCCCATCTCTCATAGGTGAATTTGCAAATAATGCGGTAGCAATTGGCTGTAATGCAAGTGAGGTTCTAAATTTTCTCCTCATGTCGCTTTCATCTAAATAATCCAGATTTGTTTGTATTGTGCAGGTGCGAAGCATCATATCTAAGCCTAAATCGCCGACCTTTGGCATATAATTTTTCATAATCTTATAGCGCCCTTTTGGCATCCAATTAATCTCAGCTCTCGCGGCTGTCGGATGAAACCCTGCTCCTAGCATACCTAACCCAAGCTTAGAGGTAACATCGAGCATTTGTTCAAGATGTTTGTTCGTCTCAACACAACTATGGTGTATCGTTTTTACAATATTTCCAGAAAGCTCGAGTTGCCCACCTGGCTCTAGCGAAATAGAGGCACCGTCTCTAGTTTTTAGCCCAATAATCTTTCCTTGCTCTTTAGTGGGGCTCATATCATAGATTTTTTCTAGATAATGCAATATGGCCTCAATACCGGATTTACCTTCATAAGTAACTGGCCTTAATCCGTCTAAAGAAAAAATGAATTTTTCATGTTCGGTGCCAATACGCCAATCTTTTGGCTCTTTTTCCTTATTAGCAAACCACTCAATAAGGGATGTAAATGACGGTGATATTTGAGTATCTGTCATGTTTAATAACGCCCTCTATCGATTTTCTAATTTGGCATTTGCGGATGAAGGAAAACTATACCAGTCACCATAATTTGCCTGAAAAATACTTAATGCAGCTATGGCCGCAGTATCACTTCTTAAAATTCGTGGTCCGAGTGAAATATGTTCAGTGAATGGAAACGACTTCAATTGTTTTCGTTCTTTTTTGCTAAATCCACCCTCTGGTCCAATTAGTATGGCCGCCTTTCTCAATTTCGATCCACTTAAAACTGTCATCGGCCGGGCTTCATTCTTTTCTGTTTTAGTTTCATCACATACAATCAGCGTCCTGTCACTTGGCCAGCTTTCAAGAACAGTTTGTAGCTTCACAAAATCTCCGATTTCGGGTAAGTCGAGCCGTTCGGTTTGCTCGGCTGCCTCAATTATATAAGCACGAAACTTATCATACTTTATTTGTTTTACCTGGCCAAATTCAGATTGAACTGGCCAAATCTTCGATGCACCTAATTCTGTCACCTTCTGAACCATGAAATCCATTCTTATTCTTTTTATTGGAACAAATAATATCCATAGGTCTGGTGATGTTATTTGAGAAAGAATTTTCTGTTTACAGTATACGGAAAAACAGCGTTTGTTAAAAGCTTCAACTTTACATAAAAAACCACCATCTCTGCCGTTAAATAATAACAGCTCAGATCCTTTTTTTTTTCTCAACACTGAAGATAGATAGTGACTTTGAGCAGTATTTAAATGAATTATCGCTTGTTCTACCAAGTCACATTCTACGAATAATCGTGTCAAATTTATTCTTGAAGAAAGCTTCATTTTAACTCTGTTTACAAAAAATAAAAACTGCAAATCTCATCTAATAGAATCTCCATACACAACTTCGCGAAAAAATCCAAAAAGCAAATGCATAATTTCTCTTGTTATAAAAAAAGACGTAAAGCATCATATTAAACAATTGTTAACAATCAATTTCAAATTATGACTTATATTTGTATTTTTAGTTAAATAAAAAAGCAAAAAAGGATAGTTAAATGTCAACATCGAACCAACCAAACAGTGATATCGCTACTAATGGGTGGTTGTCAAGGATACCAGATTGGCTTAAACCCTACGTTGTTTTAGCAAGGCTTGATAGACCAATCGGGTGGTGGTTATTACTTCTACCAGGTTGGTGGGCAATTTTAATTCATCATAAATCTTACTTCGAAACTGTTAGATTAATGGGCCTATTTTTGATTGGTGCAATTATAATGCGGGCTGCAGGGTGTGTAATAAACGATTTATGGGACCGGGATATTGATAAGAGAGTTGCAAGAACTGCTTTACGGCCGCTTGCTGCTGGAACATTATCCGTTCCGTCAGCATTTTTTTTTCTTGGCCTCATGTTACTTGTAGCGCTTTTAATTCTATTACAGTTACCATTTAAAGCCTGGATTATGGGCACTTTATCAATACCTCTGGTAATTTGTTATCCTCTTGCAAAAAGATTCACAAGTTGGCCACAAATCGTTCTAGGTTTTGTTTTTTCTTGGGGCGTATTACTAGGGACGGTAAGCGCTACAAACGACTGGCCAAGCGAGGCGATGTTTTGGGTTTACGTAGGCACAGTATGCTGGGTAATTGGCTATGACACAATTTATGCTATACAGGATAAAGATGAGGATGAAAAACTCGACGTTGGCTCTGCTGCAATTTCCTTAGGCTCCTATTTACCATTGGGTGTGATAATGGTCTACGGTACAGCAATTTTATTCTGGTCATTTGGTTTCTGGCTCAAATTTAACATTAATCTCTGGCTAATTGGAATTGGTGGAGCAGCTTTACAAATGATTTGGCAAATACGAAAACTTCTAAAAATAGATCGAAGCACAGCTCTAATTCTATTCAAATCTAATCGAGATTGTGGACTTATTTTGACAGCGGGCTTAATTTTACAAATTGTTTTTTAACAGAAATTTTTATTCCTTTAGGTTAAGGCCGGTATAAGGATTACATCCAAGCATTATGTTCAAATTCTGAACGCATGCACCGGCAGCACCCTTACCAAGATTATCTAGCCTTGCTACTATCAAAAGTTGCTCAGCATGTTTATTTTCAAAACAAAAAATTTCTAGACCATCATCCCCAGCAAGACCCTCAGCTGATAGAAAAGATGAATTCTTAGTCATAGAATGACTCTCAGATTCACAAATTTTTATTAAGGGGTGTTCACGGTATGCTTCTCGATACAAATCGTAAATATCGTTGGTAGTAATATCCTTTGGAAATTGAGCTTTAGGTATAGCTAACCTTACTAACATTCCTTGCTCAAACAATCCAACCGACGGCAAAAACAAAGGTTGTGCCTGCAGTCCTGAGTACATCATCATCTCTGGAATATGTTTATGAGCAAGGTCTAACGCATAATCAAAATGTGGAGGCAATTCACCTTTCTTCATGGAGGCAATCATGTTTTTGCCACCTCCTGAATAACCAGAAACTGAGGGAGCAACAAGACATAGATCCTTTGAAATAACCCTCCCCTCAACCAGCGGACGAGATAAAGCGATGAACCCCGATGCATAACAGCCAGGATTACTGACAAAACTTGCATTAGCAATTTCATTTTTTTGCTCGCTGCATAATTCTGGAAAACCATACACCCAACCTTTTGCAGTTCGATGTGCAGAAGAGGCGTCAATGACTCGAACATTCCTATCTTTTGTAAGTTCAACAGCTTGAATTGCCGCTAAGTCAGGCAAACACAGAATGGTTACATCTGAATATTGCATCGCTTCACTACGTTTTTTTTTCGATTTTCTGTCCTTTTTCGCAAGTATAACTAGATCAATATCTGCCCTTTGCGATAATCTAGATGCAACTTGAAGGCCTGTCGTTCCAGAGCTTCCATCTATAAAAACTGTATTTTTTTTCATGAAAATCATTATAAACACAAACTTTCTTACCATCAAGCAGTTGCGCAAGGCACATTTGCGCGCTATCTGATAGATATGGATAAAACAACACAGAATATTATAACCCAAATGCTGGAAACAGCAGCATCCGAAGGTGCCGATGCTGCCGAAGCTACTTTAGTCAGGAACAAAGGTATAGGAGTAGAGGTGCGGCTTGGTAAATTCGAATCTGTGGAACACGCCGAAGACTTCCAAATAGGGCTTAGAGTGTTTACAAACCAAAAATCCGCAAGCATTTCTACTGGTAAAGTTGATGAAAAAGCTATAAAAGCGTTGTGTAAGAGAGCTGTTGAAATGGCAAGGCTTGCGCCGAAAGATCCTTTTGCCCGACTTGCTTCGAAAGAAGAGCAAGCTTCTACTTTACCGGAACTTGAGCTTTATGACCCAACCGAATTTAGCGCGGATATATTAACTGAAGTGGCATTGAAATGTGAAGAAGCAGCCCTTGGTATTGAAGGTATCACGAATTCTGAAGGGGCCTCTGCTGGGCAATCTACTGCCGAGATAGCCATCGCAACTAGCACTGGATTTACAGGAGAATATGAACGATCTTCTTTTAGTATTTCAGCTTCAGTCTTAGCCGAAAAAGATGGTCGAATGGAGTCAGACTATGATTTCAGTTCTGCTGTTTTTGCAGAGGATTTACTCGATGCCAAGCTAATTGGAAGGTCTGCAGGAGAACGTACAATTAAAAAACTTGGCGCAAGAAGCGCTGAAACAGGACAATTTCCAGTGATTTTTGACAGTCGTGTTTCAAGAAGTCTAACCGGTCATTTTACTAGCGCTGTAAATGGGGCGAGTATTGCGAGAGGCAGCAGTTTTCTGAAAGATAAAATGGGACAGAAAATTGCCAATTCGTCCATCAACGTAACCGATGATCCTTTGCGACCGCGAGGATTTGGCTCTCGCAGATTTGACGGGGAAACACTACCTGTAAAACGACAGCAACTAATAAAAGACGGTGTGCTACAAAGCTGGCTTCTCGATTTGGCGAGTGCTAGCCAGTTAGGGCTTAAATCAACTGGAAATGCAAGCAGATCATTATCATCACCACCTACACCTGGCAGTTCTAATTGTATGATTGTAAATGGTGATATCACATTTGAAGCCATGATTGCTGATATTAAACAAGGTTTTTTAGTTACTGAACTTATTGGCAGTTCTGTGAGTCTTACTACCGGCGATTACAGCAGAGGTGCAGCTGGATTTTGGATTGAAAATGGCGAAATTGCTTATCCAGTTACAGAGGCCACAATAGCTGGTAATTTAAAAGAGATGTTTTTTGAAATGACACCTGCAGATGATATTGACCTTCGTTTCTCTACTGCTGCCCCCAGCATTAGGGTAGATGGTATGATGGTTGCAGGTGGATAGATGAACCAAAAAAAAGACAACCTTGACTATCCCTATAAAGCATCAAAATATAAGCGTAATGGTATTTCAGATTGGTTAGAACTTTATTTATATGATCATGGGTTTCTGAGAATTGCCTTTAATAATTTATATCAGATTGACAAAAATATGTGGCGAAGTAATCAACCATCTCCTAAGCAAATTGAATACGCACACAAAGAACTTGGCATTAAAACAATCTTGAATTTGCGAGGCCCCCGCGAAACTGGCGGTTGGCAATTAGAGGCTGAGACGTGCGATAGGTTAGGCATAGAACTGGTTAACTTTAGAGTCCGATCTAGAGCAGCCCCAGAGAAAGAAATGCTCCTAAAGATTCCTTGTTTATTCTCTTCAATCAAAGGTCCTGCCTTACTTCACTGTAAATCGGGCGCGGACAGAGCTGGATTAATGTCTGCGTTATATGTAATTATCGTAATGAGGCGCCCTGCTATCATAGCGCTAAAGCAACTTTCATTTAAATATTTGCATGTGAAACAAGCTAAAACAGGAATTTTGGACGCATTCATTGCCTCTTATATACCATTTGAGAAAAAGGGCATGGGGTTTATGAAATGGGTAGAAGACTTTTATAATCCTGATACATTATTACTAGAATTTCAGGCTCAGCCGTTGGCAAGCCGTTTTGTTGATTCTATTTTAAAACGAGAATAATTTTCAAGAGAATTGCTGAAGTGATACCATTTTTGCATATGAACCATTTTGCTTTAATAAGCTATCATGGGAGCCCGTCTCTGTAATTTTGCCTGCCTCTAATACATAAACCCTATCTGCGGATTTAATCGTTGCAAGCCTATGAGCAATTATCAGACTTGTTCGGCCTTTTTTTGATTGGTCTAATGCATTTTGAACCAAGTGTTCAGATTTAGCATCAAGCGCTGATGTAGGTTCGTCCATGAGCAAAATGGGAGCGTCTTTTAATATAGCTCTCGCAATTGCTATGCGTTGCCTTTGTCCTCCAGAAAGCAGATTTCCGTGAGGCCCAACTAAGGTATTATATCCGTTTGGAAGTTCAGATATAAATTTATCCGCAGCTGCTTTTTTGGCTGCATTCCTAATATCTGATTCCGTTGCATTCTTTCTGCCAAAGCAAATATTTGCCGATACTGTATCATCAAATAAAATAGAATCCTGACTAATAAGCGAAATATGTGACCTCAAGGATTTAATACTCAGCTTTTTGATATCTATATCGTTAATTAATATTTCCCCCTTTTTTATATCAAAAAACCTTTGAATTAGATTTATAACTGTTGATTTTCCAGCACCACTTTCACCAACCAAAGCAACTGTCTCTCCTGCATTTATTTGGAAGCTTACATCCTCAATTATTGTTTTTGATTTATATGAAAATGAAACATTTGAAAATTTAATTTCTGCTCTATCTGCCCTCAGCTGAATTGCATTTTTAGCCGATTCAATACTCGGTTTAGTATCCAATAACTCAAATACCCTATTCGCAGCTGACACTCCTTCTTGCGTAACTGCATTTAATGTTCCTATTGCTCTCACAGGCTGGACCAACATTAACAAAGCCGTAATAAATCCAACTATGTCGCCGACAACTATTTCCCCATTGCTAAAACGCCAGCTTGCAACACCAACCACTCCAGCAATTGCAATACCGCCTAATACTTCTAAAATGGGGTCTATACGCGCTCTTCCTGACAATAAAGACAGATAAGCTGATTTTAATTTATTGAACATCGCAGAGGCACGTTCTTTTTGTTTTTCTTCGAGCTCAAAAGCCTTTATCATTCTGGTACCATCAATAATTTCTGAGATATTAGAAGTTACCTGCTCCATGGTAATTTGCAGTTGTTGCGCGTTACCACGCTGTTTATGACCAATCCGCACAATAGGTTGAAAAGCAATCGGATAAATTGCTAATACTAGGATAGATAGCCAGAAATCAAACCAAAACAGCATTCCTATCATCACTACAATAGTGAGTGAATCCCTTATCAGGTTATTGGATAATCTTACAATAGCCTCCTTAATGAGATTTATATCATTCATGATACGAGATATGAATATACCCGTCGAACTCTGAATAATTACACCAAGATCTGCATCTACTAAATGGCTCATCATTTTGAGTTGCATTGAAGTCGCTATAGATTGTGCAAATCGGTTCACTGTGATTATTTGAAGATACATCGCAGAGGCTTTTATTATTGCAATGATAATGATAACTGTTGGAACAATAGTTAAAAAATTATACTTAAAAAGTGTTTCCTCACCAGCAAGATAATTAAATACTTGCTGCATCATAGCAGGATATATTGCACCGGAGGCAGCAACTATTATCATTAGCAAGATAGCCATTGAGAACAAACCTCTAAAAGGTTTTGCAAATTTGACCCATATTTTTTGTAAAACTACAAATGTTGTATTTGCTGTGTGTGACATCCTTATCCTTCGAAATAGAATGATACGTATTTTTATATTATTTTTTATTCCTCTACTTTTTTACGCATTCTCGCTTTCGTTTTAGCACATTATGGACAAATAATTCATTTTTTATACAGATATATGCCTACAAATTGCGAATTTTGTGAAGACGTGATAGGAAAATCTGTGGTAATAAAATTAGGCCACGCTTTAACTTACTATAATAATTTTAGCTTTGTTGTCTGAAATATGCTTAAAAAATTTAGCCATACTTTCATTGGTAGAATGCTTTTCTCACTGATTTTAGCAACCATAATTTTTATAATCGGCATTAGTGTTAAATGGCGTCATGAAAATCATCATACCTATAGATTATTGAAAGAACGGAAAAAACCATATATAATTGTGTCTTGGCATGAACATATTATTGGGATGACTTGGAACTTACCAAGACCAATTACAACGTTAAATTCGCCCCACTCAGATGGCCAAATTCTAGGGAAGGCTGTGCAATTGGTCGGTTTGAATATCGTTTGGGGGTCATCAAATAAACAAGCACTCAGCGGTCTTCGAGATTTAGTTAAGGAACTGAAACAAGGACGTAATGTTGGTATAACACCTGATGGACCTAGGGGTCCTGCCAGAAAACTCGCAATGGGGCCAGTAGCATTAGCTCACTTAACTGGAGTTGAAGTCATTCCAGTTGTGTTTGCAGCTGACAAACAATGGTGTCTTAATAGCTGGGATAAAACACGAATCCCTAAGCCATTTAGTAGTGCTGTCATTTTATGGGGGGAGCCAATAAAACTCGCAAATTTTGCTAAAAAAGAATTCAATAAAACTTCAGCAGACTCTATAATTAAAAAGAAAAAAATATCAAAAAAAATTTTTGAAAAATGGCGTCAGAAAATTGAAAATGAGCTCAATGTTTTAACTCAAAAATGTGATATTCTTATCTCGTCCAATAGAAATCAACCTATAACAAAAAAGAGGTAAAAAATGTATCTTAACCCTTTTTTTTACCAGTTGAGTTGGTTTTTATTAGCCCCTCTTGTTCGCTTTTATCTTTATATTAGGATATGGCAAAAAAAAGAGCATAAACACCGAATAAAAGAACGCTTTGGCGTAAAATACCAAACACCTCGCCCTGAAGGAAAATTAATCTGGCTACACGCAGTGTCTCTTGGAGAGTCAAATTCAGCTATTAATTTAGTTATCAATTTACAAAAAATGCGTAAAAATTGGAATTTTCTGATCACCACAAATACTGTAACTGCAGCAGAAAATGTTGAAAAGAAGTGCAGCAATATGCCAGTAACGCATGTATTTCAGCCATTGGATCATCCGGTTTGGGTGTCTAGGTTTATAAATTACTGGCAACCTGATTGTGCCTTATTTTTAGAATCTGATTTTTGGTTTAATTTGGTCACACAGTCAAAAAAAAATCTTCTTCCTGTAATTTTTGCTTCAAGCCAGATTTCTAAATCAGCGCAATCAAAGTGGGGAGAAAATCCTTCGCTTGCCAAACAAATTTTCTCGACCCCTTCATTAATCTTGGCTGTAGATGATGAACAGAAAAATCGCTTCAGACAATTGGCTAACATTGGAGGATGTAACTCTGAGCCTAAGATTTTAAATATTGGTTCCCTAAAAAATGACTATTCTGTCAACTCATCAAATTATTCTTATGAAAAAGCGCTGAAAAAATTTGCAAAAAATTCAAAAAGTATAATTATTCTTGCCGCCTCTACTCATGAAAATGAGGAAGCGCTGATTGCAAATGCAATTTTAAAAATAAGTAATTCAGATCAATTCCTTACAATCTTCGCGCCAAGACATCCATATAGAGCCAAAGAAATAATCACCCAATTAGGAGTGATGCCAAGACGTTCAAAAAGCGAGTTACCTATGTTTGAAAACCCATATTTTTTAAGTGATAGCTTGGGAGAAATGATGAGTTTATATAATGTCGCAGATATTATTATACTTGGTGGCAGCTTTTTTTATTCCGGCGGACATAATCCAATCGAGCCAGCATTGGCAGGGAAGCAAATAATTTGCGGCCAATCTATATTTAAAAATAAATCTGATTACGAAGAATTAATTGATATCGGCATGATTCGCCAGATAAAATCAAATGATACTCTCCATAACACTATAGAAGAAGCATTGAGCCCAAAAAAATCAATAAAAAAGGCATTGATTAAAGGGCAAAAAATTGCTCAAGAAGCTTGCATGCGCCCTACAAAAGCTGCACATTGTATCATATCAACCATTGAGCAATAATCTTAAATGCCATTGAAAACGCCGAAATTTTGGTCAGGTCTGAACTGGCAATCAATTATCTTATTTCCATTAAGCTTTATTTGGAAGCTAGGCCACTATTTGCGACAAAAAAATGCAAAGCCCGAAAAAATAAAAATTCCTGTAATTTGTGTTGGCAATCTTACTGTTGGGGGGAGTGGAAAAACTCCAGTGGTCATAACCCTCTGCAGATTTTTATCTGGCATTGGTAAATTGCCGTCAGTACTTACGCGGGGATTTGGCGGAAATGAAAAAGGCCCTATTTTTGTGGATACAAATCTGCACCAATCCTCTGAAGTTGGAGACGAGCCTTTAATGATGGCGCACTCAATAGATGTATGCGTTAGCAGAAAAAGACCTCTCGGAGCGAGTCATATAATAGCTAATAAACAGGTTGATTGCATTGTAATGGATGATGGACTTCAAAATCCGACTTTAGAAAAAGATTTAAAACTTGCAGTATTCGATGGAAGATTTGGGATCGGTAATGGTTTATTATTGCCAGCGGGTCCAATGCGGGAAAAATTGGAAGACGGACTTCGAAATGTAGATATGGTGATTTTTAATGGAGAAGACGAAACAAATCTCACGCAAAAAATTCCTTCAAATATTCCAGTTTTTACTGGAGAACTTCGTCCTGATGATGAGATAATTGAGCATATGAAAAATAGGCGCGTTTATGGTTTTGCAGGAATTGGCAATCCTTCAAGGTTTTTTAAAACTCTTCAATTGATTGGCGCCGATATTGTTGGTGAAGCACATTTTGCTGACCATCATCCTTATACTGATGCAGACATGACGCAATTATATGAGGATGCGATTCAAGCAGGTTCTGAACTTGTTACAACACAAAAAGACTGGATGAGATTACCTGTTGAGTGGCGAGATCGCGTTCTAACAGTACCCGTAAGAATTCATTTCTCTGCTTCTGACTCAATTAAAATAGTGTCATATCTTGAAACTACTTTTAAAAATGTCCTTTCATCGCAATCCTAAATTTAAACAATTTTTAATTCGGTATGTTAGTTGGCCTACCGAAGCTATATTGTTATTTTTAGCACTGGTTACTCTAAGAATCATACCCATTGACATTGCAAGTGCAATTACAGGTTGGCTTGGCTCAAAAATTGGTCCTTTTACAGGTTGGCATAAAAGAGCAGAGTCCAATCTTTTATTAGCTATGCCAGAGTTATCAGAAGAAAGACGTCATGAAATATTATCTGCAATGTGGTGGAACCTTGGACGCAACATTGGCGAATTTCCTCATACTTTTAGTTTAATGAATTCACCGCAGCGAGTTATAATAGAGGGTTTAGAGAAAGTAGCAAAATGTGAAAGGGGTAGCATTATTGTCGGGGCCCACCAAGCTAATTGGGAAGTGATACCAACCATATTGAGGCGTCTCCAACGGAAATCAGGAATTGTTTATAGACCTCTAAACAATCCATTTGCAAATTTTTTAGTTCAAAAGCGTCAAAAATATTTAAACGCAGAGTTTTTTTTAAAAGGACGAAAAGCTGCAACAGGGATGCTATCCACAATTGAGTCCAATGGTATTATCGCTCTATTGATAGACCAGCAACTTCGTGAAGGTCGGATGGTTCCTTTTTTTGGTGTGCCAGCAAAAACTCCAATAGCCCACATAAAAATTGCTGCAAAATTGCAGATAAAAATTTTCCCCGTTGAGACGATACGGACAAAAGGGGCGTTTTTTAAAATGATAATTCACGAACCAATAATGATTAAAAAAAAGGCTTCCGAAGAGGAAATATTTGCATTAGCTAAGGAAATCAATGAGCTGTTCGAAAGTTGGATAAAAAAGCGCCCAGAGCAATGGTTATGGCCTCATAGGCGTTGGGGTAAAATCCTTAACTGACTTGGTATACAAACCAGTTTAAACCAAAAGAATTTTAGACTGTTTTTGACATTTTTCCCCTTATTACCATGATTTTATACCTCTTTTTTTTGACCATCGCTAATAATGCTATTTTCAATTTTACTTGCATCTCCAGTGAGTTTTTTTGGGTCTAGTTGAGCCATCCTTGTGTTATCAAAAAACTGTATATTTACCTGCTCACCAAATGGAGCATCCTTAGATTTCTTTACCGGCGCTCCCTTGCTATCAGTCACAAGCGCGAAGCCTTTTTCCAATACCCTTCTGAAAGAAAAAGCATCTAATAGCTGGCCATATCTTAAAATTGTTTGTTCTGAATTAAAAAGGATTTTATCAATTTGTGAGCTAACTTTCTCATTAGCTGCTATTAAACGTACCTGAATATCCGCTAGCTTTTGAAACGGCGTTGGCATCCGCTCAAACAAATTCACCAAATAATTTTGTTTTAAGTTAAGACTATTTTGCAATGTTTTTTCAATTCTTTCATTTATAAGATCTATTCTTTGGCTTAACAGGTTAATCTGGTCAATTGGGTGCATAAGTCCACGCACTGCTGCAGTGAGTTGGTTATCTTTAAACTGACATTTCCTTTCCATAGCATGAGTTGCTCTATAATCAAGTTCCAATATACGCGCCACTAACTCTGTTAAAACAGGGGTTGCGATTTCTGCTGCTGCTGTTGGAGTTGGCGCCCTTATATCTGCCGCATAATCAATCAATGTTGTATCAGTCTCGTGCCCAACAGCAGAAATAATTGGAATCGAACTTTCTGATACAGCTCTTACAACAACTTCTTCATTAAAGCACCAAAGGTCTTCAAGAGAGCCCCCGCCCCTAGCTACAATAATCACATCTGGTTTAGGTACTTTAGCTGATTCAGTCATCTGATTGAATGCAGCAATGGCACTTGCTATATGCTGTTCTGATCCCTTGCCTTGAACAGGAACAGAAGCAACCAAAATTCGGGTACCAAATCTCTCTGATATTCTATGGACTATATCTCTTATTACAGCACCTGTTGGCGAAGTGACTACGCCTATCACTGCCGGCAGATAGGGAATTTTTTGCTTGCGTTCTTCAGAAAATAACCCTTCTAATTCAAGCCTTAACCTCAATGTCTCCAGCTGTTTTAGTAAAGCTCCTTCCCCAGCAAATTCAATTTGTATAACATTTAATTGATAACGTGACTGACCTGCAAATGTGGTTAATTTTCCAGTACAAATTACATCCATACCTTCTTCCGGTTGAATATTAACCTGACTAATTTGTCCTTTCCAAATTACGGATGCAAGAGACACGTTCATGTCCTTTAAGCTAAAATAAACATGTCCTGAGTTTGGAAATGCAGGTCTTGAGATTTCACCACGAACTCTAACGATTTCAAAATTAGCCTCAATAGTACGTTTTACAGCATTTGACAAATCCGTAAGCGTATACACTGGTTGGTTTGAAAAACTAACTGTGTCAGATGAAATAAGGTTTGACATTTTAATTCCATTGTTTCGGGGCTTTATTTATGGCACAGATACATGATTTAGGACAATGGGTGTTTCTCTAATCTACGCTAACTCCATGTAGATTTTCATCCTTTTTTAATTAAATTTTTCGGATAGCTCAAAATGAATGTATTAATTATAGGAAGCGGAGGAAGAGAACATGCGCTCGCTCACAACATTTCGGCCTCGCAAAAATGCTCTAGTCTATATGTAGCTCCTGGAAATCCAGGAATATCTCAATTTGCTATATGCCTTGAAATATCTATTGATGACCATGAGGCAATTATTCGTAAGTGTCGAGAACATGACATTAAGCTTGTTGTTATCGGACCAGAAATGCCTTTAGTCCTAGGTCTGGCGGATCTGTTGCGGGAAAATAATATTTTAGCATTTGGACCAAGTGCTTCCGCCGCAAAACTGGAGGGTTCTAAATTTTTTGCCCGTGAATTTTGTCGTCGTTACCAAATTCCACAACCAGAGTTTAAGCGTTTCATAAATGCCCAAAAAGCAAAAGAATACGTTGATAAAATAGGCCCAAAATGTGTTGTAAAAGCAGATGGTCTTGCTGCTGGTAAAGGGGTGGTTGTTTGTCAAACAAAAAAACAAGCCTATGAAGCGATTGATATGATGTTATCGGGGGGGGTTGGAGACGCTGGTGAAACTATAATTGTCGAGACATGCATTTCTGGCCCGGAACTCTCTGCCTTTGCACTTATAGATTCCAAGGTTGTAACTTGGCTAGCAAGTGCCCGTGACTACAAAAGAGCATTTGATGGGGATATTGGACCAAATACGGGAGGGATGGGTGCACTGAGCCCCTCTCCAGAAGAAACTAATACTTTACGTGATCAAATTATGCATAAAATTTTAATACCGGTTGCAAAAGGTATGGTTTTAGATGGGGCCCCTTACACTGGGATTTTATATGCGGGACTAATGCTTACAAAAGCAGGGCCTCAAGTAATAGAGTTTAATTGCAGGTTTGGTGATCCAGAAGCGCAAGTTATCCTACCTCGTCTTCAAAGCGACCTGCTTGAGTTGATTCTCATACATTGTAATCAAAAACAAGAGTCGGCTACTGTCAGCTTCAGCAATGATATAGCTATCACTGTTGTTATGGCTAATAAAGGTTACCCAGGTAAATACAAACGAAATTCAATTATCATGGATATGGATGATATTCCATTAGACGAAGATAGTTATATCTATCACTCAGGAACAGGAACAAACCAAAAGGGCCAAATTATTGCTAAAGGTGGGCGTGTATTAAGTATAACTGCTAAGGCTAAAAATTTTAGAGAAGCACGCTTAAAAGCTTATAAGACTGTGAAAAAAATAAAATGGGATAACGGGTTTTATAGAACAGATATAGCAAAATATTAGCGTCTTTTAGCAAAAAAATTTTTAAGAAGTAACGCTGATTCTGATGCCATTATTCCACCGTAGATTTCTGGTTTATGATGGCATGTCGCATGACTAAATACGCGACTGCCGTATTCTACCGCACCACTTTTCTTATCCTCTGCGGCATAATACAACCTACGAATTCTAGTCTGAGAAATAGCTCCCGAACACATAGCGCACGGCTCAAGTGTGGCCCATAAATCACACCCATCAAGAAATTTTTGATTTACCTTTCCAATCGCTTCTTTTAACGCAAGGCATTCTGCATGTGCTGTAGCATCACGTTGTGTTTCAACCAAGTTATGAGCTGAGGCAATGACCTCCCCAACTGGATTAACAATCACTGCGCCAACTGGAATTTCTCCTAATCGAGCTGCTTTCTCCGCCTGTTCTAATGCTAATTTCATAAAATCTAAGTTATTCATAACTAGGCAATGACAAAACTAGAGTTAAAAAGCAACATCTTGTTTATTCTGACTATTTTTTATTTTTTTTTTATGTTCTAATTAATTTATCATGCCTCCTAAAAATAATTC
>CACPDC010000024.1 GCA_902632595.1 uncultured SAR116 cluster alpha proteobacterium
TCCTCCTTTGAGGTCTTCAAACGTCTCGATACCCTTGCCAACACCCATTATCCACCATTCTTTATCACGGTAAACACTCAAAAGTTTTAGCGGTTTGCCACTTGCTGCATGTGAGCCAAAAAGAACGTCTACATCAGAGTGAGCTACATCAAGACTTCCTCCGATAAGCCCAGGAAAATACTCATCAGTTAAATAGAACTCGATGTCTTCTATACCGGCATCTTCGTAAAACCCCTTAAATTGGGCAAGGCGCCATGACCATTGAGCAGCGTAATTTGGATTCCAATCAGCCATCCTAATTGTACTTGCACTTGATTTTATTGCGGAAGAGTCAACAGCCCAAGCGCCTTTAAATGGCACTGCAGTTGCTCCAATTGCTATACCGAGTGCTCCTAAGCCACCCTTTAGCAAAACTTCTCTTCTAGGTAGTAGTATTTTAGTCTTTTGTTTTAATCTCGCCATTTTTTTCCTCCCATTTTGTTTTCGTTTTTGGTATCTGTGTAGGCATCACAGATGATTCACATTGCGCCATGGAGCTACTTTAGCTTCAAGCCATCGTGTGAAATTTATAAGTGATAATGACATCACAATTAATAAAAGTAAGACTGCAAAAGTCATCGCCGTATTAAAGGTATCTGCAGAACGTTGAATGAGGTATCCAAGACCATTTGAACCACCAAATAATTCCGCAATTACAACACCAATAAGGCCCCGGCCTATACCTTGTTGAATTCCAGAAATGATGAATGGCAAGGTATAAGGAAGTACAACTTTGTAATAAAGTTGTACCCTATTTGCCCCAAAAACTTTAGCAGCTGCTAAAAGAGATTTTTCCGTCGTTTTGACACCAGCCCAGGCATTTATAACGATTGGAAAAACTGCAGAAATAACAATAATGGTTACTTGCATTGTTGTGGTGAAACCAAGAAATAATATAAAAAGAGGAACTAAAGCAATTCTAGGAAGTGATGCTAGTGCCCATACATAAGGGCTTAAAATAGATTCTACATACTTATTTCCGCCCATTAGTAAACCACCGGGTATTCCTATAGCCATTGCTATAGCGAGTCCAGTCATCAGATTTTTAAAACTATGAAGAAAATGGTCTAAAATACTTCCAGAAAATACGGCGCCTTCTGGAGCTCTTGTTGTCATTCCAATCCATAACTCCTGAAACATTGCAGATGCTTTGGGGAGAAATAAAGAATTGATGTTTCCGTAAGTTGTAACGATTTCCCAAAGAATAAAAAAGATAATTAAATTAACAGAAGTTACAACAAACCCTCTAGTTCTTCTCCATACCTCTTTAAAAGTCCAACCTACGTCTTGTATGCGATTTGGGTCATCTGTTTCATACTGTATTTGTTCAGTTGCCTTGGCCATGTTCACTCCCCTCTCGTGGTTTGCATAGCTTCATCTTTGACTAAGTTCCAAATATGATCACGCAATTCAGCATAGGTTTTTGAGATTTTTACCTCGGAATTATTCATTCTTGGCCGGGGAAAGTCGATATTTACAATTTCTTTGATTTTTCCTGGTCTGTAAGAAATGACTACCACTCTGTCGCCTAATAATATAGCCTCGTCTATAGAGTGAGTAATAAAAACACAAGTTTGCCCTGTTTCCGAAACGATTCGTTCCATTTCTGCCTGCATGGCTTCTCTTGTCATGGCATCTATTGCTGCAAATGGCTCATCTGCAAGCAAAATATCGGGGTTAGTGGCAAGCGCTCTTGCAATTCCAACGCGCTGTTTCATCCCGCCGGATAATTCATATGGAAAAGACTTTTCAAAACCTGCCAAATCAACCAATTCGAGACAGTTTTTTACCCTTTGTTTTTTTTCTTCTTCGCTTATTCCAAGATTTTGAAGTTCGTAAGGCAAACGAATATTGGACTCTACTGTTCTCCAGGGGAGCAAAGCGTAATCTTGAAAGACCATTGCTCTGTCAGGCCCTGGTGCAGTCACTTCCTCTCCTCGTACTTTCACGCTGCCTCCTGATTTTGGAATTAACCCAGAAACGGCATTGATAAAGCTCGTTTTTCCACAACCAGAGGGGCCAACTAAAACAACAAACTCACCTTTTTTTATTTCTAAGTTTATATCTTGGAGGGCAATGAGTTTTTTCCGTTCCCTATGCAAATCATAAGAAATAGTAAGGTCTTCAGCTACTATTATATTTTCATTCGTAATTTGCATATTTACCCCCTCCCGAGATTGGCAATATGAACTGTAACGAGCTAAAATTGTTTAGGGTTGAACAAAAATCGTCAAGAAGAAAATGCAAATTATGAATTTTTCTTAAAAATTATCGATAATTTTCAAATATTTATCGTAAAATTGAATAAAACACACCTTTTGTTTAAGGCTTGTTTTTTATAAAAACTAATTGCTGATTAATATGATATCAAAGCTACTTCATTTTTTTATTTGTTAAAAAATCGAAAAGTCGATCTGTTCATCTTTATTAATGCTGTAAGTCACCTCTGGCATTGGATATTTTAAGCCTGTAGCGCAATTAAATAAAACCGCTCTTTCGCTATTAGCAATTAATCCTCGTTGTAAGGCTTGTTTATATGCCACTGCAGTGGCAGCTCCTTCTGGACACAGCAATAAACCATCTTTTTTGGCAACTTCGTCTCTTATATTCATAATTTCGTCATCATCTACTATTATTCCAAAACCTTCTGATTCTTCAATAGCCCTAATAATGAGGAAATCTCCCACTGCGACGGGAACTCTAATTCCAGCAGCGATTGTATGGGCATTTTCCCAAATTGGAGCATGTTCAAGACCTTCTTGCCAGGCTTTTACAATAGGCGCACATCCGGATGATTGAACTGCTATCATTTTCGGCAATTTCCCCTTAACCCAACCAAGTCTTTTGAGTTCCTGAAATGCCTTCCACATTCCAATAAGCCCAGTTCCCCCGCCAGTTGGATAGAAAATCAAGTCAGGCAATTTCCAATCTAACTGTTCTGCTAGCTCAAGTCCCATTGTTTTCTTGCCCTCTATTCGATAAGGCTCTTTCAGGGTTGAAACATCAAACCAACCAGTTGCTTCCTTTCCTTCACCCACTATTTTACCACAATCATTAATTAGGCCGTTTACTTTATAAGTTTCTGCGCCTTGCAGTCTAATTTCTCTAACATTAATATCAGGAGTATCTTCTGGGCAGAAAACAGTCGATTTTATTCCGGCCTGACTAGCATAGGCAGCCATTGCGGCACCTGCGTTACCGTTAGTAGGGATAGCCAAATGGTCTATTCCAAAAGATTTGGCCATGGAAACCGCTAGGCACAACCCGCGAGCTTTAAAAGAGCCTGTTGGCAGCCGACCCTCATCTTTAATTAAAATTTTTCCCTTACGCCCTCCTAAAAATTTGGCTGATTGTTCCAAAGGAATAAGTGGTGTTATCATTTCTCCAAGCGATATTCTATTTTTAGGCTCTGCCACAGGAAGCATAGGGGCATATCGCCAAAACCCTGGACTGTTAGAATTTTCGATTTCAGAACGAGATAATTCGCTCTTCATTTTTTCTAGGTCATATCGAACAAGTAAAGGGCGTTGAGCTTTGGATAACCCATGAATTTGGTCAGCAGGATAGTGCTCTCCAGTCAGAGAACATTCAAGATGAGTTACGTAATAGTGATTTTTTGCCACTATATTTCTTTCAAATATTTGTGTTTAGGCTGGCACGTTAGATGATTTTTTACCTTTAAGTCAACTAATCCAGAAATCTTTGACGTTGCCCGATGATTACCACTACGGTTACTGCGCATGCAAAAAAAATCATTTCCTTTTTTATGAGCTCACCGAGTAGCCAGTAGGATATGAATATTGTGATAAATGGCTGTAGAAACTGTATTTGTCCTATTTTCGCTATGCCGCCCCTGGAGAGTGCGATGCTCCATAAACAATTTCCAATAAACATAGATAAAAGACCTAGATACATGATACCTAAGAGTGAATTACTAGGATAAACAGCATCATGAATTGAAAGATTTTTTGGCCATAACAGAAAAGAAAGTAGAAAATTAATGGGTGAAGTAAGGCACAAACCCCAAGAAATTATATAAAATCCCGATAATTTCCTATTTAAAGAAGCGCTTTTTGTATATCCAACTGCTGCACAAATACATGCAATTAAAAGCCAACAATTCCCCAAAATAAAACTTTGGCTCTGCAATTCATGAGAGTATTCCTTCATTATATATTCATTCATCATGAAAATACCAACTAAGGTTGCAGCAGCAAAAGAACAAAACCAAAATAAAAGTGGTGGTTTTTCTTTTGTCATAATTACTGCAGCCGCAGATAGGCACAATGGAAGCATAGATAGAATTACAGCAGCATATGCGCTTGAAACTTCTGCCAAAGCAAAAGCTACCGCTCCAGGAAATCCTATGACAATGAGAAGTCCGATAACTAATAGTTCATAAATCTCATTTATTTTGATTTGGGCAGATTTTCGAGAATCCATGTTTCGCAAGTTTTTAAGCTTCAGACAAATAAAAAAAATAATTGCAAATAGCGTTGCACAACAGGCCCTCAGGGCAGTAACGTGAAGCGGAGAATAAATTTCCAATGCTAGTTTTGTTGCTGGTAGAGTTCCTGCAAATAATAAAATAGAAATGAAACCTATGATTAAAGAAAAGTTATCCGGCAACGTTTTCAAAACAGAAAACTCCTAAAAAATATTAGAGAGAAGAATTTGATAAACAAAATTATTCATAAAAAACACCTAACTAATTGTAATAACGTAACGAATTATTTTTCTAATTCTTATAACATCATCGAATTTTTCTTGCAGGCAGCAAATTGATCGTTACAGTATAGAATAAAATAAACTAAAAATAGTGCAAAAGGGGAGAAAAATGAGAAACATTTTAATTATAGCACATTCCATTTTGCTCGGATTATTTTTAACTGTTGGAGTCAATGCTCAAACAATTAAAAATCCTGGCGTTTTAGTGCATGCTGCTGATGATGAAGCAACAACTCTAGACCCGGCCCAAGTTGAGGCTGGTGAGGGTGGAGAAACTGTTATTCTCCAGGTATATGACAGATTACTGGAATTCGGGCCATCTGGACCTGAACTTATTCCTGGTTTGGCAACGACAGTGCCTTCAGTGGAAAACGGGATGATAAGCGATGACGGAATGACATATACCTTTGAAATAAGAAAAGGTGCGGTGTTTCACGATGGCACGGACGTAACAGCTGAAGATGTAAAATTTTCTTGGGACAGAATTGTTGAAATGGATCTTCCTGAGGGTCAGGCTGGAGTAATATCAGATATTGTTGCAGAAACAAAAGTAGTTAATGATTATACTTTCCAAGTCACTTTACTAGAACCAAGTGCGAGTTTCTTAAATAGTACTGTTGTCTCAATGGCGGCATCCATTGTAAGTAAGGATGCAGTAATGGCTAACGGTGGTATAGTCGAAGGCGAGCCAAATGAATACATGGCCCAAAATGCAGTTGGCTCCGGACCATATAAATTGAAAGCATGGAACCGTGGAGAAAATATTCTTTTAGATATAAATGAAAATTACTGGGGTAATAAAGCAAAACTGGCTGCACGTATTGAAATTGGTGCAGAACCCGACGTGAGGGTGTTAGGACTGCGAGCAGGAAATTATGACACTATAGAGACAGATCCATCCTTCGTTGCTGACATAGAGGGAGCTGACGGAGTTACACTTCACACAGGTGGATTACTGCTTGAGCCTATTCATGTCGGTTTTAATCTCAATATTCCAGAGGGTGCGCTCCCAAAGGAAGATACTATTCCAACAGACTTTTTCCATGACCCACGTATCCGCCAGGCATTTAACTATGCATTCGATTATGAAGCGTTTCTTTATGGCCCATTAGCTGGTTTTGGAGAGTTTAATCCTCATTATCTACCAATTGGTATATTTGGACATGACCCAAATGCACCTCGATATGGAGCTCAAGATAAGGCTAAAGCTGAGGAACTATTCCGGGCAGCTGGTTATTGGGATAATGGATTTTCCGTTTCTGTAATTACAGAGGAAGCAAATCTTTTTGCTGATGCAGCTCTTGTTCTCAAGGATTCTATAGAAGACCTTAATCCAAACTTCCGAATTAATGTTTTAGCTGTGGCAGAGGCTGTTTTTGACGAAGCGCATGCACAAAATCCAGTGGAATATGCGATGTGGGTCAAAAATGCGGATCCATTTGCTGATCCTCATCCTTACATGAGTGCTTATCAGCACCCCGATGGGGAATGGGGGGAAGTACACGGTTTTGCAAATGGATATCGAAACCCAGAAAAAATTGCTGAGCTAATAGATGGTGCATCGACAGAACTTGATGTCAAAAAAAGAGCGGCAATGTATTCAGAACTTCAAAAAATGCTATTTGATGATCCGATGTGGCTAATTACAGCTCAAGAGGGTGTGACAATGGCTTACCGGGAGTGGGTAACAGGCTTTGTGCATAATCCTTTGTGGCCTCGTCCAAGCTTGAGGTTTTCATACTTGGATAAATAAAAATTTTATCAGTTTTCACCATATCATGATTAGATTTGTGATATGGTGAACTCATCAAAATAACAGCTCAGTCTTTTATAAACACATCTATGTTATTAATAGATATTACGAGATAAATCATGCAGATAAGAGATTACATTATTCGTCGATTGATGATTCTGCCTTTTTTAATAATAGGAACTTCAATTATAGTGTTTGCTCTAACTAGGATTGGAGGGTCACCTATAGGTATATATTTGTCCCACGAAATGAGCCCTGCAGAAGTTCAGGAAATGAAAGAACGATTTCACTTAGATAAACCGGTGCCTATACAATATTTTTATTGGATTAAAGGAGTTGCACAAGGCGACCTAGGGTGGTCGGGTGTTGCTTCAGCACCTGTCATAGACGTTTTTCCCAAAAAATTTGCTGCTACCATGGAGTTAGCCATTGCTGCTGGTATAGTTGCAGTTTCACTAGGTATTGCAATGGGTACTTTCGCAGGTGCAAGAAGAAATAAATTTGCTGATCATGTTATTAGGATTATTTCCGTTAGCGGCGCAAGTATGCCTTTATTTTGGTTTTCAATATTATTGCTCATTGTTTTTTGGGTTTGGCTAGGATGGTTTCCGATCGGTAGGAGTGACCCTAATTTGTTTGAAGCAATTGCGCATCCTACTGGTTTTTATACTATTGATGCTCTCTTGGCGGGCAATTTGGATGCTTTTAAAGACGCTGTTTGGCATTTAATAATGCCAGCTGTCGCATTAGGATATGGAGCGACAGCTATTATCGCGAGGATGATGCGTTCGTCTTTAATTGAGGAATTACAAGAAGATTATGTTGATGCGGCGAAAGCTAAAGGACTTCCAAAAAATGTTGTTCTAAAAAAACATGCGCGTAGAAATGCTCTTGTGCCGACCGTTACCGTTATAGGATTGACATTTGGTTTTCTTTTGCAGGGCACAGTTGTTGCAGAAATTATTTTCAGGTGGCCGGGTCTTGGACGCTGGATGGCGGCAGCGGTTTTACGAGGTGACCAAGCTACCATCATGACTTACGTTATGTTCACTAGTATTTTATTTCTCATAGTTAATTTGATTGTGGATGTGGTTTATGCAAATTTAGATCGACGGGTTGAGTTGGGGGACTAATATAATGTCTGAAATCAAAGATACCGTCATTTCTGACCAAAAAATTTATGGTTCTGCCTTTAAAGTTCGTTTGAACAGAAATTTAGAAATTATAAAAAACGTTCTGTCTAACCCAACAACAGTGATAGGGTTAATTATTGTAATTCTAATGATTTTGATGGCTTTATTTGCTCCAATAATAACTGAGCCAAATTCTCCTGATCCATATCAGATGCCGAGAGATTGGAAAGCTGCTCGGTCTGCACCATTAACTCCTGGCCATATTTTAGGGACAACTAACAGAGGAGGTGATGTTTTTTATGGTGTAGTATGGGGAGCTAGAACATCATTAAAGTTGTCTCTGTTAGTCGTTTCACTGACTTTGGTGCTAGGAGTAATAATAGGAAGTGTAGCTGGTATTGCAGGTGGAAAAGTTGACGAAGTGCTAATGCGAATTGTGGATGTTTTCCTCTCCATTCCAGAATTAATTTTTGCATTGGCGATTGCTGCTATTTTGGGACCTTCATTCACTAATATTATTCTGGCATTAGTAGTAGTTTTTTGGGTGAAATATGCGCGTATAATGCGAGCACAAGTTATTAGAATTAAACAGCGTGAGTATGTTGATGCAGCAAAAATTATGGGGGCATCTAAATTACAAATTTATTTGAAAGATATTTTACCCAATTCTTTTAGCCCTGTAATGGTGCAAGCTACGTTGGATATGGGTAATATCGTACTTGTTGGAGCGACCTTGTCTTTTATTGGCTTGTCTGAAGCTGGCATAGCAGAATGGGGTGTCTTAGTTTCAGAAGGACAAGCGGGTATTTCAGCGGGTAGGTGGTGGGCTTCAACCTTTCCTGGCTTAATGGTGTTTTTATGGGCACTGGCCTTTAATTTGGTTGGTGATGGGCTAAGAGATGTTTTAGATCCAAGAACTGAGACTAGGAGATAATCCGATGGTTCAAACTACTCCATCAAACTTAAATAGTTTCTCAAACGATTTAATTGCATCAGTTGAAGACTTAAAAGTTTATTTTCACTCTAAGGAAGGTTTAACGCACTCTGTTGATGGTGTTAGTTTTGATATTATTGACGGAGAAATAATGGGACTTGTTGGTGAGACTGGTTGTGGTAAAAGTGTTACGGCTCGTTCTTTTATGCAATTAGTGCAAACGCCTCCAGGAGTCATTGCAGGTGGTAAAATAAGGTTTAAAAGTAAGAAAACTGGAAATCAAATTGTTGACCTACTTAGTTTGACTGAAAATCAAATCCGTGAGCTAAGAGGTGAACGAATTGCGATGATTTTTCAGGATCCTGGTAAAGCATTAAATCCTGGATTAACTATCCGAACTCAAATAGCTGAGGTGTTTCAAGAGCATCGAGAAGACGACGTATTCAAAAAAGCAAAAATAGATCATATTCATAAAAATTTTATTGGTGCTATTTTGCAAAAATATATAAAGCAACAAACTAATCTAATAATAAAACTTATGTTATTAGTTCCTCCCATCCGTGCATATAAAAAGAAGTTAGACAAAGCCATCGATAAATTGGTTATTGAGGCTCTAGCAGAAACACAGATACCTAATCCTGAAAAAGTAATGGAGAGATATCCTCATGAGCTCTCAGGTGGAATGAAGCAGAGAGTAATGATTGCTCAGGCAATCGCTTGTAATCCAGACTTATTAATCGCAGATGAACCCACAACTGCTTTGGATGTCATTGTACAAGCGCGGATATTAGAATTAATTACAGAGTTGCAGAAGAGGCATAAAACTTCTGTCTTATATATAAGCCATGATTTATCTCTTGTTCGCAAAATTTGTGATCGTGTTGCAGTAATGTTTGCTGGTAAAATTGTGGAGAGTGGAGATTCGGATACTATTTTTAAAAATCCAGTACACCCTTACACGAAAGGTTTGATAAAAGCTTCGTTTATGACTCATGAACGAGGAAAATTAGAGGAAATAGAGGGAATTGAAACAAAATAGATTAACTATTATCTGAAAAATGGACCAATCAGCTCAATTTACAAAAATTACTAAAAAAAACGAAGGTAAAAACTTGAACTCTACTGCTAGAACTACACTTAGTGTGAAAAATTTAAAAAAATATTTTCCTATTAAGGAGGGTGTATTCCAGACAGTTGTGGGGCATGTACATGCTGTTGACGGTGTGAGTTTTGACATAAATGCTGGGGAGACCCTGGCACTTGTTGGTGAGAGTGGATGTGGAAAAACAACTACTGGTCGATGTGTCGCTGGTATAGAAAAATTAACAGATGGAAACATTTATTTTGATGTTCCAAAGACCAGTATGGATGTTCTAGAAAAAGCTCAAGCTGGCAAAATTGCGAGACAAGAAAACCAAGAAATCGAACAAATAAATAGTTCTTACGACATAAATCAAATTACAGGGGACGCTTTCAAATATTACAGAAAAAACTGTCAGATGGTGTTTCAGGACTCTTTTGCGTCACTTTCTCCCCGCCAGTTGGTAAGTGATATAATTTCACGCCCATTGAAGCTTCACAAAATTTGTAGAAACGATGATTTGTTGCCAAAAACTATAGACTTATTAGAACAAGTTGGACTGAGAAGAGAGCATTTATATCGTTTTCCACATCAATTTTCAGGTGGCCAACGACAGCGCATTTCTATTGCAAGAGCATTAGCACTCGATCCAAAATTGATTGTACTTGATGAACCAACTAGCGCATTAGATGTATCTGTTCAAGCAAGAATTCTCAATTTATTGCATAATTTACAGCAGCAACGAAGTTTAGCATATCTGTTTATTACCCATAATTTATCAGTAGCACGCCATATGGCTGATAATATAATTGTTATGTATTTTGGCAAAGTGGTCGAAGCAGGTAAAACCGAGGAAGTTTTTTCTAACCCACAGCATCCTTATACTAAAAAATTACTTGCAGCAGCTACTTAGGAGTCTTATTTTTCTTTTAAATGACCACTTAAACAATCTTATGTTTATTATTAAAATCTCAGTTTTTTTTCGAAAAATCCATTTAATTAGTCTTGGTAGATTCAATTATTTTAGATAAATATCTACGTGGTGAAAACATCTACCTCGCAACCATCTCTTAACTCAATTTCTTTGATGACTTTATTTGAATGCATCAAATCTGTAAGGTGTGCTCTAGACTCTCCTGCAGCAAAGAATAACTCATGGCTTTGAAAACGCCTACCAAATAACACATCTATTCCATCACTTACAGTGATAGTTCGTTTTTTTGCCTCAGAAAGTAACAAGTCCAATCTCTTTTTATGATGCTCAATTAATACCCTAGCTCTCCCATTTCCTTGAACAAACGGCCAATCATGGCCAGGAAAAATTTTAACTTTTGGATCTAGCAAACACATTTCTTGGAGGTAGTTGAGATAATCACCGAGAACATTTTTATCAACATTCCTTAAATCTGCAGAAATATTAGGTGAAATTCTTGGAAGCAAGAAATCAGTTGGTAAAAAAAGTTTGTCAAGGTCATTAATTAAGGAAATTTGACCTGAACTATGGCCACAGTCGATTCTGCATCTCCAGCGACTAGAAGTACCAACAATAGTATCAGCTTCAGAAAATTCTTTGAATTCTGGTAGTTCCGGAACATAACGAAGGTATCTATCAGAGTCGTTGCGCCCAAGAGCGATTTCTTCTTTTGGCAGACCGTAGCTAGTGTATTTTGAGGCCAGTAGTTCTGAAAATTCTGATGGTGACAAGTTGAAAAGGAAATTTGCATGGGAAATTTCTTCTAAAGAGGAATAGCATTCCGCTCCAGTCATTCTCGCAAGTTCGCAGGCAAATCCAATGTGATCGACATGATGATGAGTAATTATAATTTTATCTACTGGTTTTTTTGAAAGAAACCCCGATAACAGAGATTGCCAGTACCGTCTGGTATGCTCTCCAAAAATACCCGCATCGATAATTACCCATCCTTTATCAGTATCTATTATAAAAAGATTGATATGGTTTAATCGAAAAGGTAGTGGAAGCCTACCCCAGTATAAATCTGGACTAAGTTTTACAAGTTTATTTGGTTGGGGTATTTCTATAGGTAGTTGTTTCATTGGAGAATTTATATTTTAAGAAGCAAAAAAAATTAAAATTTTATCTTCTGAAATGCTAAGGATGAAACATAACTGCGTCAATTGCTGCTTTTATGATATAAGTATTAAAGAATGAATGAAAAAAGGTTAAATTGAACATGTATACTCCACCAATTCAGGATCAAAAATTCATTATAGAATATTTAATCGGCTTTGACAAAATAGCCCGACAGTCAAAAATTGATAACCTAAATCAGGAAAACATTGATAAAGAGCTTATTTGGTCAATTCTGGAAGAAGCTGGAAAATTTGCTAGCAATATATTAGCACCGATAAATCATTCTGGGGACAAACAAAACTCCATAATTACTGAAGAGGGTGATGTAAGAACTCCTGATGGATTTAGAGAAGCTTATAAGGCAATGTGCGATGCTGGCTGGACAACATTAGAGGCTAAAAGTGAGTGGGGCGGACAGCAAATGCCAATGAGTATCAGTGCAGCTGTATGCGAGATGTGGCATTCTGCAAATATGAGCTTCGCGCTTTGTCATTTGTTAAGTCAGGGACAAATTTATGCTCTTCAAAAATCTGCATCGCAAGAGCAGAAAAGAAAGTATTTGCCCAACCTTGTTTCTGGTAAATGGACGGGCACTATGAACCTTACTGAGCCTCAAGCAGGCACAGATCTCTCTAAAATAAGAACTAAAGCAGTGCGAGATGGCGACCACTACAAAATTTCAGGCCAGAAGATTTATATTACTTATGGTGAGCATGACATGGCTGAAAATATAATCCATTTGGTACTTGCTAGGACACCAGATGCACCAGAGGGAATTAAAGGAATTTCGTTATTTATTGTTCCAAAAATTTTATTTAGAGACGATGGAAGCCTTGATCGTCAAAATGATGTTAGGTGCATTTCTATCGAAAAAAAACTTGGCATAAAGGGCTCTCCAACTGCTGTTCTACAATATGGAGATAATGGCGGCGCCATTGGCTATTTGGTGGGAGAAGAAAATCAAGGTCTTGAGATTATGTTTAGCATGATGAATCATGCCCGTTTTAACGTTGGCCTTCAAGGTCTTGCTATCGCGGAGAGAGCTTATCAGCAAGCAGTCATTTATGCGGAGACAAGAGTTCAAGGCACTCCTCTATCACAACACATAGGTACACCGATTAATGGTCACCCAGATGTTCTAAGACTATTATCAATAATGCGTTCTGAAATTGATGCAATGAGAGCCTTAATATTCACAGGTGCAAATGCTATGGACATCGCAGATAATTCCGTGAGCGGAGTTATTGCAGATGAACAAAATAGATCTTCCGTTCTGATTCCTATTATAAAGGGTTGGATAACAGAGTTGTCTGTTTATCATTGCTCTAATGGGTTGCAAGTGCATGGTGGAATGGGATTTATCGAAGAAACTGGGGCAGCCCAGTATCTACGTGATTCGCGCATTCTGCCAATCTATGAGGGAACTACTGCTATTCAGGCAAATGATTTAATTTTTCGCAAAACCATTAGAGACGAGGGTCATACAATACGAAATCTTTTAGATGAAATAGAGACAGAAATGGCTGATATAGATGTTTGTTATTCCGTGCCAATGTCAAAAGCAATCTCAGAGGTACGTTCGACATTGAAAATATTATTATCAAAAGCTAATGACTCACGCTATCTTGCTGCCAATGGTGTTAATTGGTTAATGCAACTAGGATATCTGTGTGGAGGATGGATGGCTGTTAAATCAGCAGATAGGGCGATTAAAAATGCCAAAGACCTCTCAAATGATTTTGTTAACTCGAAAAAAATATGCGCGGAAATTTATTTGCAACATAGCTTGCCTCATGTTGGAACGTTTTTAAATATGATTAATCACGAGGATAATTCGATTTTGAATATGGATGTGAACTGGCTCCACAGAAGAACAGCTTAAAATTGATAAAAAAGAATATTTAGGAAAAAAGGGGTACTCTTTTGAGCAAAAAGTATAATTTCGACACACTAAGTTTGCATGCTGGTCAGACGCCAGACACCGAATATGGTTCGAGGGCGGTACCAATACATCAAACCACCTCTTATGTGTTTCGTGATACACGTCATGCTGCAGCCTTGTATAACATGGAGGTTGGTGGACATTTATATTCTCGTATATCGAACCCTACTGTTGCAGTTTTAGAACAGCGTGTTGCTGCGTTAGATGATGCAGTGGCAGCAACTGCAACGAGCTCAGGTATGTCAGCCTTATTTTCAGCAATTCTTACAGTTTGCTCGGCTGGTGACCATATTGTTGCTTCTTCCCAATTATATGGCGCCAATGTTAATTTATTAAAATATACACTTCCTCGTTTTGGTATCGATACAAGCTTCGTAGATCCAACAAATCATGACGAAATTAGGTCTGCAATAAAAGAAAATACGAAATTATTCTTCTCTGAAATTATTGGTAATCCAGGTCTTGTAGTTTTAGATGTCGACGCCATCGCATCTATTTGTAAAGAACATTCAATTTTATTTGTAGTGGATGGTACTTTTAATACACCGTACTTGATGGCTCCCGTCAAAAACGGTGTGAATATAATTATTCATTCTCTTACTAAATGGATGGGTGGACATGGTGTAGCGATTGGGGGTGTGGTGGTTGATGGTGGAAATTTTGACTGGGGTGCTACCAACAAGTTCCCAACAATTTCAGAGCCACATTATGCTATGGATGGCATTAATTTTTATGAGGAATTCGGCCCAGCAGCTTTTACAGCGAAATTTCGAGCAGAGGCAATGTATAATTTTGGCCCATCACTCGCACCAATGAATGCATTTCATATTTTGCAAGGTCTGGAAACGCTGCCTCTTAGGATGCAACGACATATCGAGAATACTGAAAAATTACTACAATTTTTAACGCCTCATCCCCAGGTTTCTTGGGCTCGTCATCCCTCGTTACCAGATCATCCTCAACATGAACTTGCGGCGAAAATTCTTCCAAAGGGTGCAGGGTCTATAATTACATTTGGAATTAAAGGTGGCCGTGACGCCGGTAGAAAATTTATTGAAACTGTCTCATTATCATCTCACCTTGCTAATGTTGGTGATGCAAAAACGCTAGTAATTCATCCAGCGAGTACAACTCATTCCCATATTGATGCCGACTCTATGCTTTCTGCGGGACTCACAGATGATATGATACGCTTATCAGTCGGATTGGAAGATATCGATGATATTATTTCTGATTTCGAAATAGGGCTTAAAGCAGCAAGTAAAGTGTAGTAATTGGATTATTTAGGATAGTTTTATGAAAATAAAATTAAACGGTTGTTTAACATATGTATCAACAGGTGGTAAAAATCCACTGGCTAATGGTCAAGCTTTTATTTTTTTACCAGGAAGTGGTCAAAGTCACCTCACATTTATATTACAAACCCGGTTTTTTGCATATGAGGGATATTCAATTTACGCACCAGATTTTCCGGGACACGGATTTTCTGAGGGCAAACCGCTTAAAACAATCGAAGAAATGGCAGATTGGGTGGCTGAACTTATGAACCATTGTAACCTTCAATCTGCCATTATTATTGGCCATTCACAGGGTTGCCTTGTTGCAATGGCGTTTGCTCATAAATACCCCAAATTAGCTGATAAACTTATTTTAATTGCTGGTGCATTGCAAATAAAAGTGAACGAATATTTATTAGATAGATCTGATAGTGCTCTATCCGATGCTGTTTCTATGATGATAGAATGGGGCCATGGAATAAATGGTCACTTCTTCGCTCCATCGCAACCAGGGCATTCTCTGATGGGGATTGGCAGAGAACTTATGATGTCAAATAAACCGGAGGCATTAAATGCCGATTTGAATGCTTGCAATCAGTTTGATGCAAGTCCTATCGCCCCAAAGCTTAAATTACCCGTATTATGTATTTCATCACAAAGTGACAAAATGACGCCCGTTAAATTAGGCATTAAAATGGCAGATACTTTTAAAAATGCCAAATATGTTGAAATAGGTAAATCAGGACACATGATTCCACTTGAAAAACCAAATGAAATAAATTCTGAAATTCTAAGTTTCGTTGAATAATTCGTTTATTAAGCAAAGGTAAAAAAATGAATACTGCTAAAAAGCACTTTCAAAAAATTGCAGTTATAGGGGCCGGCACAATGGGTAGTGGCATTGCCGCCCAGATCGCAAATGCGGGACTAAATGTGATGCTAATTGATTTAGCACCTGAAGATAAAAAAGCTGCCTCTCCGGCAGAGTTGGCTATAAAAAGGCTTATCAAATCAGACCCACCGCAACTTGTTTCTAAACTGGTATCAAATCAGATAGAAACTGGAACGATAGAAGATGACCTCGAAAAACTAAGCGATTTTGATTGGATAATCGAGGCCGTTGTTGAACGCATTGATATTAAAAAATCACTTTATGAACGCCTTAATCAAATTATAAAATCTGATTGTGTAGTGACCTCAAATACTTCCTCTATACCAATCACGTTACTAATGGAGGATATGGCTGTTGCTTTTCAAGAACGGTTTGCCATCACTCATTATTTTAATCCTGTTCGCTATATGCGTTTATTAGAATTGGTAGTTGGAGAGCATACTAGAGGAGATGTTATCGATAAGCTAGCTGAGTTTAATGATGTAATTCTTGGTAAAGGTGTTATTAGGTGTAAAGATACCCCGGGGTTTCTTGGGAATCGACTTGGCGTTTACGCCATGCAAGTTGGTCTCCATGAAGCGCTGAAACGGAATATTCCCTTCGATGATGCGGATGCGATTCTTGGAAGACCAATGGGTATTCCCAAGACAGGTGTTTTTGGATTATATGATTTGATCGGCATTGATTTAATGTCAGATGTTGTAGCTTCAATGCGCCAGATTTTGCCAGAAAATGATGATTTTCATAATGTCGGTACTGATCCTGAACTTATTACTTCGCTTATTAAGTCCGGTTATACAGGACAAAAAGGACTTGGTGGCTTTTACATAGAAAATGAAAAGGGTAGGAAGGTTAGAGAATTATCAAAAGAAGATAGCCAATTTATCAACTGGCGCGACATTAATCAAACGCCTGAATTAGCCGAAAAAGCAGCAAAGGCGCAAAGCGAGCGAGAAGAGGCACTATTAGTGCTGGTTCGAGATAATAGTGAATATGGTAAATTTGCCTGTTCCGTATTAGCGCATATCTTTTGTTATGCAGGGCAGTTATTAGGAACTATTACGAACAATCCCCAGGATATTGATGATGCAATGAAGTTGGGATTTAACTGGCAGCGTGGTCCTTTTGAGATGATTGATGCCATTGGGCAAAAAAATCTGTATAAATTAATCAGCGATGCCGGCCTTCCAATACCCTCAGCTCTGAAATTTGATAAGCCATTTTATGAATTGGATGAGACAAGGGTATTTGTGCTTGATGCTGTTAAAGGCTATATCCCAGTTAGTCTGCCGGAAGGCTCGTTTAGGTTACAAATTCTAAGACGCACACTTCCAGTGCTTGTAGAAAATAATGATGCTACTTGCTATGCTGTTGAGGATAATATGCGTCTTGTTGAATTTCATTCTAAAGCTAATGCATTGCGTCCTGGCACAGTTGATATATTAGACTATGCCAGTAAAAATCCGGGAAATGGTATTATTATCCATAATGATGCTCAACATTTCTCTGCTGGGGTAGACTTAAATTATTTTAGACTGCTGATTGAAAATAAAAATTGGCAAGAGATTGATCGCTTTCTTGGCAAATTTCAACAAGTCGTATCGAAACTTAAGTATTTGCCCGTTCCTGTTGTTGGAGTACCATCTGGTCTTGCTATTGGAGGAGGTTTCGAGGTTTTGGCACATTGTGATGCACTTATTGCACACACAAATTCGACTTTTGGGCTCGTGGAGGCTGGAGTTGGCCTATTGCCAGCAGGTGGCGGCGTAAAGCAAAGTTATTTGCGTTGGTTCGAGAAAACTAATGATTGGGATGAAGCTGCCTGGCAGTGCTGGATGCAAATAGGCTATGGAAGAATAGGTACTTCTCCGGATATTTCGTCTAGATACCATTATTTTTTGCCGGACAGAGATTTGCAAGTAATGAATAAAGATAGATTATATGAACAAGCATGTTCTCTAAATGCAAGCTTACAGAAAACATATATGCCACCAAAAAAACCGAGGTTTAAATTGGCAAACCCGCAAATAAGAAAAAAAATGCATAACTTCATGCAAAAAGGGGTGGAAGAGGGAATATTTACGCCGCATAATTTGACAACAGCGATGGCCATTGCAGATGTTGTCGTGGCTAAAGAAGAAGAGAATCAGTCTGCTTCAGAACAAGACATTTTTGATAGGGAGCGCTCTAATTTTATAAATCTAGCAAAGACACCACAGACGCTAAGTCGAATATCGTCACTGCTTGATTCTGGAATAGCTGAACAAAATTAAATTTTAGATGTTTAATTTGAAGAGACTAAAGATTGACGTAGTATATATTTCTGGATCTTTCCAGTTGATGTCTTTGGAATTTCTCCAAAAATTACTGATTTTGGCGCTTTAAAGCCTGCCAAATGTTTACGACAGAATGAAATAATTTCTTCTTCTGTAGCTGAGGCATTTGGTTTCATTTCGACGAAAGCACAGGGTGTTTCACCCCATTTTTCATCCTTTTTCGCGACTACCGCAGCAAAAGCGACATTTTCATGTCGATAAAGTACATTCTCAACTTCAACAGAGGAGATGTTTTCTCCCCCTGAAATGATAATATCTTTTAATCTATCTTTTATTTCTAAATATCCAGATTGATGACGGACAGCTAGATCTCCCGACCTGAAAAACCCATCAGACAAGCTTTTCTCTGTATCAATTTCATTTTTATGGTAGCCTTTCATAATTGTATTGGAGCGAATAACAATTTCACCAATTGTCTGCCCATCGGCCGGAACAGGCCTATTAGTCTCGCGTTCTATAACGTCAACAAATTCTGTATGGGTGAATTGCACCCCCTGTTGAGCTTTTCTGGCTGCTCGTTCGGCGAAATCAAGTTTATTCCATTTATCCTGCCACACACATTGTACAACATGTCCATAAGTTTCTGTTAGCCCATATACTTGCATTACCGTATAACCGAGTTCTTCAATTTTTTGAAGAATAGACGCGGGTGGTGGAGCACCTGCGGTCATCGCCTGTACTGGCCAGCTTGGTTTAAATTGGATTTCCTTGTGCGCGTTAACAAGCATACCTAATATGATAGGAGCACCCCCAAAATGAGTGACTTTATGCGTTTCGATAAGTCCAAAAATTGCTTCTGCTGTCAGTTGGCGCGTGCAAATTACTTTTCCTGCAATCAAGCTCATCATCCAAGCATGCCCCCAGCCATTACAATGGAACATTGGAACTGTATAAAGGTATGTGGGATGCATTTGCATCTGCCACGCAGGTACAGTGCCCATTGCCATTAGGTAGGCACCACGGTGATGGTAGACAACGCCTTTTGGCAGTCCACCTGTGCCAGACGTATAGTTCAGACATATAGCATCCCACTCATCATCTGGGAGTTGCCAATTAAATTCTGAATCTCCTTGTTCTACCATTTGCTCATAGTTGTATTTCCCAATAGGCGAAGCGGTAGAACTCATTTTATCTTGTTCGTCAATAATATTGATGATTTCAAAATCTTTATAATTAGATTGTGATTTTGCCTTCAAGATAACATCAGAAAAACCAGTATCTGCAATTAATATTCTGGGCTCTGCATGTTCAAAAATATGGGCGATTGTCTCAGCGTCCAGTCTAATGTTGACAGTATTTAGAACACCTCCTGCCATAGCAATCGCAAATTGGCACTCAAACATTTCAGGTGTATTTGCAGCTATAACGGTTACCACTTCTCCTTTTTGTAATCCATGCTGCTTTAGTGATGAAGCTAGTTTGACGCATCTTTCATAAGTTTCACGCCAATTAAATTTTCTATCACCATAAATTATTGAGACTTCATCAGGATAAAGATTGAAGGTGCGTCTCAAAAAAGATAAAGGACTGAGGGGGACATGATTAGCTTTTCTTTTCGACATAAAAGATGCATTTAGTTTGTCGATATTTTTTGCCATTTAGTTTCCTATCATCTTCTTTAACATTATTTCAAAATCATGATGTAAAAAAAGTTTGTGTTCAACTTCTTATTTAAAAAATATTTTAAATTTGAGTTTGTTTCGATATTTGAGTTTCGGTTTTCCAAAAATTTAACTTTATCGAATATCAAAACACACTTTTTCAGAAAATTATTGATATCCCGAGTAAAGAAAAGCCTAACATTCCTATTGTTGTAGCAATTATGATGATTATATAAGATGATTCTACTTTAGCCAATTCAGTGACATTAGTTTTAATCCCAAGCGCAGATACAGCTAAGACTAAAAAAAATGTTGAGAACTGCTGTAAAAAGTAAGAGGTCGTTGCAGAAAACGGAAATATGTTAGTTACAAATGCTGCAATTATGAAAACTATTAAGAACCATGGAAGTTTCAATTTTCCTTCCTCACTCTTATTAAACATATAAGAAGTCAATATGACAATAAAGGGAAGTGTGGCTACCCTAATCATCTTGACAAATGTTGCCATTATACCTGCTTCGTTACTTATTGAATAGCCTGCACCCACTACTTGTGCTACATCATGAATGGTTGAGCCCATTAAAAAGCCACTAACGATATCCGGCATTTCAAATATTTTTGATATTAAGGGATAGATGACCATAGCAACTGTAGAAAGTATGTTTACTCCTAGTATAACAAACAATATATCCTTTTCTTTAACTTTCTTTTTAGGAATAACAGTTGACACAGCTAATGCTGCCGAGGCTCCACAGACCGCAACTGAACCTCCTATTAAACAGCCAATTGCTAATTTGTTTTTAAATAAATAACTAATTCCTATGCCAGCAAAAAATGTAAAAAAAACTAAAACGATTGCAAAACCAACAGGAAAGTAGCCCAAATCTGAAACATGTTGAATAGAAAGACGAAATCCTAACATTGCAACACCAAAGCGCAAAACTTGTTTAGCCGAAAAATCAACTCCAGCTTTAAACAGCTTTTTTTTGCCTATGAAGTTGAAAATTATACCTATTAAAAGAGCAACCAGCATTATTGGGAAATTAAAACTCGATGAAATAAAAAATGCAAAAAATGTGACTGTTGATGCCAAGAAAACCCCTGGCATTAATTGATTTAGTGTATTCGCTTGTAACTTCATTGAGGTTGCTCAAGATTAATTAAATATCTAGATCGGTGGCATTAAACTTCATCGAAACGGGGTTTTCTAAGAGAGTTTATACTATTTTTTGGTATAATATTTATATTTTTAATCACAGAAAAATTTATTCAATTTTAAATGTTGCAGATGCCCAAAGAGACTCCCATATTGCGCCCTCAGGATTGGCACTGGGGTTGATTTTTCGTATTATCACGGAATCCATTAGGTAGCTTGTGTTAAGGGTTGGCATCAATTTGAAAAAACCTCTTTCATCAGTTTTACTAATTGATCTTTCCACTTCGCCTTTATTATTTTTAGAGAACACAGTAACCAATGAGTTCGGATGCGGTGCTCCATTATAATAAAGTGAGAAGTAAATCTCTTCATCCACACTATTATTTAGATTTGTATTCTCCATGACCCACTCAAACTCCATGCCAGAAAATTTATCCGCTCCCTTACCATTAAGAACGGATACATAGCTTTTGGAAAAACGGGTGTAGGACTCGATAAAACCTGTTTCGGGAAAGTCATATGATAAATGTTCCTCTGGTAATTCTGGAAATCCTTTTTCCTTGGTGAAGTCTACGAACTTATCAAAATTATTATAGGTCATATATGTCGGGGTTGATTGATAGACAATTATATTTAATCCAGTATGAAGCGGGATAAGATTCAATGCCGGGCGGTCTCCGATTCTACCATTAACATTCCGAACACCACCCTTTGATAATACTTCGAACCTCACGAAATTATCTTCAACATATGGATTCTCGTACCCAAAAAAATCTTGCCCTACAAATAGTGAGGCACTTAAAATATCGCCCTTTTCAAGATAGTATTTTTTTGGCTCTATCCAAAATTCATGTGCAAGAGTGGGATTAATTATAAACCAAAAAAATATAAAAAAATTTGCAAATGCCGCTAGCATTTTATATACCAAGACCATCAAAAATTCCTTTTTTTTCCAAAAAAAATGTTATGTTAAACATGAAAATAAATAAATTCAAAGTCCACTTTTTAAAAGCTATTTTTGTGATTTTTGTGGCCTTTATGATAACGTGTGTTTCAAGTACAAGCCAGCGTTCTTTTAGTCATGAAATTACACCTGCGATTGCTGAATTATTAATAAAAAAAAATGAAGTCCAAATTGATATCTATTTTTCGGTTGAAATTTTTTTGGCTGATATAGACGCTTCGTCTACTAAAGATACGAACCAAACTAACAAGTCGGATATTTATGATGGTTATCGCGCAAGTGATAGCGCTTCCATAACACAATTATTCAAAAGCAAGTCCTCATCTTTTATTGAATTAATAACTATTAATTCTGAGCAAAAAGTACTTCAACCTCAATTTGTGAGTATAAACGTTCCCGAGAACTCGAGTCTCTTATATCCAAGAGAGAGTAAAATTGTGTTAAAGGTGCCGATAGATGAAAAAGATAAACAGATATTATTTGGCTGGAATAAAAAACTTGGTCCATTGATTGTGAGACAAGTTTCAAATAGTTTGAACAACTCAAAAAGCGGTTCGGAACTTCAGTTATATTCTGCTTATTTGCCTCCAGGCGAACTCAGTGCTCCTATTGTTTTGAACGGCTTCACCTCTGTTTCTTCTATAGAATTAATTAAAGATTATTTATTTATTGGTTTTGAACACATCATTCCAAAAGGGCTTGACCATATTTTATTTGTTATGGGTTTATTCTTGTTTTCAATAAAGTTTTCACAATTAATTGCGCAAGTTTCGATATTCACAATAGCCCATACAATCACCCTTGCTATAGCTAGCATAGGTCTTGTGACTATACCAGCAAGTATAGTAGAACCGCTTATAGCTTTATCTATAAGCTATGTGGCCTTAGAAACTTTGTGGCACACCCGAATGGGTTGGTCACGATTGGTAGTTATTTTCGGATTTGGATTATTACACGGTCTAGGATTTGCCTCAGTACTTATGGAAATAGGTCTTAGTCAGCAACATTTCATAACTGGACTTATTGCATTTAATGTAGGCGTCGAAATTGGACAACTTGCGGTAATCTCTGCTGCCTATTTAACAATTGGTTTGTTTTTCTCTAAGGCTCGCTTTTATCGTTCCTTCGTACAAATTCCGCTATCACTATTAATAGCTGCAATAGGGGTTTGGTGGTTCATAGAACGAGTATTTTTTTAATCCTGTAAGGCTAAATCTCAACAAAAAAAAGGAGTGACTGAATCACCCCTTTTATAACGCGGCAAATAGAGGGAGGAAATTATGCTGCGTTTTCGTTTATTGAGTTATTGTTGACCGCCATTTTATCGGCAACAAATTGTGGAATTTGACCTCTAACAATGCCAAGGTCGTCTAGGGTATTATCGTCGAGTTGATATAATGCACGGCAAGAATTAGAATATTCAAGCCAATTTACGAATTTAGATACTAATAAATTATTTTTTAAATTTCTAAGAACGGACATTTTTGCTCCATGCGCTTTATTTGAAAAGTGGGTTAAAAT
>CACPDC010000025.1 GCA_902632595.1 uncultured SAR116 cluster alpha proteobacterium
TCAAATTACAGAAGCTAGCTTGCGAGGTTATGTAAGAATAATCTTTAATCAATGCAGTTTACGTTGAGTGCTTTTACAATTTGGTCACGTCCTAAATTTCTAAATGGGTGATTCTTTCAGGAATATTTCAGACTAGAATAAACATAAAAATAAAAGCTTTAGTTTTTAAGTAAAATAAAATATTTAAATAGCGTCTTAAAATCGCCTAAAAACAATTAACGAAAAAATTAAAAAGATTTTGGAAAGAAAGATGAGCCATTATTTTATTTCAGGCGCTAGCTCTGGTATCGGCAAAGCGCTGGCCATTGCTTTAGCATCAAAAGGCCATATTGTAAGCATTGTTGCAAGACGGATAGAGCATCTTAAAGAACTGCAGAAAGAACAAGAAAATATTCATATTTTCCCGGCAGATGTGAGCAACAGATTGGAAATAAAAAAAATAGTAAAAGCTTGTTTAAAAAATGTTGGTTCTATTGACTGCGCCATACTGAATGCTGGTAAATATTTACCACTTGGGGGTGATGAGTTGAATTCTGAAGAATTCAACGCCCATATGTCAGTAAATTATATGGGGGTGGTTCATATTCTAGCTAGTCTTATTCCTGAGTTTAAAAATTTACAAAAGGGACATATTGTTATTATGGGTTCTACGGCAGGTTACAGGGGGCTTCCCAGGTCAGCAGCATATGGACCAACTAAAGCTGCATTATCTAATTTAGCGGAGGCATTGTATTTGGATTTAACTCCGATGGGTATCAAAGTCCAAATTATAAGTCCAGGATTTGTTGAAACAGAAGCAACAGCTATAAATGACTTCAAAATGCCACAAATAATATCGGCAGAAAAAGCAGCTGCTAAAATAATAAAAGGGCTGAAAAGCAACCAATTTGAAATATGTTTCCCAAAGGGGTTTGTCTATATAATGAAGTTTTTAAAAATATTGCCAAACAGCCTTTATTTTAAAATTATCAAGTGGGTGACAAAAAAATGAGCATTCAAAATCAAATCTATATTAAAAAATATGCTTCTCTTTTCGAAGAACTGACTCCTGAAAAATTAACAGAATTAGAAAAGATGGTGTCGGACGATATTGTTTTTTCAGACCCCTTTAATCTTTCCACTGGTAAAGAAAAATTTATTGGTATTTTCAGTCATATGTTTGAAACCATGATAAGACCCAGATTTGAAATTTTGGACTTAAGCTACTCCGACAAAACCGGGTACATAAAATGGCGTTTAACTGGAGATATTAAGAGATTGAATAGTTTTTCATTAGATATAACCGGCATGTCAGAGATTGTTAGTGATGGAAATGGAAAAATAACGGCGCATTATGACCATTGGGATAGTGCTAGCCAATTGCTTATTTTTATTCCAATTTTGGGTGTCCCAATTCGATGGTTGTTAGCGCTATTTAGAGTTAATTAAGAAAATTCACCAATTAAATGATTTTTTCAGTTAACATTCGATGCGTAGATTTGTTCGATTGAAGATGATAATTGTTCGGACTTTTTGAATGAAATAAAAACTTCACCCAAAAGAAATCCAAATTTCTTTATTTTTGCGTTGTTTAGCATAATAAGAGGGGTTTGTTGAACCATTATATCTTCAAATTTCACTTTTATTTTACGGTTAAAAATTTTAAGATTGAAATGATATTGCCAGCTAAGGTAAGAGTCGCATAAATTCCCTTTAGCTTCGCCACATACATCTGTACATTTTCCTGAATATGTTTTTTTATCTATTTTTCTAATGTACCAAATTCTTGTCTCTTTTTCCCCATCATCAAATAGGAAGTGCTCCTCAAGTGAGAAGCCCTCTTCAGTTCTTTGGCCATTAATAGATACATTAAATCTACGTCTGATAGTGCCGAAGCGATCTATAAAAATACCAGTAGCGTCGATGTCACCCAAAAAAAATTTTTCTGGAATAAACTTCTCAGATAAATACGTTTCTGAATGACTATTTACTATCTTGTTCATAAATTACCTTTATTTTTTAAAGATTTTACGAATATCTGACTTAGTCGGTTCAATTTGTTTTTTCGGATGGTGGAACAAAATAAGAATTTATAAATTATTGCAGAATTTCTTGAAAGTAGAAGGTAGTTTTAACTAAATTTGTATTAGCAAGTGGGGATTAGCCTTTATGGGTGATGAGCATTTGTTTTACATCAATAATGCCACCTCTAAACCCACCCTCACAATAAGCCAAATATAATTCCCACATTTTGAAAAATCGGTTATCAAATTTTGCCTCATTTGCTAACTTTGGCCACGCTCCAATAAACCTATCTCTCCAGTTGGATAGTGTTTTGGCATAGTCGAGGCCAAACCCATAACTATCATTAATTTGCAGACCTGCTTTGCCAATCGAATGTTGAAGTGCTGTTAAAGATGGCAACATACCACCTGGAAAAATATAGCGCTGAATAAAATCTGGATTATTTCGATAGTTGGTGTACTGATTTTCGTTGATCGTAATTATTTGCAGTGCTGCTTTGCCCCCTTCATTTAATGATTGGCCAATTTTATCAAAATAAATTGGCCAATATTTTTCACCAACAGCCTCAAACATTTCAATTGAAATGATTTTATCATATTTCTGATTTAAGTCTCTGTAATCCTGTAGTTTTATTTCTGTCTTATCTGTCAATCCTTCATTTCGCATGCGTCTTTCCGCAAAATCAAACTGAGAGTTAGAGATTGTAATACCCGTTACATGAGCATCATATGTCTTCGCCGCATACTCCATAAAACCACCCCAACCGCATCCAATTTCGAGTATTCTGTCACCAGCCCTTATTTCAGCAAGTTCGGATATTTTTTTATATTTATTGTATTGTGCATCATTAAGTTCTTGCTTTTCAGAGTCAAATATAGCTGATGAATAAGTCATAGAAGGATCGAGCCATTCTTTATAAAACTCATTACCCAAATCATAATGGTAAGCAATATTTTTTCTTGAACCAGATTTACTATTTCTGTTAGCGAAGTGAATAATTTTCAACATCGCCCGTTTTATCGGATTATGCGAAAGTTTTTGACTAATTAAGTCAGAATGAAGTGTTGCGAGTTCTGTTAAGGCAGCCAAGTTGTTACTCTCAATATTGTTACACATATAGGCCTCACAAAATCCAATTATGCCGTTTCTCAATAAATATTTTACAGCATCATCTGAGGATAGAATGATGTCAGCATTTGGTCCATCTTTGTGGCCCTTATATATGCTTACGTCTCCATTTGGAAATGTAACATGCAGTTGGCCAATCTGGATCTGCTCAAAAACTTTTTTTAGCGCCTTTATCCTCAAGACTGTCCATAGGTCTTTAGTCATTTATTTGATTTCCGTATTTGTGATTGGCTTATAGAAGTGTTTGGTGGATTAGGTCGTGGATAATAAATACATTTCTTTAAAAATAATTTGAGGGCTTCTATATGTATAGATATTAATGGTCTTAATGGGAATTGTCTATTAACAATGATATGTTTCAGAATTTCGAATGTGGTTAATGGATAAAAATTTCCTCTCATGGTGGCAGTTAGGGTAGGTTTGTTATCTCTCAAATAGCGTACAATGAGCGAAAATGAATTTTTTCTTTTTTTATAATATAGAATATATTCTCCATCGATAGGAAAAAACGGGGAGACGTGAAGTTTCTTTAAAGCAAATTGCTTTCTGTCCTTATTGACGTCTTTTAACACACTCACATAACTATGAGAGTCACCGAACGTATTATGAACCTCGTAGACTATAAAACAGTCTTTTCCAGTTTTGTCCTGACAAATAAATACTGATATTGGATTAAAATTTAAATTTAAAATTCTAGGGAACGTTAAGAGAAAAATATTTTTTAGTTTTATGTTTGGCAAATAATTCCGGGCCATATTTCGGATATAATTAGCTAGATCATCTGGCGTCTTTAAGCGCGTTTTACCGCTCTTATTTTGGAGGTAATCAAGGCCATAATCTGATTGATAAAAAGAAACAAGATTAAATTTATCTACTGAAAAAAGACTACTTTGCCTGTCTGCTATTGCCAGATTATCTAAATCAATCAATACAGAGAGACCAGAACGAGATAAGAAGTGAGACGGAGTTCCGTGCCGCGTGTGGGTAATAATCGAAGGTGCTAGTCTAACTGCCTGCATAAACCTGTATCCTATAATGCTTGATTATTTTTTGTCTTTTTTCTCAAAAATTTTTTTAGATACTCAGGGTTATGGCATGCCTTTGTTGCACTATCCCATGGAATAGTTACATTGAATGCCTTTGCAATCGCAACAGCGGACATTATCCCATCCTCGTGAAATCCATGTCTTGTCCAAGCACCGCAAAAATAGGTGTGATAGGTTCCTTGAATTCTGTTCAAATTTCTCTGTGCATCTATGGCGTATTGATCAAATATGGGATGTGAATAGCTGAATTGGCGATGTGGTTTATCAATTGGGGAATCAGAAAAAGGGTTTAACGTGACAAATAACGGAAATTTATGTGAGAGCGATTGCAACTTATTCATCCAGTAAGTAACACACAACTCTCTTTGTTTTGATTTATTGGAAAGATAATTCCAAGCTGACCAAGTTATTTTCCTTTTCGGCATATAAGAAGGTTCCGAGTGAAGAAACACGCTATTTTCCTGAAAGCTAAAGGGGCTTAAAATTTTTTTTTCATCTTCTTTGACATCGCTCAACAGTTTCAGGCTGTCATTTGCATGTGTTGCAAGAATAACCTTATCAAAGAATTGTGGCTTTTCGTTTTTAATCATAATCATGGCGCCTTTGGGAGTTCGATGAATTCCATTAATTGACACATTGCACCTAGCATTAGAACCGAGTGCTTTTATTATTTTTGAAACATAATTTTTAGAACCGCCACTAACCGTTCTCCAAACTGGTCGTCCAGAAAAATTTAGCAATTTGTGATTATTCATGAAATTGATAAATGATCGTGCCGGGAATTGCATAATAATGTTTGCTGGGCAAGACCAAATTGCTGCAGCCATGGGAAGCATATGTTCATTGATGAATGTTTCACTCATTCGCATTCTAATCATTAATCCCTTAAGTGTCTCTTTTTTTGGGCCTTGCTCCACCCTCATGGCTGCTGATTTATAAAATCTAAATAAATCTGTAAGCAAACGCCAATATTTCGGTCTGAACCAGTTAATTGGCTGAGCAAATAACCCTTTGAATGAGCCAGCGTATTCAAATTTGCCATCATATAAAGATAGACCAAAGGACATCTCAGTTTCTTGCGTTTTTATATCTAAGGCATCAAATAGCCCAACTAAATTTGGGTAATTTATTGTATTAAAAACAATAAAACCACTATCAACGGCAATCGAAGTGTCATCCTTGTGTTGTTTAACCTCAACTGTATGCGCATGCCCACCGAACCGATTATCTTTTTCAAGTAATGTTACCTCATGTTCTTTATGAAGTAGCCAAGCAGCACTCAAACCAGCAATTCCCGAACCTATAACAGCTACACGCATACGATATCCTTTAAAACTAATATTACCTTAAGATATATTAATATGAATTTTCTACTTTATTCGCGCAAAATTGAAATATTACGGATATGATAGAGTCTTGTCTTGTGACAAAAGTAAATGTCCGGTTTAGTTCTGAAAAGATCAGAGATTGCTCTACTAGTAATATTTAAACCCCCAGTCGAAACACCAAAAGCGGGCATAATCATACGCCTTTTATCGAAAATAAAACATTTCCCTGAAGTATTGCTTGCGCGTAATCGTAACTTTGCCTTTGGGTGAAAATGTCCTATGATTTGACCTCCAGTCGGTATCACAAGCCTTTCATTTTCATTTTGCTCAAGCTTATGCCGAAGTTCTATAGAATCAATGTAGGTGGATTGGCATTGCTCTCCAGGAAGGAAATCTGGAAGCAACGGGTCATGATTTCCGAGTACCCATTTAAAATGTCTGACTTTTGATAATTGTAATAATTTTTCTTTGTATGGCCTAGCAAGTAATTGTGCCGAACTTGTATTATGAAAACTGTCTCCTAATAAAATGCAATTTTTAACTTCATTTCTATTTAATGCTGTTTCTAAGAGATTTAATGTTTCATCCGTATCGTATCCAGGAAGTAATGTTGCATTTGACTGTGCGAACGCTTTTTCTAAATGTAAATCAGCAACAACAAGTGTTTTACTTTGGTTGTGAAAACATGATCCGTCTGAATATAACCAAAAAATGTTTCCACAGAACGCAATTTCAGCTTTCTCATATTTTTGAGACTTATAACGTGATAAGATTGTTGTGGAGTTATTCATTTTATTCTGTTTTTCCTATCTCTTTGGTAAGTTCAACCTCTAATTCTTCTAACATTGTTTCAAGTGCAGTAGACATAACAGACTCTCTCCCTACTTCAAGTAAAAGAGGAATAGCCAAAGCTGAAATTTGGGGTAAATTAATATGAGTAATTTTATTCTCAAATCTATTTAATAAGTCGGAAAGCCTGCGAATATCTGTCAGACCCCTCGCCGAGTCCTGTCTGGTAGCTTCAAGTAAAATATGATCTGGTTGATATTTTCGAAGCACATCATAAATCAGGTCCGAATTTATTGTAACCTGCTTTCTTGTTTTCTCTTTTCCAGGAATTTTTTTATCTATTAATCCAGATATTGTGGCTACTTGCCTAAATGAACGTTTTAACATTGTCGATTCTGCCATCCACTCTTCTAATTCATCCCCTAATATATCAGTGGTGAATAAGCCTATTGGGTCTCTCACTTTTTCAAGAGACCAGATTGCTATAGCATAATCTGTTGCAACAAAGCCGATTGGTTTTAGATGTTGCCGTTCCATCCGTCTAGTAAGAAGCATGCCTAACGTCTGGTGAGCATTTCGGCCCTCAAACCCATATGCTACAAGGTAATATCGTTCTCCTCGCCGGAACGTCTCAATTAGCAGTGTATCTGTGTCTGGTAATTTGGAATACCGTTGTTGGAACTTCAGCCATTCCTGTACAGGAGCAGGTAGCGACTTATGAACTTCAGTCGATTTCAAAATTTGTCTGACTGTCTCAGACATATCAGAGGTAAGAGGCAATCTTCCTCCAGCATAGGCTGGAACTTTTGGCTCCTTAGCAATAGTAGGCTCTACAATGACGTCCATTTTGTTAATTTTTACAAATGCCAAAATACGACCTGCAAATATAAAACTATCGCCTTCACGAAGAGATTGAACAAAATACTCTTCAATTTCTCCTAAGGCAGGACCACGAGCAAATTTGACTTTCAAAGTAGTTGTTTCGACAATAACACCGACATTCATTCGCCATCTTGTTGCAACGCGTTGATTAGTTAGACGATAAAGGCCATCAATGCCTTTCACAATACGTCGGAACTGCTCATAATGCTCTAACGCATATCCACCAGTGCTAACAAATTCTAAAACTTTAAAAAATGTATCTTTTTCAAGACAACGGTAAGGTGGTGCTGTAAGTATCTGCTGATAGAGTGCCTCCGCATCAAAGGAACCGGCCACTGCTCTGCCAACAATGTATTGAGCTAACACGTCGAGACTTCCGGGATATTCTATCAACTGATCAAGTTTACCTTTACGCACATTTTCCTGAGCTGCAACTGCCTCTATTACTTCAAATCTGTTTGCGGGTACAATAATAGCCTTCGATGGCTGACCAAGCCTATGTCCTGCTCGACCCACGCGTTGAATAAGGCGAGATGTTCCCTTTGCTGCTCCAACTTGAATCACCACATCAATATCTGCCCAATCAATGCCCAAATCAAGGGAAGAGGTAGCAACTACCGCGTTTAGACTTCCCTCTGACATTGCTTTTTCTACTTTTCGGCGTTGAGTAGCATCTAAAGAACCATGATGTAATCCAATGTGTAAGTTATCGGTATTTTTTTTCCACAGTGATTGAAATAATAACTCCGCCTGTGCCCTAGTATTCACAAAAATAAGGCTTTTTTTATGCGCTTGTATCATTTTGTAGATATCGGCAACAGCATAATTAGCAGAATGTCCTGCATATGGAATTTCATTTGTTTTTGGATGATAAATCTCAATCTCAATTTTTTTAGTTATCTTGGGTGAAACGATGGCGACATCTTCTGGGGCAGGTGTGAGCCATCTTGCAAGCTGTAAAGAGTCGGCAACAGTAGCTGACAAACCTATAAAAGAGGCGTTTGGTGCGTATTTCCGAAGGGATGTTATTGATAAAGATAATAAATCTCCCCTTTTATTTCCAATAACAGTATGTATTTCGTCAATAATAATAGAGGATAAATTAGAAAAATAACTTGAAGCGTTTGGCCATGCGAGCATTAACTCTGCAGACTCTGGTGTGGTGAGCAATATATCTGGCGGGAGCGCTTTTTGCCGATTTCGTTTTAATTGATTCGTGTCACCGGTGCGCGTTTCACATTTAATTGGAAGACCCATTTGCTCTATTGGTAATTGCAAATTGCGTTGAACATCCACTGTAAGTGCTTTTAACGGTGATATATATAACGTGTGAAGTTTAGGTTTGTATCGAGTCTTTAATCGTTTTTTGCTTAGTGCAATGAGACTTGGCAGAAATCCGCATAGTGTTTTACCTGAACCCGTAGGAGCAATAAGTAAACAAGAATTTCCTCTGTTGAAATGAGAAATTAAAGTTTGTTGATGGTCGTATATTTGCCAACCTTTTGATAAAAACCAATTATGAAATAATATAGGCAAATTAGACTCTTCATTTGTATGGTTTTCTGTTTCGGTCATTTCCACCATCATATCTGGATTTTAGCTTTTCTAGCGCATAGAATGTACAAACAAAAGGCACTCATAGAAAAACAGAGGATATCCCATGATTGATTTATACTATTGGCCAACCCCAAACGGACACAAAATTACTATTGCCCTTGAAGAGATGGGACTGCCATATAGTATTAAATATGTAGATATATCTAAAGGCCAACAATTCAAACCAGAATTTCTTTCCTTTTCACCAAATAATAAAATGCCAGCGATTATTGACCGTCAAGGTATCGACGGAATGCAAACCAGCGTCTTTGAATCTGGTGCTATCTTGCTTTATTTGTCCCAAAAAACGGGATTATTTTTTTCCTCTGAAATGAAATACCAAATAAAAATATGGCAGTGGTTGATGTGGCAAATGGCTAGTTTTGGGCCCATGCTAGGGCAAGTTCACCATTTTAATCACTACGCACCTTTAAAAATAGATTATGCAATTGAGAGATACGTAAACGAAGCAATTAGATTATATGGTGTACTCGAGACCCAATTATCAAACCAAGAATTTGTGACGGGTTCGGAATATACAATAGCAGATATGGCAATTTTGCCATGGACCAAAAGCTATGCGAGACAGGGAATCGATTTAGGAAATTTTCCAAATATTTCTCGTTGGCAAGAAAATCTATTCAGGAGAAAAGCAATTCAAAAAGCTTATGAAATTGCAGGGGATAAGCAAACAGATCTGCGCCAGTTAAGTGGTGTGGAATGGCAGAAATTATTTGGTACAACAAAACCTTAGCAATGATGCGTAACGAAAGGGTATCTGAACAACTACTATGGTAGACACAAATTGGCTAAAGATATCTAAACATGGTTTATATGTATCACCTGCGAACGCGTATATAGACCCTGTTAGTGCTGTTGATACGGCGATAATCACACATGGACATGCAGACCATGCTAGAGCTGGTCATCGGCATGTAATTGCAACTGAACAAACATTGGCGATAATGTCCGCACGTTATGGTTCTAATTTTGCTAGTTCAAAAACAGCACTCACCTATAATGAACAATTTAGTATAGGGAATGTTGGTGTTAGGCTTATCCCAGCTGGGCATGTACTTGGTTCAGCTCAGATTGTGCTTGAATATGCACAGACAAAAATAATTGCAGCTGGCGACTATAAGAGACGTTGGGACCCGACATGCTCAAGTTTTCAAGTAGAGCATTGTGACGTCTTTATAACGGAAGCGACATTTGGTTTGCCTATTTTTTCGCACCCGGAGCCAGAGGATGAAATCAAAAAATTAATGCAAGCTCGATATCTTTTTCCAGAGCGCTCAATTGTAATAGGGGCTTATTCTCTTGGAAAAGCACAACGGTTAATAGCGCTAATAAGAAGGGCCGGATATAATGAAACGATTTTTATCCATGGGGCAATGAAGAAATTATGCGAATTATATCAGTCATTCGGTATTCAATTAGGCAGTCTGAAAACCACACCAATTGGAAAAATTGATAAACAGCAGATATCACTTGCAAACAAATTTATAATTGCACCGCCATCTGCCATGGGAACTAAATGGGCACAAAGACTGACTGACCCGCTTATTGTTTCTGCCTCAGGATGGATGCAGGTAAGACAGCGTGCTAAGCAGGGCGGTGTAGAATTACCACTTGTAATATCTGACCACGCTGACTGGAACGATATATTGCGTACTATCCAAGAGGTGAAGGCAACTGAAATTTGGGTTACACACGGCAGAGAGGATGCACTTATACATGCCTGCAGTAAAATGGGATTATCTGCCAAAGCATTATCTCTAATTGGGTATGAGGATGAGAGTGAATGAAAGCATTTTCGGATTTGTTGCATTCTTTGCTATATGCACCGCAACGGTCGGTCAAACAGGCTTATTTAGTTCAATTTATAAAAAATACACCAGATCCTGATAGAGGATACGTGATATCGGCACTTACAGGAGAACTCTCCTTTAAAGGTATAAAGGCTAGTTTTATTCGTCAAATAGTATATCAACGATGTGACCCCGTTTTATTTGACTTATCCTATGATTTTGTTGGTGATTTAGCAGAAACAACTGCTCTTATTTGGCCAAAAGAAAATAACAAAAATATTGATATAAAAGCGAGTGAAGTAATAATTGAATTACAAAATTTATCCAGAATTGATGCAAGTAACTATTTACAAAAATTACTTGACCAAATGCCAGAACCACAGAGATGGGCGTTGTTAAAGTTTTTTACAGGCGGCCTTAGGGTAGGGGTTTCAGCTCGTATTGCAAGACTAGCAATCGCGCAGACTTTCGAAAAAGATATCAATGAAATAGAGCAGGTATGGCCTCTCATTGAGCCTCCTTATCTAGAACTATTCAACTGGTTGGAAGGAACAGGAAAACAACCTGAGGCGGGAGGTAGGGCAGTTTTTCGACCTATGATGTTAGCGCACCCACTTTTAGAGTCTGAGCTTCCAAAACTGGACTTCAATGCCTATCAAGCGGAATGGAAATGGGATGGAATACGTGTTCAACTCGTATCTGCGAAAAACGGTGTGCATTTATTTTCTAGAACAGGTGATGATATTTCAAAATCATTCCCAGAATTAGTAAAGCCCTTGAACTGGCGAGGCGTCATAGATGGAGAATTATTGTCGGGTAGTCCCGGAAAAATTGGAAGCTTTCAAAAATTGCAATTCAGACTTAATCGAAAAAAAGCCTCTGTTGCAATACAGAGAGAGAGTCCGGTGTTTATCAGGGTATATGATATCTTGTTTGATGGAAAAAATGATGTTCGTAAGCACTCACTAAAACAACGAAGGAAACTTTTAGAGGAGCGTATGAAATTCGAGCTTAATATGAGATATGTTGATCTCTCTGAAATACTACCCGAGGTTAGCATTACTAATTTACAAAAATGGCGTGAGCAATGCAGAGCAGGTGGGTTAATTGAGGGCGTAATGCTAAAAGATAAAGCCAGTGCCTATTGCGCGGGTCGAATAAAAGGTAAATGGTTTAAGTGGAAGCGGGACCCTCTAACAGCCGATTTAGTGGTTTTGTATGCGCAGCGTGGTCATGGAAAACGTTCTTCTTTCTTTTCTGATTTTACATTAGGTGCCTGGCACTTTGATATTAAAGAAAATAAAAATATTTTACTCCCAGTAGCGAAGGCCTATTCTGGATTTAGTGATAATGAGTTGAAACAACTTGATAAATTTGTAAGAGAAAACATCACTCAGAAATTTGGTCCAGTGAGAGAAGTAGAAAAAACTTTAGTAGTAGAAATAGCGTTTGATTCTGTACAGCGTTCTAACCGACATAAATCTGGGATTGCAACCAGATTTCCAAGGTTCAAAGCTATTAGATGGGACAAGCCGGTGAAAGAAGCAAATACAGTATCTGACTTAATCAAGCTTATAGATACTTAAATATGATGGAACGAGTTAAACTTGTTTTTTTTGACGCTTACATCGTTCGGAGCAATATACTACCGTTTCCCAATCTTTAGACCACTTTTTTCGCCAACTAAATGGCTTTTTGCAGATAGGACAATGTTTAAAAGGCAAATCTTTTTTTTTTTTATTTTGGGCATAATGAGACTTTTCAGCTAGCTTAAATGGCTCAATGACGTTTAGATTATTTATGTTATTTCAGGATACTAATGAGTCTGCTTCGAAACGCAACGTGCATTCCCCTGTAATTACTTGAGTAAATAAAGATTCCTTACACTTGGTCCAGGGCATATCTCCCATTCCACTCATATCTCGCCAAATAAAGGCAAGTACGAATAGGCTCATTAAAATTACCAATAGCCATCTTAAATCCATATTTACTCCTTTTTTTATTATTTCAAGTTTTTAGTGGTCTTAATTATAGATAATCCTTGCTATTTTAGTGCTTCATTCCAATCGATGATGCGTTCTAACAATTCTTCATCGCTCTCGAGTTCTGTTTCAGGAGTTACTCTTCCTGCCAGGGAGTTGCCAGATTTATAGGTGCTGGACTTATTGCCAGTAATAAGAGGATGCCAGTCTGGGAGGTCTAAACCGTTATGAATGAGCTTGTATGAGCAGCTATCAGGCATCCAACTCAGAGGAGCAAGGTTATTAGGTGATAAGATGATGCAATCAGGTACATGTGAAGTCCGATTTTCATATTGGCTACATCGGGCTGTTGCACAATCAAGTAACTTACAACTCACGTCAGTATAAAAAGTTTGCTCTGTGTCGATGTCTTGAAGTTTTAAAACACAACATTTACCACAACCGTCACATAGCGATTCCCATTCTATAAAACTCATTTCTGAAAGGGATTTATTTTTCCAGAAAGCAGATTTTTTTATTTTATTATTCTCTTTCATTTTATCTTAGCTAACATCTTTTTTAATGAGCTGTTTAATTTTTAACCGTTTACGAGACTACTCTGTCAATATAAAACAAGAGGATGATAAAACAATTTATAAAATCTCATCCGCAGCTAGATTATAGGATGCCATCTCCGAACGCAAAGATTACTGATGGTGTTCTTCGCTCTGAAAGATTTAATGACATTTATTTTTCATCTGAAAATGGCCTTGCTGAAGTAAGACACGTATTTATTGAGGGCACGAGACTTGCTGATCAGCTTAAATCAAACGACCATTTAGTAATTGCTGAAACAGGATTTGGTACAGGACTAAATTTCCTTGCTGTTTTAGACTTATTAAAGAAATTAGATGTTGATTGTGTAATAGATTATATAAGTTTTGAAGCTTATCCGTTGGACAAACAAACTGCATATAAGGCCAGAAAACCTTTTAGGGAACTGAAGATGTACAGTTCACTTTTGTTTGAAAGCTGGCCTGATAGCTGGGCATGTTCTCATCATAGATTATTTTTAAATGATAGAGTCCATTTACATCTTCATTATGGCGATGCGTGTGAACAAATGAAACAGCTCGATTTTAAAGCCGATGTCTGGTTCCTGGATGGTTTTTCACCCTCAAAAAATGCGGATCTATGGACAGGGGATATATTTTACCAAATTGCAAGATTATCTTCCTTAAAGGCAAGATTTGCGACATATTCTGTTGCCTCATCAGTAAAGGAAGGACTTTTTAAATCAGGATTTAAAATTGAGAAACAAAAAGGATTTGGTAAAAAAAGAGAAATGCTTTTTGGGTATAAAAAAAATACTAGTATTTTAAGAAGAGCCTCAAACCAAAACAAAAACGTAATTGTTATAGGAGCAGGAATAGCAGGCGCAAGTATTGCGCATGGTCTCAGAACAACTAATATTCCCCATCTTGTTTTGGAGGGTTCAGAATTTATAGCACAAGGCGCATCGGGCAACCCTGCTGGTCTTCAATCTCCTCAATTAATGGCAGCCCCTAACCCCTCTATGCAGATGTCTCTTGCCTGTTTTTCTTATGCGAGAAGGCTGGCGGTTCAACAGGAGGTTGTTTTAAGTAACGGACTTGTCAGCTTGAATTATCCAGAAAAGCAGGGCAACCGACAGAAAAAGATGGCAGGTCAGAAATGGCCAAGCGAGCTTATAAAAATTGCAAACGCAAATCATATATCACAATTGACAAACATAGGGATTACAGAAGATGGTTATATCCAATCAGCTGGGCAAGTGATTAATCCAGTAAAACTTACCGAGAGCCTGCTAGCTGAAAGCGAGGTAATCACAGGCGTATCTATAACATCCATTAAAAGGATAAATGAAAAGTGGGAGATTAAAACCTCAAAAGGCCAAACATACTCAGCATCTGACCTAGTATTATGTATTGGCTCTGGCTTACCTCAATTTTTGAAGAGATTTTCACTTCCTTCGTTGGATTTGCAAGTTACTTCAGGTCAGCTCAGCTTTCTTCCAAAAAATACTTTTTTTAACAATCTTTCTACGAGCCTCCAATACGGCGGCTATATAACCCCAATGCTAAATGGAAAACAAGTATTGGGAGCAAGTTTTGATTTATCAGCAACAACGGAAGTAACAAAAAAAGCGCATTTTCATAATATTAGTCTTCTTCCAAACGCGTTGCGTAAACTGATGCCAAATATTAATGAGTTGCAGGGTCGAGTTTCGCAGCGGCTTGCCAGTAATGATAGATTACCATTAGTTGGTGATTGGCATGAATCCATTCATTTATTCAGTGCACTTGGCTCACGTGGACTTACTAACGCCCCCTTGTTAGGTTTAGTACTAGCAAGGAAAATCGCGCATAGGCCTGCTGGATTAGAAAGAAATATCATGCGTTTAATAGACCCGGAACGATTTTCAATTCGTGCAACGAGAAGCAAATCCAGACGGTAATTTTGTTTTCATGATGATATGTAGCTTCTCGCTTTTATAAGCTCACCATGGTGTGGACAATTATCACTCATTAATGCAACAAAAGCTGGAGCGATATCTTCTGGTGTAGGCAATGTTAAGGGATCTTCTCCGGGGAATGCGGCTGCTCTCATTCCAGTCCTAGTGCCACCTGGGTCAACCATGTTTATTTTCATCTCAGTCTTTTCACTCTCCGCTGCCCAGGCGCGCCCCATAGCTTCAATACCGGCTTTTGAAACAGCATATGCCCCCCAATAAGCTCTAGGTCCAAGGGCGGCAGCTGATGACATTAAAATGACACGAGCAGCTGGCGCTTCTCTCAATAATGAATCGAAATTTCGTATTTGATGCCATACTGATGTTAGATTAACAAGTATTGTCTCGTCCCATGATTCGGGTTCTATGTGCGGCATTGGTGACATCTGTCCTAACTGACCTGCATTCGCTATGAATCCGTCGAGCCTACCCCATTTACTGTGTATTTCCTTTGCTAGCCTTGGTAACGCAGGTAAGTCTTTAGAATCAAGCTCTACGATTGTTGATTTACTCCCTAAACTCTTTATCTCGTCATCTACTTCTTCTAGTGCGCCTGTAGTTCTTCCTGTAATAATTAACTCAGCACCTGCTGCAGCGCACGCAATTGAAGCAGCCCTTCCTATCCCTCTGCTAGCTCCAGTAAGCAAAATAATTTTTCCATTCAGAGGTTTTTCAGCTGCCATCATTCGCACTCCTTAAAATAAATTTACAACCCCACGCTATAAGATAGTCGCCTTTAAATCATATTATAAATAACTGTTGATTTACTCTTTTTCCTTTACGAACAATTAAGTAAAAAAATATAAAAATTAAAATTATTTAACAAGTCTTTTAAAGTCTGTATTTTTGATTAAATCGCTATTTTTCAAAAATATTTGAAGGATTTGAAGTTTAAGAAAATTTGTTTTAAGAGTATTTTTCCTCATTTTTTATTTTTATGTTTAAATAATTCTTATCAATTGCAAACGTTGCCGGTATCTCACAACGAGTGAATAGAAACTAGAACATACAGCTATTTTGGTAAAGGCTTATATCTTTAAATAACTCTTACATTTGGACCCAACCATACAATTTAAGGTGTAGTATTTTTTTTCGTCATTTATAACTAGTATTCTGAAGCGTATTTAAAAATTATAATGGCTTGCCGTTTTGCTGTTCGCTTTTAGATAAACGTGTTCACACGATAAAATATTGAAAAACAATTCTATCTATTTTTTTATATTGAAGTAGAATGGAGATATTTTTTTTGGAGTGTTAATGAAATATCTGGAAAACGAAGATAAACTAAGAGAAGAATGCGGCATATTCGGCGTCTTTGACCACCCTGATGCTGCAAAACTTACAGCTTTAGGTCTCCATGCTCTTCAACATAGGGGGCAAGAGTCTAGCGGGATAGTCAGCTTTGATAAAAATCATTTTCATGCTGAAAAAAGGATAGGTTTAGTAAGTGAACACTTTACCAAAAGACGTGTTATTGAACGCTTACCAGGGATGTCTTCTATCGGACATGTGAGATACTCCACCACTGGCGAACCAATTTTGAGAAATGTACAACCGCTATTTGCTGATCTCACATCAGGAGGTTTTGCGATCGCTCATAATGGTAATTTGACTAATGGGCTAACCCTACGACACAAATTAATTAGGGGTGGTTCAATTTTTCAGTCAACTTCAGACACTGAGACGATTTTGCAATTAGTGGCAAAATCAAAAAAGAAAAATACAGTGGAAAAATTTGTTGATGCTGTGCTGAAGGTTGAGGGTGCATATGCTCTGGTCGCACTTACGAACAATGAATTAATAGGTGCAAAAGATCCATTGGGCATCAGACCTCTTGTTCTCGGTCATTTGGATGGCAACTATATTCTAAGTTCAGAGACCTGCGCTTTAGACTTAATAGGGGCAACATTTGTACGGGAAATTGAAAATGGAGAAATTGTTGTAATTACAAAAAATAAAATTGAGAGTATAAAACCCTTTCCAGCCTGCACACCGCGACCTTGTATTTTCGAGTATATCTACTTTTCAAGGCCAGATAGTATTCTTGGCGGGCTCAGCGTCTATAACTGCAGAAAAGCGTTTGGTATTCAATTAGCAAAAGAAGCATCGTTAGAGGCAGATATGGTTATGCCTGTTCCAGACAGCGGTGTTCCAGCTTCTATTGGATTTGCAGAGCAATCGGATATACGCTTCGAAACAGGCATAATAAGAAATCATTATGTTGGTAGAACTTTTATTGAACCACAACAATCTATAAGGGCTTTCTCAGTAAAGCTAAAACACAATGCTAACAAAATACTTGTTAAAGGGAAAAAGGTGGTACTAGTTGATGATTCATTGGTAAGAGGAACTACGTCAATAAAACTTGTGGGAATGATGAGAGAGGCCGGCGCAAAAGAGGTGCATATGAGAATTGCCTCACCACCCATCAAATATGCAGACTTTTATGGAATAGATACCCCGCTTAAAGAAAATCTTTTAGCAGCAAATAAAACTATTCCACAAATGAAGAAGTTTCTTGGTGTCGATAGCATCTCTTTCTTATCAATTGACGGATTATACAGAGCGATGGGGCATTCTTATGGAAGAGATGCAGAAAACCCTCAATATACGGACCATTGCTTTACCGGAGACTACCCAACAAGATTGCTAGACCAAGTTGGTAAAAAAAATATTCATAATCTAACGCACTTATCCGAAACGGGAAAAGAGTAAAATTTTTTGATTGGTGAGTTCTTCAAAAGATTTGGGTTAGGAGTTAGTTAGTTTAAAACTCGATTCTCTATCTCCAGAATTGATAAATTTTCGAATTGTATTTGGACTGCGCTTGGCAATATTGGTTTAGTAATGTTAATTAAAAAAATAGAAAAGCGTGAAGTATTGGAGTCTTTCACGATATTAGGTATTTCTTTTGCGCCACCATAAAGATATAACAGGGCTAAATAGAATAAAACCAGAATAACTGCCCCTCTTGCTAGCCCAAAAAATACCCCCATTCCGCCATCTAGCGACCCTAAGCCTGCTCTTGATAGTCTTGGTGAAACAACACTCGCAAATACATACCAAACTATAAAAGCGGCTAAAAAAGGGATTATCCAAGAAAGAGGAGTTATGACGTAATCAAGTGAAATAAAGTTTTCGAGTATTGGAATAAGGACTGGTGAGGTTAATTTTGCAATGAAAAGTGCTATGAACCAACCTACTAATCCAAGAAATTCGCGTGTCATACCTCGAATGGTTGATAACATGGCAGATATAAATAATACTGCCAGAGCAATATAATCAACAAAATTTAGGCTAGTAAGTTCCATATTATTCCGAATTTATTCTAGGTTTTGTATTACTCGATTTTATAATCACGACATCCCATTAAGAATGTCAATGAAATCAGATAAATTTTCTGAATAGGATAAAATAAGACCAGGGTTAGAGTCATTTTTTTTTAATGGTTTTGGCAAATATGCTTTTTTAAATCCTAATTTTTTTGCCTCTTTAAGTCGATGTTCTGGCTGGGAGACCTGTCTTATTTGAGCCGAAAGTGCGATTTCTCCAAAAAATATAGACCTTTTTGGTAGAGGGCAGTCTGTTACCGATGAAATTAGCGCCGCAGCGACAGCGAGGTCAGCTGCAGGCTCTTGTATTTTTAAGCCACCAGCTACATTTAAAAAAATATCTTTCCCTGAAAGGGGTATCCCGCATCTTGCTTCTAATACTGCTGTTAGCATAGAAAGTCTGCTACTTTCCCAACCTACAACATTCCTTCTGGGGCTTGCTAAAGAAGAGTGCGCTACTAATGCTTCTATTTCTACAAGTAGTGGGCGACTTCCCTCTATTGCAGCGAAAACAGCTGTTCCAGCAACCTCACTTTTTCTTTCTGTTAAAAATAATTCAGATGGGTTTGCAATTTGATTTAATCCAGTAGCTGTCATCTCAAAAACGCCTATTTCATCAGTGGCGCCAAAACGGTTTTTTATGCCTCGCAAAATTCGAAAATGATGACTTCTATCCCCTTCAAAATGTAGTACAGAATCCACCATATGCTCCAGTACTCTCGGTCCAGCTATTGCACCATCTTTAGTAACGTGACCAACAAAAATAAGTGCCGTATTATTAGCTTTTGCCGCATGAATTAATTCCTGTGCAGATGCTCGAACCTGACTCACGGTGCCAGGGCTGGAATCTAGAGTTGGTAGATACATTGTTTGTATCGAATCAATTATAATTAGTTCAAGCTCTGATGTTCGTCGAATTGTTTCAGTAATCTCAATAACGTCAGTCGATGTGGCAATACCAATTTTGTTGTTCACAACTCCTAACCTTTGAGCTCTTAGTCTTAATTGGTTGGCCGACTCTTCCCCTGATATATAAACAGTATGCCTCTTTTGTTGTGATAAACAGCATGCAAGTTGTAAGAGCAAAGTCGATTTGCCGATACCAGGGTCTCCTCCAATTAGAAGAATCGAACCCGGCACAATGCCTCCGCCCGTAACTCTATCAAATTCTGACATGCCTGACATCATTCGTACTTTTTTGTGCTCAGTTTTTTGGTCTGCTAAATAACTGATTTCAATTTTTTTTGCTAATCTTGCCGATTTTGCCAAACTTGGTCTAATGCTTATTTGTTCCTCGACGATACTATTCCAAGCACCGCAGGCTTCACATTTACCTGTCCATTTTGATGAAATAGCTCCACATTGCTGACAGTGATATTGGGAGTTTTTGGCCATTAATCGTATATCTCAGATTGATGAGTTTGAGCCAAATTTGCGTTATCGGATGTTAGTGGTCCATAAGGATTGCCATTAACAAATTGCTCAACTTCGGCAATTCCAGTGTGGTTTATATCTTTTATTGAACCACACCATATTATTTTCCCTCTATGCAACATTGCCACCGTATCTGCGATTTGGCGAACAGACGCCATATCATGTGAAATTGTTAGAGTAGTCGCGCCGAGCCTATTTACGGAATTTAAAATTAAATCATTAATAACCCCAGAAGTTATTGGATCCAGACCTGATGTAGGTTCATCAAATAATAAAATGTCGGGTTTATCAGCTATTGCTCTTGCAATCGCAACTCTTTTTTGCATACCTCCCGACAATTCAGCTGGAAAAAGGTCAAGAACTTGTGGCCCAAGCCCAAGTTGACTTACTATATCTCTAGCAATCTCCTTAGCTTCTATTTTATTTAATTTCTCTTTTCGTCGTAGCCTGAAAGTTACATTCTCCCATATTGGAAGAGAGTCAAAAAGAGCGCCAAACTGAAAAGTCATTCCAAAATGATCGAGTAAAGCTTCATGTTGAGCCTTGCTTTGCCCTATAGTTTCTTTTCCATCCACTTTTATCGAGCCGCCGTCAGGGGCAAGAAGTCCAATAAGACATTTTAAAGCTACTGATTTTCCACTTCCAGATGTGCCAATCAAACATAAAGATTCACTCTCCTTTATGGATAAGCTAAATTCATTGAGAACAAGCTCTTCCCCGAATTTTTTTGTAATGTTTGAGATTTCAATTTTCGAAATTTGTTTATTTTTATTATTCATTGCAATCATCCAAAAAAAAGTGCGGTAACAGTATAGTTTGCAATCAATATCAATATAGAGGCAGAAACAACCGCATTTGTTGTCGCTTTTCCCACTCCTTCAGCGCCACGACCAGAGTTGTATCCATGAAAACATCCCATAAGCGCTATGATAAATCCGAAAACAGCTGCCTTTATTAATCCTAAAATCACATCACTAATTTCAAGAAACTCTAACGTTCTGGAAAGATAGATAGAGGAATTAAATTGGAGCTTATAAATGCCAACCAGATATCCCCCAAAAACACCAATTATGTCGCCAATTAATACCAAAATAGGTAGACAAATAGTTCCAGCTATTATACGAGGCCCAACTAAATACTGCATGGGTCTGGTAGATAATGTTTCTAGTGCATCAATTTGATCGGTCACACGCATAGTCCCGATTTCAGCAGCAATAGAAGCACCGATTCTACCAGCTACCATTAAGCCCGCCAAAACAGGACCAAGTTCACGAGTTACCGATAATACTACTACCGTTGCTACAGTATCTTCGGCTGAAAAGCGTGCAAAACCTGTGTAGCTTTGGAGCGCGAGAACCATTCCCGAAAATAATGTCGTCAATCCTACAACAGGAAGAGAATAGTAACCAATATCAATGATTTGTTTTAGTATCTGTTTGCCATAAAACGGTGGTGTTAAACTCCAACGAAGGGCTAGTAAAATGAATAAAGCTACACTGCCTATCTGATGGCAAAACGCTAAAGCCCCTTTTCCAAGGGATTGGAATAAATCAAGCATAAATGTCTTCTTTCGCCACCATAATAAATATAACCTTTTACCATGCAACGCGAGCCAAAATCTAGATAATTACCAAAAATTTAATTGAGGGTTCTAAAAATTATCCAGGCTGATAATTTTTATTTGATTATATTGTTGTTCTTAGCATTTTTATATATTCGTTCTGGCCTAGAGCCTAAGTTGGTAAGAATTTCATAGCTGATAGTTGATAAATCAGCAGCCATAGCTTTTGCGTCATAATGTTCACCAAGAAGACAAACTTGTGATACTTGCACTAACTTAGCCTCTGGAACATCCGATATATCAATAACTAAACTATCCATGGAAACTCGCCCAACCAGTTTACATATGTGTCCTCCCACGTCTACTTTGCCAAATTGTGAGAGAGAACGTCTATATCCATCACCATAACCAGCACCAATTGTCGCAACTTGCATTGACCGAGTTGCAGTGAAATCAGCGCCGTAACCGATTTGTTCGCCTTTACTTATATTGCGAATTTGAAGTATTGGTGCCACCCATTTTAAAATAGGCTTACAGCTAAAAAAAGTGTTTGGGTTATCCTGATAACCATAGAGTGCTATGCCTGGGCGTGTAATATCGTAATGAAATTCCTGTGATATTAAAAGTCCGTGGCTTGCTGATAGAGATAACGGCGCGGAGGAGATTTGTTTAGACATTTTTTCAAATGTGTTTCTTTGCTTATTATTCGCCTCGTGGGTAGGTGTGTCAGACGAAGAAAGATGGCTCATCACAACCTTGACCTCCAGTCGCGAGAGGTTATCAAGCAACTTTTGTTGATAGGGAGAATTTAATTCTATTTCAGAAATACCCAGTCGGTTCATTCCTGTATCCAATTGTATCCAGACTGGAAATTTAACACCTGACATAATGGCATAATTAGCAGCTGTTTCTATTTCAGAAATTTGTTTTAGCGCTGGTGTTATTCTATATGATGGATAACATTCGATATCTTCTTTTTGAAGTCCGTCAAAACAGATCACCTCGGCAATATCATTGCCAGAACCTTGCTGCGTTAATATACTCCGAAGTTGAAGCGCTTCTTCAAGTCTAGCAACGCAGAAAATGCGACATCCAGCTTCAAACAGGCTTTTGGCTATAGGCTCTATTCCGTGACCATAGCCATCTGCTTTAACCACGCTAGCTGTCTGGCAATAAGGATTTGTATTAGCGTTTAGCCACTGCCAATTCCTTCTGAGTTGTTCCAAATCAACAATGAATTGTGATAGCTCTTTTGACACAACTTATTCCCAAATTTAATTTAAGACAGAGGCTTTGATTTTGGTATTTTTTTGCGAA
>CACPDC010000026.1 GCA_902632595.1 uncultured SAR116 cluster alpha proteobacterium
TATTTCCCTATCTTTACCACCTAAATGAAAAAAATTTACCTTCATTAATCATCATAGAAGATAATCGCGAAGATTGGGATTTAAATATAATTGATTGGCTCGAAACAAATTGTTATAAGCGAATAGGTAAGACAAGAGGGAATATTATTTTAGCAAAAAATAATATTAAATCATATAGTTAACTATATTTCTTCATTTAATATTTAATTAATATTCATACAAATATCCAATACAATTCGAAAAAACAATTGAATTCATGAAAAGTTTTCTACAAATATAAAGTTGATTTTAAATAATTCAAAATGAAAATTATACTGACCAAGCGAATTCCCGGGATTCTGAAGTAAAGCAATTTTATGAGAGGTGTTCTATATCTAGTATGTCTTTTATTAAAAAGTATCAATATGTGCGTTGACATATAATTAAATATAGCAAAAGCTATAGAAGTTTTAAATACTTATTCGCTTAACTGGGAGAAAGATTATGTCTACTATTGATTATAGCGATCCACATAACATGCCGCCTATAGGGCAAGCAATTCCATTGGGTCTGCAACATGTATTAGCCATGTTCGCCTCAAATGTTACTCCATCAATTATTGTAGCTGGTGCTGCTGGTCTCGCTTTTGGAGGAGCCGAACAAATTTACCTGATACAAATGGCTATGCTGTTTGCTGGGGTAGCTACACTTCTACAAACAATCGGAATGGGTCCAATAGGAAGCCGCTTACCTATAATGCAAGGAACAAGTTTTGCCTTTGTTGGAGTACTTGCAGGTGTAGCAGCCACTCAAGGTCTCAGCATTGCCCTGACGGCATGTATCATAGCTGGACTAATTCATTTTGCTTTGGGGAGTATAATTCAAAGTATTCGTTTTATGTTCCCGCCATTGGTAACCGGACTTGTTATCTTAGCAATTGGATTATATTTAATCCCTGTGGCAATAAAATATTCTGCTGGAGGCGCCGCTGATTTCCAGATGGCTGCAGAAAGTTTTGGTTCTTTGATGCATTGGTCAGTCGCTCTCACTGTAGTAGTAGTTTCGTTACTGTGTAAGTTTTTGACTAAGGGACTAATTTCCAATGCTGCTGTATTAATAGGTTTAATTGCTGGTTATATCGTTGCCATGTTGATGGGAATGGTAAATTTTGGCGGTGTTGCAAAGTCTGCTTGGTTTCAGGTTCCCGAGGTCATGCCCTATGGTTTTGAGTTTAGTCTTGGCGCCGTAATTGGTGTAACATTGGTTTCCATAGTATCTGCAATAGAAACAGTTGGTGATACGTCAGCTACAACGAAAGCTGGAGCGGGTCGAGATGCAACTGATGAAGAAATATCAGGAGCAACCTATGCGGATGGATTAGGAACAGCGGTAGCGGGAGTTTTTGGAGGCCTTCCAAACACCTCATTTAGCCAAAATGTAGGTATTGTTGGTATGACAGGTATAATGTCTCGTCACGTTGTTACAATTGCAGGGCTAATAATGATAATTTGTGGCTTGATTCCCAAAATTGGTGCCGTTATTTCGTCTATGCCACTTCCTGTTTTGGGTGGGGGAGTAATTGTAATGTTTGGAATGGTGGCAGCTGCTGGGATGAATATGCTAAGCACTGTAAAAATGTCACGCCGTAATATGATTATTATTTCAGTTTCTCTAGCAGTGGGGTTAGGACTGAATTTAGTCCCAACAGCCGTTCAATATCTTCCAGGCATCTGGAAAACATTGGCTACTTCAGCAGTCGCACCCACTGCTCTTTTAGCGGTGACACTGAACCTGGTTTTGCCGGTGGATGATTAAATTAAGCCAAAGCAAAGCCTCAAGAAAATACTTGGGGCTTTGAATAATGTTAAAACTATCTGTTAAAAAAATAGTTTTTCATGACATTGTGTTAGATTATGAATAAAGTATCGGATTTTCTGATTATATAACGGGAGATTATTAAAACTTTTTTTATTAAACGTCTGTTATTTTTTACCAAATGCTATCATTAATTCTTTTTCTACAATTTTTGGAACGAAGGAGCTTACATCTCCTCCAAATCTAGCTATCTCTTTTACCAACCTAGAAGCCACAAAATGTTGTTTCTCTGATGCTGTTAAAAAAACTGTTTCTAAGTTTTGATTCAATCTCTTATTTGCACTAGCCATCTGAAACTCATATTCAAAATCAGAAACAGCACGTAATCCTCTAATTAACATTGATGCATCAGCGAGTTTCGCAAATTCTGTTAGCAATCCTTTAAAGGATTGAACTTCAACGTTTTCGCTAATTATGCCTTTCGCTTTCATCTCATTTACTTCACTTTCCACCAATTTTCTGCGTTTTTCTAGGCTAAATAATGGGTGTTTTCCAGGATTTTCTGCAACTCCCACAATTAATTTTGAACATAAGGTTGATGCTCTTATTACCATATCTAAATGTCCAAATGTTAATGGGTCAAAAGTACCCGGATATAAAGCTATATTTGCCATTTTAGTTTTTCCGGCTATGATACAACGTCATCTGACTGAATATCCTCTCTATTTCCTTCTAAACCATCGCCTACCTCATTATCTGGCAAGATCCCTTCATCATTAATAATCTTCGGTAATGCAGTTTTATCTGAATTTTCACTTTCATCTTCCCTAACAATTGCAACTGATACAACTTTTTCGTCTTCCGTAAGCTCAAATAATCTAACACCTTGTGTTTTTCGACCAGTGATTCGAATATTATCTCCGTCGCTCCCATTAATCCTAATACGTATTATTTGACCTGAAATCGTAACCAACATTATCTGGTCTGTCTCGAAAACAGTAAATGATGCAACAACACTGCCATTACGTTCGCTTGTCTCGATATTGGCAACTCCAACACCTCCGCGGCCGGTCTCCCGATAATCAGTTACTTTAGTTCTCTTTCCGTATCCGTTCTCACAGATAGAAAGTACATATTCCGTTTTTTCATCAGCTATAACACTCATCGATACAACGCTATCATTTCCGAGAAGTTTTATTCCACGAACACCAGAGCTGTCTCTCCCTTTGAAAACTCTAATTTGACTAATTGAGAAGCGGATTGCTTTACCATTATTGGAGGCAAGTAAAATTTGTGCATCTTCATCACAAGTAGTCACACCTATTAATTTATCATTTTCGGAGAGTTTAATGGCAATTTTCCCATTGCGCTTTATATTTACGAAATCACTTAATTTGTTCCTTCTTATCGATCCTTGTGATGTTGCAAATAATATATTTAACTCATCCCAACTTTCTTTATCGTTTGGCATCGGCATAACAGCCTGAATGTGCTCTTCCGCTTCTATTGGTAATAAATTAACCATAGCCTTTCCAATAGATTGAGGTGAACCAATTGGGAGCTTATAGCATTTTAATTGGTAAACCATGCCTTTAGAAGTAAAAAATAAAATAGGAGTATGAGTATTTGCAACAAAAACATTAGTAACAAAGTCTTCATCTCGGGTTTTCATCCCTGCTCGACCCTTACCACCACGTCTTTGTGCTCTATAATCGCTTAATACAACACGTTTTATATAACCCCTGTGTGATACAGTTACCACCATATCTTCTTGTTGAATTAAGTCTTCATCATCTTGATCAGCAATTGAGTCTGAAATAAATGTTTGCCTGGGTGAGTCGAGTCTTTCTCTAACTTCATTTAATTCATTCAAAACAACTTTTATTAGACTGTCTTTGTTGGATAAAATTTCTAAATATTCAGTAATTTTTATTGATAGTTCTTTAGTTTCATCGGCAAGTTTTGCTTGCTCCATCCCAGTTAAGCGCTGTAGCCTCAATTCTAATATTGAACGTGCTTGTACTTCAGATAATTTATACTTACCATCAATAACTTCGTGTCCTAAATCATCGATTAGGGTAATGAAGGGCGCGACCTCTTCAGCGGGCCAATTTTCGGCCATAAGCGAGGATCTCGCGGCTTCTGATGTAGAGGCTGACCGTATCATTTGGATAACTTTGTCGATTGATGCAAGCGCCACAAGTAAGCCTGCAAGTATATGAGCCCTATCCCTCGCCTTAGTTAACAAAAAACGTGTTCTCCTGCCAACCACTTCCTCTCTAAACAGACAAAACGCACGCAAGACCTCAAGTAAACTCATCTGTCCTGGTTTACCGTTATTCATAGCAAGCATGTTTACCGCAAAACTTGTTTGTAATCTTGAGTGACGATAAAGCTGATTCAGAACGACTTCACCGGAACCGTCACGCTTAATTTCAATTACTACACGCATTCCATTCCTGTCAGATTCGTCGCGAATATCAGATATACCCTCAATAATTTTATCCCGAACCAGTTCGCCTATCCGTTCAAGCAATAGGGCTTTATTAACCTGATAGGGAATCTCATCAATGATTATTGCTTCTCTGTCATTACCGTGTGTAATTACCGACGCCTTTGCTCGCATGATAATTGAACCACGACCGGTCTTATAAGCATCAACAATCCCTTTACGACCCATTATAAGACCGCCAGTAGGAAAGTCAGGACCCGTTACAATCTGTAACAATTCTTCCTCGCTTAACTTTGGATTTTTCAAAAGTGCAACACAAGCGTCTATGACCTCATTTGGATTATGAGGGGGAATATTAGTTGCCATTCCTACGGCGATACCACCTGCCCCATTTACCAAAATATTAGGGTATTCTGCTGGCAAAACAGACGGTTCCAGTTGAGTTTCGTCATAATTAGATACGTAATTTACCGTATCTTTATCAATATCTCTTAATAAAAATTCGGCAGGCCTTGCTAACCGTGACTCTGTATACCTCATGGCTGCAGCCGAATCGCCATCAACAGAACCAAAATTTCCTTGACCATCAACAAGAGGTAATCTCATAGAAAATAGCTGAGCCATTCGCACCATTGCTTCATAAATAGAACTGTCACCGTGAGGATGAAAATTACTGATCACGTCTCCAACTATCCGCGCAGACTTTCTATGTGGTTTTGTCCAATCATATCCACCCTCAATCATTGCATAAAGTATGCGTCTATGGACGGGCTTCAATCCATCTCTTACATCTGGAAGTGCTCTCGACACTATGACGCTCATAGCATAATCAAGATAAGAACTTTTCATCTCGTCTGTTATTGAAATGCTATTCTCGGTTGGTTGAGGTGTATCTGTCACGCTGCTTTTTGTACCTTATATACTCGTTCAATATGAGTGACTTATTTATTATCGTACCATGAGTCGTATGAAATATACCACATATTGTTTCAGTTGTATCACGTTTACACAATATTTATACTCTGCATTCTTGAATATAAAAAAATGTTAAAATGGAATATCATCATCTAAATCATTCATAGGAGGCAATTGCCCTTCCGTTGTTCCCTGATTAGATATAGATTCAGACTGAAATTGTACCTGTGAAGATTGAAAAGCCCCAGATTGCAATTCATCTGGAGCACCAACCGGCTGCGCTTCACCTCTGCTTCCAAGAAGGGTTAATTCTCCTTTAAATCGGGAAACAACGACCTCAGTTGTATATTTTTCAATTCCCTGTTGGTCGGTCCATTTTCGTGTTTGTAGCTGCCCCTCAATGTATACATTACTTCCTTTTCGTAAATACTGCTCCGCAATTCTGGCTAAATTCTCATTGAATATAACAACTCGATGCCATTCAGTTTTTTCCCTTTGTTCACCAGAATTTCGGTCCTTCCAGCGTTCTGAAGTGGCAATCGAAAGATTAACAATTTTATTGCCGTCTTGACTTGCTCTTACATCAGGGTCTCTTCCAAGATTGCCTAATAAGATAACTTTATTTACGCTTCCTGCCATTATTATCTCCCGACGTAAATGATGGATTGCAATTTTTAATAAGTGGGCTATTTAGAATTATGTTATTAAGGGCAAATTTACCCGAAAAACAAATATCTAAGATTTGACTTAAACCACTATAATCAATCTAACAGAAATGATCTAATTTGTAACTTAAAAACATTGGCAAAACATGACAGAAAACCAAAGAAAAATTAGTATTCGAGGCGCTAGAGAGCATAATTTGAATGATATAAATATAGATATCCCACGAGATAAATTAATTGTATTTACGGGTCTTTCAGGGTCAGGGAAATCGTCTCTTGCGTTTGATACAATATACGCTGAGGGTCAAAGGCGTTATGTGGAATCTCTATCTGCTTATGCAAGACAATTTCTTGAAATGATGCAAAAGCCAGATGTTGACCTAATTGAGGGTTTGTCGCCAGCTATTTCAATAGAGCAAAAAACAACATCACGTAATCCTCGCTCTACAGTAGGGACCGTAACGGAGATATATGATTACATGCGTCTGCTTTGGGCTCGCGTTGGCACTCCTTATTCGCCAGAAACTGGCCTGCCAATCAAATCTCAAACAGTATCACAAATGGTCGATATTTTGATGGGGATGGAAGATAACAGTAGATTGATGATTCTCTCTCCAATTGTTAGGGGAAGAAAAGGTGAATATAAAAAAGAACTATCTGGATTTCTTCAAAAAGGTTTTAGTCGGGTTCGAATTGATGGCACTTTATATGATTTGGACTCCACACCTATCCTTGATAAAAACAAAAAGCATGATATTGAAATTGTAATCGATAGAATCGTATTAAAAGGAGACAGAGAAGCTCAGGCAACAAGGTTGGCAGATTCTCTTGAAATTGCATTATCTTTGTCCGATGGACTGGCCTATGTACAAGATGTTGCGTTAAATAAACAAACCGTATTTTCATCGAAATTCGCTTGTCCTGTATCCGGTTTTACAATTGATGAGATTGAGCCTCGGCTATTTTCATTCAATAATCCATTTGGCGCCTGTCCCTCCTGTGATGGTTTAGGTATGAGCAGTCATTTTGACCAAGAACTTATTGTACCAAATAAAGAAAAGTGTTTGCGAGATGGTGCAATCGCACCTTGGTCTGGCTCAACCTCTAAATATTACCTACAAACCCTTCAGTCACTTGCAAACCAATTTGGATTTTCAATTGATGTTGCATTTAAGGAATTACCTACAGTCTACCAAGATATAATTCTATATGGAAGCGGTGATCAGGTCGTCGAGATGATTTATGATGATGGTGTAAGATCCTATAAAACACGCAAACCTTTTGAGGGAATATTGCCGAGTCTAACTCGTCGCTACAAAGAAACGGACTCTAATTGGGTAAGAGAAGAGCTGGAAAAATATCGAACAGTGCAATCATGTGAGTTATGCAAAGGTAAAAGACTAAAAACAGAGTCACTAGCTATTAAAGTAAATGACAAAGACATATCCGATATATCTTCGTTATCAATTGGAGACGCTGTAGTTTGGTTCAAATTTTTATCTAATTCTCTTACGGAAAAAGAGAATGAGATCGCTTCACGAATATTAAAGGAAATTAACGAAAGGCTAGGATTTCTTGATAGTGTCGGACTAAGTTATTTAAATTTATCCAGAAATTCTGGCACACTATCTGGTGGAGAGTCTCAGCGTATTAGGCTTGCTTCTCAAATAGGTAGTGGTCTTACGGGCGTCTTATATGTGCTTGACGAGCCATCTATCGGATTACATCAAAGAGACAATGATAGGCTTCTTGGTACACTAATAAGGCTTCGTGACCTTGGAAATACCGTAATTGTTGTGGAGCACGATGAAGACGCTATACGTTCTGCTGATTTTGTAGTTGATATTGGCCCAGGCGCAGGTATTCATGGCGGAAATATAGTTGCTTCAGGTACCGCAGAACATGTGATGAATCAAAAGGATTCAATTACTGGTCAATATTTAGCTGGACATAAACAAATAGCAGTACCAACACAACGAAGAAAGAAAGATAAAAAACGGATACTTACCATAAAAAACGCCAATGGTAATAATTTACGATCCATAACAGTCGATATTCCTCTTGGAATGCTAGTCTGCGTCAGTGGTGTATCCGGCAGCGGAAAATCCACTCTAGTTTTAGAAACATTATGGAAAACACTAGCACGAGATTTGCATAAAGCACGACAGATACCTGCAAACTGCGATTCAATAAATGGCATCCAACATCTGGATAAGGTAGTGGATATTGATCAGTCACCCATAGGGAGAACACCTCGCTCTAACCCTGCTACGTATACTGGTGCATTCACACCCATTCGTGAATGGTTTGCTGGATTACCAGAAGCAAAAGTAAGAGGATATAATCCAGGCAGATTCTCATTTAATGTGAAAGGGGGGCGTTGCGAGTCATGTCAAGGAGATGGAGTAATCAAAATAGAAATGCATTTCCTACCTGATGTATTCGTTACATGTGATATTTGTAAGGGAAAAAGATATAATAGAGAAACGCTTGAAATAAAATTTAAGGGTAAATCTATAGCCGATATTTTAGATATGAGTGTAGAGGATGGCGTAAAGTTCTTCTCTGCAGTTCCCTCTATTAGAGAAAAATTGGAGACTATGCTCCGTGTTGGTTTGGGATATGTAAAAATCGGGCAACAGGCCACAACATTATCAGGTGGCGAAGCTCAAAGAGTTAAACTTTCGAAAGAATTATCGAAAAAGGCCACTGGAAAAACTGTGTATATTCTGGATGAACCAACAACAGGTTTACATTTTGAAGATATATCTAAATTACTAGATGTGCTACAGGAACTTGTAAGCAGTGGAAATAGTGTAATTATTATCGAACATAATCTAGATGTAATTAAGACAGCAGACTGGGTAATTGATTTAGGTCCGGAAGGCGGAATTGGAGGTGGACACATTATTGCCACGGGGACACCTGAAGAAATAGCGGATAACAAAGCATCCTATACAGGTAGGTATCTCCAACGGCTACTGCCAATACATCAAGAAAAGGCAAGTTAGTGAGGGTTTCCTTACATATTATTGGCGGTGGATTAGCTGGCTCTGAAGCTGCTTGGCAAGCTGCAAATCTTGGTATCAATGTTATTTTATATGAAATGCGTCCTCATAAAACAACTGAAGTTCACAAGACACAAAAGCTTGCCGAACTGGTATGTTCTAATTCATTTCGTTCAGATGATCATTACTCAAATGCTGTTGGAGTATTGCATCAAGAAATGCGAATGATGGATTCTCTCATTATGCAAATAGCCGATTTGCATAAGGTGCCAGCTGGAAGCGCATTAGCAGTTGATAGGGAATTATTTGCCAACGAAGTTGAACATCAGATTTCATCTCATCCTAATATAATTATCCAAAGGAAAGAGGTTATCACATTAGATGATATTGATAAGCGCTCAAATATTATTATTGCCACCGGTCCACTAACGGCAAAACCATTAGCAGAAGCGATAAAGAAAAAAACAGGTGAAAAGGACCTAGCTTTTTTTGATGCCATTGCTCCGATCGTTCATTTCGATACCATTGATATGAATGTTGCCTGGTTTCAGTCAAGATACGATAAAGGAGACAGCAAGGACTATATTAATTGCCCTATGAATAAAATTCAATATGAGGCATTTATCCAAGCACTAAACACCGGCGAAAAGATGCTTTTTAAAGAATGGGAAGAAGATACTCCCTACTTTAACGGATGTATGCCAATAGAGGTTATGGCATCAAGAGGAACCGAAACACTAAGATTTGGACCTATGAAACCTGTTGGACTTACCAATGAACATAACAACACGCGCCCTTATGCAGTGGTGCAATTACGTCAGGATAATAAGCTTGGAAGTTTATTCAATATCGTTGGTTTCCAAACAAAGCTTAAATATGCAGACCAAAAACGAGTATTTAGAATGATACCCGGCTTGGAAAACGCCGAATTTGCTCGTCTAGGAGGATTACATCGAAATACCTTTATAAATACACCTCGCCTTCTCGACCATCAACTGCGTCTTAAATCAGAACCAAATATTCGATTTGCAGGTCAAATAACAGGCGTTGAGGGCTATGTTGAATCTGCCGCCGTAGGAGGGTTGGCAGGAAAGATGGCAGCTTATGAAATATTAAATCAACAGTGGACGCCACCGCCCTCCGATACTGCTCATGGTGCTCTCTTAGCGCATCTGAATAGCGGTACAGTTAGTGATAGCTTTCAACCAATGAATATAAATTTTGGTTTGTTTCCTCCAATAAATAAAACAACAAAAAAATTGAGGGGTATAGATAAAAAAGTAGCCTATGCCTCGCGGTCACTCGTTAGCATGAAACAATATTTAGCTTCAGAACTTTAGACCGAACTATTTTCCTTTCAAAATATGCAAAAAAAGTCTAATTGGCAGTAAGGTAAAATTATCGAGTTTATTACTCTTTGACAAATAAAGGAGACAAACACAAGATTTGATAAATCCATCTGCCGTTTTAATTGAATCAATCACCTTCATTTCATTTTTTAATTCACTGTTTTGGAACATTTTTTGAAGTTCCGAAGGGTTATATGTGATGTATGAAACTAAAGAGCCAAGCAGTCCAGTTGCCTCCGTTATTTCATTGCCTGATAAGATACAATAATATTCAAATACAGCACGCCAGCACATCCTTAACTTTTCTTCAGCGCTATCTTCAAATGTTGCATTCTGAAAAGCCTCAAGAATAAAAAGAACCTTTTCTTTTTCTATGCGATCAGCATTAATGTAAGAGATTATTCTATCGGATAAAGGACTATTCTGAAGTTTTAATTCAGTTAAGCAATCAATCCACCATTGGATCCGAATAGCCCTTAACATTTGTTCAGATGGCTGGGTAACAGCTATAGTAAGTTGACAAGATAGGCTTATTAAATCCTGAAGAAGGGATTGATTATTTAGAGGCGCAAATGAAGTGCATAAATATAATGGGTAATTTAAATCTCTTAATTCTGATTGTTCATGTAACAATTTCATAAATCGAATTAGGAAACAGGTAAAAGGCAAGCAACTACCTGCCTTCCTTCAGATAGTAAGACATTCCAGGTTCTACAAGCAGATGGGGTTGACATTATATCAATGCCGACCCCTTGCTTATGGGCATAGTCTCTTAATGGCTGGTATAAATGTTGCGGGTTGTGCCCTACCCCAATTAACATCATATCAGGCCTCAAAAATTTAAGATGTGGCTCCAGTAATTGATTTGTAATTTCAGATTCTTCAGATATTGGACAACTATGAACTTCTCTTGGATACAAAATGACGCTGCCAGAAACGAATTCATCATTAACCTGAAAGCCACTACCAGAGTAACCACGGAGAATTTTTAACTTTCCGTCAAAATCAAATTTCTGAATGGTCACAATCTTATCAATAGGGGTATTTGGTGGAGCCAATGTTCTTCTCACTCCTCATACTCTGGCTTTGATATATCACTATTATCATCTCCGCTTCTATTTAAGGCAACATAAGTAAGAACGCCGGCGGCAATAAAAATGGACGAATATGTGCCTATTAACACACCCCACAGCATAGCAGCAGCAAAATCTCTTAATACGGGACCACCGAACGTCATTATAGCAATCAAAGCGAGCGCAGTGGTAACAGATGTCATAACTGTACGTGAAAGCGTTTCGTTCAACGACTTATTGATTATATCATTCTGTTCCCAACTTTTATATCTTCTAAAATTTTCTCTAATTCTATCAAACACGACAACTGTATCATTTATAGAGTAGCCAGAAATCGTAAGTATTGCTGCTATTGTGGCAAGATTAAATTCAAATGAGGTAATTGAAAAAAAACCAATTGTAGAAATCACATCGTGACTTAAGGCAAGAATAGCTGCTAGAGAATATTGCCATTCGAATCTGAACCAAATATATATCATAATAGCTATTAGTGCGCTAATTACAGCTAAAATGCCCTTTTGAGTTAATTCTGCTCCAATAGTTGGACCTACAAACTCCGTACGCCTCACTGAGTAACTATCAGAAATTATAGCATTTACATCTTTAATTGCCTTTACTTGCGCCTGCTCATCACCCTCTTGTTTTTGGATGCGAATGAGCACTTCATCTTCCGCACCAAATAATTGGATGGACACATCACCAAATGTGCTACCTGATAGATCACTTCTTAACTGCTGCACATTGGCACCACCAAATTTGGATTTAGCCTCAATCAATATACCACCCCTGAAGTCAATCCCAAGATTTAAACCTTGGAATAAAAAAGATCCGATAGAGAGAACGATTAATATTGTAGAGAAAGCAAAACCGAAATTAAAAAGATTAAGAAAATTAAAAGAGGAATTATCTGGAATAAGTTTCAATCTAAACATTATTTAATCCTCAAATAACAAGTGTTTTGGGTCTAGTTTTATTTATCCAGAGTACAATTAACAATCTGGTGAACAAAATGGCGGTAAAAAGAGAGGTTAAAATACCAATACCCAGCGTAACTGAAAATCCTCGTACAGGACCAGAACCAAAAATATACAATAAGATAGAAGCTATAAGAGTTGTTAAATTTGCATCCATGATAGTAGAAATAGCACGTGAATAACCTGCTTGAATAGCGTCTCTTTGGCCTCTTCCTCTTCTTAACTCTTCTCTAATTCGTTCAAAGATAAGAACATTAGAGTCAACTGCCATGCCCATGGTTAGAACAATACCTGCTATTCCTGGTAAGGTTAATGTTGCTTGAATTAGAGAAAGAGCACCAAGTATAAGAGTTAAATTTACAATTAAACCGGCTGACGCCATAGCACCATAAACACCATAGCTTAAAATTATATAAAAAATTACAAGGACAATACCAACGATGGCGGCAATTTGTCCAGCAGCTATTGAATCTGCACCAAGCCCAGGACCAATTGACCTTTCCTCGAGCACGGTAAGAGGTGCAGGTAGGGCTCCTGCTCGTAAAACAAGGGCAAGGTCATTGCTTTCCTGAATTGAAAAATCTCCCGTAATCTGCCCGTTTGCGAAAATTTGTGCTCTAATAGTTGGAGCTGAGACTACCAGATTATCTAATACTATTGCAAAAGGTCGGCCAATGTTGTTACCCGTGACGGTAGCAAATTTTTTAGCTCCTAAGGAATTTAAAGAAAAATTAATTGCAGGACTGTTATTTTGATCAAAGCCGGCCGATGCTGTCTCAAGCATATCACCACTGACCATCACTCTTTTTTCAACAACGTAAAATTGATTTTCGTCGCTGGAGGATTCAAGTAAAACTGATCCTGGCGGCACCCGACCATTAGCTTTGGCTTCTGCACCGGAGATTCTTAGATCCACTAATTGAAATGTAAGTCTTGCTGTTCTGCCAAGTAAAGCTTTAACACGCTCTGGATCATCTATTCCAGGAACCTGTACTAATATTCTATCAACACCTTGCCTTTGAATAACTGGCTCTTTTGTTCCATCCGGATCTAATCGACGGCGTATGATTTCAATAGCCTGTTCGACCGTTTGAGACTGTAATTCTTTAAAACCACTTTCACTAAACTTTATACTGGTTGAATTGGCATTTGTTTCTACAATAAAATCATCACTAATTTGTGACAATACCTTGTCTCGCCCCGTATAATTACCGTTATCTCTCATAGTAAAACGTACAGAGACATCATCGGATGACAATGATTTGAATTTTACCTTTTCTTCTCTAAAAGAAATCCTTATGTTATCTGCAATATCACCTAACCTCTCAGACTGCACTGCTTTAATATCTGTTTGAAGCAATAAATGTGAACCTCCCCTCAAGTCTAGCCCTAGATTTACAGACTTTCCAGGGAGGAAGGGTACAGAAACGAGATTAGGCAAAGCCAAGATTAGTCCAATAGTGCAAACGAGGAGAATGATTAACCGCTTCCACCCTTCGAATTGTAACATAAGCTATCCTCTTAAATTAACGTATAAAATCTGAATACAAAACACCTAATAAATTTAAATTAGGGTTTCTTTGATTTTTGAGAAGAATTTTTTAAAGAGGCCTTGACTGGCAATGTTATATTACTGTCTTTGTCAAGTAGTGTAGTCACGTTTGCTCGCATAAGGTTGACATATACACCAGTGGCAATTTCCACTTCTATTGTCTCTTTTTCCTGGATTGCTTTTGATACTATTCCTGTAATACCACTTGAAATAATAACTTTGTCTCCCCTTGAGAGCTTAGAAACCATTTCCTTATGTTGTTTTGCGCGTTTCTGCTGGGGCCTTATCAACATTAGATAAAAAACTCCAAAAATAAGAACAAAAGGGAGTAATTGCGAAACGATCATCGAAGGACCGGCGGACTGTGCAAATGCAGTGCTAATAAACATGAAAACCTCTCACAGAATTTTTATTTTATATTCAACTTAAACATGGGTAAAATGCTCGATTTTCGAACAATAAACAACCTTATGTCTAACGTCTACTCTCAAACAATATTTTTTCGTTTTGCAATATTAACATATAAACTGGTAGGGTGGCATTGATTTAAATTAATTACCTTTAAGAAACATATATGATAAAAGAAAACGATTTAGAACAGATTAAAAAAATTTTCAATCGAATTGCGGATGCGCTCGAAAGGATTGCTCCGTCTTATCAGTTTCCAAATGATTTAAATGATGCTGAAGGGTTCATCTGGGAAGCTCAATTACGCAAACTTCAGACTATAGACAAAATTGAGCGACTTCCTTTAACCTGCCTACAGGGAATCGAGCCACAAAAACAACAATTATTAGAGAACAGTAGAGCATTTGCTAGAGGTTTGAAAGCTAATAACGCCTTATTATGGGGAGCAAGGGGAACTGGGAAATCGTCACTGTTGAAGGCAGTCCACGGTCAACTCTTATCAGAAGGGCTGGATTGCGCCATAGTAGAAGTTCAAAGGGAAGACATACAAGATTTGCCTCGCATTATGCAGGCCCTAAAACATAGTACCCGCAGGTTTATATTATTTTGTGACGATTTGGCTTTTGAAGAAGCAGATTCAAGTTATAAGTCTTTAAAAGCTGTACTTGAGGGGGGACTCTCTGGGAGGCCCGATAATATTGTATTTTATGCCACATCAAATAGAAGACATTTAATGCCACGTCAAATGATTGATAATGAAAGAGGTTCAGCGATCAACCCATCTGAGGCAATAGAAGAGAAAATTTCTCTTTCAGACAGATTTGGCCTATGGATCGGATTTCATTCGATAGATCAAGAGACTTATTTAGAAATAATCGAAAACTATGTTGATTTTTTTAAGCTGACCGTAAACTTAGAACAAGTGAAGAGCGAAGCATTGACGTGGTGTATTGGACGTGGACACCGTTCTGGCAGGACCGCATATCAATTCATTATACATTTAGCAAGCAAACACGGCATTTCAATAGATTGATATAAAATATAAATTGATAATGAGTTATTTATGATTTGATTATGCTAGTTGGATCTATTGGAGTTCTATTTTGTCTAATTTCAAAATGTAAAGTAGGGGTTTCAACTCTGCCCGTTTTACCTACCCTACCAATAATCTGACCCGGTGAGAGAACATCTCCCTCTTTAACAAGAACCTCAGAAAGATGTGCATAGGCAGAAATCACTCCACCATCATGTTTAACCAAAATAAGCGTTCCAAATGATTTTAAACCAACACCGATATAAGCAACAGTTCCGGGAGCAGTAGTTTGTATATCAGCACCAAAATCTGCTGCAATATCAACTCCATCATTATGTATTCCACGCTCAGCAGGACCAAAAGAATTTATGAGCTGCCCAGATAATGGCCAATTAAATGCATCTCCTGCTGCTAATTTCGGCGCTACGAAGAACTTTTTTTCAGATGTGCTTAATACATTTTGTTCATCTGGTATAATTTCGGTGGCTTCCGGTTGCATTTCAATAGCCAAAAACTGCTGATTTGGTGTCTCCTTCAGAAAAACTGAGAAATCTCTGGTTTCAGGAAGTTGAAGTATTTGACCAACCCGCAACTCATAAGGTTCTTCGAGCTCGTTTAGTTGCGCTATCTCAAATTGGTTAACAGAATATTGCTTGGATATTGAAAACAAACTATCTCCCAAACGCACGGTATGTGTATTTCTTGGTACAATTTTTAATATTTCTCCCTCATTTAGCTCAAAGGGTGCTTTAAGGTTATTTTCGGAGATCAATTTATATGGTGTAACATCATAACGATTTACAATACTGTATAAAGTATCCCCTTTTTTGACCGTTATAAACCCAGAAGAAGGCACAGGTATTTTCTCGAATCTCTCTTGCCGACGTATAACAATTGCCGGTTCTTTTTCAACTCCAGCACTGAATGGAAGATTTATACTCCCTATTATTGGGTATTTTTTTTCTGTTGAAGCATTATTACATCCAGAAAGCCCAATAAATAGAAAAATAGATATACTAATAATAAAGTGCTTGTTTAGCAGTAATTCACGCATCTGCAATTCCTGGTATCATGGGTACAAACCTCACAGAAATTAGTTTTTCTGTATGAATAACATCACCTTTTTTTGTAAGTTTGGTCAAGAATTCTTTACCAGGAGAGCCAACTGGTGCAATTAAAATTCCATCTGATTTTAATTGTTTTATTAATGTTTCAGGTAACTTATCAACTTGACATGTGATTATTATTCTATCGAAAGGTGCTGCTTCTGGCCATCCAACAAAACCATCTCCTAAACGCATAACTATGTTTGTCAACTTTAATTCTGCCATACGGTTACGTGCCTCAATAAATAATGGACGATGACGTTCCATGGTATATACTCTTCTTGTTAGCAAGGACAAAATAGAGGCTTGGTAACCACTTCCAGTTCCTATCTCAAGGACAACATGACGGCTATTTAATTCAAGTGCCTCAGTCATTTTTGCCACAATGTAGGGCTGACTAATTGTTTGCCCGCAAGCGATAGGTAGAGAAGCATTCTCGTAAGCATGATTTCTTAACACCCTATCGATAAACTTTTCTCTTGGAATAGCTTCAATAGCAGATAAAATCGAGGAGGACAAAATAGCCTGCGATCTTAACAACATTGTAAGGCGCGCTTTTTTTTCTGAGGATTCAATCATAAGTCAATTCAGGAATAGAGCCCAACAAATTTGTTGCAGTAGTGTCAACTAGTAAAGGGGTAAATGTGATGTATCCTTTTTGTAAAAAAAATCTATCACTTTTAGCATCCATATTCGGACGATAGTTTATAGGACCAATTCTATAAAAATCAGGTTTGTTGCCAGACACAATTTGATCTGACATTTTATGTCTATCAAGAATAGCTGTTTTAATTCCTTTGACATCAGATAAGTTTTTAGAAGGGAAATTTACATTTAATAGATGTCGCGGGGGAATTTTTATAGATAATGCATGTTCAATAACACGCTTTCCAAAATTTTTTGCTACTTCAAAATCTGCATCTAATTTTCCGTTTTTCTGACTCATAGCAATCGCTCTTATACCAACGATTGACGCCTCTCGCGCAGCACCTATTGTGCCAGAGTATCCTACATCATCAGAAGCATTCATTCCATGATTTATTCCTGAAATCACAAGGTCAGGTGGTTCATCCGCGAATAACAGATTTAATGCTAGCATAACACAATCAGCAGGATTTCCAGAACAAACATATCTATTAGATGAAATATTTGAAAAATAAAGTTCATCATTTAGTGTTATTGCTTGGCTAGTACCTGAACGGTTATCCATCGGCGCGACTGTTGTAACGTCATTACTTATAGTTCGGGCTAAATCTTCAAGCAATCTTAGACCATAAGCGTCTATTCCGTCATCATTTGTAATTAGTATTTTCATTAGGCCAAATTTATAGCTTTTTCTTGTTTCTGTTGGGATAATAATTACTGAAAACAACCATTAAAAATAAATTTACTAAACTTTAATATTTTTTGTAAATTAACCAATTTTATCTATGCCCATGTAGTCGTGAAGTGCTTCAGGGAGTATAATGCTGCCATCCGCTTGTTGACCATTCTCTAGTATTGCAACAATGCATCTGCCAACGGCTAAAGCTGAACCATTCAGTGTGTGAACAAACTCTGTTTCTTTATTTTCAATTCTCCTAAGCCGGGCGTTCATTCGTCTCGCTTGAAAAGAACCACAATTTGAACATGATGATATCTCTCGGTACCTTCCCTCTCCATCATCTTGTCCGGGCAACCAAACTTCAATATCGTTGGTTTGCTGTGCAGAGAAACCTGTATCGCCAGCACATAATTTAATTACACGATATGGTAGTCCCAGTTTTTTCAGAACGCTCTCTGCGACAGCAGTCATTCTATCTAATTCAAATTGGGATTCTGCGGGATCTGTAATGGACACGAGTTCAACTTTGGAAAATTGATGTTGGCGAATCATACCTCTTGTATCACGCCCTGCCGAACCAGCTTCAGACCGAAAACATGGGGTATAAGCTGTCATTCGTAATGGTAATTCTTCGATATCTAGAATTTGATTTGCAACTAAATTAGTAAGCGGCACTTCAGCTGTTGGAATTAACCATCTACCGTCTGTAGTTTTGAATAAATCATCTTCAAATTTTGGAAGTTGGCCTGTGCCAGTCATTGTCTTGGACGTGACCAATGCAGGTGGCAGATATTCTTTATATCCAAATTCCAATGTGTGTATATCAAGCATAAATGACGCAAGCGCACGTTCTAACCTCGCCATTTGACCTTTTAAAACAACAAATCTTGACCCTGATAACGCTGCTGCTGCCTCAAAATCAAGACCCTCATTTATCTCGCCGAGCGCAACATGATCAAGAGGAGTGAATTTAAAAGAGGGTATTGTGCCCACACTCCTTAAAGTAACATTGTCTTCGTCAGTTGAACCATCTGGAACATCCTTATGTAAGATGTTGGGCATCGAAAACAAGATTTCATTAATTTCTTCAGCTAATCGCTGTTCCTCAAGCTCTAATTCAGGCATTTTTTGCTTAATTGACGAAACTTCTGATAATAAGTTGTCCGCATTTCCACCAGAGATTTTTAAATTTCCTATTTGTTTTGAAGTTTCGTTTCTTCGTGCTTGAAGAGATTGCAATTCTGTTTGTATTCTTCTCCTTTTTTCATCAGTTAATAAAATTTTAGATGAAGAATTTTTATAACCTCTTCTTTCCATAAGTCTATCGAATTCATCAGGGTTTTCACGGATAAACTTTATATCGTGCATTAAGTTTTCTCCTTAGCAAAAGCTAGAGTAAATAATTAATTATTTATTCATAATCATTGTTCTTGTTAACAAGGCGAGCTCCAATGATTGAGATCTCATAAAGCAAAATAACTGGTATTGCTAACATAACCTGGGAGATAACGTCAGGTGGAGTGAGAATTGCAGCAGCAATGAATGCTATTAATATCGCATATTTGCGATTTCTTGCTAAACCTGAAGGAGTGACAATTCCTGCCTTAGTTAGCAATAATAATATTACTGGCAATTCAAATGAAACGCCGAAGGCAAACATTAATCTCATTACAAGACTCAAATATTCACTTATTCTTGGCTCAACTTCTATGGGTAGAGTTCCTTCCCCCCCTACCATTTCAAAAGAAAGGAAAAAATCCCATGCTAACGGTATGACGAGATAGTAAACCATGGCAGCGCCCATAGCAAATAAAAGAGGTGTAGCTAGAAGAAATGGCATAAAAGCTGAACGCTCATTTTTATAAAGACCAGGAGCCACAAATCTCCAAACCTGGAGCAGTATCAAAGGAAAAGTAATGCAAATTGAGACGAAGAAAGCAACTTTTACTTGAGTAAAAAATCCTTCATGCAATCCCGTAAAAATCATTCTACCACCGCGCTGAGATAATATTTCTGCCAAAGGCGCTTGGAGCCAGAAATACACATAATCAGCGGCGTTAAAGGTACCTCCTCCAAAAGGTCGAACAAAACATAAGAAAAATAATATTATAAATGCAATAAAAATTATACCTATACGATTTCGTAATTCAGTGAGGTGCTCCATGAGAGACATAGATGCGAGCTCATCAACTCGTTTTGGGTCTGCGTTAGACATTACCGCTCCTTTGAAGAAGTAATATTTTGAGTTTCATTATAAACTTGTTTCAAGTCAGTTTCTAATTGTTCATTTACGTTTCTAACATCTTTAGACACAGATTCTTCCGACAACTCTGAAATGTCATCAAAATCCCCTGATTTTGCATCCTGAAGTACTTTTTTAACTTCTTTTAATTCATCATCATTTGACATATCCTGAAGACTTTTTGTGAATTCCGATGACATCTTACGCGCTTGTGTGGTGAATTTTGTGAAAGCACGCAGTACTTTGGGTAAATCTTTTGGTCCAACCACAAGAACCAAAACAAATGCTATCACCATAAATTCTTGCCAACCAAAATCAAACATTATTAGACCTAATCATATACATTTAAATAACACGTGAGATTTATTTATTTTTTTGAAGCCTTTTTTTTCGCTGACTTCTTTTTTGCCGATTTTTTCACAGTTTTGCTTTTACTTATTTTTCTTGTAGCAGCAGTTTTGGGTCGAACTTTTTTTTCGGTAGCAAAATCGTCATCCTCGATATGAATAGTTTCCCCCATTAAAGATTCTTTTTCAGGGGAATTTTCATCTTTCATACCTTTTTTAAAGTTTTTAAGCCCCTTACCAAAATCTCCCATTATTCCAGAGATCTTTCCTGGTCTTGCAAACAATATTAGGACAACTGCTAGTACCACCAGCCATTGCCAAAGACTAAATGCGCCCATTTTTTATACTCCTCTTAAACTTTTTGCTGCAGATGCAGTTATTGATATATCTCGCATTGCGAAAGCTATTTTCGTTTCAATTACGTCCTACTATTTATATCGTCATCACTAAATAATTTACAGAACTTTATTACTTAAAGTTTATATTTCTAAATAAGAAATGTTTAAAGAGATTACATATCGTATTCGGAAAAAATAAATACTTGTTCAGGATCGATCATTATAAAAACCTTCTCGCCAGATTCAAACCAGCTCAAACCAGGTATCCTAGCATGCAAATGAAGCTCAGTGCTACCAATTGGGACTGTGAGGTGAACGATAGAATTTTTTCCAAGAAGTCGCGTTTCTACCACATAAGCAACAGCTCCTTCTGATTTTGGAGACAGTTTAAGGGCTTCATATCTAACAATAATTTGTACCTTTGTTCCCTCAGCAAAGTTCGCAGCGCTGTAAATTCCAAAAACAGTCTCTATTTTTTGATTTTTTACGACTGCTGGAATATAATTAACCTCTCCGAAAAATTCTGCTACGAACCTATTTTTGGGCCTGCAATATAAATCAATAGGCCTTCCTTGCTGGATTTCCTTCCCTTTGTTCAAAACTAGTATTTTATCAGACATAAACATAGCTTCCTCTGAGTCATGAGTTACCATCAGAGCAGCTGTGTTAGTATTTCTTAGCATGTGCAGCATCTGGTCACGAACATGCTCTCTTAATCGACTATCCAATCCACTAAATGGTTCATCTAATAATATAATGGGTGGGTTTGGCGCAAGCGCTCGTGCAAGGGCAACACGCTGTTGCTGACCACCAGATAATTCATGTGGAAATTTGTCTCCTAATTCTTTTATGTTCAATTCTTGCATCAAATCTATAACGTTGCTTATGTCTTTTGCAGGTTTTTTTGGAACACCAAACAAAATATTTTGGGTAACTGTTAGATGGGGAAATAATGCATATGATTGAAATACTAACCCAACACCTCTTTTTTCTGGAGTTAGGACGAATTCTGGAGAGGATATAACCTTCTCATCTAATCTGATTTGGCCGCCTAAGGGTTTTTCTAAACCTGCTGCAAGCCTCAGGAGTGTTGTTTTGCCGCATCCTGAAGGTCCAAGAAGTGAGACAACTTCATTGGATTGAATGTTAAACGAAATGTCAAAAATAACCTGCTCTGTGTCATACCTATGCGAAATTTTATCAAAAGATATCATCGTAATACTAATTTTTCTGCCATTTTCGTTTCAATTTAATCATCTCGCAATTCAGCCAATTTACCTAATTTAGTTTTTGACTTATTGGCACTGTCTTATTTTC
>CACPDC010000027.1 GCA_902632595.1 uncultured SAR116 cluster alpha proteobacterium
AATTCGTCTCAACAGAAATAGCGTCAACAGTGAATTTATCATCATACGCACCTTTTAGTGGGGAGCGTTTTATCTCCAAGCTCGATAAATCTGAAGCTTTTAATAAAATGTAATCATTGTTACTACTTACATTATAAGTGGCGCCTGACAACTGAAAATCTGTAATCACTCCTGATTTTGGTGACACTTTAATAAATAGTGTCTCAGAACCATCGGTATCTACTAGCGCCGCAGAGGCTGGTATTTTTATAATGGCCTTAGATGCAAGCTCCGCAGACAAATTGTCGTTAACTAGCCCTCTTACTTTGGAATCAGCGGATAGATAGGGGGCGTCTGCAACTGGGTTAATAGCAACACCAACCGAATAATTTCCAACGAGAGCTGAGGTCTGAGAATTAGCTAGCTCTTTAGAGTATGCAGAAACTTTAATTGTGCCAGATTGACTGGCATCAGCAAGGCCAACAATGTGAGCTCTAGCAGCCTCAACTTGTGTCAATTCTATGTTATCTCCAACAACTCTTCCTATTGAAGTTGATGTGAGAATAGCTGCCTTGAGAGCGTCCCCAGTTTTCATAACTCCCGAACCATCTTTTAATGACTCGCCATCAATCAAACGCAAGCCAGATGGAATTTCTTGAACAACATAAATAATTTCCTCTGAGGAATCAGGTGAGACAGCTAACGAATTGGAACCATTTAGAAATAGCGGCTTTATATCAATAGACGTATCCTCATTTGAGGATACACTAGCTGTTGGCTGAGTATAGGTAACATTGTCTGCCACTGGGTCGAATGTTATCGTTAAAGGTCCCTTTGAAACACTTGCTGTCTCAGCACCTCCAACCAAGGCAATTATATCTGCATTGACATTTATGGAACCTTTAAAATGTGCTGTTGGATGAATTACCTTTAAATCGTCTAATACTGTCAATGGAGATGACGAACTAATTTCATAAATGACGTTGTTAGAATTTTCGGTTTTCGTAACATCTGAACCAGTGAGTTGAACAAAGCTACCGTTAACTATTCGCCCAATTTGAGGAAGCCCGTCAGCTACATTAGGCGTTGGGTCATCCAATGTGATCTTTACCTTAACGCTAGCACCCGTCTCGATTGAGGTAATGTCGAGCCCTGATAGTGCCGCTGCAACATCTTCTTGACTAATCGTGATTGCCTCACTGGCAACATTTAGACCATAAGCACCGCCAATATCAAAGCTAAAATTAATTTCACTGCCAGAAGCGCTAGTTTGACCATCTTTACCTACAACAACCGCAGATACATCGTTAAAAAGTCCAAAAGAGCTATCGATTAGGGCGGCGCTTGCATTAAATTCAATCGAAAGTTCAGAACCGATAGATACCTCATTAACAGTTACAACCCCAAGATTGGCTGCCTTTTCTATCCCGTTCACACTTATGGTTAAACCATCGGGAATGCCGCTAAAAACAAGAGAATGTGTTTCCTCTGAATCACCTCCTTGAAGCTTTATTTTAACTTTTTGGGCATCTGTAGGTTGACCATTTACAACGGGAATAACTGAGCCATTCATGTCTGACTCTACATCACCTAAAATTAATTTGGCTATCGCCTGCGAAGCAGCATCCTCTGCTACGGGGTTAACACTAATTTTTTGCACATTTGTTGTACTTCTTGATGCAAAGGATTGAAAAGACCCTAACAAATCAAAAGAAATGTCAAAGCTACCATGGAAATTTTGTGGCTGAATTAAAAATGCTTGAGATAGCAAGTTTAGAGGTATTTGTTGTGGTGTGTTGAGTGCAATGGTTTGTGTATTGCCGTCAATTTTTAACTTAAAATCCCCAGTTGTTCCTTCTACTGCATTAAGCCTGACGAAAAGTTTTTCGGAAACTCCCGAAGATGCAGTCCCAGAAAAAACAATCTGATCGGATAGAGCAAATAAACCATCTTCATCAACTGAGTTTACTCTACCTGGGTTTTGAATAATTGAACGAAAATCTGGCTCGATGGTAAGTCTAATATTACCGTGTCCCTGCCCAGCATCATTTGAAACAATGTACCGAAGATTAGTGGATAAAGCTGTAGAAGTATCCACTGAAACGAATTGCTGCCCATCTGTACCTGTTATAATCTTTGCATCAATGGCACTATTATCATTAGCAATCTCTAGACGAGCTTTTAAATTTTCTCCATCGTTTCTTACAATATTGAGTGTCGAGCCGTTCGCCGAAACACTTAAAAATGGATTTTCTTGGTTTTGTGCGGAATTAAATTTATTTACGAGACGAGTTGCTATTTGCTCTGGAGTATCTGCATTACCAACTCGTTCCAGCATAGTAAACGGACCAAGCTTAACTTTTACATAATCGTCAAATGCCAATGTTGCAGGTAATTCTAAATGGTACGTAGTTTGTGTGATAGGGGGGTCACCAGCCTTTGGTCCTGCTTGAGTTTGCGTAGAAGTTGTAGCTGTGGTGGATGTGTATGTTAAACCTGCTGGCTCAACTGCTACTAGCTTCAATTCTCCAGTACCTTTATTGACGTCATTTTTAGTATTTCAGATACAGCAATAAGTTGTCCGGCACCTGATTTAACGGTAAAACTATCGAGACCCGCTATAATTCCACCCTCTGCATCAGCCTGTGCTTGAATTGTGGCTTTGTAAATATCTCTGAAATTAGTTTTAATATCATTTACATTCGAAAAAGAATTCAGTTTAGATGATATTTCTGTAGCTGCCACAGAAGGATCTAATCTGCCGATCTCACGAAACGATGTAACTAAATCATCCTGAGTTATAAGCGCCGCTGCCCTTGCATCGTCACCAAGCGCATTTCTTGGATTAGCAAGAGATTCGCCTAGCACTGAATTCACATTTTTCAATGAAGCCGCTGCAGTGGCCGCAACTGAGGCAAAATCCGGGGCCACAGCCTTTATTATATCCTCTAAGACAGTTTGATTGCCTCCATCTGTACCAATTAGATTATCAAGGCTTTGACCTTTGATAACATTGACCGTCTGTGTTAAAGCTTCTGCTGCACTCAAACCAGATTCTTCTGCAAGACCAGAAACGGAGTTAACAACACTGAACAATTGCTGAGCTTTTAGGAGTACAGTTCCAGCGGTATCAAGCTCGGTCGTGTCAGAAGAGCCCTCCAAGATTGCCATTGGATTATAGCTATCAATGTCGACACTCACTCCTAAAGCTGCTGTTATTGTATCCTCTGATACCCCTTGAGCTTTTAAAAGTGTAAGGGGTGTTACATGGGCATTTTCGAAATCCGTAATATCTGTCGATGCAGCCATCATACCTACTGAACCACCAGTATTGGTATCTACCCCATCATCTTTAATTACAATTTGTCCAACACCCTCTGTTATCCCAGATAATTGGTAAAATCCAGTTGAGTCGGTAGTTGTCTGTATTGTCTCGTTAGCGTCTTGAATAAAGTCACCATCAATATCCCAGAACACTGTGGCTCCACTCACATAACCATCAATGCCAAAACCACCATACAATCTACCAGCTGCACCACTACCAAGAGCAGATAACAATCCGCCACCGCCACCGCCGCCGCCGGCAAGACCAAGCAAGCCCAATAAAGCAGATGGATTCCAGCCTGCCTCAGCATCAGCAATCTCTACAACTTCAGGAATTTCAGCTGGTTTTACTGAATCCGTTTTTACTTTATTTTCTGCTATTAAAGTTTCTAACTCTGCTGCAAACAACTCGCGCATAACTTCAGTAAATTCTTCTGAAGCCTTTTGCATTTTAACCATTTCTTCTGTGTAGCTCTCGGATTTTTCACTGTTTTCCGCAACAGTAGAATTAACTGGTAAATCAGACACACCTGCTCCAAGAATGTCTGATAATTCCATTATAGGTTCATCTTCATATTTCAATGATTCTGTTTGAACAGAACTAGCTTCTTTAATTAAAAATGACTCTGCGTAACTTTTACCAGCTTCTTTGACCAAATCTTGTCTTAAGTCTGAGAGCAAACCAGAAAAAGCTAATGCCTCTGCAGAGGCTGAATTAACTTGCGTTAGAACATCCTCAAGCTCAATCTTTGCTGCCTTATTTTCACCTAAAATTTTTCTAAAAACAGCATCAGAAGCACCTGTTGCCTTATCATAAAGAACGGCAAAGGCGGCAGCGAAAATAGCAATATCGACTGCCGAAAATCTTGCTTCAGCAATATCACCAATTTTCTTTCTTAAAGCTGCTTTGCGAACAGCGCTACGCTGTTCGCTTACTTTATGATTTTTATTCTGACCGCTCATTGGATCTTCTCACCTTGCAGATTGGTAACTCTTAAGATTCCCACTGAATGCGATTGATCAATGTTGTGCTATCAATGTTCCCAGCATCTGCAAAGAATAAGTCCATCGTTACATTATCTGTTGACGCACCATCTGTGGCATCTAGGTCAGAGTCGTAGGTCAAGCTAACTTTCTGACCGCCAGTAATGTTGGTTACACTTACACCGAAATCTACTGTAAAGTCATCAGCTGCATTTGCCGTACCTTTATCAAACAATACCTGCAATGTACCGGTTTTTGTGCTTCCAGAGCCTGAAAGCGCGCTGGTAAAGCTTGATGTACCGTCAGGAGATGTTAACGCAGTGCCTGCATTCAAGTCTATTTTAACAGTATCTAAATCAAGAGTATTGCTTGATCTCATGCCGTAAATAAATACTTCCTGATTTTGAGCTGCAATTGTCTGATTGCCAACGGTCTGCTGAGCAGATGCTGTGGTAGCTGCATTAATTTCAAAGACGTCGTTTCTTCCAGCAGTACCCACCATTATAGAGTTCACATCAGCGTCTGCCACTAAGTGGTCACCAGCAGAAGATGTTCCAGCAGTACTATCGGTAGTATTAATAGAACCGTTTCCAGCAACTGCCTCTGTCGCACCTGTTCCCGTCTCACCCTCTACGTCTGCAAAATAATAGGTATTACTTAGCAAGTCTTGATTTGTCGAATCTTCGCTTTCCTCAGCCACAATCAGTTTTTCAACTTGATACAGGTTTGATTGAGATAGAGAGAATTGGTTAAAGATACTTATTGAACCAGTTGCATGGTCTAGGCCAATTTCATTAGCAGTTGTATCGACATCATCAAACTTTCGAACTTGTGTATAGTCAATCTTCAGAGTATCACCGGCACCCTCACCAGCCAATGTAGTTCTGGTAAAGCTTAAGTCAGCGATATCTTTAACGCCCTCGATTAAGACAGCATCCTCTTCTAAGCCGCCGCTAGTTCTACCTAGTTCGTTAATGACAACATCACCATTCGATTTAGCAGAGTTTCCAGTTTGACCAACAATTCGTGCCTCGTAGCGGTCTGAACCAAGTCCACCAGTCATTAAATCGTTACCACCTGTCATAACCATGAAATCGCCCGTTCTCGCACCAGCAATTACTTCTGCGGCCGATGTATCAATAATTTCACCTACACGCTCAAACTGAACAGCAGATGACAAGCTGAAAGAAGATATTGAATTTGTGCTTAGTGAATAAGTGCCATCCGCATTTTCAGTAATATATGACTGCTTATCCTGATCTAAGAAGGCTCCAAGATTATACTCAGTCCTGCTCAAGCTTCCAAATGGGTCACTATCCCAGTTAAGGTTAACAGAACCAATAACTGTTTTATTGGAACCATCAATAATCACCAAGTTCATCACGTAAGCATTTCCAGAACCGGAAAGTTCAACATCAATTTTGTAAGATGCACTTAATGAATCACCAGCACCTAATCCGAGAGCAGTCTTAAGGTCAGCATCCGTAAAGTTGAATTCAACTCTATCGTTGGTACCCATTCTACCAGCTTGATTTGAAAGGATTGATGAAACATCCAGGTCGCGTATCGTATCTACATCTGTAGTTCCAAGACCCATTTTAAACAGATCTCGTCCGGCCCCACCATATAATGTATCAGCTCCTGCCCCACCAATAATCACGTCATCTCCGGCGCCACCATAAATTAGGTCTGCACCATCATCACCTTCTAATCGGTCAGCTCCTGCCCCACCATCAATAGTATCACTTCCTGAACCTGTTTGAATTATGTTATCTTCTGCACCACCTTTGATAATATCATCAAAAGCTGTACCCAATACACCCTCAATTCCGTTGAGTTCGTCTGTAGAACCATTTTTTGTGGCCAGATAAGCTTCAGTCTCATATCCAAGATTAATATCGGTAGCTTTTTTAGCCGCCAAGTCTACGTTTACCTCACTGTAGAGATATTCCTCTGCGGTTGAATTCACCATGTTTGACTGTGAGTTTGCATCCGCATCCGCTACTTCGATTGATAAAGTATTACCGTTTGCGGTTATTGCAGCATTTTCAAGGCTACCACCAGCAGCGGTAGCACTATTCATTTGTGCTGCGATGGCACTAACAATACCAGCTAAATCAGTGATTGTTGCGTTAGTAGATGCTGCGTAAGTAACACCCGCCACTGTTATGGCCACACCATTGATAGGCTGTGATGTACTATTAGAAAATGCAAACGTTTTAGTTTTAGCAGCCCCTGATTGGCTATCTGCTACAGTACCACTTACAGTACTATGAGCAGAATAATCAACAAAATCTACAACACCAGCTTTATTACCAGCTTCGATTTGGTTGTATCCGAGACCCGGGTCAAAAGTTTCTGCAATGCCCTCATTACCAATTAGTCTGTCATTACCTGCTCCGGTGATAATGGTTTCGAAACCATCCTCGCCGTTTGCATCCAGAGCAATTTTTGCTCCTGGTAAGTTCACTCCAGACTGGCCTAGTTGAACATAACCTTGAACACCTTCGACAACAACATCGCCTGTTAGTCCAGATGCGTCCAGTGTGTCAATAGTGTTGGTATCTCCGTCTGCAACCAACAATGATGAACCATTCGCTCCACCTGTGACCAACATGTCTGACTGGATTTTACCTGATAACTGAGTGGTCTCAGTAAATAAAGTAAAGTCAGCACCAGTATTCAGGGTAGTGGTGTTGCCAAATGGATCTGTGGCAGTAACAGACACCTTTATCACACCTTGGCCTAGGTCAGTTATTTCTTGTTGACTTAACTTGAATCCCTGGGAAGAACCGTCAGAGTCTATTGTCTTCTGAACGATATCACCATCTGCACCCTCAAAGGATGCTTTAATGGTTGTCTTTCCGTCTGAAATGACAGCATCTGATGATACTGTAATTACATCTTCGCCAGCTTTAAAGTCAGTATGTGAGTAGAAACCGCCCTCTTGTGACTTAGAGCTTGCAGCAATAGTCAGACTTGGGTTTTTGGTATCAAAATTTACTGCGGTTTGTGCTGAGTAGTCCTGCTGCGGGTTACCCACATCATCGCGCGCACCCTCAACATCGATAGTTACACCATTATTAAAGGTATTCTTATCAACTACATCATAAGTAGCCTTGTATTGAGTTGAACTTAACCAGACACCGCCGGCTTTCGAAATACCAAGCGTTCCCTCAGCTACTGAAAATTTAAGAACTGGCTCTGAACCCGCATTTTGGTCCATGTCCTCACTGAATGTCACTGTCACATCTAGTTTAGACGAACTCGCAACATCACTATCAGATATTGTAGGTTGTGAGTTAGCGCCCGTTGCGGCACCAGCAACATTTGCGACGACAGACGCAACCGTTGGGTTTATAGTATCAAGAACGAATTCACCTTCTGGACTGTATGTCTTTTGGTCGTTGCCTCTGGCATCTTTTGCTCCAGATACCGTAACTTTAACTTGACCTCCAACAAAGTTTCCATGGTCAACGCCGCCATCTGCAACACTATATGTCTCAGTATATTTTGTAGCATTCCCGTTCCAAGAACCACCAGTAGATGTCAGCGAGCTTGCCACAGCTGGATCGAAACCAATCGTTGGGTTAACACTGGTTAGCATATCCTCAGAATATGTAACTTCAACTGTTAGGGTTTTCCCTGCGCCGGTATCTGCGTCCGTTACAACTACGTCTGAAACTTCAACTGTATTTGTTGTCGGAGCAAGGGTGTCAACGGAGTAATCTGTTTGAGTACCCACATAATCTCCAACATCATTGGAATTATCGTCCACACCGTCAAAGGCAACTGCTTTTGTCTTGTTTGCAATATTTAAAACATCGAGATGCGTTGCTGTGAAGGTTGGATTAACAGTTCCCGCAACATCCGCAGTTAACTCAATATTTGTTGACGCCGCTGCGGCTGAGAACGTTAGGGAACTATCTGCATTGATAATCGATACTAACTCAGCTTGAACCTTTGCAAGTGTGTCAAAGCTAGCCGCATTACCAGAGTTCACTATAATTTCTGCTACCTTTGTTCCTGCAGAATTGACCGTGTACACATCTCCAACTGCTGGGACACCTGACAAGGCAACCACGTCCACTTGATTAACTGCTACAACGTTTGCGTTAACCACTGTCTCAGCAACAGCTAGTTTGGAAACAGATGCTGGAACTTCAATCCCTGCTGCATTTGTAACTGTTCCTAGCTCGTTGGTTTGGGACGCCACTGTGCCAAAGCCAACACCTGCAACATTGGCTTCAAAACTAAATCCGTTTGAGCCCGAAGCAGAGGCAGTAACACCCGAGAGGCTAGACATTTGTGACAATAAATTGGACTGAACAGCACTCACATTTGCATAGCTTGCAATATTATCACCTGTGATTGAAAGCGCTGCAATTGAAGAGCCTCCCATTGAAACTACGTAGCTATCGCCGATGGCAGGTGTATCTGAACTTATGGTAACTGTAACAACCTGTTTTTCGGCAACCACGTTAGCGGTCTTATTAGAGATATCAAGCGCATCTAAGTAAGTCGATGCAACCACTCCATTGATTTGCCCCGTTCCTGTTACGTGCGCAACATTTGATGGGTCATAATCGGCTGTGATAACTATCTCATTCGCCCCGCCATTTGCAGCATCGACGTTAGATGTCTTATCTGCATTGATTTGGCTAACAAGCTCAGAGCGAACCTTATCAAGTGTATCAAAGCTAGCCGCATTTCCAGAGTCAATAGTAATGCTTGCCACAGAGTTGTTACCAACTGTAACTGAGTATACATCACCCTCGGCTGGAGCACCCTCTAATGTAAGCGTTTCTTGCTGGGATACGACCAAGGTAGGTACATATTTGAAGAAACCACCTAAATTTTGAACATCGGCATCCGGCGTAAATTCTGCTTTCCAATGAGTTTTATTGGAACCAGCTACTTCGGTAAGCGCTCCAAATGTTCCATGCTTATGGTCTATTTGAGTAAGGCTAAAAGTTGTAGTTGGTTGTTCGAAAGCAAACTGTACTTCAGCCGTTTCGCCAATCTTCAGCTTATCATCAGTTGTTGTGATAGTTGGAGGTGTATCCTTAAGGTCAACTATTGTTATATCGTAAGATTTAATAGCTGTGGATATATCTTCAGACGCTAATGTGTCTGTACCATCTTTATATGCAGACTGAGTTGATGCCTTAACAAATATGGTCGTTTTATTACTGAGAGCCTCAAAATCAACCTGATTTAAACCAAATGTGTTGTGATTAGCAACGCTTACAACGCCGGTATTTGCATCAATTACAAATGGATAGTTGGCTGGCAACGCATCACCATTTGCATTAGCAACCAATTCATATTTGGAAATAGACGCAGGTCTGTCAGCATCATCAGCAAGCGCAGTTACACCAACCAAAGTTCCACCAGTAGCATTTTCATTCACAGAGTTTGCTGTGGCATCTTGGTCAGCCGAGAAAACGACTGGGTTATCATCCAGATTATCCACGTCGATTACAAACTGCTTTTTAAATGTTTGAGCCGCCGCATCCGTTACAGTAACCTCAAGATCCAGAGTTTGATCGGCTTCATGGTCGAGCCCCATCTTGTCAAAGTGCTTGGCTGTTACTGCTGGATTAGCAGTTCCAGCTACTTTAGCTGTGAGCTCTATTTCACCCGCTCCTGTTCCCGCAGCAGCAGATACAGGGAGAGAAGATGCTGCATTGACAGCAGTTACAAGCGCAGCCTGTACATCTGCCACCGTGCTGATAGAACCATCTGTTACGTTTACACTCGTATTAGTTCCGCCCACAGAAATTGTAAACACATCGCCTACTGCCGGGGTTCCGACAACGGTTACAACATCCACCTCTGCAGTTGGATTCACGTTAGCTTGAACTGTGTTCACCATATTAGTAAATGAATGTGAGGAATTCACTACTCCTAGAGGTTGGTTAGCAACTGTTGAGACTATTTTCACACCTGCGCCACCTTCAGCCGAGGCTTGTATATCCGCACTATTTGCAGAAGCAAATGCGTTAATATCCGCTATAATTTCGCTCTGAACTTTGGCTAAATTATCACCCGAGGCACCCACATAATTAGCTACTTCAACCTTATTTGAGCTATGTTCGATAGTGACTGAGTAGGTCTTATCTACAGGATTTCCATCAAGAGTGATTAGAGCACCATGTGTTTTAGAAGTTGAGCTAGCAGTCTGTTGCATAACCTGTGTGAATAGTGCCGTAGTGTTACCATCAAAAATTGAGTTAACACCAAAATCTGTTCCTATCGAAGTGCCTGAGTCTGCTGTTAGAATGATATCCTCTGGGAAGTTGGCAGCATTCGAGTCTGGTGCTGCTGTAATTCCGGTAAGGTTAGTATTCAATTGAGAAATTAGTTCATCTCTAACGGATGCAACATCACTAAATGAGCTGATATTTCCACTATTTAATGTTAGGCTTGCCGCCACTTGCACTTGATTCGCACCATCACCAACTTTAAGAATTTGATAACCGTCACCTTCTCTAGGTGTCGTATCAGATCTACCAGTATCAACAATTTTTAGGCGAACCTTGTCTATACTTGCAGGTGTGGTGTTGGTAGTGTCAGCTGCCGCAACCACATGTTGATCCGCTCCAGAGGAAACCACGCTTCCAATCACGGTACCTGCACTATCTGCGGTGAGCGTAATATCCGTATCAAATGTACCTGCACCTGTTTTCGGTGCAGCAGTTATTCCAGTTAGATTGGTATTTAACTGGGAAACCAACTCAGTTCTTACAGAGGCAACATCACCGTAGGAGGCTGCATTCGCAGTTGTTATGTCGAGGGTAGCTTTTGCTGCTCCACCTACAGTTATAACGTAGGAATCACCTGCAGATGGCGCATCTCCATTGATTGTTACAAGCTGCTGTTCTGCTTTACCAGCATCGTTTGCGGTTTTTTCAGCTGATGTTAATGTCCTATCTACACCATCAATAAGTTTTACCTTATCTCCGACGATTTCAACTTTCTCATTATCACCGTAACCAGGTGTCAATACATATGTATGTGTATCGGTACCACCAGAAGATGTCTCTAAGTCGGTAGTATCAAGAGTAGTAATCACAGTTCCCACTGCTGAATTTTCATTAACAGAATCAGGCACAAAAGTGATATCAGTCGGCTTATCATTTGTTGGGTCAATATCAACAGTGAACTTAGCTACGTTTGCTTGTGTTGCATCCGTCGCATCCGTTGCACCCAATCTGAATTCACGTGCAGCCGGATCTGGATTGTCAGATGTGTTGTTGAACTTCAATGTCGCTAGTAACGCATTGAAGTCTGCAACTGGCTTAGCTGCCGCATTATTTGAACCATCAAGAGACTGAATTGTTAATACAGCTGGCGCTGAACCATCCGCAGCAATCGATACGGAAAATGCCTTACTGTTAACCGATACAGTCTGAGCACCTGCTGCTTTTGACATATCTAGAGCGACATCAGCTAGTAGTAACTGGTCTCCAGCCTTCACATCCGCTGCATCTACTGAAACCGTCACAGACTTCAGATCGGAATCTAGGTCTGAAATAACCGCCCCAAATGCCTGCGCATTCGCAGCTGTATCCGCTCCCTGCACCTCAACAAACGTAGCTGTCTTATCAATAGCTGCAATCGTGTTGCTATCGTCTGATGTATATGGCTCATTCTGTGCCGATGGATTGGCCATGTCAACGACAGGGCTATCCTTAGTAGCTTGAACAGTCACATCACGTGTTGCTGCGTGTGTTTTTGGTGTTTCACCAGTTGTTGTTGCTGCATCTGTTACAGTGAATGTTACTGTTCTTGTAGCTTCACTCGGTGTTTCAGATGTGTTGTTAAACTCAACTAAACGCAACGCTGCTTGAAAATCAGCTGTTGTAGTCGTGCCATCAACGGCCTTTAAATGCAACTTGGTAGGTGTATTGGTCTTACTAGTATCTAGAACAACCTTGGTTTGATTAACAAATAACAGCTCATCACCAGTTGAAGCGTTGCTTGTGATTTCAACAACTGCACTTACAATATCACCTTCCTGAGGATCATCACGGTTAGTAACTGTGATACCTGCATCAATAGCAACTCCCTGAGAAGCCGCAGCAACAGATGTATCTGAAGGACCGTCAATCTCAACGAAGGCAGCTGAACTGCTAGACGCGGTTACAACTGGAATATCATTTGTTGGGTCAATATCAACAGTGAACTTAGCTATCTGTGCTTGGGCCGTGTTCGTTGCATCCGTTGCACCCAATCTGAATTCACGTGCAGCCGGATCTGGATTGTCAGATGTGTTGTTGAACTTCAATGTCGCTAGTAACGCATTGAAATCTGCAACTGGCTTAGCTGCCGCATTATTTGAACCATCAAGTGACTGAATTGTTAATACAGCTGGCGCTGAACCATCCGCAGCAATCGATACGGAAAATGCCTTACTGTTAACCGTTACAGTCTGAGCACCTGCTGCTTGTGACATGTCTAGAGCGACATTAGCTAGTAGTAACTGGTCTCCAGCCTTCACATCCGCTGCATCTACGGAAACCGTCACGGACTTCAGATCGGAATCTAAGTCTGAAATAACCGCGCCAAATGCCTGCGCATTCGCAGCTGTATCCGCTCCCTGCACCTCAACAAACGTAGCTGTCTTATCAACAGTATCAATTGTGTTGTTGTTTCCTGTATATGGCTGAGTTCCAACCCCTGGATTATCCATATCAATCACAGGCTTATCATTTGTTGGATTAACCTTAACAACACGAATGGCCGAATGGCTCTCAGCGCTTTCACCACCTGTTGATGCTTTGTCAGTTACAGTAAATTTAATATTCCTGTCTGTATTATCAGGTGTTTCAGATGTGTTATTAAATTTTACAGTTTGAAGAGCAGCTTCGAATTGAGCTGTTGTAGTGGAGTTTTGGTCAGTTGCATTCAATACCAGCTTAGTAGGCGTTGAGTTAGTTGTATCTTTAGTAATACCAGCGGTATTGGTGTAAACCAACTCATCACCCGCCTTAGCATTCTCAATTTCAACGACCGCACTTACAACGTCACCTTCCTGAGTATCATCACGGTTAGTAACGGTAATGCCGCTATCTACTATGATGGCATTCGTTCCAAAGGCAACAGATGTATCAGAAGGACCTTCTTTCTCAGTAAAGGTGTTTGCAGAACTTGCTGCTGTGACAACGGGTGTATCATTTGTTGGGTCCACAATAATAGTTTCTGAGACTACATTGGAGTTAAGAGCCCCATCATTAACAACAAATTCAACAGTTCTTTGACCCTCAAATGGCTCATCGGTTGTGTTTTTATACTTAACCGCATTTATCGCTGCCTGCATTTCGGCAATCGTATAGTTGTTCTGTGCTGTTAAAGTTAGTGTGAAGTTTGATGCATCGTAGGAAGCAACAACATTTGCATGAGAACCACTTAATTCTAATACATCCCCAGTCTTTCCATCTGTGATTTTTACGGTAGCCGTATCGATCCTGTCATTTGCAGAACTCGCTCCACTATTATCCTCATCGGAAAGGACGAGTGTTGTATTAATGGAAACTGCTCCGCTGCCATCACCTGTCGCATTATCCTCGTTAAATTTAAAATCAGTACTAGTTGGAGTGATAGCGATATTTGGCATCTCATTAAGATCATTAATGGTAAGAGTAATCGCCTTCTCAGACTGGAAACCGAACCGGTCTGTTGCCTGAACAGTAAAGTTGTATGTTTCTTTAGCTTCGTGGTCTGGAGAAGCATCGATTGTTACGACGCCCGTTCCGCTATTAATGGAGAAATCCGCATGGTCTCCAACAGCCTTGAGCGTATAAACAACCCCGCCAGCTACGTCGGTTGTGTTAGCATCATATGCAACAAAGTTATTCGCAACATCTTCGTTAATGTTAGCTGTTGCAGCTGATGTAAATACTGGTGCAGCATTATCCACTACATAAAGCTGCGTTACCGCTGGAGATGTAGAGGGGAGTTCATTACCAGACGCATCTATGATGTCATTTGAATTAGTAAATTTTACACCAACACCTTGTCCTGCAGCGGAGTTGATAGTATCAACATCACTTCCAGCCACAACAATGGTAAATTCTTTCGAGTCTGTTCCAATCGGCGTTAATGACTTAACGAACAAATTAGAGCCAGATGCGCCCACTACAGTAAAATCATCAGCGCTCACATTGTTAACGGGTTCGGTGAATACAACCTTGTAAACAAGCTCAGATTCCGTCGTAAAAAAGTCGCCTGAACCAGAGGTATCGTCATGATTTTTAGCGCCGCCAGACATATTTCTGTTGCTATTTGCATCAGGAGCAACTCTATCGATCACCATAAATTGGTCGTCTTGGAATGTTTGTGAGTTACCTGCCTTATCAATAGCCTTAATTTTTACCCGGCCTTCCATTGCATTCTGCGTGCCTGCAGTTATGACAAAAGTAGCTTGATAAGTGTCATTGCCACTAGCTGTAGTCTTGGCTGTGACAACGGTAGGACTGTTGGCATTACCGCCAAACTCTGAAAAATCAAACTCAACGGAACCCAAATCATTTCCTGAGGTAGGTACGGTTAATTTTGCTACGATCGTATCACCCACACCACCATTTTGATTTACGGTTGTTGCAGTAGCAATATCTGGTGATGACTGCACGGAAGTATTCTTAATTTCAACCAAAGAGTTAGTATCGTTGTAGTTTGGTGGAGTCACATCTCTGACATATTTGTTTGTTGATGGTGACTGACTACTCGCCTGCGGGTTGCCAGCTGGGTCTGCAAACGACCCTGTACCAGAAGCAAGAGCCAAAGATATATCGCCCTCATAATTTGTAGCATAGCCGCCTACTGTTACCTCAAACTTGTTAGCAAAATTAGCATCGCTGCCATTTCGGCCAATAGCATTTATAGTTAGAGATGAGCCAGTGGGTGTTACAACAAAATCAGTACTTGTAATATCACTTACCTTTACATCTTCGGATGTTGTCACTTCAAATTTCACAGAAGTAGCATTTGTATCGATATCCTCGGATGAAGGTCTAGCAATAGAAGTTACCTGTGGAGCTGTATTATCGCTACTGATGGTAAAGCTTCCAGATTTATTAAAATTCCCTGCTTTATCAACAAGTTCTGCTCTGTAATTTGTTGTAGCATCATCAGGAATATTCGCCTCAGCAAGCGTTATAGTGACTGATTTATTAGTAGCCTCTGTTGACGTAATAGTATGTGCATTATTTCCATGATGTGCTGCGATCGTTTGTAACGTGTTAGTAGATGGCTCCGTGTAAAGTTGTATTTTGTCACCTGCGACAGTCCCTGACGGCAAGGTGATTGTTAACTGTACATTCGCGTCCGCATCAGCAATCAATGATTTAGAAACAGCGACAGACAGTGCCTCAGGATCAACCGTATCGACAATAACATCCATATCTCCGCCATATGCTGGTGATTCATTTCCATGCTCGTCGAATAGTTTTGTCCTGAATTCGTATTTACCGTCCCCTGCACTGACTAAGCTACTTCTAGCTACAGTAAAATCGTAATAACCATTGCTAATGTCTGTGGAATCAAGAACGCGTGTAGCAACCGAAACAAATGTATTTTCAGCAGCTCCATCTAGCTTTTGGTAGAGCTTAATAGTATCTGAAGCTGCCGTTGACGAACTATCTAAGTCAGCCCGAAGCGTAACATCTGCCGTACTTCTTTTATTTATAATGATGTCATCAGATTGACCATTGGTTTTTGTTAAGTCAGCCGCAACCGGAATAATTAAATCTTTTGATGAATTTACCCCACCAGTGTTACTAATATTGCCAGCTGTATCCTTGACTTTAACCATAATGTGATGGCCACCTGTCGCAGACGTGCTCTCACTCGGAAGTGTTGAGGCTGCAAACGGAACATCAATAAATCCAGCGCTTTTGTGGCTCGACGACAAGGTGACTTCAGTACCGCTTGTCGAAGATGCTTGATGAAACGTAAAATACTTGTTGCCTACCTCTGCATCGCTACCAGATACGTCAATCCGAATAAAACCATCATGTCCAGCATCAGCTTCAGCTTTGTTGATCCTTTGCGCATTATTATTTAAATCATTTGAATTTGATACCTGATTAGCAGCCATCACTGTAGGAATGGTTGGATCTACATTATCAACCAATACGTCACGAGCGGTGGTAAACTCGCGCTCATTACCTTTTGCATCAAGTATAAATGCCTTTAGCGTATAGGTTCCATCCTGGTTAGAATTAGTTCCCACGATAGCAGCCTCGGTGATTTGGAACGCTTTCTTAGCTAGCCCACCAGACTCTTCTCCACTCGCTATTGTGTGTGTTGCAATTTCATTAGAACCAATTCTAATTGAAATAATATCACCCACAATAAGATTGTTAGGAAGGCCAACCTCAACCGCAACACCGTCACTATCCGCTTTATTGATAATAAAGGTTTCTCCGGACTTTCCAAACGAAGTAATTGCATCAGGAGCAACAATGTCTTTTGTAAATGACTTTGTTGAACCAGTGAGCGTCCCGGTATTTCCTGCAAAATCGGTAACAGAAATACTAGCTGTTACAGAATCAGCCTGCATCATCTCAGATGTTGGAACATCATAGGTGAACTTTAGATCAGTACCATCTTTAGTCAATGAAGCATTGTATGATTTTGTAAAAGATGGAGATGTTTGAGATATAGTTATAGTTACTGCATCTCCTGCTCGTGCATCCGCATGAACGACTTTGGCTCCGACATTAATAGTACTAGCATTATCTTCAAACATATTAATGTTATCGTCAGCGGCGATCGTATTCCAAGTAATGACATTATTTCCTGCAGGAGCAGTATTATCCATCACAAACCTTTCAACACTGGAAGGCGCCCCGGCGATTAAGGAGTTACCTGCAGCATCATAGATTTCTTTCGCATTATTGAAACCAAGGGTGATACCTGTGTTAGTAAAAGAACCACTGGATTGAGCAGTTTCATGCGCAGCAAGACCAGACCCAGTCACTTTTACGATAAATACGGTTGATGATGTTCCCGAAGATACGACTGAGTCAATTTTTTCTCCACCTGGTCCACCTACAACGGTAAAGTCATTCACTCCGACGTTCGTTACAGGCTCGTCAAAAGTAACTTTGAAGGTTAACTCGTCTGCCTTTGTGAAGAAATTATTAGCGTCGGCCCCGTCACCTAAGCCTCCCTCTCCACTTCCAACAGGCTCTCTTGTTACCGCTGCGTCAGGCTCATCAATGTCTATTTTAACAACTTCATCATCTGCGATTGTTTTTGCATTAGTTGCGGCATTGGTAACTGTAACACTGACCTTTGCAATTCCATCAATCGGTTTTGCGGTTAATACAAGGTCAGCTGAGGTATAAACATCATTTGAGCCAACAGTGGTTTTAGAAGCAGTTGTAGTAGCACTTCCACCAAATTGACTGAGATTAAATGTTACGGTGCCAATATCGTTTCCAGTTGTTGGAACTGTATAGGTTGCAACGACTGTATCACCAATGTTTGCCTCAGAAGTAATTAAACCAGAAGAACCCTTAGCGACCCCAGTTGAGGTGTCAAAAACTTGAACATCAACTCTTTCCTCAGTAACGTAGGTAACTTTTCCGTTGAAAGTATTTGATATATTATTTGAAGACTCACCATCATCAGCTTTAATCGTAAACGTTGGCGCAATTCCATCAATATCATCAACAAACTTTACGTGTCCACCCTGCAGTTGAGCATTGGTAAATTGTGTTACAGTAGCATATTGAGAGGACCCGTCTGCACGAGCTTCAAAATGACCGCCAGTAGATGTGACTGTAAATGTAAATGAACCAGATGAGTCAGATTTAGTTACAATTTCACCACCATTATCATAATCAGTCATGGTAACGGTTAACACACCAGTTGCACCACCTTCTTCAACGATAAGTTGAGCATTGTCAATAACAGGAGTATCATTAACAGGTATGACTGTTACTGCTACGTTTGCTTTAACAGCAGTGCTTGCATTAGCGGTATCGAAAACATCTATTGTTAGAGATCTGCCAGCATTTGAAACATCACCATTTACACTACTATTATAATTAATGGCATCCAATAGAGCCTCAAAGGCAGCCTTTGTAGCTCCAGTGGAAGTGGCAATAAGTGCTTGACCTGAACCAGGGTCATTAGATGGCTGAAATGTTACAACTTGATTGCCGCTTGAAACGGAAAGAAGGGCACTAAATGTGGTACTACCAAACGCTACCATATGCGTAGCGGGGTCTGATACCGCATTTGTAAAATCAAGGTTTATTACCTTATCTGACCCAGATTGTGTTATGATTAACTGGTCACCAGCCTTCACTCCACCCGTTCCTGCTGTTGGGATTGTGATTTCAAGCTTTGATAAATTAGCTGAGTCCACATCCGTCAGATTTGTACCAGAAGCTACCAATGCCACTTTAGCACTAGCATCGTCTGCTCCATCTACTTCTGTAAAGGAAACAGCGTTGTTAAGCCCAG
>CACPDC010000028.1 GCA_902632595.1 uncultured SAR116 cluster alpha proteobacterium
GTGTAATTGCAGATTTCGAAATTGCAGAGGAAATGATAAAACACTTCATTCGAAAAGTGCATCGCTCCTACTCAATAGCGAGACCGCAAATGATAATTTGTGTACCTTCTGGTTCAACAGCTGTGGAGCGAAGAGCTATTCAAGAGTCTGCAGAGGCCGCAGGTGCAAGACGAGTGTTTCTGATTGAGGAGCCTATGGCCGCAGCTATCGGTGCAAATCTTCCTGTAACGGAGCCATCCGGATCGATGGTTGTTGATATTGGTGGTGGCACAACTGAGGTTGCAATATTATCACTAGGTAATATTGTTTATGCGCATTCGGTAAGAGTAGGTGGAGACAAGCTTGATGAGAGCATAATCGCTTATATGCGTAGAACCCATAATCTATTGATAGGAGAGGCCACAGCAGAACGGATAAAAAAATCTATTGGTATTGCCCGTCGCCCCGAAAAATCTACAGGCGTAAAGGTAGAGGTTAGAGGTAGGGATCTTGTAAACGGAGTGCCCAAGGAGATTCAAATTTCTGAGGCCCAGATAGCCGATGCACTCTCAGATCCTATCAAACAAATAGTAGATGGTGTAAAGATGGCCCTTGAGCAGGCTCCTCCAGAACTTGCTGCAGACATTGTTGAAAAAGGAATTGTGCTAACTGGTGGTGGTGCTTTGTTGAGAGAGGTAGACACGGTTTTGAGAGAAGCCACCGGTCTTCCTATTTCCATAGCTGAGGAACCGCTATCATGCGTAGTCGTTGGCACTGGAAGGTGCCTTGAAGAGCTGAAAACTCTCCGTCATGTTCTGATAGGAGCATAATTGATAAAGAATGGTCTGGTTAAAGCAGATTAGACGCAAACAAACTAACTCCCGTTTTCCTCAGATTTTCATTATCTCGGTCGGATTCTTGTTAATTTTGGTTGGTAAAGCAGATGTAACGGCTGTTCGTTACATGCAGGGTGGGGTAGTTGAAGCTGTTGCACCTCTTTACTCTATATTAACTATTCCGGTAAATAGCATGGAAACTCTTTTTGAGGGTGTTCAGACAGTTGCCTCTTTGAGAACAGAAGCAAAGAGGCTTGAACTCGAGAATGAACGATTGCGAAAATGGAAAAGAGTCGCTGAATCGCTTGAGGTAGAAAATAGACAGTTACGCACGGTTCTTGGCGCAGTTATTCCGCAAGAATGGAACGCGATTACAGCACGTGTTATTGTAGTCCCAGGAGGCAATTTTACTCATAGTATGATCGTAGAACACGGTGCTGAGCATGCCATTTCAAGGGGTAGTGCTGTTGTTACGGCGGAAGGATTGGTGGGCTATGTTATATCAACTGGAAAATATTTTTCCCGCATTCTACTATTAAGTGACGTGAATGCTCGCATTCCAGTTATTTTAAGTGACTCTTCCTGGCCTGGCCTCGCTGTTGGCAAAAATGGTCTTACGCTGGAACTTGATTTTCTACCGGCAGAGTCACAACCATCTCTTGACGAAAGTGTTGTTACATCTGGACATGGTGGATTGCTTCCTGCTGGAATTCCGGTGGGAAAGGTTTCTTCTATAACTAAGGAACAAGTATCGGTCACACCAACAGTTGAGTTAAGAAAGCTATCGTTTGTAACTATCATTTCGAGAAAAATAGCGCCTGAATTTCTAAAAGAGCCAGGGCAGAGCGATACTCTTTACTCACCGCTGATTAAACAGAAAAAGGAGCGTTTATTTGAAGGATTAAACATTAGAGAGTTTCTTCGATGATACAGAACCAAACTAAATTTAATATGAACAAAATTCATGCGGATTTTTCAAAAAAATTTCTAATTTTTGGTGTGGGTGCTCTTATTGTGCTATTTGAAATTGCACTTGCCAAATGGTCTCTCTTTTTTACTGCTGCCCCCATCTTGAGCCTCTGCTATATATTTACAGTAGTTTTATTGCGCCCTCACTTTATGTCTGTTGCAACAATTATTTCGCTAGCGTTGCTTGCTGAGTTATTGGGTGGTGATATGCTTGGGGTACGGGTGACCACTTTTTATATAGCCGCTATTTTTGTTCAAAAGCAGCTAGCACTTAACGAACATGACGATTTTATTGCACATTGGGCTAACTTTAGCTTAATTTGTTTCGGAGTAGTATTGTTTAGATTACTCATATTCATATCCCTTTATTTCGCTATACCCAATCTATCGATGTTAGCATTTCAAATTGGTGTTACCATTCTTGTTTTTCCAATATTTTTTGTAACTATTAGCGTTTTGTTTAGTGTTTTTGAAACCTCTACACAACGAGTTGATTGAACAGGTAGTCAAAAAGAATATGGCTAAAAAACGAAAAGAAATACAGGAAGTTTCCAATCAGATATCTAGACGGATGTTGTTAGTTGGCGGGTTGCAAGTCGTTTTTGGCTTGATCCTAGTAGGCAGACTATATCAATTACAGATTTTGGATAGTGATTCATATCTTAAATTGTCCGAAAAAAACCAGTTTGATCACCGTTTAGTAATTGCGCCAAGGGGAAGAATACTTGACTCTAAAAATCGGTTGCTTGCAGGAAATTCGGAAGTTTTTGAATTAGTCGTTATTCCAGCTCGGACTAAGGACCTGAAAAAACTTTTATATAATATTGATGCAATCATTGGATTATCTGGAGAAGATATAAACAGAATTATAGAAATCGCTAAAAATCAGCCAGATTTCCTGGGGATATCAATAAAATCAAATTTAACTCAGCGCGAATTATCTCACTTAGCAATAAGAAGTGCTGTTTTAGAAGGAGTATTATTTCAAAAGAATTTCAATCGAATATATCCGCAAGGAAAATTACTCTCCCATGTTACCGGCTATGTTTCAGGAATTACTGAGAGCGAGGTAAAAAAAAATAGACAGTTGCAAAGATTGGTTGGCTTGAAAACAGGAAAATCCGGTCTTGAAAAAAGTTTAGACGAATCCCTGCGAGGGATAGTAGGAAAAGAGCGAATTGAAGTTAATTCACGTGGCAAACCAGTAAGTTTTATTTCGGATAGATTGCCTAAACAAGGTAATGATCATCAGCTTACTATTGACATAGATATACAATCTTACGCGGTCCATAGACTAAAACTAGGGAATTCTGAACAGGTTGAATTGGCCAAAAGTTCCGTTCAAGAGGCAATAAATAAAGATGCTGCATTAAGGGCTCATATAAATATTGGCGAAACAATGATATTGAGAGACGCAAATTCGAGATATGTACCGCCTGAGACTGGTGCTGTAGTAATAATGGATATTCATACAGGTGCTATAGTAGCCATGGCCTCTTCACCTGCGTATGATCCTAACCTCTTTGCAGGACGTCTAACTAATAGGGCTTGGCATAACTTAAATAAACATCCAAGAGTGCCTCTGCTTAATAGGGTTATAGCTGGTTTATATTCACCCGGCTCCACTTTTAAAATGGTTGTATATGCAGCTGCTCTTGAGGCTGGTGTGATTTCATCCGATACTTCTTATACATGCAGGGGATTCTTTGAATTTGGCGACCGTAATTTTTATTGTTGGCAAGAAAAAGGGCACGGGACAGTAAACGGCAGACAAGCAATTTCCCAATCGTGTGACGTATATTTTTATCAAATTGCACTAAAGACAGGAATAGATCGCATTCAAAATATGGCTATTCGTATGGGTTTAGGGGTAATGACAGATGTAGGTATTCCAGGAGAAAAACTCGGAATAATGCCAAATCGAGCATGGAAAAAAAATAATCGTGGAACAGTTTGGACCCCAGGTGAAACGGTGATTGCTGGTATTGGACAGGGATTTGTTCTAACAACACCAATTCAATTGGCGGTTATGACCGCTAGATTAGCGAATGGTAAAAAAGCAGTAAAAGCAAGACTACTAGCAGACTTAATTAAGAATTCCGAGGATTTTTTACCATTGAATATAAATAGCACAGTACTAAGAGAAATTCAGCGTTCTATGAGAAGTGTTGTTTCTAGCACAAGAGGCACAGCACGTAGATATGAATTAGATGGTTACGGAATGGCAGGTAAGACAGGAACTGTCCAAGTAAAACGAATTTCCAAAATTGAGAGGGAAGAGGGAATAATTGAAAATATTGATAGACGGTGGAAAGACAGGGACCATGCTTTATTTGTGGGTTACGCTCCCTACGATAAACCCAAATATGCTATCAGTGTAATTGTAGAACATGGTGGGAGCGGTTCTTCAATGGCTGCACCCATTGCACGAGATATACTTAAATTTGCTCTAGAGAGACTAAAAATATGAATTGGACATCAAAAATATTAGCAATACCATGGCTGATGATTACGGGTATGTTAATTCTTGTTATAATTGGCACAATGGCGTTATACTCTGCTTCTGATGGTGTTTGGACCTCATCCGTTCAACAACATTTATTACGTTCAGCAATCGGTTTTTTACTAGCATCATTTATTGCGTTTATTCCAATTAATTGGATTTTTAGAGCTAGTTTTATCATGTGGGCTTTTATCGTTTGTCTTTTGACAGTTATCCCATTTATTGGCGTTGGGGCTGGGGCAACGAGATGGATAAATTTGGGGTTTATGAACTTTCAACCGTCCGAACCCGCCAAGATAGCTGTGATATTGTTTCTAGCAAGGTATTTGTCTCTTAGGACTTTTGATCAAATCGATAAATTAATCATTTATTTGCCAGCAGTATTTATCGTAGCTATTCCAACTTTACTTGTTTTAAGACAACCAGATTTAGGAACTGGCTTGATGATTTTTGTAGGAGGGATAGCGGTGATATTTGTGAGTGGTGTACCCAAACGATATGTTTTCCTTGGGATAGGAACATTTGCTGCCTCTATTCCTATTATTTGGGGACAATTATATGATTATCAAAAAGCTCGATTATTGACATTTCTCAACCCGGAAAAGGACGTTTTAGGCGCAGGTTGGCAAATTACACAATCGAAGATTGCTCTCGGTTCTGGAGGTCTATTTGGAAAAGGATATTTACAAGGCTCACAGTCTCAACTTGATTATTTGCCAGAAAAACAAACAGATTTTGTGTTCACTCTCATTGGTGAAGAGTTTGGTTTTGTCGGGAGTATGACAATTATTTTTATTTATTTTCTGATAATTCTATCTATAACGGGAATTGGTTTAAGAGCAAAAAATAGATTTACTAGACTAGTTGCAAGTGGACTTGCAATGGTAGTTTTTTTATATGTATTTATAAATATCGCTATGGTAACGGGGGTTTTACCAGTGGTTGGAGCCCCATTACCCCTGATATCATATGGCGGAACAGCTATGTTAACCACATTCTTAATCCTAGGAATTTGTATTAATTTATCATTAAATATCGTTAAAGAAGATATCGAAATTAGTTAATGGGCAATAAAATAGTTAGAGGTTATACAATAGTCCTGATCAAAGTGACTTAGAAGAGGAGATTTTATGTTTAGGTTTTTTACGACAAGAAAATGGCTCTTGTGGTCTTGGCTAGGGTCGGCCGCGATTTTGTCTTCTTTATGGGTGCAAGTTCAGATTGACGTTGAAATAAATGAATGGTTTGGAGAATTCTATGACCTAATTCAAAAGGCTTTAGGTGAACCAAATTCTATAACTATTGAAGAATATTGGAGCAGCCTTTTTAGTTTTATGTCTTTAGCGGCTATTTATGTAGCTATCGCTGTTTTAGTGAGCTATTTTACAGCTCATTTTTTATTTAGGTGGAGAACGTCAATGGTTGAGTGGTACCATAGCGTTTATCATCAGGCTAGAAAAATAGAGGGTGCTTCACAACGGGTGCAAGAGGACACTATAAAATTTACAAGAATTATGGAAGGTCTCGGAACTAGTTTTATAGAAGCAATCATGGTTTTGGTACAATTTGTGCCAATATTACTAGGACTTTCAATAGGTATACCCATCTTCTTTTTTGGTGATTGGGAGTTCGGTTTAGTAACAGGCGCGCTCGTTTGGAGTATAGGAGGGACAGTGTTTCTCGTTGCATTAGGATGGCTACTTAGACTTGTTGGAATCGAATATGACCTTCAAAAGAAAGAGGCTGCATACAGAAAAATTCTTGTGATAGCTGAAGATGATGATTCGCAGAATGTAAGGCCTAAGACAATTGAAGAAATATTTTTAGATGTCCGTTCTATACACTTTTTATCTTATCTCAGATATCTTTACTTCAACATAGGTAGAGTGGCATACCTTCAGGCAAATGTTTTATCAGCCTATGTATTCCTGGCACCAGCAATTGTTGCTGGTGTGGTTACACTCGGTGTTATGCAACAAATTATCAGAGCCTTTGGGAGAGTAGAAGGCTCAATGCAATATCTTTTAAGGGCTTGGCCAACTATCATCGAATTATTAAGTGTATATAAAAGACTTAGAGAATTTGAGGCTAAAATTTTTTATGATCAAAATGCTCTTACTGAGTAAAGTTACATATTTTAGCTAATTTTTTACAAGTGTTTTTTCTGGCGTTTTGTAATCTTTTTAGACCCGCCTACTATCGTTTTTTGTTTTGTTCGTGATAAACTTAAGCTTTCAGAGGGAGTATCTTCAGTAATTACAGAACCCGCCCCAATAATTACGTTCTCTCCGATGTTTAATGGTGCTATTAATGATGTGTTTGAGCCAATAAATGCTCCGGAACCTATGTTAGTTGTATATTTTTTATAACCATCAAAATTACATGTTATTGTTCCAGCACCTATATTGGCGTTCTCTCCTATAATCGTATCCCCAATATAGCTGAGATGGCTTATTTTAGTTCCTCGATTAATATTGGATTTTTTAACTTCTACGAAATTTCCAATTTTTACATTCTTTTCGGTGATAGTGTTTGGTCTTATCCTAGCAAATGGTCCAATAACATTTCCTTCACCAATTGTGCAGTCTTCTAAATAGCAGAATGATTTTATATGACATTTTTTTGCTAAAGAAACATTACTGCCAAATATTACATTGGGTTCAATGGTAACATCCTGACTTAATCTGGTATCTCTTCTTAAAAAAACAGTCTCAGGCGCAACCATTGTTACCCCAGCGAGCATTGCTTTTTTGCGCAGATAATTCTGTGCGTGCATTTCTGCGATAGCCAATTGGTCACGGTTGTTGATACCAATTACACACTTCTTATCGGCTAAAACAAAATCCACATTTAGATTATGCTCAAAACCCAAAGACACCGCATCAGTTAAAAAATATTCTTTCTTTGAGTTAGACGGAATTATTTTTTCTAAAATCACTTCTATAATATTTCCGTTGAACGCCATAATCCCAGCATTTACGTTTTTTATAGTTTTTTCAGACTCGTCCGCTTCACTTTCTTCAATAATCGACTTAAGCGCTCCTTCGGAAGTTTGAATTAATCTTCCGTACCCTGATGGGCTGTCGGTAGAAAATCCTAGGACACATATATCATTGCCAGAACTAATTTTTTGGAACAGAGATTGGATGATATCTTTTGTTATAAAAGGTGTATCAGCATATAACACTATAATGGGTTGATTGAAATTTTTTATATATGGCAACGCTGCTCTTACTGCACTGGCTGTGCCATTTGCCTTTTTTTGAATAGCTACACAATAGTCTGATAAAAATGAAGCTAAATCAGCCATATCTTCTCCAATAACAGGAATGATATGCTCAGCACCTGCATTTTTTGCCGCTTCTAAAACCCATGCAATCATCTCAAAGCCAGCAATTTTATGCAAAGGCTTTGCAATGGAAGACTCCATTCTGCTACCCTTTCCGGCAGCAAGTATAACAACAGTAAAACTCATGATTAATTTATACCGAATTATTTGCTCAGCATCAAAGGAATATCACGGTGTTTAATTGATCAAAGTTATGATATTAAGTATCTGTAATTATCAACCACTCAATAGGACCAAGCAACATGTGCGGAATTGTAGGTTATGTTGGAAACAAAATTTGCCAGGAAATAATTTTGGGTTCACTAGAACGATTAGAATACCGAGGATACGATAGCTCAGGTATCGCAACAATCTATAATGACCAAATCCAGTTACGACGTACAGTGGGAAAATTATCAGAATTAAAAGCAAAGATTATAAAAGAGCCTGTTTCCGGCACTATTGGTATTGGACATATTAGATGGGCAACTCATGGCGGCGTTACAGAACAGAATGCACATCCCCATCTAGTTAATAGTGAGGTAGCAATCGTTCATAACGGAATTATTGAGAATTATGTAGAGTTGAAAAAAGAACTAACTGATAAAGGTTTTTTATTTTCCAGCGATACTGATTCAGAAGTTCTGGCACATTTATTTGCTTATGTAATAGAACAAGGTTTAAGACCAGTTGAGGCATTGAAGGCCGTACTCTCAAAAATTGAAGGTGCGTATTCATTCGCTGTTCTGAGTAAATCATATCCTGGAACACTGATGGTGGCCCGTAATGCTTCTCCTCTAGCGATAGGAATTTCAGACGACATGGCAATTGTTGCCTCAGACGCGACAGCAATGGCACATCTCACACGGCAAGTAACTTATCTGAAAGATAATGACTATGCTGTTATCACTTCAAAAAGACTTGATATTTATAACGGTAAAAACGAGCCTGCAAATAGAGAGGTGGTAAAGGTAAATGTGAGCCCGGTTTTGTTGGATAAGGCAGGGTTTAAGCATTATATGGAAAAAGAAATTCACGAACAACCGGATGCAATAAGTCATACCATTTCTGCAATGACTGACGTTAATGGCGGTTTATCTGCAGGACTTGATTTGCAAAGTTTAGCGAAGATGAAGGGTATCGTACTGTTAGCAGCAGGAACAAGTTTTTATGCAGCACAAATTGGCCGTTACTGGATTGAGAGGTTAGCAGGGGTTCCAGTTGTATGCGAAATAGCATCTGAATATCATTACCGCAATCCAGTTGCCTCGCATCAAACCACAGCAATAGTTATAAGTCAGTCTGGAGAGAGTATAGATTCACTCATGGCCATAAGACACGCAAAAAACCTTGGTTTGGAAACTTTTGGAATAGTGAACGTTTTAGATAGCACCATCTCGAGGGAGGTTGATAAAATACTGCCAACAAGAGCGGGACCAGAAATTGGTGTTGCAAGTACTAAGGCATTTACTGCTCAATTAGTAGTACTGATTTGTCTAGCAATATCGTTAGGCAGACAAAATGGTAGTTTAGACGTAGATAAGGCTGTTGACATCCATCAGGGGCTACTAAAAATCCCAGGGGCTATTGGCAAATCGATGACACTATTTGACTCTATCCTTCCAATTGCTAATCAATTAAAAAATTCACATTCTTGTTTATTTTTAGGTCGGGATATTCTCTTTCCACTAGCATGTGAGGGGGCACTTAAATTAAAGGAGCTTAGCTATATTCACGCAGAAGGATTTGCCTCAGGAGAAATGAAGCATGGTCCAATAGCACTTTTGGAAAAGGGTCTTCCAGTAGTTAGCTTTGTATCAGAAGATGAAAGTGCTCGTAAATCTATAAGCAACCTCAAAGAGGCGGAAGCAAGAGGTGGCTTTATCATTGTGATCGGTACACAAACAGCCGTAAATTTAATCGATTTTGCAACTGAAAAAATAATTATCCCAGATTGTGATCCTCTTCTAACTCCTATATTGGGTGCTGTACCTGCCCAAATACTTGCTTATTTAACAGCATATGAGAAGGGAACAGATATAGATCAACCACGTAACTTAGCAAAATCGGTTACTGTTGAATAAATTATTGATTTAAAGTTTAAATTGAAATAATAGAATTATCTAGAAAGCATTCCTCAAAGGACGTGGTTCTGACATTACCAAATTTTATTGGATTGAATTTTGAAATGTTTTTTTCAATTAAAAAACGAAATAATGATGTTTTTGAGGTCACAGTTGCAGACAATATAACCACTACTCATGCAGTGACAGTCACTGACCAAAGTCTCAGTGACCTTGCCGACGAAAATGTAACGAAGACTCAACTGTTGGAGTTCTCTTTTAGGTTCCTTTTAGAGAGAGAACCAAACACATCCATCCTGCCGTCATTTGATATTACCGTAATTTCCAAATACTTCCCAGATTACAGAAATGAAGTCAGACGATGGTGCGTTGCGGGTTAGAACCAAAGATTGTTATGTGTGTGACAACCCAAAGGGAGTCCTGTACAGGTGTCGATATCAAGATTTGAAAGATTGGGTATTTTTATGTGGAAGTTGCCTCACAGACGTTAAAACGAGATTTGAAGATACCTACCAGTACGGCGGCACTTGGAAAAGTAAAAAGAGATGAAGCTTGTGTAATTAAAGTTCTGAATTATCTTAATGAATAAATTAGGAAATGTGAAGCTCTCTATTTTGAAACCCACAAACGTATTAGAAGTTGGCTAAACACATTTAAAAAGACCCAGCAACATTGATCAATGAACTACTTTTCCTTAATGTCAGAAAGGGTGTTTCCAGTTAACATAACGCAAACTCATATCTTTTATTTGTCGATTTAGAAAAAGAAGACAAATTAGAAAAAGAAGACAAAGAGGATAGATTTTAATTTGATTATTAATTTTAGACCTTAAAACAATCATTAATCCTAAAATCCAAAATCTGTCATCCTAATATTGTGTTGATTGCCTAGTTACTATCATAAGGCACTCCCCCTAAATACTTAAAGTTCAATAAAATTTGATAGGTTTCTGTAATTTTTATATCTCTGTCACGTTCCGGATCACGATCATAGCGAAGAGATACTGTCAAACAATCTTGAAAGCCATCTGACCATGAGATAATAAAAGATGATTTATCTCTACTTACTATGCTGTTTGATAAATCCCAATTTTGGGATGCACTTAAATTTATGCCACCATTTAACCTCTGGGATATCAATACTGTCGCCTCCTCTAAATCACCATCAGCAGAGGTAAAATAGTTTTCAGTTAGTTGTGTATGAGCAATTGTCAGTTGTGCGTTTAAAAGTTTAGCACTCAATTTAGTGCGTGACTCGTCAAGGTTTGATGATGTTGAATTAATTCTACCAGACCAACTGAATTTATACAGTTCATTTTTTTCCGCCGATAAAGTAGCAACGTAATCTGAAAGGTCGGTGTCTTGGCCGGTTGTGAGGCCTGAAGGTACCTTTCCCGTGTGTCTTCTTGAAACGCCAGCAAAACCGTGTAGCGAGCCAAAAAGCTCAGAATTTGTAAATGCTGATAGTCCGATGTCTGCTCTTGCTCCGGGGAGGACGTAGTCATACCCCTGAAACCTATTAGTCAAGAACATATTAGCTGAGTCTATCCGAAAATCAGCTGAATCTCTGTTTGGAATATCATTATTTTTATCATCGCCACCTATAAAAGTAAGTTTAATTTTAGGTTCAATGATTAATGATTTGTCATTTATTATATAATTATAATATCTTCGCCAGCCAGCCGAGGCATGAATGTTAGCTCTCGCAACTTCCCCTGTGTTAGTAAACCCATCATTGCGCTTGCTTACATAATAAATACTTCCTAAATATCCAATTTCGTTGTCAAATATGCCAAAATTATTCTCGTTCGAGTTAATACTTGTCTGCTGAATAATCCATCTAGAAATATCGTGTCCTAAATCATGCAAAACGTGATTAGCGTGCATTTTAGTTTTAAGGGTTCGCCCATCAATTAATCCTTTTCCAGTTTTTTCAAAAGTTATAGAGGGTAGCGTTATTGGAGAATTCAATTCGGCAGAGGTATCTGTTAAATTTTGTACTTCTGAAAACTCAACCTTATAATGACTTTGATTCGTTGTTTTTGTACCACTAAATTGCGATTTCAAGGCTGTCTGCTCGTTAAAGTCATATCTCCGGAGAAAAGTATCTTGAGAGCTTCTTTTAAAATCCAGATCTAATTTCCAGTTATTTTGGATGGTAGAGTCCATTTCTATGTTAGCTGCTGAGACTGCTTCTCTATTTTCATCAAAAGTAGACACATAACCGGTGAAAACAGACGCTTTCAGGCTAGTATTATCCCATAATTTCCGGTATTTTGTTTCTAGTAAGTTACCTCGATTGGCAGTCATATTTGGACTAAATTCTAGGTCGCTTGTCTCATCCAAGACTATAAATATTGGAGAGTTAACGACTGTTCCTAAGTCTTCTGAAAATTTGAATTCTGGTATAAGCAACCCGCTGCGTCGGCTCACAGAAGGATCTGGATGTGCTATCCAAGGCATAAAAATAAAAGGTAGGCCCAATATGTGCATGCGTACATTTTCATGACGTATTGTGTTAGTTTTAAAATCATGATTAATCTTACTCGAGCGCAAATCCCAAATTGGTGTTTCTCCCGCTTCATAATCACAAATGCATGGAGAGAATTTCCCATTTGCATAAACAGCTTTTATTCCCTCCTTTCTCTCACCGCTCAGCGCTGTAAAACGGCTTCCGTCTGAAAGCTCGGTTAACAATGGTGAAGCAATAATATGTCTAAAATTTTCATTCAGTTGTAGCTCATCTGATTTAATTGTTACACCGTCTCCTGTTGTGACTACAACATTTCCGTACGCATTGCCCATATCAGTCATCTGATTGTAAATAACTTTATCGGCACTCAATCTGTATTGACCCTGTTCAAAAAGTACATTTTCTTCTGCAATTATTATCCCCTCAATTTTGCGGATCTCTATCATATCAGCTTCAAAAATAACTTCTGTTGTATTTGATGCGTTATCGTTAATTTGCCCAAGGGAAAAGCTAGTCACATTGCTAAATATGAGTGTTAGAAGTATTAACCTAATGTAATAGTTTTTTATTGTTGTTGAAATCATATAAATTAATCAATTAGTTCGTTACATTGGATTTAAGATGCTATATTTAATATAGCTAACACCTTGTATCCTCTGTTGTAAATTCACTTAGAAAGAAAAACCAATTAAGTATGATAAATGATTAAACAAAAAAATACAGACTGTAATAATTATTTGGTAATCAAACATGGTGCGCTTGGAGATATTTTTCAGGGACTTGATGCTTACGAAAGTCTTCGAAAGAGCTTTTCGCAAGCTAATTTAACGTTGCTGACAAGTTCAGAATTTGCTTCATTAGCAAATTTAATGCCGTATTTTGACTCAGTAATTATTGACGATCGATCACCAATTTATAATCTTCCGAAAATATTTGAGATGCGAAGTTATTTTCAGAAAAATTGGACTGCAGTCATTGATTTGCAATGCTCTAAAAGAACGAGCACATATTTTAATTGGTTTTACAAAAAAACAGGAGGCAAATGGTATGGCACAGTGCGGGGATGTAGCCATCCCATGCCAAACCTTACAGATTTAAATAATAGGGAACGAATGTTAACGGCCGTTAAAATGGCGGGGGCAAAGGAATTTAAGTCCAATTTATCTTGGCTCACCCGTTATACAAAAGAGCCATTTGGACTGAACAAACCATATTGTGTGATTATACCAGGCTCTTCCCCAAAAAAACCTAGTAAAAGATGGTCTGCTGAAAAATATGCTGAGCTTTCAGATAAGATTTATCAGTATGGAATAATCCCTTATGTTGTAGGGACCAAAACAGAAATCCCAATTGCAAAAGAAATTTGTACCTTAAGCAAAGCTGCAAAGAGTATAGTGGATTCAACAAATTTAGTTGAATTAGCACAAATTTTTTCAGATGCTCAATTTGTTGTTGGAAATGATACTGGACCCACTTTTATTGCAGCTATTATAGGTGTGCCGACATTAATGCTAATGGGGGCAGATACAAATCCCACGCTGTCTGCACCAAGAGGGAATGCTGCAGGTCACATATATAAATCGAATATTCAGGCTATAATGCCGGAAGAAGTAATTGATAAAATGCATCAGCTAGGAGGTTTATAGTATTTAAAATGAGGAGCCAGGTTGTGCGAGGAATGCCAATTCTTCTTCCGTGCTTGGTCTTCCTAAAATCAAGTTGCGGTGAGGAAATCTTCCAAATTTTGAAATAATGTTTCGGTGTTTTGTGGCATATTTATAAGAGAGTTCATTGGTATGCAATTTGAAAAGCGGTAGCGATTTGTCTTGTACTGCGATATCTTCGCTATGCATCAGCGGCATCAATAAGAAATGTTTAAACCCAATAGAGAGGTTAGCAAACCAGTCGCTGTCAATTGCTTTAAGACTGATGACAAGTGCCATTTCATCTCCTGAAAATGCTCGAGGTGTGTTTCTAAATATATTTCGGGTGAATTGGTCTAGAACAATAACCAGCCCAACAGCCCCTTCAGCTGAAGTTGACCAGTTATCTAACTGACCGTTTAATGCTTTTCTGACAATTGAACCTGCTCTATCTTTTAGCATCTCGTCAAACTCCACATCTTTTTTGAACCAAGCCTCTGGTGATATCTCGTCAAACCAAAACGCAATGACGTCTTCTTTAGTTGATATTAACTTTGCGCACATAAAGGAAAGCTCCATCTACTTTATTATTCTATCTGGGTTAAGAATGTTCTTAGGATCAAAACTATTTTTAATTAGTGTCATGATACGATAATGATTTGGGTCTTTTGTTTTTATTAGTTGGTCCGTTTTAAGCTGACCAATTCCATGTTCAGCACTGATGGAGCCATCAAATTTTGCTAGTGAACTATAAATCGCTTCTAGTATTGCTCCTCTTTTATCTGCCCAATCCGGATCACCTTCTTCGGCTTCAACCACATTAAAGTGCAAATTTCCGTCGCCAACATGGCCATATCCACATATTCGGCTATTGTTGGAAATTTTTGCTACTTCATTTGAGGCATGACGATAGAACTGGGCTAGTTTGTCTCTGCGCACTGAAATATCCGTGTTAACAGGCCATGACTCTTTTCTTGTTGCCAGCGGTGCATTTTCACGTATCGCCCAGAAAGCTTTTCTCTGAGCTTCATTGGAGGCAACAACTGCGTCTGATATTAAATTTTCCTTCATAGAATTTTCTAGAAATATTTCCATAATATTTCTTAGATTGTAATTTTCTAAATTGCTACTTTCAAATTTATCCAATTTAGATGAGCTTACTTCCATAAGCAAAATAAAACCAGTTTCTAGTTTGATGGGATGGGATATATCGGGAAACTGTTTATAGACAATATCTAATAATGTTTTTGGCATAATTTCGAATGATTCAACCTGATCACCTGACTGGTGCTGCAGCCTATCTAACAATTTTAATCCATGCTCAAATTTTTGAATTACAGCAAGAGTAGTTACTCTTGTGAGTGGCTTCGAGAACAGTTTTAAACACGCGCCTGTTATGATACCGAGTGTTCCTTCTGAACCAACAAATAGATTTTTCAAATCATAACCGGTATTGTCCTTACGAAGATTCGTAAGCTCGTTGATAATTGTACCGTCAGCAAGCACAATCTCAAGACCAATACATTGCTCTCTCATCGTGCCGTATCTTAGTACATTTAGTCCGCCCGCATTCGTTGCAAGATTGCCGCCAATCGTGCAACTTCCCCTAGCTGCCAAGTTTAATGGAAAGTATAAATTTTCATTTTCTACTACCTCATGAATACGTTGCAAAATGCAACCTGATTGAACAGTAATTGTTCTATTCACTGGGGAAAATTCAATAATTGAGTTCATTTTTTTTAAGCTTAAAATAATGCTCTCACCTGTCTGATTTGGGATGCCGCCTCCTACTAGACCGGTATTTCCTCCTTGAGGAACGATGGTTTGGTTTTCGTCATTTGCAATCTTCATTATAGTTGAGACCATTTTCGTATTAGTTGGCATTAAAATAGCTTTTGCGTGTCCTTTAAAGTTTCCTCTCCAATCTATTAAGTGCGGCGCCATTATTTCTTCATCTGTTATGATAATTGAACCATCAATTCGTGCTTTTACTTTTTTTAAAAATTCATTTTCCATTTATGTTTTTTGTCCGCTTTATTCAATTGTAGGAACATTTCGAGGAGCTGCAGCCCGAGCCAGTCGCTCATTTATTGCCTCACCGATGCCATTATTCGGAATGGGTGCTATTGCTATTCTAACGGGTTTTTGTTTATCGGCTAAATGCAGCATATCGAATAAATTTGCGGCAGCCTCT
>CACPDC010000029.1 GCA_902632595.1 uncultured SAR116 cluster alpha proteobacterium
AAGCAACACGATTATGGAAATATTACAAACCTAGTGGGCTTATTGTATCTCATCATGATGAACAAGGTAGAGAGTCAATTTTTGATAGGATTGGAAACGAGCTGCCTCGCGTGATTAGTATTGGCAGACTCGACATAGATTCAGAGGGCATAATTTTATTGACAAACGATGGTCACCTTGCGCGTCACCTTGAATTACCAAGCACCGGTTGGACCCGAAAGTATAGAGTTCGTATTTTTGGCAAAGTAGATGAAACAAAGCTCGATAAATTAAAAAACGGGATCACTATTGAAGGTATACGCTACGGTAGCCTGCTAGCAAGGCTTGATAAGCAAATGACGAGCAACGCTTGGCTAACTATTGCTATCAAGGAAGGAAAAAACCGTGAAATTAGGCGTGTTATGGAATTTCTTGGATACTCTGTTAGCAGATTAATTAGGATTTCTTATGGACCATTTCAACTTGGAAAAATGCAAGAAGAAGCATTGATAGAAGTAAAGCAGTCCATGTTACGCGAACAACTTGGGCAGGTTTGTTCAAAAAATGAAAAATAAATTTTATCTAACATACCCTCAGATTAATAACTAGCGGAAAAAAAGAGATGTTTTTCAATCAAAATAAGAAATTATAATGCAAATCATAGGCGGTCAAAAGCGCGGCACTAAACTTGCTGAATGCAAGAGTAAAGCTGTTAGACCAACTAGTCAAAGGGTAAGAGAAGCAATTTTTAATTTGTTAGCTGGTGGTCGATTTACCCCATTGATAAGGAATGCGACTGTTTTAGATATATTTGCGGGCACTGGTGCACTAGGATTGGAGGCACTATCAAGGGGTGCAAAAGAAGCGTTTTTCGTAGAACATGACCAAGAAGCGCTAGATACATTACGCCTTAATATACAAAAACTACGGTTTTTTGACAGCACCACAATTCTAACTGGTTCTGTCGAAAATATAACGAGATGGGCATATCCACCAGCTGATATTATATTTTGTGATGCTCCTTATCTTGAAAACTTAACGTCCTTAACGCTTAAAAATATTGCGGATACAGGTGCAATCAAAAAAGGCGGACTTGTCGTAGCAGAGATACCAAAGACAGAAAAACTCATTTTGGCAAATGGTTTTAAATTTGCGGATAAGAGACAATATGGAGTCTCATCTATTCATCTTTTCAATTGGATGCCGGATTAACGTCTGCCAAAAAGACGTTCTATATCTGACAATGACAAACTAATATAGGTTGGCCTACCGTGATTGCACTGACCCGAATTTGGTGTGATTTCCATTTCTCTTAAAAGCTGGTTCATCTCTGCAACTGACAGTATGCGTCCTGAGCGAATAGAACTATGACAAGCAATAGTGGCTAATACATATGATATTTTATCCTCAAGACTGGTAGAATTTGATAAACCAACCAACTCCTCTGCAATGTCATTTACGAGTTTTTGGGCATCCACCTCCCCTAAAAGAGCTGGCGTCTCCCTTACAATTACTGAATCATTGCCAAAAGCCTCTATAATAAGACCAAGTTGACGAAGAGTTTCAAAGTGATGAATAACTGCCTCTAAGTGGTGGGGTAACAGAGTTATGATCTCAGGTAATAATAACATCTGCGTCTTGATTGTTTTTGATGACAGTTCTGATTTCATTTTTTCCATTACGAGACGTTCATGAGCAGCATGTTGGTCAACAATAATAATTCCTTCATGTGTTTCAGAAATAATATAATTTTTATGATATTGTGCTCTTGCTGCCCCTAAACGACTTTCTAAAAAATCTTTTTGGCCTTCTATTTTACTATAGTCATTTTCATCATTTGTTCTAGCGCGTGGAGAGACGCCATTAAACATATCTTCCGTAGATACATCCTTAAAAGTAGAGTTCTGTGTTTCGAGGGCATCCCCCGTATCAATTACGTTTTTCTTAGGGTAATACGTTGAATGTATACTAGCTGTTTTTGTGCTCGGTGTTCTGAGGGATAATCTGTTGAACAAATTTGTTCCTCCCTCTGAGGTGGCGAGTGCACTATTGCCTCGCAAAGCTGATTGAATGGCGCCTACAATCAAGCTTCGAATTACTCTAGGGTCTGAAAAACGAACTTCACTTTTGGCTGGGTGCACATTCACATCCACATCCTCAAGCGCAACAGAAATAAATAACACTGCTACTGGATATCTACCTCTTGGAAGAGTATCTCCATACGCTGCGCGCACAACTCCTACAAGCTGTTTATCTCTAACAGAACGCTGATTGACAAAAATACTCATATGTTGAGTCGTTGGCCTATTCATTGTTGGCAATCCAATGAGCCCCGTAAGGCTAGTTGTATCTTTATTTGCATCTAGCATTAAAGCTTCTTTAGCAAAACCGGACCCCATCACATCTGATAATCTCTCTCGGATACCTGAGTAATCATCTGTTCTGGCAGGTAAATTAATTAAATTTTTACCTGTTTCATTCAATTTAAAAGATACTTTTGGTTTCGTCATAGCCAATTGTCTTACGACTTCAAGACATTTACCTGCTTCAGTACGTTGCGTTTTTAAAAATTTACGTCTAGCAGGTATTTTCTCAAATATGCCTCTCACAGTTACAGTAGTGCCAGTTGCAATCGCAACTGGAATAGGTGAAGAAATTGACCCATGCTCTATTCGAATTTGCCATCCATGTTCCATCATATGGGCTTTAGAAGATATTTCGAAATCTGAGACAGAAGCAATTGACGGCAACGCTTCTCCTCTAAAACCATAACTTTTTACTTGGGATAAATTTGCATCTGGTAATTTTGAGGTGGCGTGTCTCTTCACTGCAAGAAGAAGTGCATCTTTATTCATACCAAAGCCATTATCGACCACTGATATTCCGCCAAGACCTCCATCATCGAGATTGATAATAATTTTAGTGGCTTCCGCATCAAGTGAATTCTCAACTAACTCTTTTAATGCGCTAGCTGGTCTTTCAACAACTTCCCCTGCGGCAATCTGGTCTACAAGATGGCTGGGTAGCAGTCTTATTGTACTCATCTGAGTTCTTTTTCTTTACTTATTTTATATTTTTTATTGAATTTGAACTTCCTCACCTAGAACACCGTCATAAGCTGGGGTTGCACCCTCATTTATCGCTCTTTGCTGCAAAATATTTGTTCTTATTCTTCTATCCTCTGTAATTTGATCCAGAATTGGACCAACGTCCGGAAGTCCTCCAAATATAACATTAATGGGCAATCTTCGTTCAAAAATAATTCCTGTTGTTTCCTGATCTACTAATGTTCGAATATCCTCATCAACTGAACCTAACTCAAAAAGTTCGTCATATCCTATTGCTTCCTGGTTGCGCCTTTCAAAAAGCTTATTCATAACATTCAAAGAAGTTTTTTCATCTACCCCTAAGTTAATTGAATCTCCATCTGGACGAGATGAAAACTCTGGAGGAAGTGACAACGGCGGTCGGACAACAACTTGAAATTCATCAGGCGTTGATTTCTCATTTCCGATAGCACGGCGATAATCAGAACATGCAGTTATTCCTAAAAACACAATAAGACAAATAATCAAACATGATAAACGGGACGTCTGCATTATTTCTCTCCAATTGTTGCTGATGATAATATAATGACATAAATCCATATCGCAACGCCAGTACATATCGATACATCCGCTATATTAAAGGCTGGCCAATGATATCCTGAGATATGAAAATCGAAAAAATCGACTACTTTTCCATATAAAATTCTGTCAATAACATTACCGATTGCCCCACCTGCGATAACAGCAGAACCTATTTGTTGCAGAGGTTTTTGAATATGAAGTTGAAAAACTAAATACATTACAACAAAAATTGCTAATATTGGGACAACCAATCGTACCGCTTCAGGTTGAGACGACATTAACCCAAAGCTAATTCCATTATTCCATACCGGCGTTAAATTAAAAAAAGGAGTTATAATTATTTGCCTAGGAATCTCAAAAAGAAATAATAACACCCATTTCTTGGAGAAGAAATCTACAAGAATGATTAAAAATGCAATTATAACAAACCGTAAATAATCATATTTGTTTAGAATAGTCATTTAATTTAACCCTATTTTTATGTATCGAAAAGGACACACTTTAACATGATTAACCTAAACCATCGCGGTTACCACCTCTTCACATCTTTTGCAAATCCCGTCATTTGTTATTACTTCTGGGAGAATTTTCCAACACCTCCCGCATTTATCTCCAACTGCAAGATTAACCTCAACCTTAATTTTTGAATTCTTGCTAATCACAATTTGAGCATCTGAAGTTATGAACAATGTTGGCAAGTCAATACCGGAAAGATGTGTTGCTTCTTCCTCTGGCAGGCTTAATTTAACAGATGCCTGAAGACTACCACCAATTTTTGATTCGATCCTAGCTTTTTCTAGTGCAGTGGTTACTTCAGACCTAATTGAGCGCACCTTGCTCCATTTTTTTATAAGTTCAGAATTTTCCCAGCCAAGTGGGATTTTTTGGTACTCACAAAGATGAATTGAGTCCTCATCGTTCTTCGTATAAGCAAACCATGCTTCATCAGCAGTAAAACACAAAATTGGGGCGATCCAAGCAACTAGACTTTTAAAACACATATCCATAATTGTAAGAGCCGCTCTTCTTGATTCATCATCAATCGCATCGCAGTACAACATATCTTTGCGAATATCGAAATAAAATGCCGATAAGTCACCATTACAAAAATCATGGAGCTCTGTGAAAACAGCATGAAAATCATAAATATTAGCCTTTTCTTTAATAGTTTTATCCAAATCAAATAAGCGTGCTGCAACCCATTTTTCGAGCTCTGGCATTTTGTCAAACTGAACAGACTGCAAATTATCAAAACCATCCAGAGCACCCAGCAAATAACGAAGCGTATTTCGAATTCTTCTGTAGTGATCTGACTGGCGTTTAAGTATTTCTGTCCCTATTCTGAGATCGTCATAGTAATCAGAACTTACCACCCATAATCTTAGAATATCTGCTCCACTTTGCTGTATAATTTTTTGTGGCTGAATTACGTTTCCAAGTGATTTAGACATTTTCCTGCCCTGCTCATCTAAAACGAATCCATGGGTTAAAACACCTTTATAGGGAGCCTTAAAACGTGTTCCACTTGATTCGAGTAAGGACGAGTGAAACCACCCTCTATGCTGGTCAGACCCTTCAAGATATAAATCGGCTGGGGAATGCAAATCTTCGCGCTGCTCTAAAACAAACGCATGTGTTGAACCTGAATCAAACCAGACATCTGCAATATCATTTACTTTTTCGTAAGAATCAGGATCATAATTTTCTCCCAGAAAACGTGAAGGAGGAGATGTAAACCAAGCATCGCACCCTTCTGTTCTAAAGATAGACGTAATCCGATCTACTACTTTTTGATCTTTTAACGGCTTGCCAGATTTTTTCTCAACAAAGACAGGAATGGGAACACCCCAAGCGCGTTGTCTGCTAAGACACCAGTCTGGTCTATTTTCAATCATAGAGGTCAAACGCCGCTGACCAGCAACTGGATAAAACAATGTCTGTGCTAAGGCTGAAAGGGCATATTCGCGAAGACCATCAGTATCCATAGAGATAAACCACTGTGCCGTGTTTCGATATATCACTGGGGCATGAGATCTCCAACTATGTGGGTAAGAATGCGTTAATTTACCAATTCCTATCAGCCCATCATGTTCAGCCATGATTTGAGCAATTTTAAGATTATCTCTTAATACATGTAACCCCGAAAAGACTGGAAGATGCTCCATCAACACACCATTTTCATTTACCGTATCTGGAACTTCTATCCCGTTCTTTATATGTGCCAAATCATAATCTTCCGGGCCATGACCTGGAGCAATATGGACAAAGCCAGTTCCCTGTTCAGTTGTGACATAATCACCATCAAATAATGGGACGGTATGGTCATAGCCAGCCTTAGCCATTGGATGATTTGCAATCGACCCCTTTAATTCATGCCCTTTAAGCTTATTTTTTACCTTATATTCTAAAATTCCGCATTGAGCGCAAATATTTTCAAATAATAGTTCACTTACAATTATTGTTTGACCCTCAAGTGCGAGCGAGGTATCGGTAACTCGTTTAATTAAAACCACAATGTAATCAATATTTTTACCATAGGCCAGCGCCCTATTCCCAGGTATTGTCCAAGGTGTTGTTGTCCAGATAACGATAAAATTTCCAATTAAAGCCTCAATCGGACATTCAATAAGCTCAAATTTTGCAAAAATGGTTGTAGAAGTATGATCATTATATTCAACTTCTGCCTCTGCTAATGCTGTTTTTTCAACTGGTGACCACATTACAGGTTTTGAACCTCTGTATAGGGATCCTTGCATTAAAAATTTACCAATTTCTGCAGCAATGATTGCCTCTGACTCAAATTTCATTGTATAGTAAGGATCTTTCCAATCACCTAGCACACCTAATCGCTGAAATTCCTCTGACTGTACATTCATCCAATGAGCAGCAAAATTACGACATTCCCGACGAAACTCCTCGATTGGAACTTCATCTTTATCTCTTCCTTTCTCTCGATACTCCTCCTCGATTTTCCATTCAATTGGAAGTCCATGACAGTCCCAACCTGGCACATAATTAGCATCTTTGCCCATCATGGATTGGGATCGGTTAATTACGTCTTTGAGAATTTTGTTTAATGCGTGTCCTATATGCAAGTGTCCATTTGCATATGGTGGACCGTCATGAAGAATAAATTTCTCTCTACCTTTTCTCTCTTTCCTGAGTTTTTTATATAGATCCAGACGCTCCCATCGAGCCATGATTTCAGGCTCCTTTTGGGGAAGTCCACCTCTCATAGGGAAAGTTGTGTTTGGTAGGAAAACTGTATCTTTATAATTTTTTGTTGTCTGTTGATTATCTGACATCAGAGATTCTCATAATTTAATTTTCATTTTTGTTTCAAATTTGTTCTGCAAGAATTTTCCTCGCCGTTACTGTATCTTTTAATATCTGAGCCTTCAGCAAATCTACCGAAGCAAACTTTTTCTCCCCACGCATGTAATAATGCAGATTAATACATAATCTTGCACCATATATGTCTTCATTAAAATCAAACAGATGTACCTCCGCCATTACTGTTCTTTGTCCAATAGTGGGTCTTATTCCTATATTGGCTACTCCTCTGAAAACTGGTGCATCCGAGATAGAGACTAATTTAGTTTCAATTTTAGAAGCCACCTCTTTTTTTTCAATTGCCGCAGTTACCGCATATACACCGTAAGCAGGAACCTGATAATCGTTAAGACTGAAATTTGCTGTAGGAAAATTAAGTAAACGCCCTCTTTTATCTCCATGCTCTATAGTGCCACATATTGTAGGGGGTCTACCAAGCATATCTCTTGCATCATCAATGTGACCCGCCTGTAAAGCGGCGCGCACTCGACTGGATGAAATAATTGACGATTTATTATCAATCTGCAGCGATACTTCAGTAATTTTTATGTTATATTTTTTCCCTAAACTATAGAGAAGATGCATATCACCTGCTCTTCCTTGACCAAATGAAAAGTCTGTTCCCGCTATAAGGTGGGAAACACCCAACGGGTTCAATACATTTGATACAAATTCCTCAGGTGATAACTGACGAAGAGCGTCATTGAAACTTACATGAATTATTACTTCAATGCCGTGCAAAGATAAAATACGATTTTTCTCAATCATATCCGATAGCAAGAAACCGGGCTCGTTATGCCTAAAATAGCGCCTAGGATGTGGATCAAAAGTAATAACACCAACTTGAGTCCCATTACTTTTAGCAAATTGGTCTGCCGTCAAGATCAACTTTTGATGACCCAAATGAACGCCGTCAAAATTTCCAATCACTGCTGTTAAAGAAATGTCTTTAAGAGGGGCATCCCCAATCGACCAGTAAACAATTTTAGTTTTCATAATATTCCCATACTGATTTTGCGAGAATATAACGCATTTATAGATCGAAATTCAATTGAAAGGATACAGAAATCTAGACTATTATTAGAATATACAAGAATGTAGTGATTTATTATTGAAAGTTAATTCAATGGCCTTATTCTTTTTAAAACAGAATTGGTGCATTTTACAGAATTGGTGCATTTTGTAGGAATAATTAAAATGGATTTTTCTATGGATAGCTTTTCATTTTCTCAACTACTATCAAAGCCTGAATTTTCACTTCTAGTGAATTATTTTTCAGGGTTTTTAGCTGGAATTGGCACCTTATTAATTGGATTTTGGTTATCTTCAAAAGCTGAACGAACAATAAAACTTATGCTTGGCCGTATTCCCCGATTAAGTCCTATGCTTATACCAATTAGTGGAAGTGTTGCAAGGTACGCAGGAATGACCATCACACTTGTTGTATCACTAGGACAGTTCGGTATTCAGACAACCTCAATCATTGCTGTTCTAGGTGCTGCGGGTCTCGCCATCGGTCTGGCTCTACAAGGAACTTTATCAAACGTTGCTGCTGGCGTTATGCTTCTAATTCTTAGACCATTCGAGACGGGCGACTGGGTTGAGGTGGCGGGTTCCTCTGGAATGGTAAACGAAGTGGGATTATTTACGACTAAAATTGATACCTTTGACAATATTTTTATTTCAATCCCAAACTCAACTATATGGTCTTCAACTATAATTAATCACTCAAAATACAAAAAAAGACGTTTAGACATTGAAATTGGTATAAGTTATGAAAGCAATTTAGAACAAGTGGAGGATGTTATGCTTTCACTTTCGGAAGACGCGCGCGTGCATAACGAACCCAGTCCCCAATTCCACGTGCTTTCTTACGGAGATAGCGCTATTCAAGTTCGCTTGAGAGTTTATGTAGACTATGAAGATATGTTCTCTTTAAATTGGGATTTAAACAAAAAAATCAAAAAACTTTTTGATGAGCATAAAATTGAAATTCCTTTTCCCCAAGTTGTTTTGCATAAAGCTCCTTGATTGTTTGGTTTCCCAATTTTAATATTAGATTATGGCTGCTAAAAACAAACCCAATTCTCTAAAATTAGATAGACAAACTTTATCAGATGGCATTCTACAAAAGTTAGCTACTGAGAGAATAGGACAAAATATTAAACTCCTTTCGGAGACGGAATTACTGGCCTCAAGGAGGTCTCTTGTTGAAGACTCTCACTCTAGCGAAAATATATGGATTTTTGGATACGGCAGCCTGATATGGAATCCGTCTTTTAATTATGACATGCGTATTCCAGCACATTTGTTTGGATACCACCGTCGATTTTGCTTACGAACTACTATCACTCGAGGGAGCCCAGAAAAACCTGGCCTTGTTCTGGGTCTTGACCGAGGAGGATCCGCAAGAGGTATATTGTTTCGGATACCAGCACCACTTGCTGCAAAGGAATGTGATGTAATATGGAAGCGAGAAATGCTCAATGGCGCCTATAAACCAAGTTGGGTGAAAGTTAAAAGCACTGACGGAAAGACGCTCAAAGCCCTCACATTTATTATTAAAAGGAATCACCCAAGTTTTGCGGCGCCATTACCAGATAAGGAAATTGTAAAAATCATTGCAGAAGCATCGGGTATAATAGGTCCTAATTATGAATATCTTTTTAACACATTAGATGCTTTAAATGCAGAGGGAATTTCTGACTATAAATTGGCTAAGTTAACAAAATTAGTGAAATTATATCAAAATTTCTAAGCATTGGATACTACAAAACGCAATTCTATACCGGCCAAACACCACCTAAAGCACGGGTTAGCTCTTTTGCTGTTCTCAGGGTCACTCGCCCGAAATTAGGTAACTTTTGTTCTTCTATTCTTACTGAGGGACCACTCACCGATAATGCTCCAATAACCTTGGAGTTGGCATCAAAAATGGGTGACGCTATACAACGCAACCCATCAGAGTTTTCCTCCTCGTCAACAGCATATCCAAGTGTTTTTGCTTTACTAATCTCACGTAAAAACAGTCCTTCGTCGACAATACTTTTTCGTGTGAATTGAGTAAAGCCCGTCTGGCGAATAATATTGATGGCTATATCTGATTTTAAATAAGCAAGACATATTTTTCCAACAGCAGAACAAGTCCATGGTGCTTTCGCACCTGGTTTTGACAAAGCTCTCATCAATTGTGGACATTCTACCTGTGAAACGTACACAAGGGAGTTTCCATTATTATCCATTAGGGCGAGATTAGAAGTCTCTCCTGTTTCTTGCATCATCATACGCAAATATGGTCGAGCCATATGACTTATATCACGAGAGCGCATGTAAGAGGAGCCGACATTAAAAGCCTGAACTCCTATAAGCCATCTACCCTCTTCGAATCTAACAAATCTATCCAATTGAAGAGTAGTCAGTAACCTGTGAGCGGTTGATGGTGCTAACTTAACTCGCCTAGCCAATTCCGAAAGGTTTAAACCATCAGTCTCTTCTGATAATTTTGACAACAGACTCAAAGCCCGTGATACTGATTGCGTATGACCGCTGCGTTTTTCTAATAATCCATCTGGCACTTTATGTATCCTAACATCATGTACCAGCCCCATGTATGAGATAGGGGGTTTAACTGCAAAAGGCAAGAAAAAGATGTAATAATTTTAAATTATTGCAAGAGCCGTTGAGCTGGCGTTCTCAATTATCCCAAGCAAACACCTAGATTGAGAGAAAAAAAGACCGGAAAATTTATTTTTTTTTATAATGTCTGAACTTTTGCTATGGATTTGTTACGATTCTAGAAATTATCTTTGACCTCTATGAAACTGACCGCTATGTAATTAGAAATGCACAGCAGTTTATTATCTTATTAATTTTTTAGATTAGGGGATATGGTGAAATTGGTAAACACGCTGGATTCAAAATCCAGTGCCGCAAGGCTTCTCGGTTCAAGTCCGAGTATCCCCACCAATCTCACATGTTAAAAAAATAGTTTACCTATTCTATTTAAACAAATTTCAACAAAATCATCCCTATTTTAAAAACTTCTGTTAAATAGTTTTTAATCGCAAACGCAATAATATTTTGCATTTCAATTTTAAAAAAATAATAGAATTATGGTTTTATTTTTAGACGGTATAATTTACACGTAGTCTTACGTTTTAAAGGACTTAAACTATCGCCAATTTTGAATTGTTTGTAGGGAGATTACTTAAATGGGTATACGAATGCCTTTTTCAAACAGGATTCGAAATCTCTCTTCATTTATAAAGCAAAAAGCTGATAGCCGTCGAGCTCGATTAGCGCTTTATTTTTTTTCGGCATTAGAATCCTTGTTTATCCCCATTCCGACGGACCCCCTGCTGGCTGCCTGCGTATATGCTACCCCGAGAAGATGGTGGCAAATTGCTCTATTAACAGCGTTTTTTTCTGTAATAGGGGGATTTATTGGATGGAGCCTAGGATGGTTTTTTACTGATTTTATTGGCTTTTTATTGACAAATAATATGATTCCATTTTTATCGTCAGAAAATTTTATGAATGTTACCAATGGATTCTCAAAACACGGCTTACTAATTGTTTTGCTTGGTGCGTTCACACCCCTCCCATTTAAGCTTGTAACCATCACAGCAGGATTATTTAAATTTAATTTCATTCTATTTATTATCTCAGCATTTTTTGGAAGAAGTATCCGATTTTTGCTGGTGGCTGGGTTAGTGAGGTATCACGGAAATCTTAAAATTCTTTTTATCTTAACTTGCCTTATTGGTATTATAATAACTTCTAGCTATATAATATTAGAGAATTAAATATTCTTTAAAACTAAACTTAGAAGGCTCAATTAGTTGAATATCTCATTTAGGAAAGCTTTATTTTTTTCAGGATTTGGTTCCCTATTACTTCTCATAAGTGCATTCTCATTGGAGATTTTTGCTAACCTTGAACCATGTAAATTATGCATCTGGCAACGCTGGCCACATGCTATTATTGTTATGTTAGCTCTTTTTGGCTTGTACATAATTAAGAAAACCTGGATACTTTTATTAATTTGTTTATCCGCAGTTATTAGTGGCGGGATAGGCCTTTACCATACTGGCATTGAACAAATGTGGTGGTCTGGACCTATGGGTTGCAGCAGCAATTTTGGGAACGAAACGGATATAACAACACTTACAAATTTGTTATTAGATACGCAAGTTGTGAAATGTGATGAGATCATCTGGTCATTATTTGGAATTTCCATGGCCAGCTGGAATAGTATTTTTAGTTTTTTCATTGCAGTTTTATCATTTATTTGTTGGTATCAAATAACAATAAAACGAAAGTAAAATTTGTCCAAAAAAGGCAATACCATCTCTTTATCTAGTCATTAACAAAATTCAAAAAGCAAAAGCGATCAGAGTCTTTTTGCGATTATTCGTTTTGTCATCTAATGGTGGTTTCGTCTGATTCTAACTCAACATCCCAATAAAGATAGTCAGTCCAAGTATGATGTAAGTGATTTGGCGGAAACTTTCTCCCATTTTCCTGAAGTTGATAGGTGCTTGGCCTGACGGGTAGTCTAATAGGATTTATGCCAGTTTTGGCGGGCATTTTGTTTGATTTGTACAGATTGCATTTTGTACACGCAGCTACAACGTTCTCCCAATTTGTTTTCCCGCCCTTAGAACGCGGAATAACGTGATCAAATGTAAGTTCACTTGCCAAAAATGGTTTGCTGCAATATTGACAACTAAATTTATCTCTTAGAAATACATTAAAGCGAGTGAAGGCAGGACTGCGAGATTGTTGAACATACTCTCTCAACGCGATCACGGACGGAAGTTCAATCTGAAAACTAGGCGACGATATAATCCGTTCATATTTTTGCACAATGTCTACGCGATTTAGAAAAACAGCCTTTACAACATCTTGCCATCCCCATAAAGAAAGTGGGAAATAACTCAAGGGACGATAATCCGCATTTAAAACTAAGGTAGGAGGGAATTGTCCCGCAGCCGAAAAATATTTTGGCCTAATCGCATTCATTTCAAGCTTTTACTCATTTATTTCAAGCCAAACAATATACCTAATATCATGATTGAATCATATCCATATATTGGTGTCTAGCTAAAATAAGTATCATGAGAAGTTATAAAAGATGGAGTTGTAGTTTTTTTTAAACACAATACTTTATTTTCGTTGAGGTTTTCAGGGTTTACTCCTTTGGAAGATGAGTATCAATAAATTTCCTCGCGGCATCAAGACCTTTCTCATCGATGGAATGACCCACTCCTTTCTCAAGCACAACTTCAACATCAAATCCTTTCTCCTCAAGATGTGATTGAGCGTCAATTAAGGCTGATACTGGAATAACATCGTCTAAATCGCCGTGTATGAGTAATATTGGTGGACTTGATTTAGACGCTTTTTCTAAATTTTTTTCAGTTAAGAGCGCGCCTGAAAAGCTAATTAAGCCGGCTAGTTTAAATAATGGTCCTGCTGCCAGCGTCATCATTCCTCCTTGAGAAAAGCCTCCTAAAATAACTTCTGATGGTGATAAGGAAAATTCATCAAAAATACACGATAGGAGTTCCTTTAAATCTTCAGTGGCTAAATTTGCTCCAATTTCGCCTTGCTGAATATCAAACCACTGCCGGCCTTGTGATGAGGCTGAACAAGGAAAAGGTGCATTCGGTGCGTAAAAGCCGCATCCCTTTCTATCTTGACAAAAAAAAGGGGCAAGACCAAACATATCTGCTGCATCTGCTCCCCAACCATGCAGAAGAATTATAAGTGATTTTACTTCACTTACTATTTTTGGTGACTGATAAATACCTTCAAATCTTCCTATTTTCCTAATTTCTGCCATCAATATATCCTCTAATTTTAGTGCTGGTTTATCACAAGAATTTTTTTTATTTTTAAAAGTAGGAATATATTTGCATCTTTGGTGTTTCCTGCAAATATAAAAATCATGACAGAAAATTCAATAAATTTGCACCGTGCATTGTCCCTTTTGGAAAATACAGCGCCCGTTATTTCAGATGAATTTATCAGGGACATAAAGAAAAAAAACGGGTGGCGCACACGATTTGCCCCTAGCCCTAGTGGGTTTTTGCATATTGGGCACGCATACGCAGCTTTAATCGTATGGCAAATTGCAGGAGAAAATCCAGATAATTTTTTACTACGAATTGAAGACTTAGATTATACGCGTTGTTCAACAAAATATATTAAACAAATAAAATTAGATTTAAAATGGCTAGACATTGAATGGAACGAATGTGAGCTTTATCAAAGCCAGCGTTTTTCTCAATACAAATCGGCACTAGATCATTTAACCGATTTAGGTCTCATCTACCCTTGTTATTTATCGAGATCTGAAATATCTGAGTTTTTATCCCCGCCAGTTGATGGTATTTTAAAACAGCCAAATACTCGCGAAAGATTAAGCGATGAAGACAAAAAAAGAAGGAAAGAAAAAGGCATTACACCAGTACTCAGGCTAGATATGAAAAGGGCAATTCAGAGGACAGGAAGTTTAAGTTGGTCTAGTCTTGATGGAACTGTAAAAAAGGCAGAGCCTGAGAAATTTGGCGATATTATTAT
>CACPDC010000030.1 GCA_902632595.1 uncultured SAR116 cluster alpha proteobacterium
CTGTCTCGGTGTAACCAACACCAGTGGGATTTGACGGGCTATTTAGGATAACCCATTTCGTCTTATCGGTAATCGAGCTTTCAAGCGAATCTGGACCAATTTTAAAATTTTGATTTTGACTACATTTTATAATTATAGGTATTCCTTCAGCTAATAAGACAATGTCGGGATATGATACCCAATATGGAGCAGGTATTATTACTTCATCACCAGGGTTCAATGATGCCATAAGAGCGTTAAATAAAACCTGTTTTCCACCAGTGCCAACTGTAATCATATCAGTGGTGCAGGAAATATTATTATCTCTTTTAAATTTATCGCAGATAGCTTGTTTTAATTCAGCAATACCATCCACAGCAGTGTAGCGTGTTTTGTTTTCCGCCATTGCTTTATTTGCAGCTTGTTTTATGTGTTCAGGAGTATTGAAATCAGGCTCACCAACGCCTAATCCTATAACATCGTGTCCATTTGCTTTCAATTCATTTGCCATCGCAGTAACAGCAACAGTTGGGGAGGGTTTTATGAGGGATAACCGGTTAGCAAGCATTATTTTTCCAATTTGTGTAAATATTTCCGTTAAAATACGCTTTGATACCAGTAGATGTCTATTAAATTCTTTCAAAATATTTTCGTATATTCGATCAGAGATAAAAAAATTCAATCAATTAACACTAGCAAAATTAACTATAAGACTTAGTTTATACAAATGGACACTAACATAGAGATATTGGCTCAAAATAGGCCCCGAAAACCAGCTAATTTTAAGCTGGTTTCGGATTTTGTTCCCAATGGCGATCAACCGGAAGCCATTCAATCTTTGTTAAAGGGTATCGCGGAAGACGAAAAAGATCAGGTGTTACTTGGTGTAACTGGGTCAGGTAAAACTTTTACAATAGCCCATGTTATAGAACAATCTAAAAGACCTACGCTTATTCTAGCACCAAACAAAACTTTAGCAGCCCAATTATTTGGGGAAATGAAAGGATTATTTCCAGAAAATGCTGTTGAGTATTTTGTTTCTTATTACGATTATTATCAACCTGAGGCATATGTTCCACGCTCTGACCTATTTATAGAAAAGGAATCCTCGATAAATGAACAAATAGATAGACTCCGGCATTCAGCAACACGCTCGTTGCTGGAACGTGACGATGTTATTATTGTAGCTTCAGTTTCTTGTATTTATGGAATCGGTTCTGTAGCAACTTATTCGGAAATGACCTTGAAACTCCAGACTGATGGAGAATTAGAAAGGCAAAAATTTCTTCGAAGATTAACTGAGTTACAATATAAGCGCAACGATACAAATTTTGTAAGGGGCACATTTCGGGTTAGGGGAGATAATATAGAGCTATTCCCGGCGCATCTTGAGGATAGAGCTTGGCGAATAACATTATTTGGAGACGAAATAGAGCAAATATGGGAATTCGACCCACTTACAGGTGAAAAAATAACCAGTTTGGAAAAGATAACTATATTTGCTAATTCACATTACGTAACACCAAGGCCAACATTGCAACAAGCCGTAAAATTGATTGCATCAGAGTTACAAAACAGGTTGCTTGAGTTCAATGAAGCTAGCAAATTACTCGAAGCACAAAGAATCGAGCAGAGAACACAATTTGATCTCGAAATGATCGAAGCGACAGGTAGTTGCAACGGGATAGAAAATTATTCAAGATATTTATCTGGTAGGAAACAGGGGGAACCACCTCCAACTTTATTTGAATATTTGCCAGAAAATTCGCTTTTAATTGTAGATGAAAGTCACGTCACGGTGCCGCAAATTGGCGCGATGTATAAGGGTGACTTTGCTCGCAAATCAACGTTAGCTGAGTATGGTTTTCGCCTGCCTTCTTGTTTGGACAATAGACCTTTGAAATTCGAAGAATGGGAGAGTTTCAGACCACAAACAATTCATGTGTCGGCAACTCCTGGTAAATGGGAATTGGAGCAAACGGGAGGCGTATTTATAGAGCAAGTTGTTAGACCTACAGGGCTCATTGATCCCGAATGTATCGTCAGACCAATTGATACACAAGTAGACGACATAATTGCTGAAGCTAGATTGGCTGCAAAAAATGGCACACGTGTGTTAGTAACCACTTTGACAAAAAAAATGGCAGAAGCTCTCACAGAATATATGCATGAGGCAGGGATAAAAGTACGTTACGTTCACTCAGACGTAGATACGCTGGAACGTATAGAAATTATTCGTGATTTAAGGCTTGGTGTGTTTGATGTCCTTATAGGTATTAATTTGTTGCGCGAAGGTCTTGATATTCCTGAATGTGCGTTAGTCGGTATATTGGATGCCGATAAAGAGGGCTATTTACGCTCAAGAACTTCATTGGTACAGACTATCGGAAGAGCTGCTAGAAATGCTGAGGGGAGAGTTATTCTTTATGCCGATAGAATTACAGATTCGATGCGATATGCTATTGATGAAACAAAAAGACGCCGTGACAAGCAGAAAAAATGGAATTTAGAAAATGGAATTACGCCTGAAACTATAAAAAAAGATATAGCAGATATTCTTAACTCTGTTTATGAAAAAGGGGACAGGGTTACTATAAAAGAAGCTGGAGAAAATTTAAGTATAAGTTTAAATAGTAAAGATGCCAAAACCATTATATTAGAGCTGGAAGCCAAAATGCGCGATGCTGCGGCAAATCTAGAGTTTGAAACAGCAGCAAAAATACGCGATGAGCTGAAATTGATAGAAAATCGTCAGCTTGGTTTGGATGCACCTGGAATTGCTAAAACAGTTAGGAATAACTGATATACCAAAACAGTGTTTTCATTTTTGGTCCATATAATAGATTGCGGCAAAGAAAAAATTTTTTTGCCAATAAACTGGAATTAAGCTTTAACGTCGATTCCCTGCATTTCCAGAAGTTCTAGCGGTAATTACACCTTCAATGAACAATTTTTTCCCATTGCCGATTTCTATGGATTCTATTTTTTCAAAAATTATTGTTTTTGTGCTAGTCGCACCTGCTTTGACTGCTAGTTCCTCTGAAGAAATTTTAGCTTCCCTTTTTGCCCTTTCAACAGCCTTTTCTAACGAAAAAAAATCCTCGACCCCTGGAGTTAAATGTACTCTGTATACACCCTCTTGTGGATGTGTAATGGTTATCGAGCTTTGTTGACGTATAGAACCAATTGCAGCCCCAATTGCTCCCGCAACCTCTGCAAATTCTGGAATATTTAATGAAGTATCTAAGCATTTCGCAATGTCTGGATAATGCGTTCTAGCGGATGCTCCAAGCGCTATTAAGGGAGGCAATAACTTTATTTGATGTTGCAAAAAATGTGATTTTTGAGAGAGATTAAATAAAGCCGCTTTTATTGCGGGAGTGTTTGAGGCAGTATTAGTTGTTCCATTGTCTTCTGATATCGATGCATCTGCTATCTTGAGTGCGGATGCTGAACTTAAATATTTTAGACATAGTAATGACAGCTCTTCCGCTGAATCAGCAATAACAATACCTTTATTATTTTTTTGCCTTGCTGATAAAAGTGCTCCTAGGGAAGCTGCGTTTTTATCATATCTTTCAAATTTGCCAAGAACATGTGCAGCATCTGTTGGTGTGAAGCAAGACATTTGAGCAAGCCCTTTACGCATGAGTCGATCAATGGCACCCAGGGCAACTTGCGTATCTGCGATGTCAGCCAGGGCAGAAATTCCACTTCTTATAAGTCGTTGAGCCATTTTTGCCTCAGATCTTGCTAGCCAGCAGGGGGCTCCTTCGGGCATTAAAGGAATTATAAATCGCCCATCTGTGCGCAATGCAATAGGCGCCAATAATTGCTGTCGCATTATATCAATACAAGCAGGAAACTGTTTTGCAAGTAAACATAAAGGCAGAGCCCTGCGAGGGCCAAGTTTAATTGGGCTAACACTTGTGTTGTTATCAATATGCATTTCGGAGTCACCGCCGAGTCCACTTGTCCAAATTTTTACGGCTTTAACCATTGTTTTCCAGCCACCAATTTCAGCGCCATCAGAACTCAATTCAACCGAACCATTTTTTAATATTGCTATATCCGTTGTTGTTCCTCCAATATCACAAACAACGGCTGTATTTTCACTTGCTAAGAATGCTGCGCCTGAGACGCTAGCTGCTGGCCCAGATAAAATAGTTTCAACGGGGCGTTCTTTTGCAAAATCAGCTGAAACATATGAGCCGTCGCCTTTGACAACCATCAATTCACAATTCAATCCAATTTGTTGCATCTGTTGTTGTGTTGCATCTATGAGATCTTTGAGTAATCCTATTAGAGTTGCATTTAAAAATGCAGTAAGTGCTCTTTTTGGCCCACCAAGCGATGCTGATAGCTCGAAGCTACAACTAACTGGCAACTTTGTGTGTTTGAGGATGTATTCACGTACCTTTATTTCATGTTCGGGATTTCGCGTTGCAAAATAACTTGCAACCGCAAAGGCGGATACTTTCGGGGTAATTTTTTTTACTTCCCTTAAAAGTGTTTCAGTATCAAGTTGTGACTGTAATGTGCCATCCGGATGATGACCACCTCTGATAAATAGTACAGGATTCTCGCCTATTACCTCTCCTAGCTTACCTTTGTTAAGAATGTCTTTCCCAAAACCAATAAGCACTAATCCGACTGAGGAGCCTGCGTTTTCAACAATAGAATTTGTGGCAAGTGTTGTTGATAAGCTCACCAAATTGACATTTGCTAGTACAATTCTCTGATTAGTGCCTGAGGAAAAGCTCAGCTTATTGTCAGCCACCTCAATGCCGAGTGCAAGACGCATAGCACTTCCAATCCCAATAGATAAGTTTTGTCTGGTGGTAAGAGATTTCGAACTTCTTATTACAGAATTTTTTGCAGCATCGATAATTACTGCGTCAGTAAAGGTTCCACCAGTATCTAAACCAAGTATTTTTGCCATTATCTTTTCTCTTCTGAGAATGACACTCTTAAATTCTTCTCGTCTGCTTTCGATTTAATTTATGTAGAGCAAAAGAAGTTAACTATCCATTCACCGACAACTGCGCCATCATGTGGAACAGATAGAGAGTCTAGAGCTGCATTTGTTCTTTCATAACCAATATTCTCAGCCCGTAATTTAATTAAATCTTTTACAAAACTGCGAGAAAATTCAGGGTGACCTTGCATTGACATTATATGGTCATCAATTGTGAAAGCAGAAAAAGGACAGAAATCGTCTCCACTCAACAAAACAGCAGAAGATGGTAATTTCACCACCTGGTCTTGGTGCATATATATGAGCTGAAGTTTATCTAACTGGGGTCTCATCCATTCTTTTGAGTTGTATATACTATGTTTTTTTATACCTGCACCCCAACCTTTTTTCGATTTTACAACCTCTCCTCCGAGGGCTAAAGCAATTGCTTGATGACCGAAGCAAAATCCGGCGAGTTTTTTGCGTTCACTATGTACTACTCTTATAAAGGAAAATAATTTTTTCATCCATTGCTTATTTTCATAAACACCTGAGGCTGAACCGGTAATGATAAAACCATCAAATCTTTTTATATTTGGAAAAAATGGCCCCTCTAAAACGGGAAAACTGATTAGCTCAATTAATGGATTTGATTGTGCTTTTCCTATTAGGCTCCTGAACATGCTAGGATAGTCTGGATAATGTGCAGGTAGCTCTGAATTATTTACCCCTGTTTGCAGAATTGCTACACGCTTCATTCTTATCTCAAGTCACACAGATTATCAATTTAACGCTCATAACCGTAAATTCACATTCAAATGTAAGCAAGTGTAAACTTATTATCCCCTAAAATAATTAAGGATAAATACACGAACTGCACTAGAGAGCCCATATTCTTGTTTTGAGCTTCTATTTTTATCTATCTCAGCTACTAAAGATGCAATAGAAGTTTTCCTCACTTTGGCAATCTCATTTAATCCATCCCAAAAAGAATTTTCGAGAGATATTGATGTTGAATGTCCCTTAATTGTGATTGATCGCTTTATAATCATTGGAAATTAGTCCTTTTTATACACCAATACATATTAGAGTAACGCTATTTATTCTTTTTGGAAGGTACCGATGATTTCAATATGTGTTGTCCAACTAAATTGATCTAATATTTTGAAATCTTTGAGCCTGTATCCTCCCTCAATAAGTATTTTAGCATCATTAATAAAAGAAATAGCGTTGCATGAAACATAAATTACCGAGGGACAAATTGACTTTGCAATTTGTTTAATTTGAGCATTTGCACCGCTCCGTGGAGGGTCTAATATAATACCATCAAAATTGTTTAAAAAATCTGATATGAGAGGTGCTGTCACTAAGTTACGTATTTCTGTTTTCAGTAAATTATTCTGCTTTACCTTTTGATATCCTAATCTAAAAGCATTGAGACAATCTCGATGATTATCGCATGCAGTGATTCGAACTTTTTGTGTTAGTAAATTAGCACTTAAAGTCCCGGCTCCCGAAAATAAATCCAAGCAATGTCTCTTATTCTTATAGGCTGAAAATATTTGATTTTGCAATATTTCCTCTCCAAATATAGTAGGTTGCAGAAAGCTTCCAGGTGGTGGTGAAATTTCGATACCCCCCCAAGTTATCGATGGCGGGCTATCTTGATAAATCAACCTTTTTTCGCTCTCTCCTTTATAGCCAAGGGAAATTCTTTTTATTTTCGTATTAGAGGCCCAGCTAGCCAATCCCGACTGAGTTTTATTTGATAATTCTCGGTCAGATGTTAGTAATATGTCACCTCCAGTCTCATACTGGTTTACTTGAATAACCATTTCCGTCCCATTGGGTACGATTTTATCAAGTCCCTCAAATATTTCTTGCTTTGTGTAAAGCAAATCAGCACTTAAAACAACGCATCCATTTAGTTGAATTATTTGATTTGTTCTACTCTTATGAAAACCGATGTAACTTCTTTCTTTTGTTCGCTTAAACTTAAAACTTGCTCTACGTCTTTTCTGTCCTTCTGATGCAATTAATCCAACAAAATTAGGTATTTCTATATTAGATTTTTGGAATAGTTCTAGTGTGCTTTCTTTTTTCCACTCAAGATAGGAATTATAATTCATATGCTGTATTTGACATCCGCCACAATTTAGATACGAATTGCATTTTGGTGGTTGCCTATGAGGTGAGGGTAAAATTATTTCTATTAGGTCACCAAAAACCTTCTTTCCCAATTTTTCTTTTGGTTTAACACGAACAACCTCACCAGGAAGTGTGTTTGGCACGTGAACCTCATTTATGTCAAATGGTGTACTTTTTTGCGGAGTTAAAAAGCCAACGCCATTACCCTTTTTGGAAATTCTCTGAATTTTAATCTGTAAATCTAGTTTTTTATTTGAAAAAGTAAGTTCTTTAACTTGTGATTTAATTTTCACATGTCGCCGTCCTACATTTCTATTAATTTGTGATTTGGACAAGAGATGTCTCCATCAAAGGTTTTCAGACATAAATTTCCATTTTCACAAATATATGCCAGTATATGTGTTTATTTTTTATCATTTTTAGATTGTCAAAAAACATCTTTTTATTACCTAAAGCAGTCATTTTCCAAGATAAAAAATTAGTTGAATTTGGCAGGGGAAAAAACAATAAGTCAAAAAACAAATTGGGGACTCAGATTTTTTAAGAGTGTTATCATTTTAGAATTAGTCTTGAAGCCCTATAAAAATTTTTGAATAACTGCAAAAAGTTCCTTTGCAATTCAGCCAAATGGTGAACTAAATCAACAGTTTTTTTACATTATATGTAAAACAAACTAGCGGTTATACGTTAAATGACGGTAGCAATCTTACGGGTACTCAGGCAAAAAAAATGATAAAAAAATAGCTCTGATATTCAATTTTTGTCTATTTTAGTAGCAACAACAGACGGAATAAAGTCATGTTAGCTATCTCTCAAACCGGCGAATTTAGCTGCTTCAATAAGAGCATCCTTTAATTTAGATTTTGGAATTACAGCTATCGCCTGTGATGCTCTGTTTACTTCACTTGTTGCAAAATCAAGTGAACGCTCGATGCAGCTATATTTGTTTATGATTTCTCTTGCTTTTTCGAAATCACCATCTTGCTGATTTCCTGCTCGCAAAGTCCGCTCCCAAAATTTACGTTCTTTATAAGAGCTTTCCTGCCAAGCCAAAATGATTGGCAGCGTAATTTTCATTTCCGAAAAATCATCACCAAGATCTTTCCCAATTTGTCTTTGAGATGCGCCATAATCTAGTGCGTCATCCATAATCTGAAATGCGTTACCTAGAGCTAACCCGTAGTAATAGAACGCATTGCATAAATCACTATCTCCACCGCCAACTTTTGAACCAGTTTGTGCTGCAGCAGCAAATAATACTCCTGTTTTTCCCTTTATAACTGAAAAATAATCCGATATTTGACTATCAGGGCGCCCTAGCATTGACATCTGCTTGACTTCTCCTTCTGTAATCTGCGCGGCTGCAAGGGAGAGTTTTTCTAAAACCCAAATATCATTTGTCTCAACCATCAACTCGAAGGCTCGAGCAAACAAAAAATCTCCCACTAAGACGCTGGCTTCATTTCCCCATAAAGCATTGGCAGTTTGTTTCCCACGCCTTTGGTCAGAAGAGTCAATGACATCATCATGAAGAAGGGTTGCATTATGAATAAATTCTACGGATGCTGCCAAATACAAAGCAGCTCTAGGTGGTTTTTTAATATTTTGGGAGCTAACCATTGATGCTGCTATACACAGCATTGGTCGCAATCTTTTTCCTCCTGCTGCTATTAAATGTCCAGCTAATTGTGGTATAAGTTGCACATCAGACTGTAACCTGTCTAATATCACTCGGTTGACTTCTGACATTGCCTGTTGCGTTATCGCAACAAGAGGCATTAACGATGGGTTATATGACATTATCTTCTCGATTGCTATCCTTTCTCCTAGCAGGTCTAGAGGGTTGTCTAAAATTCGGCAAGTGAATATTTAATGATATTCTGATTTCAAATAGCCTTTTACCCTACAAATATCTTTGCTAAACTTTAGAGATGATTGAACTAGTTAAAACAACAAATGCCGTTAGGCTAACATATTTACAGTCATTGCTTGATAGTGCGAATATCCCGTTTGTAGTTTTTGATCAACACATCTCTATGTTGGAAGCCGGTATAGGTGCTTTTCCCAGGCGAATTATGGTTGAAAAACCTTTTCTCTTTTCGGCAAGGTCTATATTGCAAGATGCAAGAGAGTTTTACAATGATTAGAAGTTACTTCTTACAGTCAAAAATGGAGAGATAATATTAGAAAGTCAAAATATGAGTAATGAGGGTAAAAATGAAAATTTTGACATCTTCACTACAGACTTTATTTTCAGGAACAAAATTCAATTAAAGCAAATGAAAACTGGTTATCGTTTTGGTAGTGATGCAATTTTGCTTGCAACATACGTATGTGCCGAAAAAGGGTGTCTATTAGAGCTCGGAGCAGGAGTGGGCGCAGTATCTTTGGGCATTGCTTGGCGATTCCCAAAATGCAAGATTGTCGCAGTTGAAAAAGATTCTGAAATATCAAAGCTGCTGGCCGAAAATATACAGAATAATAATATGTCAGAGCAGATTATAGCAAAACAATTATCTATTGAACATTTACCCTTAAATTTTGAATCATATTTTGATTATGTTATCGCGAATCCTCCATTTCATCCTTTGACAGGGACAAGGTCAAAAAACAGGTATCGAAATCTTGCACATGTCGGAGATAAGTTGAGCTTACAAGACTGGCTTATAAAAGCGATTTGGGCATGCAAGCCAAAAGGATATGTGAGTTTTATTATTCGGGCTGACAGAACAGATGAGGTTATTTCGATTTTTTATAATCAGGGAATGGGAGAAATAACGTTATTCCCCATTTGGCCGGTTAAAGGTAGTCCTGCTAATCGTATGATCATCACTGCAAGAAAGGGAAGCAAAACAAATTGTGTAATTTTGTCTGGAATCACATTGCATAATATGGATGGCACTTTGACTTCAAACGCCAGTCTTGCTATGAAAGGTGAGGGTTTAGAAAGATAATACCCTCTTTATTATTTGTATCTGAATTTACTAAAAAATATCTAAAATGGAGTTATAATGACCCTTCTATCAAAACTAATGTTTTGGAAATCAGATGTGCCTAGGGTTTCTGTAATACGCCTCGCTGGTGTAATAGCATCTGGAGGAGGTTCAATTCGAAAAAATTTAAATTATGATACACTAGAGCCAGTTATTAAAAAGGCATTTGCTGACAAAAAACAAAAGGCTGTCATCTTATGTGTGAACTCTCCCGGGGGTTCTCCTGTTCAATCCGCACTCATTGGGAAACGCATTCGACAACTGGCTGAGAAAAATAAAATGCCTGTTATAGCTTTTTGCGAGGACGTTGCTGCCTCTGGAGGTTATTGGCTTGCTTCTTGCGCAGATGAAATTTATGCAGACGAAGCATCAATAATAGGTTCTATAGGTGTAATTTCCGCTGGATTTGGCTTTGCTGAAGCCATTTCGAAACTCGGGATCGAAAGACGTATATACACAAGTGGCAAATCAAAAAGTATGCTAGATCCCTTTAAAGATGAAAATCCAGACGAAATAGCTCGATTAAAAGTTTTACAAAATGAAATACACGATCATTTTATTGCTCATGTTAAGTCAAGGAGGGGTGAGAAATTAAATGAGGAAGAGCCGTTATTCAATGGATTATTTTGGACTGGCAATAGAGCCAAACAACTAGGTTTAATTGACGGAATAGGTGCGATGCACTCAATTTTGACTCAGAGATTTGGCGAGAAGGTAAAAATTAAGCACATCGCTCAAAAAAAAGGATTATTTTCATTAGCGGGAAACTCAGCTAAAATAGGTGCCGCTATTTCGCATGAGCTCTTAGATGAGATAGAAAATAGACATATTTGGGCACGCTTCGGGCTATAGAACGCACATTGGCTGTTTGACGTATCGATAGATTTAGAGATAAGTTTAAAGGATTTATTAGAAATGCTCTCACTTACAAAGCTCGTTTGGCTCGGTGTTATACTAATAGTTGTATGGAATTTTTTCCGCTTTTATGAGAAGCGGCGGGCTTTTATGGATAACGGAAGAGTAGACACAGAGAAAAAAGGCGGAGAAATGGATGATGAAACTGAGACTATTGCCGCACATTATTGTACATCTTGTGCAACTTTCACAACTGCCAAAAGGTGCGATTGCGCTGATTAAAAAATTTATATTAAATCGAATGGTTGATTAAACTATGCGGTTTGATGTAAATTCCCGATACTCTCATAAACATTCTACCGGTCCATGCAAACAGATTTCCAATCCATCTTTTTAAATCTACAGACATATTGGGCAAAGCAAGGATGCGTAATCCTTCAACCCTATGATATGGAAGTAGGTGCAGGAACATTTCATCCTGCTACAACACTACGCTCACTTGGGCCAGATTTTCACTGGAAAGTAGCGTATGTGCAGCCATCAAGACGACCAAATGATGGCAGATATGCTGAAAATCCCAATAGGCTTCAGCATTATTATCAGTTTCAAACTATTATTAAACCGTCCCCTGAAAATGCCCAAGACCTATACCTAGGGTCCTTGCAAGCAATTGGTTTAGATGTTCACAAACATGACATTCGATTTGTAGAGGATGATTGGGAGTCACCTACTCTCGGAGCTTGGGGCCTTGGCTGGGAAGTTTGGTGTGACGGTATGGAGGTGTCTCAATTCACTTATTTCCAGCAAGTTGGTGGCATAGAATGTCATCCCGTGCCTTTGGAACTTACCTACGGGTTGGAGAGGCTGGCAATGTTTATTCAAGAAATTGAAACTGTATATGATCTTGATTGGGATGGTGTGCCAACTCATAGGGGCGGCAAGAAATATGGCGATATTTTTAAACTAGCTGAAAAAGAATTTTCCACATGGAATTTTGAATTAGCAGATACATCCATTTTATTTTCTCATTTTAATGATGCAGAGACTGAATGTGCACATTTGCTCTCGGTAGAACCAGCACTTCCACTACCCGCTTACGACCAATGCATGAAGGCTAGTCACCTATTCAATTTACTTGATGCGAGAGGGGTGCTTTCCGTAACTGAACGACAAAATTATATTGGTAGAGTAAGACAGCTGTCCAAAGGTTGTTGTGAGGCTTGGGTCGCTAAAACAAGAGAAAGTAATTCGGAATGAGTGAGTTATTTGTAGAATTCATTTGTGAGGAAATTCCTGCGCGTATGCAGAAAAATGCTATTAACCATATGGCTAAATTTTTAACTTCCTCTTTGATAGAAGCCGGCTTGTTAGATGTAGCTTTTGTTAATGATACAAAATCTGCAATTGGACCAAGACACATGGCAGTTGGTTTATCCTCTTTGAGGAAGAAACAATCCGACAGGGTTATCGAAAAACGAGGACCAAAGATAGATGCCTCCCAGCAAGCAATAGAAGGTTTTTGTAAATCAAATGGTATTTCACCAACCCATTTGGTTCGTAAGAATACTAGTAAGGGTGTTTTTTATTTTGCTGAACTGAAAGAAAAAGGAAAAACTATCAAAACTTTTATTCCTGAGATTATTTATAAATTAGTATCAGAATTTCCGTGGCCTAAAAGCCAGCGCTGGGGTACTTCCCGAGTTAGTTGGGTTCGTCCGCTACATTACATTAATGTGGTTTTAGATAGTGAAGTTCTTCCCGGCAGTGTGGACTTAGGTGGCGATATGAGCATAAATTTCAATAATGTCGGATATGGCCACTCCTTTCATCATAAAGATGGTTTTAAAATTTTTGGATTTGATTCTTATATTTCGAAGATGCGTGATTTAGATGTTCTGGTAGATGTTCAGGAAAGACGAAGTAAAATTCTAAAAAATGCTACAAATATAGCGGAACAAAAAGGATTAGAATTAGTTGGTGACGATTCCCTATTAGAGGAGGTTTGTGGATTGGTCGAATATCCGAATGTTTTATGCGGAGAAATTGATAGCAAATTTATGTGTTTGCCCGACGAAGTTCTTGTAACTTCAATGAGGGTGCATCAAAAGTATTTTGCGCTGAAAAACAAAGACGGAAAAATAGAACCATATTTTTTAGTAGTTGCTAATCGGAAGCCAAATAAAAAAATAGATTCAATTATTGTTAAGGGTAACGAACGCGTCTTGCGCGCGCGCCTTTCCGACGCATTATTTTTTTGGGAGTCGGATCAGGTAAAATCTTTAAAAGCTCACCGTGAGAAACTTGGAAGCATTATGTTTTACGCAGGACTGGGTCAAGTAAGTGATAAAGTTGACCGAATGGAAGAACTAGCGGCTTCGATTGCAAAATTTATTCCAGGATGTAGTCAATTTGATGCCTCTCAGGCGGCTAGTTTATCGAAGTCAGACTTAGTAACTGGGATGGTTGGTGAATTTCCTGAACTGCAGGGCATCATGGGGGGCTACTATGCTTCTGCGCAATCAATAGTTGAATCTCAGACGCTGGCAATTAGGGATCATTATCTGCCTAAAGGCGGGGAGGATAGATTACCAGAAACAGCGGAGGGTATTGTGGTATCAATGGCAGACAAAATTGACACACTCGTTGGTTTTTTTGCTGTTAATGTTAGGCCAACAGGTTCAAAGGACCCTTTTGCCTTACGTCGGGCTGCGCTCGGAATTTTGAGAATGATTGAAGAGCGCGCCATTCAAATACCACTAGATCAAATTTTTGAAAAAGCAGCTGACCTCTATGGATTTAAGAAAGTTGACGATGAACTTGCTACATTCATAACAGAAAGATTAAAAGTCAGATTAAAGGATAATGGTATCTCTTATGATGTCGTTTCAGCAGCAATTATTGATGCTGATATTCAAAATATTTATAACCAAATTGAGAAGGTAAAAGCATTAGAGGAAATGCTTAAAAAGCCGTCTGGAGTAAAGCTACTCGAGAGCTGGAGAAGAGCGGCAAACATGCTTGTCGCCGAAACCAAAAAATTTAAAACAGAAGTAAATTCTTTTTATTCCTCTCTACAGTTTGCAGACGAAATTGCAATCGATGAGAGCTTATTTAAATTTCCAGCAGAAATGAAGTTATTTAAAATTGTTGCTACTTTGCCAAACGAAGTTGGGGAAACTCAAAAACAAATATGCCAAACTATACAACAATACAGTTCCCTATATGAGCCGATTACAGAATTTTTTGAGACGGTAATTGTTAATGATAATGACAAGAAAATACGAAATAACAGATTAAATTTGTTAAAAATTGTTTGCGGCAAAATTAATTTGATTGCTGATTTCGACAAAATTGAGAGATAAACTTACATTTAAATTTGATTAAAAGACCATTCGAATATAGGAGTAACAGGAATGTCAGAAAATAAATGGGTTTACGCATTTGGTCCAAACGGGTGTGACGGGGATGCGAGTATGCGTAACCTTCTTGGGGGAAAAGGAGCTAATCTTGCGGAAATGGCTTCTATCGGTTTACCTGTGCCGCCAGGATTC
>CACPDC010000031.1 GCA_902632595.1 uncultured SAR116 cluster alpha proteobacterium
CCTCATAAATTCCAGCTCTATGACCTTCCCAAATGAGCCCAGCATCCTTAGTTCTAGCATATTTTTTTGCTGTGTGTACAAAGGGGGCATCCCAACTCCAGCCGTCTGTTCCTGTTAATCGTACACCTTTATCTAAAAGATAAATAGTAGCTTCCCTTCCGATACCACACCCTTTAGAAACGAAATCATCAGAGCCATAGTGCCCTTCTGCTGACGTATTCACAAGCACGATATCAAGTGGCTGTAATGCATAAGATATGCGATCTAGTTCAGCCTCAATATCAGAAACCTGAACGACATATCCATCTTCAAGATGTCTAAAATCTAATTTAATGCCTGGATTAAAGCACCAATGCAACGGAACTTCATCAATGGTAATTGCTTTTTCCCCACCACTCATTGTTGAATGGAAATGATATGGGGCGTCCATATGAGTTCCATTATGGGTGCTGACTGTCATCGTTTCCATTGCCCAACCCTCACCATTTGGTAGTTCACTCTCACTCAATCCAGGAAAAATAACTACTAGAATCATGACAAGTAACATCATCAGCCAGTACGGTATTGAACCTGAAAAAATTTGATTTAGGGGTACATCGTGACCTGTTCCAGATAAAACGCCTTTTACCGTGTAGACGATCAGACCAAATGGTGGTGTAAGTAACCCAGCTTCAATAGCTAAAATACCAAATATCGCAAAGGCATATGGGTCCATTCCACTACTCAATGTCATAAATAATGGCACTGTTAATAGGATGATAGAAATAGAATCTAATAACATACCCAGTAGAAGCCAAATAATGACCATTACTATAAGGCCCATTGCACCGTCTAAGCCTGCAGATGTCATTGCTCCTATAATAAGTGAGTCAATGTCTGCCAGCGATAAAAACCTCGAGTACATTCCAGCAGTAATTAGTAGAATCATAATCGGAGCGGATGTCTTGCCTGCATCAATGATACAGTCTACCAACTCTCTAAATCTCAAGCCTTTGGCGATAGCAATGCACATGCCCGCTAATGCACCAACACCTGCGGCCTCTGTTGCTGTAAAAAAACCGCCCCATATTCCACCCAAAACGAGAGCAATCAAACCAATTATGGATGCCCCAGAGTAAATTTGGCTTTTATTTAGAGGGGTTACGTCCCCAATTGCGTCAGGTTCCGGTGCAATTGAGGGACTCATTTTGGCTGTGAACATATTGTAGGCAGCAAAAAATGCAGCCAGCAAGATTCCGGGTATCACTCCAGCAACAAATAATTTACCTATAGAATCCTCTGTTATGATACCCCATACGATCAGGAGAACACTAGGTGGAATGAGCATGCCAAGACATGCACTTCCAGCAATTGAGCCAAGAGCAAAAGAATGCTTGTATCCTGCGGCTTTCATTTCTGGCCATGCTATTCTTGTGAAAGCAGCGGCTGATGCGATTGAAGTTCCGGTAACAGCAGCGAACGCCGCGTTACCCGTGACGGTTGCTACACCAAGTCTCCCAGGTACACCTTTTAATCCTTTGTTGATAAGCGTATAGAGGTCAGCAGCAGCACCACTTTTTGATAGAAAATCACCCATAAGAACAAAGAGTGGGATTGTCATGAAAACATGGTCTCTTATTAGTTCATAGGCTGCTCCTCCCACTTGGCTTGCTGCTAAGTAGGTGTCACCAAATATAAAATACGTGCCTATCATTGCAGTAGCACCGAGTGCCAGCGCAATATGAACGCCTAATACGATTGCCGCCAGCATCCCTAGAAGGGTAAGAAGCATGAGTGTATCTAGATCCATATTTTTATTCCTTCATTCTTTTATTCAAATAAATAGTTTTATCATTAAATATAAAAGACTTTTAGTCTTGGGCTAACGGGGTTCTATCTGTTCCGGTTAAAGCTCTAAATGCTAAATTCAAGTAGATAAAAGATACAATGATGGAACAAACCACTATCACTGTTCGTATTATGTACACAGGAAATTCAATTGCTCCTATACCCTGATATTCTTTTATTTCCCATCCACGAATCATATCGGTCCATCCGCCAACAGCTATGCCAATAAAAAGTGCTAGACCAATTAAGTAAGATATGAAATTTATTCCCAGTCGGATTTTTCGTTTTACAAGACCAAAAATCAATGTTGTTCTTAACATAGTACCTGCTGCAATAGCGAATGGAACCTGCAAAAAAACAATTGCGGGAACTGAATTCTGAACAATTTGGTCGGCACCCAAAAATAGTCCTAGATTTCGAAAGGCAACCTCTGCAAATATTGTCAAGGCTACAAATATTAGCCAAATAGCTGCAATTGCTTGAAGAATTTCTGTAGAGCGACGAATCAACCCATCCATATTTTGCCCCTTTGTTTGTTAGTGAATTTTTCCGACCTGTTATTTGAAATTATTTAAAAGAATTAAAATTTTTATAAAAAATTATTCTTCCAAATAGTCAATAGAAACATTAAGATTGAATCAACTAAAATATCGATAAAGTAAATCTTTTCCAATACGTAAAAGAACTTGGCCTGGAGGATTTTATGGCAAAACCAAAAAAAGTAATTATTACCTGTGCTGTCACAGGTGCAATACATACCCCTAGCATGTCCCCACATTTGCCAATTACCCCCAGTGAAATAATTGATGATGCATTAAATGCAGCTGAGGCTGGCGCTGCAATTTTGCATGTTCATGCCCGCGATCCTGAAACTGGTAAGCCAGATCAAACGCCAGAAGCTTTTGGGCGTTTTTTACCTCAAATGAAACAAGCTACGAGTTCTGCAATAAACATAACAACTGGAGGTAGTCCGTATATGAGAGTGGAAGAACGCGTAAAGCCAGCAGAGATGTTCAAACCTGAAGTGGCATCATTGAATATGGGTTCGATCAATTTTGGGCTTTACATGATGCTAAATCGTTATAAGGAATTCAAACATGAATGGGAACCGGAATTCCTTGAGAGCACAAGAGACTTGGTATTTAGAAATTCTTTTAAAGATATCGAATATATTTTGACTACTTGTTATGAAAACAACACACGTTTTGAATTTGAGTGCTATGATATTGCTCATTTATATAACCTTAAGCATTTCCTTGACAGAGGATTAGTCAAGCCACCTCTATTTATTCAGTCTGTTTTTGGAATTTTGGGCGGAATTGGAACTCATGCGGAAGATGTTGCTCATATGAAAAGAACAGCAGACAGGCTTTTCGGTGATCAATACGAATGGTCTGTATTAGGCGCAGGTTCTGCACAGATGAGAATAGCGGCTCAAGCTGCTTCAATGGGAGCTAACGTTCGGGTTGGTCTGGAGGACTCCCTTTGGGCTGGGCCTGGAAGACTTGCAACCTCAAACGCAGAGCAAGTGAAAAGTGCTCGGCAAATTATAGAAGGTATTGGACTTGAAATTGCAAGTGCAGAAGAAGCACGTGAGATCTTACAATTAAAGGGAAGTGATAAAGTCAACTTTTAATGAGAAGAAAAATTTATGAGTGATGAAACAAAAAAATTTGATGTCATTTTTGAATGTGATGCCGTTAATACTGAAAGAATGAGAACAGATATGAAAGTACGAATGCTTGAGCCAGATCCCTTCGAATATGAACTTGCCACAGATGAATTGGGATTTCATGGTGGTGATGGCTCAGCTCCAACACCCTTAATGTTGTTTTCTGGAGGATTAGCAGCGTGCCTGATGACTCAATTAAGAGCATTTTCTAAGAGATTAAAAGTAGATGTCGGAGAGATTAAGCTTGCAACGCGTTTGCATTGGCAAGGTTATCAAAAAGGTCGGGAACCTTACGTAACGGAACCAGTAAGCTTTGAAATAGATATAGATATGGCAGGTTCTGCTTCAACACAGGAGAGGATTGAATTAATAGAAGCAGCAAAAAAGGGATGTTTTGTGGAACAAACTTTAATGCGCCCAAATATAGTGGGACATCGTTTAAGGGTCGATAATGATTGGGTGCAGGTGTAGAGTATGTCCGAGATAAACCTGCTAGTTAATGGCCAAAATCTGTCGGTTGATACGGATCCTGATACACCACTTATATATGTTTTAAGGAATGATTTAGATTTTAAAGGTGCAAAATTAGGATGTGCTTTAGAACAATGTGGCGCTTGCATAGTTTTAGTTGATGGTGAGCCAACAAATAGCTGTGTGCGTGCAGCGGCGGAGTTCGAAGGGATGCAAATAGAAACTGTTGAAAGTTTTGGAAATCCTGACAAGATGAGTGAGGTGCAACAAGTTTTTGCAGAAGAAAATGTAGCTCAGTGTGGGTATTGTATCGCAGGTATTGTGTGTAGCGTGACGGCTTTGTTTCGAAAAACAAGACAACCATCAGATCAGCAAATTAAAGATACGCTGAATCGGCACCTATGTAGGTGCGGCTCCCATTCACGGATTTTAGAAGCAGTGTATCGAATTCGAGCGGGAGTAGCAGGATGAGTGCCCACGCAAGTCTCGCAAATAGCCCTAAAGTGAGTGACTGGCTAGATTTTTCACAAGAGGGTGAACTTATTTTACACACCGGTAAGGTCGACATAGGACAAAGAATTACCACAGCTCTTGCTCTAATAGCCGCGGAGGAGCTGAGCATTCCATTTGATAGCATAATCGTAAGAAAAACCAGAACTGATTTAGACCCTAATGAGGGTTATACTGCAGGTAGTTTTTCTATGCAGCATTCCGGTTACGCTATAAAAAAAGCAACTGCAACAGCACGCCATATTTTTATAAAAAAAGCATCTGAAAAGCTTAATTGTTCAGAAGAACAGATTGAAATAAGCGATGGCCAGTTTCGAGCCGCTGGCACTAATTTTTCTGTGACCTTTTGGGAATTATTGTCTGGTGTATCGCTTGATGTTGATATTGATGAAGATGTAGAAACTAAAAGTCCTTCAGATTATGTAATTCAAAATAAGTCACATGTAGCAAAAGGTATGGTTGAAATTATGACTGGTAAATATCAATACCTGCATGATTTAAAGTTCGACAATATGTTGCACGCTAGAATAATTAGGCCGCCACATTACCATTGCGAATTAGAAAGTCTAAATTCGGAAGTTGTGAATCGATTAAAGCAGGATAAAGTCTTTGTTGTAAAAGACGGGAGTTTTTTAGCCGTGGCTGCGGAGCAGGAATATCACGCGGTAAAAGCAGCAAGGCGTCTTTCACAAGCAGCTAAATGGAAAACACAAAAACAAATATCAGAAGAGAATATATATTCACAATTAGCTACAAATAAAAAAGCAAGCTTTTTTGTGGAAAAAGGCTGTATTCCTTCTGCAACAAGAAAAATTCCACAACTGGAAAAACTAGACGAGAGTCAACACGTTACAGTAAGTGCAGTTTATCAAAAACCCTATCATATGCATGCTTCAATTGGCCCCTCTGCTGGATGCGCATATTATGATGATAAATCGCTAAAGGTATGGACACACAATCAAGGTGTCTATCCATTAAGAGCCGCCATAACTGAGGCATTTAACTTGAAAACGGAAAATGTCACAGTGCAATTCGTACCAGGCGCTGGAGTGTACGGGCATAATGGTGCTGATGATGCAGCTTTTGATGCAGCAATAATAGCTAGACATATTCCCAAACATTCAATCCTTCTAAAGTGGACGAGAGATGATGAACATAGTTGGGAGCCATATGGTTCAGCAATGAGGTGTGAAATTCAAGCAAGCATTGATAGTAAAGGAAAAATAAGCTCTTGGTCCCATGAGACCTATGCTGATACGTTTCTCACCCGCCCAATCACAGGTAAAGAACCCGCATCAAGGATGGTATCTTCTCATTATTTAGAAGACGCATTACCATGGCCAATTGCGGAGCCAATGATGGTTCCACATGGAGGAATTCATCGTAATATGGAGATGTTGTATGAGATGCCACAACCTCGTCTTGTTAAAAATAGGGTTTATGATCTGCCTTTGCGGACATCCGCTTTACGTACTCTTGGAGCCTATGGGAATGTTTTTGCGAATGAAGCGATGATAAATGAGCTCGCTGAAAGAGCAAATATTGATCCGTTCACCTTTAGACTCAATCATCTTAAAGATGAACGTGCTATAACTGTTATAGATAAACTACGGTATGTAATGGAAAATGATTCTGCGGAGGATGAACAGTTAGGCAGAGGAATTGGGTTTGCCAGGTATAAAAATTCTGCAGCTTATTGTGCAATTGGGGTGTCGCTGTCGGTTAATGATGCCGCAGAAGTTATTTTACACGACGCTTACATAGTTTGCGATGCCGGGGAAATAGTTGATGTCGAAGGGGTTCGTGCTCAGCTCGAAGGAGGTTTCATTCAAGCAGCTAGTTGGACGTTATATGAGCAGGTACTCTATGAACGTGATGGTATTGTAAGTCGAGATTGGGATTCCTACCCAATTATAACTTTTAACAACATTCCAAAAATGCATACGCATATTATTGAACAACCGGGCATGCCCTATCTTGGGGCAGGTGAGGGCGCTGCAGGCCCAACGGCAGCAGCAATTGCAAATGCTCTAAAAGACGCAACAGGGCTATCATTGCGCAAAATGCCATTTAATCCAGACGCCATAATGGCTGCAGCACTAGAAGAATGACAATATTAAAGAAGTTGAAAAGGAGAAAAAAATGTCACAAGTAGAATTTCCAGTTTTAGACTTGGAACCATATTTTAATGGTGTCAAGCATGCAGATGAAAAGCTTTCAGAGCAGTTAAAAGAGGTATGTGAGACAATAGGTTTTTTCTTTTTAAAAAACCATCAAATACCTAAATCCACCATTGAAGATATGTTTGAAAAGACAAGGGCTTTTCATGATTTATCTATGGAAGAAAAGCTTGACATTACTATTAACAAAAACCAACGTGGCTACATAAAGCCTGGGGCAACCTTAGTTTCACATTCTACATACAATAAGAACACAAAATATGACAGTAATGAAACATTGGTATTCGCAACAGATTATGATTCAGATAATGAATTTGTCAGGTCTGGAAAACGTTTCTATGGAGAAAATCAATGGCCTAAAAATATGCCTGAATTAAAACCGGCCGTCCAAGTGTTCATGTCTGAAATAGAACAATTAGGAAAAAAATTATTGCCTATATGGGCTCTTGCGTTGGGTCTTGAGCCAAATTATTTTAAGCCATACTTTCATAAGCCACATAATTATTTGCGGTTGGCTCATTATCCACCTGTTCCTGAACTTGGTGAAAATGAGTTTGGACTTGGGCCCCACGCAGATACCGGTTTTATGACATTTCTTCCTCAAGCTGATGTTGAAGGCTTAGAGGTCCTTCTTACCGACGGAAGTTGGGTAAGACCTCCAAGAATGGATGATGCTATTCTTGTTAATACCGGACAATTTTTAGAACGCTGGACTAACGAAAAATTTAGAGCTAGCCCTCACAGGGTTATTCCGCCTAAAAATAGACATCGATTTTCAATCGCTGCTTTTATTAATCCGTCATTTGAGCCAGTTTGTCATCCGATTGAGACATGTATATCAGATGAAAATCCAGCAAAATATCCATCGCAATCATATTGGGAATTTTATAATTGGTATATGGTTAACACTTATCCACATTATGACGAATTTGAAAAGCCAAAGGAAGTTAGTTCGAATTAATTTTTATCTAATGCGAATAGCTCTCTGAAAAAAACTATTTTCCTCCATTCACTGGCTAGGTACGGTTGAGATTTAGTAAAATGTTCGGAGGGCTTGTTTTCACTCTTTTCCTGTCTTGCTGTAAAACTGGGGCCAGTCTCTTTTTCAAAACCAAATGCAAGTGCAGAAATCGGACGTGCGGTCTCTATTCCTTTGTCGTCAATGTTTATGGTTGCTGTTTGGTTTAATTTATCTAAACTAATAATACTCGCAGAAGCAGTTGCGGGTTCAACAGCAGGTTGAGGGTGGTTTTTCCAAACAGCATTTACTTTTTGCAAATAAGGCTCATTTTTTTCTTTCTCCGCGGAGTGGTAATATTTTATTGCTAATTCCCAATTCCCATGGGTTTGATATAACTCTTCGAGAAAGATTGCTGCGTAGGCGATATTCGTGTGAGGGTCAAGCATTGATTCTGTTGAACTAAAAGCATCGGCGTGCCATTTAACACTTATTTGCATGCATCCTATGTCCATATGAATATTATTAAGTTCGTTCTGGTTGCTAATATATTTACCAGCAGATTGGCGATTTTCAAAAAAAAGACCTTTACCGTTGTCATTAATCGTCCATGGCCATGGCTTATAGTCACCATTAATTGTTTTGCGGCCGGACTCAACCTCTGCAATTGATGATAGAATTCCAGTTGGAAAATTAAACGCCTCCTCGGCTTCCATTGCTACTATCTGGCATACATCTTGGTCTGAGAAATGTATGCTTGCTGTCGATTTAGTAATAATGAAAAATACCAAAATATAAAAAAGAACGAATGGCATCAGCCATTTATTTAAATATTTTCTGTATGTTGTAGAAAGGTGCATTTTTAAAGTACTAAGAAATTTTTCATACGCACTTAAAGCAAACAATATGCCAATTAGCCTATACCCATTAGAACAAAAAATAATTTCAAATTGGTGTTATAAAATTATGGTTTAAAAGTTTCATTCATTGACTTGAATATGTTCATCATACGTTCTGATACATCACAGTATGCCGTAAGTGTTATAGATGAAACAACTGGTTCAAGATCACCATCATATTGGACATTTTTAAAAGCAGGATTAGTTACTAAGCGAATTCTTTGATCAGACCTTGCTGTTATGCTTGCTATTCCATCTTTAAACACAGATGTAGCCCCAGTCTCATATACTTCTATTGCAAAAGTGCTCTCGTGAAATTCGCACTTATTGTCTAATTTTGCTGTCACAAAAACCATTTTCGGCGGTTCCGTTTTAAGCGCAAATTCCCAGGCAATAAATGCAAAAATACCAAACAAAGATAAAATAACGAAAAGAATACCAGCTTGTTTCATTTTACAGGACTAATTTATTGGGTATTAAATTTAACTTTTTTGAAGTTTAGATATACTTCCACTCACTTCAGCACCTACATCAATTGCAAGTTCGTCAGTTAGAATTGAGCCTTCAAATCGAGCAGAACTCGTTAATTTCAAGCTTTTAGTTTGGATGTCCCCGTTCACTTTGCCTCCAATTTCAGTTGACTGGGCGAAAATTTTTCCATTAAACGTACTTCCCGTTTCCAGTTTTACATCTACAGCACGCATTTCGCCTTTATAGTGTCCAGCTAAAACAACCGTTGAACCTTTTGCAGAAGTTACGTCCAACGTGCCATCCATTTTAATTTCAGGTGAAATATATGTTACGTCTGCCATGATTTATGCCTTTCCTACAGAGCTATCTTGTTTGTTATTTTCATTTACTTTTTGTTCTCCAGTGTTTGAAGCGTCGTCTTCTATCGTTTCTTTTTCATCCCAGTTTTGGATAACCCGGCAGTTTAATGCGGCGCCTCTATCTAATTGCAGGGATTTATATTTTATTTCACCACTGACACGTGAGGAGGGCATGAGCCAAACACTATCAGCTACCATATTGCCATCATAACTCCCCGAGACAACCACAAGCTTAGAATTAATTGATCCCCCAAACTTTCCAGTTTCATTAATTGTCAATTTTTCAGTGGCAACATCCGCTTCAACAATACCACTGACTTCTATAGTAGAGGCATTTGATATTTTTCCTTTAAAGTGCGCTCCCGCGCCTATTGTGGTCATTTTTTCAGCCATTTTATTCTTCTTTCATTTTAGTTATAATAAGGTAAGATAAAGGTTTGAAATCGTAGTTTTTAAATTTCAAGTTTGTTTTGCATGGTTTGCGTTTCTTCCTTAATTATTTTTGAATCAGTCTCGATTGATTTTGGTTTTACATATTTGCGTGCTTTTTCACCGGATGGATCATAATTAAGTTTAGCTTCCAAATTGGCGCCCGAATCAATAGCGATTCGCTTATAAAAAAGCATCCCATTGAAAGAAGCACTGCTACTTATCTCAACTGCATCTGTTTTTATACTGCCACTAACATTTCCATTTACACTTACAGAATTTGCAGAAATTGTTGCGTTCACAATTGCATCTTCTTCTACAATCAACTCACTACAGTTAATAGTTCCTTTAAGTTTTCCTACCACCCGCATGATTCCATTGCATTTTATGTCCCCAACAATTTCCATATCCGAGCCAATTACGGATTCAGATATCCTACCTTGGTTAGTATTTTTTTCTAACTTCGCCATTTCGTTTTTTACCTATTAAAGTGACTTCTCCATTATAAATAAATATTTATGTCTGTCGTTATTTAACCCAGAACCTAAATGATATATTATAAATAATGTTTCTAACATAAAAGTTGTCCGTCAAAAACTTTAATAGCGTTGCAACGATTATGCCAAATATTTTAGGTAGAATATTTGTATCGGAAACATTCTTCTTAAAGGCAAAAGGTGGTTGTCGTGTCTAATGATGTTATTGATATTCGTGAACGTATTGAAAAGATAAGAGAAGCAGTTGAAAATAACCCAGTTGGCCAAACGGGCACGGATCCAATAGTTCCCGTTTCAAATACTATTGATTTAGATTCGATTGTTACTGAAAACCATAGACAACTTAAAACAGATATTAATACTGAAATGTTACAGTCACCATCGGCTGATACGTTGTCTTCTAGCGTTAATTCATCATCTAAAAAGCAGCAATCATCATATCCTTCAATCAAGCTTGATATAAGTAACCAGTCTCGCAACTTGGGGCTCTACGCAATGTTTGTTATTCAGATACTAACAAATATTATTTTGATTTACCTGCTATATAGAATGGGCTTGCAATGAGAAGTTGGCTCTGGACAAAAATCGAAAAACGTCTTCCCCGGATTGTAGATAGCACTCAGGTAAACCATGCTGTGGTTGGTCAAAATAAACCATGGTATTTTTCGGAACGGAGGTTTCTTGTTTTTGGGAAAAAAGGACCATGGGAACTGGTAATAAAGCCGTCACATGTGGGTATTTCGGCAATGTTTTTTTCGGTATTCATTTTTACATTAGGGTATTTTTCAGTACAAACAATTAATACTGCCTTTAGTGTTGCCAATCAGGAATTAATTAGTCCGGCGGATGCGAGCTTAATAGCAACACATAAGCCATCGATTGAAACAGAAAGTGTGAATATTATTTCACAAAAGGGCAAATCTGAACAAAAATTTGGTCCCTTGAAAGATAAGTTTTCCGTAAAAAATTACCTTTTTTCAGTTAAGTTCAAAGATATTCAAAACATTATGGGAGCTCAAACCTCGCCAAAAAAGATAGATAAATGGCACGATCAACCTTTGGAGGCAGTCAATGACGATTTTGAATTAAGCAAGAAAATATCTGAAACAAAGAAATTTCGTGTCCAAATGCTCTCATCATTTGAGAAGATACAATCAAAATCTAAACAGCAGGAAATTGAAATTATTTTTGATGTTCCAAAAATGAGTAATTACCCGACCGTTGATAAAGATTTTGAGAACTCTGATATTCGTTCTCTTTTTAATCATCAAAGCGTTTCGGTTTTTGACGGAGGTCCTGAAGCCCACTCCTTTATAGATTTTCTAGCAAAAAATCCCGAAACGACAAAGACCAACGCTCCCCCAATTGATAATGAGCTTAAAAGCATCTCCCAGAAAGTTCTGGAACCAAGTGATATTCCAACCCTTATGGATGAGAAAGTTCGGGGCGCAAGATTTCTGAAATCGATAGACCGAGAAATAAAGGTTATAGAAAATGTTTTTAGCG
>CACPDC010000032.1 GCA_902632595.1 uncultured SAR116 cluster alpha proteobacterium
ACCAGCGGTCATTAGCAAAAAGCAAAATGTTTCTGCTCTATCTTTGGTAAGCGATGAGTTATATCTCAAAGATAAACAGGCGGTAAGAGAGCAATTACCCGACATTCTTGGTAGGGTTTTGGCCAGGATCTGGATAGACCAAAAGTTTCATCGTAGTTTTTCTGAGGATCCCGCTGGTACATTGCAGGCGAATGGCGTTTTTTTACCTGAATCTATGGATGTGGAGTTTCAGAAACCAAATTCATCCCGCCCCAGAATTGTTGTTTACGAAAGAAGAGAAAATTCTAAATTTCGTTCACGAATTTTTTATCTCCAACTCGTTATGATGGCCGGCCGGTAAGCTAATGCGCTTAGAGGCAATAAAAAAGTCACTAAGCCAATTTGTAATTATAATTTCACTTATTATGCCTACCCAAATGACATTAGCAGATATAACCACTAGCAATGTCACTTTTGCAGAGGCGGTGCAAGCAGTAAGAGATAAAAACTATCAGCATGCTGTTAATCTGTTTGAACTACAAGCTTTTGCTGCTCAACATGACGCACAGTATAATCTTGCGTTATTGCTGCAAGCTGGAAAAGGAAGACCCCAAAATTACCAGCAAGCATTATTTTGGGCTTGGTCGGCTTATCTTGGGGGCATAGAGCCCGCAGAAGAATTAAGTGAAGATTTAAAAAGTTTGTTGCCAGAGGAATCTTTAAAGCTAACAAGAGAGAAATTAGTAGAGCTATTACAAGACCGAATAGATTCAGGGGATAGGTCCGCTTTAATGGAGTTAGCATTATTTTATAAGAAAGTTGCTGAGGTGCCAAATTTTGAAGAGGCCTATATGTGGTATTCTATTGCAAGTGCTTTTTTAATTGAAGGTGCAATTTCAAAGCGCGATGAGGCTGCTAGTTCGGTGGAAGCAAAGTTAATGGTGGAGTTACAAGATAAAGCTGGGAAGATATTTGATAAACTCTCGCTGGTAAAATGACATATGATTATTTATCAATAGCGGTTTATATGCTTTTTCAATTTGATAGTTTAGGATAGGAAGGAATATGAAAGTAAAAGTTCATTGGATTATAGACGGAATTGCTGAGATAGAGGCGGATACGTTAGAACAAGCAGAGAAGTTGGTGGAGGATAAATTGAATATCCTGACAGAAGCCCAATCTCAAGAAATGAAATCTCTTGGTGCAAGGGCAATACAGGGAAAGGCGTATCTGCCTGGTTCCGAAGAGGACAATTAAATCACGGATACGGAGGTATAAAAAATTGCTGAAGATAAATTTGTATCATTTAGTCTCGTTTATTTTACTTATTTTTTTTTCTGGCCAGATAAATGTGTTCGCCGAAGGGCGAACGTATGTATCTAAAAAAGATAAAGAGGTAAAATATCAAATATGTAGATTAAGTAAAACAGAGAGAACTCCTACTAGTACCTCATGTTACTATAAAGCTCAAATTCCTGAAGATAATGTAGTTGTTTCAACTGAGAGCCCCAAAACTGTTTGTCAACGAGAATTTGCCTGCAAAATTCATTAATCACTGAATTATTATTGCCAGTTTTTAGTATAGAGTGAAATTTTCGATTTCTGATTTCGAAAATGATTTAAACCGCCGCATCGATAATAACACTTATCCCTTGACCACCCCCAATGCACATTGTTGCCATCCCGTATCTTCCTTTTATACGGGTTAACTCATGAGTTAGCTTTGTAAGAAGTATAGCCCCTGTTGCACCTATAGGATGTCCAAGAGCTATAGCACCTCCATTTGGGTTTACAACATTACTATTCAGTTTCAGAGCTTTAGAGACGGCGCAAGCTTGCGCAGCAAAAGCCTCATTGCTCTCTACTACATCTAAGTCAGCGACTTTAAGCTTTGCTTTTTCTAAAGCTATTTTGCTAGCGGGAACTGGTCCCATTCCCATTATATGTGGAGAAACCCCGCCCATACCATAGCTCACTATTCTTGCTTTTGGTCCACTTTGAGATAACTTACTTAGGGCTTCATTCGCCAAAACAATGGAAGAAGTACCGTCATTTATGCCAGATGAATTTCCTGCTGTAACTGAGCCGTTTTCTTTGAATGCGGCTTTCAAACTAGAGAGGCTTTCCATGTTGGTATTTTGCTTGATATGCTCATCCTCTTTAAATATTATAGAAGAACGTCTGCTTTTAATTTCTATTGGAACTATTTGGTCTTTAAAATAACCAGCCTCTGTAGCTTTAGCTGATTGGATTTGAGAATTTACCGCAAACTCATCCATTTGTTCACGTGATATATTATACTCATTAGCGATATTCTCAGCAGTAATTCCCATATGAACACCACTAAATGGATCATGAAGTGCTCCCATCATCATGTCCTTAACGGAGTCGTCGCCCATTCTAACGCCAAAGCGATGATTTTGGAGCAGATATCCTGCACGTGACATAACTTCAACACCTCCAGCCAACGCAGCATCAGTATCCCCGAGTTGAATAAGTTGGCATGCACTTACAACTGCTTGTAAACCAGAACCGCATAATCTATTAACCTGGAAGGCAGGAGAAGTTTCTGATAGGCCAACTCCCATAGAGATACACCTTGGAGAATACATATCCCTTGGCTCCGTATGTATTACATGTCCATAAATAGCATGCCCTATTTGCGATGGATTAAGCCCAGACTTTTTGATGGCCTCGGACGCCACTCTTATGCCAAGGTCAATTGGAGGTACATCCTTCAACGCTCCGCCGTAACCGCCAATAGCCGAGCGCAATGCAGAGAGGATGTATACAGAATTACTCATAATTTACTTCCTTTTTAAAAGAAACAGTCAAGCTTTTATTAGAGTAAAATGCAGTTTGTAAATTGTTGCAAGTCCAACATGAATGTTGCACCAATAAGAAATACTTCTTAGTTCTAAAATCCGAATAGATCAAAAGAAATTATATCCTCGTTTTATTGTTTGCACATCCATCAAGACATCAGGTTCACTATGGTCAACAAGATTAAAAAAGCCGCTGCCTGAGATAAAAATCTAATAAAAAACATCTTCCCTAAATTGCGTCTTATTAATTTTGGTATAGATAATTTTTCCCAAAGCATTAATGTATGTTTCGGCTAAAGTCGTATTTTATTAATATCTCGTTTGCAACTATGCGTATTTCCAGAGAAGATTTAAGTTTTAGAAAAAATTGTTTCGTTCCCAGGAGACGGATTTTGTGGGACCGCGAAAGAAATCAGCAAAGACGACAATGCCAAAAATGTTGCTAATATAAACACGATTGGCGGTGATATTATCCAAACGTAACCTAAAATAACAGGTAAGAAAACAGCTGCAATATGATTTATCGTAAAAGCTACAGCCGTTGTAGATGCCAAGTCTTCTTTTAATGCAATTTTTTGTAAATAAGTTTTTTGCGCTATCATCATTGCATAAAACAGATGATCTATTATGTAGAGAGCGGCCGCTACCCAGGCGGGCCAATCTAAAAAATATATCAAGCTATAGGCGAAGAAAACTATAGATAATCCAGAATATTCGGTTATCAATGTCCATTTCTCGCCAATCCTTCCAATTAGCCAGCCAACAAAAGGACCAAATAATAAATTTATAGAAAAGTTTAATAGCAGAAGCCAGCTAACTTGATGAATTTCTAAACCAAATTTTTCCACGAGCATGAAAGCGGCAAAAACTGTAAATATTTGTCGCCTTGCTCCGCATATGAATTGTAAAATATAGTATAGCAAATAAGCTTTTTTTATTACGACTTTTTTTGTTTTATGGGTTTTTACTGGGTATTTCGGCCAAAAAATAAAAGAAATGATCGCTATTAATATTGTGATTGTGCCGCAACAAACATACATTTGTTTGTATGTAATATCAAAATATGAATAAATAACTGCAATTGCTCCAAATGTTATGAGAGAGGCACCGGATGAAGCTGCCAATAACCACCCTAAAATCTGGGGAGCCTTTTTTTTATCCAGCCATTGCAGTTGCAGGGTTTGTTGCGCGGCCTCAAAATAATGGAAACCTATTGAACTGAATAGAGTAGTTATCATAAGTCCTGCAAAAAAAGGGAAATGTCCTACGACAGCAACCGCGCCACCGAGCAAAATAAGCGATAAAATTATCAATCTTTGTTCGCGAATAATTGGAAAAACAAAAACAATAGTTAATGTAAGAAAACCGGGTATCTCTCTTACAGTATGTAGCCATCCAATCCCTGTACCAGAAAAATTTGCCTTCTCTACTACAAAATTGTTAAGTAAAGCTAGCCATCCAGACATCGCTATTGGCATGGCTATTGACACAAGAATTAAAAAACCAATTGGAGAACGAAAATAATTTCCAAACGTTTTTTTTGAGAATTCAGAGCTAATATTTAGCATTAGTTTTCAAAAACCAAACTTATAAATAAAAACTGTCGTAGATGACAGATAAGGCTAAAAGGATTAATAGTGAACCAAATATATAATCTCGAATGTGAGCATAGTTTAAAAATATGTGTTTGACCAGAAGAGTATTCGAAATTAATGCGGCAAGGCAATAAGCTGTAATATCGATTAATCCAGCTATGCTTGCCATTAAAAAACTTACAGTGAAAGCTTGTGTTGGTGCAACAAATTGACTGAAAAGCGATGCAAAAAATGCGGCAATTTTTGGGTTTAATATGCCAATAAGAAATCCATCTCTAAAAGCAAATCCAAGTTTCTCTGGAACTTTAGATTTTTCCGTTTCTCTTGTGGTTTTATGCGCAGACATAAACATAGATAGACCTATCCAAAACAGAAGTGATGCACCTGCTAATTTTACAAAGAAAAAAGTGTAATTCGCTGCTCCTGAGAGCAAACTTATGCCCAATGCAGTTGCTATCGCATAAATGAAAACTGCAGTTCCATGTCCAACCGCGCTAAGTACACCTGCCTTACGTCCAAATTTTGTAGATATTGATATTATTACAAGTAAACTAGGGCCTGGCGAGATAGCTCCGACAGTACAGATTGCGATTAGTGCGCCCCAATCATGTAAATTCATCGCTGAAATCCCTGCTTATTTGCTTTAGTTGAAAATCCTATTTTTTGTAATTATGGTCCTAAAATAAAGGCACATTTGTTCTAAACAGAAAGACACTATTGACAGATTTTTACCAGCACTTTTTGATATCCGTTCAGTTTTGATATGCTGCCATTTGAATTTACTAAGTATCAAATAAACGAGCTTTTTGTTATTTAATATTGGCTAGGTGTGACGTAACTGGTAACAAAGTGCGATATTCTATTAATATTTGTTAGGAAAAATAGGGATCCTCCAAATAAAATTAATAGAGGTTTAAAAGGTGAAGCTCTTAAAGGCCGAGAAATATTTTGATTGAATTGACATAATATCTAACTTAAATACCGGTAAAAATGATTCCAAACCTATTTCCATTACTAATTCCTATTGCTCCTTTGTTAGCCGCTTTATTCACGACACTCCCTTTTCGTAATAATAACTTCCCAATCTATTTTATTAGCTGGTGTTTAATGGTGACAAGTTTTTTAGTATCTTTCATCTTATTTATTCATGCTATTCAATATCCGGATGTTAGCCGTTTAGAATTATTTTCTCCAAAATGGACCAGGTTACCAGAAATCAGTATGTCGGTCGACAGGCTTTCTTCTGTAATGATGTTATTTATTTCTGGTTTTGGAGTGATTTTGTATCGCTTTTCAATCCGGTATCTTCAGCAAGACCTGGGATACAATCGATATCTGACCCTACTTGCACTTTGTATATCATCTTTATTGTTTATGGTATCATGTGCCGATTTGATAATGTTTTTTATTTTCTGGCAGTTGTTAGGCTGGTTTCTTGCCTTACTCTCCCATAATTATTCACATGGGCCCACAATAAGAAGTAGTTTTCGCACTTTCATGATTTTGCGAGCAGGAGATCTAATATTTTTGAGCGGCATTGCACTTACCTATTACCTCTACGGAACATTAGAGTTCAATCTGTTATTTCAGCGGGCTTCTACAGAAGAAACAATGATTTCATTTTTTGGTACAGGGGTAGAGTTAACTGGCATAACATTAGTTACATTATTGATTTTCATTGGTGTTATGAGTAAATCTGCTCAAATTCCTTTTCACATGTGGTTGCCAGATTCTCTTTTCGCGCCCACGCCTATTCATGCTCTTTTACATGCTGGATTAATAAATTCAGGGGGGTTTTTACTTGCGCGATTAGCACCTTTATATTCATTAAGTTCAACAACTTTACACATTGTTTTATTTGTCGGACTTTTGACTGCGATTTTGGCAACATCTATGATGCTAGTGCAAAATGATATAAAGAAAACATTAGGCTATTCAACGATTGGTCAAATGGGGTATATGATGATGGAATGTGGCCTTGGGGCATTTCATCTTGCTGTTTTTCACCTTATGGCACATGGTCTATTTAAAGCTGACATATTTCTCAACATCGGAAAAAGTATTCACAATACTAGGTTGTATCCATCCAGACCTTTTGAGGTTTCTGAATTCAAGGCCTTTGGCAATTCTAGTTTGATTTCAGCTTTTACTTTCTCTCTCTTTTTTCCAATATTGATTTTATCTGCGATTCATTTTGTTCTTGGTATTTCTTTATTAGAATTCCATGGGCTACTAATCTTTTTACTTTTTAGCTGGGCATGTACATCCCAAGCAATGTTGGTTCTTGTAAGGCTTGGAAAACCGTTCAAAACGAAAATCAGCATGCTGGGTGCAATTTCTTTAATTGGGACGGCTTATTTTTTTGCAGCAGAGAGTTTTACTCATTTTCTTGTAGATAACCCCTCCAAACTTAAGGGTTATCTCCTGGCTGGTGAATTACCATTTAATTTATTTTTGGCACTAGTATTTATTATTGTTTCTTTAATATTCATAGGTTGGTTTTTTTCTTTCTATCGCTTTTCTGATGGAACAGAATTTATAATTTTTAGGCAGATAAAAAGAAGTATATATTTGTTTTTATTGAACCGCCTCTATCTTGATCATCTTTCGGAGCAATTTTTCAATGCTTTGAGGATGTATTCAAAAGAACTCAGCCGAACGCACTCTATTTTTTTAATTTTCTTAATAATTTCTGCAATATTAGGATACTGGCAATCAACTACATTGTCAGAAATGCCTATTAAAACAACTATTTTAACTTTGTTTTCTGCTGTATGTCTTCCCTTATTTCCGTTCCATGGACTTTATTTAATTGGTATGAAAAAAGCATCTAAGATATTTCGATTAGGTCTATGCTTAGCCTTTCCTTTTGTGGGTATCTACCTGTTGAGTTCGGTAATTTCTGAAATACCGACAGTATTTTTACCAGTAATCACTATTTTAGCGTTGGTAAGTGCTTTGTGGGCTTCAATAAAAGCGCTAATTCAGTTCTCGATTTTAAACTTGATTACGTATGGTGGTGTGGCACTTTACTCTATTTTCTGGTTACATGTGGCACAACTAGGGAGTATCTCAGATTATGCAATTTCCTATGCTTTTTCATTATCTGTAATTATTTGGGGATTTTCTTTCGCAATTGGGCAATTGGTTGAACGCTATGGTGAATTGGAAATAAATAATATCGCCGGCCTCTTTAGAACAATGCCTTATTTTTCAGTATTATTTGGCTTGCTTATAATGGCTGCTGTGGGTTTGCCTCCATTCACACTATTTTTCAGTTATTTGGGTATTTTAATAAATCATTCAAATGGTATGTCTTCTGAGTTAGTTGGAATAATACTAATATGGTTTATATCTTGCTGGTATTTTTTTAAAATGATGCAGTCTATTCTGTTCGGAGTATCTAAAGCAGATATTTATTACGAGGATCTTCGTTTTAAAGAAATTACAGTATTAATTATCGTGCTTTTAACACTCATTATTCCTTTTCACATTCTATTCGGTTGGTTGAGTAATATTGTAAATATATCAACTCTTTTGATGGGTTCTAAGATATGATGGACAAACAAAAAGAAGAAATTAAAGAGCTGATTAACTTAGTAGAAAGAGCAAGTCGAGTCATTAGTTACAGTTGGCCGATGACCTATTTTGTTCATCATAACCCAATAAGCAGTCTTGAGGTTTTTCCGTTTCATGAGGCAATTCGCTTAGCCAATCACTTTTTGGAAAGTAGGGGTTATCTTTCTAATAAAAAATATAGAGAACAGGTGGAGTTGGGGAGAATTAAAATAACCCATCTTGACTCTGCAATTCAATCATACGTCTTAAAACACGGAACAGATAGGAGTTTAGAATTAGGCGGAAAAAAAATAAATAGGTCATTAGTAATTCGTGCTCATATGCTCAAAGGGATAACAACTCCTTCTTGGAATTTTTTGCGCTCATTCATAAATAATTTACCCAATAAAAAAACAATACGATTAATTGCTGAGAAATTAGACATAGTTTCTCATGAGAAAGTTGACCCAACATTAATTTATAAAAATATGACTTCTGCTGAATGGTGCGATCAGACTTTCCATACGAATATAGTGGAGCGACTAAATAACGAACTAATAAAATGGTGTGAGTCTTTCATGGATGAAGGGCATGCAACGTGGTCCATGCCTGATAGAAAAAAAGGTTTTTATGAGGCCTGGAGGTCTCTAGCATCAGATGAATGGTCAACTTGTGGAATAAGAGATAATAATAAGAAGATTAAAGCACTGTCAAAAAATCCTGCTGAGACTATTCTCGAAAAACTTAATATGCTTTGTATTCCAAAGAAAGATTGGCAGGATTATATTTCTCTTCAGTTAGCAAGCTTACATGGCTGGTCGAGCTTTATTAAATGGCGGTCAAAAAACCCCGAATATTCATGGCAAAAAGAATATCCTATCGATTTGGTACAGTATCTTGCGGTAAGACTTTTTTATGAAACGGAAATGGTAGAGAAAACTTGTCGGCACGAAATTAAAAAGGCGGGTAATTTCAAAACTATTGCTCTTTTTGAAGAAAATAAAAATATAAATTTTCCTTTAATGGAGGATGAACGTCTTGTTGCAGCCTGGCAACTAATTAATATTGCAGATAGTTTAGAAATTCCACAAAATGTAATTCAAGAAGCAACACCACAAAAATTGAAAGAATTACTTCTCTG
>CACPDC010000033.1 GCA_902632595.1 uncultured SAR116 cluster alpha proteobacterium
TCTGATATATTTCATTTTCCGAAATTGGTGGCAATACTTCTCTTGAGACACTTAATTCCTGTTTCTGGATTGCCTCCGCTGCTTTTCTATCTTTTATTTCTTGTGCTGCACATATCAATAATTCTTTATGCATGCCAATTAATTGTAGCTTCAGTGATTTACCCGTTTCCAGAAACAGACTTCCATAACCTACAATGTTTGCCGGAGGATCAGTAAAGCTCTTAACCTTGAACTGACCCTTTAAGCCGTGGGCAGATGTCACGACTCCTAACAAAATCCTCTTAGTTGAAAATGCCCTAACTGTCATTGGAACACTAACATTGTTACTACAAAATTATTATTCTTTTACGTCAGTTGGTGCTTCCTCGATTGCTTCCGCAGCCTCTGCTGGTGCTTCCTCGGTTGCTTCCGCAGCCTCTGCTGGTGCTTCCTCGATTGCTTCCGCAGCCTCTGCTTCACGCTCAGCACGCTTTTTACCTATCGCAGATTTCTTTGGCTGCTCTCTTATCTCTGGAGCCTTTAGAATATCTACTAATGAAAGTAACTTATGAACTCTGTCTGTCGGTTGAGCCCCTTTTCCCATCCAGAATTTCACCCTCTCTGCGTTAACTGAAAGACGGTTCTCGTGCTCTTTTGGGACCATTGGATTATAATGTCCAACACGTTCAACATATCTACCATCACGGGGCGCTGCCGCTTCAGCTACAACAATTCTATAAAATGGACGTTTTTTTGAACCACCCCTGGACAATCTTATTTTCAAAGCCATTTGATTTTCCTTTCATTAAAATCATAATTTAATGTGAATTATTTTTTTCGATTTGGATTAATGCCGGGAGGCAATCCGCCAAGATTCGGCATTCCACCAAGGTTTGGCAATCTGTTAGAGTTTGGAGAAGTGAACTGCTTTGCCATCGCATCTAAATCCATTCCTGAACCGCTCATCATGCCTGTCGGATTGCTAGTTCCACCTCCAAGCATAGCCTTCAATCCTGCAGCACCAGCTTTACTGCCCATTTTTTTCATCATTCTAGCCATATCCTGATATTGTTTCACGACACGATTGACCTCCTGTACGGTTGTTCCTGAACCAAAGGCAATTCGTTTTCGCCTTGACGCATTCAACAAACCAACCGACACTCTTTCTTTTTTTGTCATAGATAAGATAATGGCCTCTTGCCTTTTTATCATTGAGTCATCTACACCGGTTGCTGCAAGCTGCTTATTAATTTTACCGATGCCGGGTAACATCCCAAGCAGGCCGCCAATGCCTCCCATTTTTTTTAATTGCCTAAGCTGTGTCAGAAAATCGTTTAAATCAAATTTGCCCTTTGCCATCCTTTGCGCCATTCGCATGGCTTCTTCTTCTTCTAAAGCCTCTGCTGCTTTCTCCACAAGCGCAACAACATCGCCCATATCTAAGATTCGGCCAGCCATTCTTGCTGGGTCAAATGTCTCTAAAGCGTCTAGCTTTTCCCCTACACCAGCAAATTTTATTGGGCACCCAGTAACCTGTCGCATTGATAATGCGGCGCCACCCCTAGCATCGCCATCTAATCTTGTTAGTATTATGCCTGTAATTCCAATTCTAGACATAAATGTAGAGGCTGTATTTACTGCATCCTGTCCAGTTAATGCGTCCGCTACCAACAAAGTCTCAACAGGTTTTGATAGAGATTTAATCGCATCAAGCTCAGCCATTAGCCCATCATCAACAGACTGTCGGCCTGCCGTATCTAAAATAAGCACGTCATAACCTTGAAGTTGGGCAGATTTAATGGCACGTCTTGCGAGTTGTATAGGTGCTTGTTTATCGTCTTCTGGAAGGACACCAACAGCTGCCTGCTCTGCAAGCATTCTAAGCTGTTCTCTGGCAGCAGGGCGAGTCATATCAAGAGATGCGAGCATAACTTTCTTTTTGTTTTTTGTTTTCAAAAATTGAGCAAGCTTTCCAGATGTTGTTGTTTTTCCTGAACCTTGTAGTCCAACCATGAGAATTATAGCAGGGGGAGTAACATCTACTTTTAAGGGTTCAGCATCACCACCTAATATTTCTATCAAACCGTCGTTTACAATTTTTATTACCTGTTGATCAGGGCGAACAGATTTTAGAACAGAAGCTCCGATAGCCCTCTCACGGATTAAATCCATAAATTGTTTAACTACCGGAACAGCAACATCAGCATCAAGCAAAGCAAGTCTCACTTCACGTAATGCGGCATTTACTTCTGAAACACTAAGTGCACCTGTTTTCCCGAGACCAGAGAAAACCGACTGAAGTTTATCTTTTAACGAATTGAACATTTACTCTCCCAAACAACCTCTAACCATTACACGCCATTCAAATATTCTTTTGTTTTATTTTTTTAATAGAACAAATAAGTTTTGCATCTGTGCTCGTTTCATCAAGGACAAATGGAACCCGCTAAGGTGTGGCGTTTTAAATAACCGAAAAATACTAGGGTGTATTGCCTGTTTTAATCGGATATGTCAAGATTGAGGGTTGTTGTCATTACTTCTCTGTAAGTCCAAGTAGAGCGCGTGCATATGCTTTTGCATTAAAATCCTGTAAATCCTCCGCGTTCTCTCCAACGCCGATAAGATGAATTGGTAAACCAAACTCTTCAGCTAGGGCAACGAGTATACCACCTCTCGCAGAACCGTCCAACTTTGTCATTATCAAGCCTGTTATAGCAGATACATCCTTAAATGCTTTGAGTTGAGAAAGAGCATTTTGTCCAACCGTTCCATCCAAGACAATGAGGCTATTATGGGGAGCTTTCGGCTCAAGCTTTTTAATAACCCTTATGATTTTAGCTAATTCTTCCATTAACTCTATTCGGTTTTGTAATCTTCCCGCAGTATCAATCAATACTAAATCTGCCTTTTCGCTCTTTGCTTTCTCAATAGATTTATACACCAGGGAAGCTGGGTCTGCCCCTCTTTCTGAAGACATCAAATCAACAGACGTTTTTTCCGCCCATCCCCTTAATTGCTCTATAGCTGCAGCACGAAAAGTGTCCGCCGCTACTAGCACAACTTTTTTACCCTCCTGGGAGAAGCGCTTTGCCAATTTTCCTGCCGTTGTTGTTTTTCCTGAACCATTCACCCCAACAAGAATCATAATATGTGGAGAATGAATATCTAATATTTCCAATCTCTCTTCAAAAGGTTCCAGAATATCTGTTATTGATTTTGCTAATGCTTCCAAAAGCTCATCTTGATCGCTAGACTCACCTTCATATATTTTGGCTAACTCTTTAACAATTTTTTGGGAAGCGGATACCCCTAAATCAGCAGAAATGAGCGCCTCTTCCAAAGATTCTAAAGTCTCCGCATTTATTTTTTTACCGGAGAATATACCAGAAAGCTTGCTAGAGGCTGATGCTGAAGTTTTTCTCAACCCATCCGTAAGTTTTTTAAACCAACTCATTCTACGAGCTCTGCAATAACTGCTGGCAAATTTTTTCCCTTAGGACTTATGTTTGTGATTTTAACTTTATGAAGGTTTCCAGATGGCAATAGTTCTTTGTGCGCGAGGTCTACACGAATAAAATTTCGTAAATATCCCTGATTTGCTTTTTCAAGCAAAATTTCATCATGCTTATTTAGCCGAAGCTTAAGAAGCTTTTCGTACTGTTTTCTTCCAACTTCACGCAGGGCCGATGCCCTCCTGCTAATGTCTATCGGATTTATTTTAGGCATTTTGGCTGCAGGGGTTCCATCTCTGTCAGAATAGCTAAAAACGTGCAGATGAGATAACTCAGCCTGTTCAATTAAATTTATAGTTGCCTTATGGGCCTTTTCCGTTTCAGTTGGAAACCCCGCTATTAGGTCTGCGCCCAAAGCGATGTCTGGGCGCCTCCGTCTTAACTCTTTACATAAACGAATTACATCTCGCGACAAATGCCTGCGTTTCATTCTTTTTAAAATGATATCATCTCCATGTTGAACAGATAAATGCACGTGAGGCATTAATCGTGACTCTTTTTCAAAAGCGGCCATTAACAAATGATCGAACTCCGCAGGATCAATAGAAGATAATCTCAATCTTGGCAATTCTGGTACCTCTTTTAACACTTGTAGAACCAACCAACCAAGTTTCGGACTCCCTGGTAAATCCAGCCCCCAACTAGTCAGATCTACTCCAGATAAAACCACTTCTTTTATTCCTTTTTGGAATAATTTACGAACATTTTCCACAACTTGCCCTGCAGCGACAGAACGGGACTGACCACGACCATAAGGGATAATACAAAAGGTACAACGGTGATCACATCCTTGCTGAATTTGAAGGAAGCCACGGGTACGCTCTTCGAAGCTGTCAATCATATGCGATGCTGTTTTCTTGATTTTAGAAATATCGCTTACTTCCAGGGCCGAGAGCTGTTTATCTTTCAAACGTTGCCAGCTTTCGATTTGAAGTTTTTCGTGATTACCAATTACAAAGTCTACTTCGGCCATCTCAAGCCATTTTTTTGGGTTTATCTGAGCAGCGCAGCCAGTAACAATGATTTGCTTGTCCGGCTGTTCCTTTCTCATTTTTCTTATCGATTGTCTCGCTTGCTTTTCAGCCTCAGCCGTTACAGCACAAGTGTTAAATATAACTGTATCATTAAGACAAGCATCTGTTGCATGTTTTCGAATTAGCTCTGATTCCCATATATTTAAACGACATCCAAAAGTCGTTATGTTTGGACGATTAGACACCATTGGATTATGTCACACTTACTTCTAATAATGACCCAGAGATTTTTCCAGAAAAGCTGTGTGATACAGGACCTGTCATGATGATGCTATTTTTTCCAGAGTCCTCTTTCTTCATCTCGTCTTCACTATGATTTAGAATTTCAACCCAAAGGCTTCCGCCATCTAACAAAATCTCTACATTTTTATCTACCAGACCGCGTCTGGCGCCAGCCACTGCTGCTGCACAAGCACCAGAACCACAAGCTTTTGTAATACCAACGCCCCGCTCCCAAACACGCATCCGTAATTTTCTGTCTGAAAGTTGCTGCACAAACTCTACGTTTGTTCCATCTGGAAAATAAGAATGATGTTCAATCAGTGGGCCAATCCTCTCTATGTCCACAACTTCACAATCTGGCACAAAAAATACAGCATGAGGGTTACCCATTGAAATCAAAGTAGCTGTTTCTGCAATAATCTCTGGGAACGGGACAAATAATAAATCATTTAAATGTAACTCAGAACTATAAAACGGAATATCCTTAGGCATAAAGTATGCAGGGCCCATATCTACGGCTATCATGTCACCATTCCTAAATGCCCGCAGCATGCCTGAAACAGTCTCTATATGAACTATATCTGTATTAAGTTCAGAAAGCAAAACTGAGGCGACACATCTTGTACCATTTCCACAGGCACCAGTTTCAGTTCCGTCTGAATTCAGCATCCTAAGATAAACGTCTCCTGATTTTTTAGCAGGATACATTATCATTACCTGGTCACACCCCACACCCAAATGTCTGTCAGAAATCATTTGAATATGCTCAGATGTTAAATTAATCAATGTTTGTCTTGAATCAATCAAGATAAAATCATTTCCTAGGCCATGCATTTTAGAGAATTCTATCATAATTAAACTTCAAACGATTCTAATACGTTTTTTAAATAGGCTATTACTATACTTTTGGCATAAGTTGAATAGAGATTGGAACATGATCTGAGGGTTTTTCCCAGCCTCTTGTGTTTTTATGTATCTCTAGTTTATTTATTTGAGGCGCAAGATCACAACTTACCCAAATATGATCAAGCCTTCTGCCACGATCACTTGCAATGTAATCCCGAGCTCTATAGGACCACCAACTATAAAGAATTTCTTCCGTTCCAAAAAACTCGCGGACCGCATCGATCCAGCCTCCTAATTGCTGCATCTCTAAAAGATTCTTTCGTTCTATGTCTGTATGACTAACGACATTTTTTAATTGCTTGGTCGACCAAACATCGGATGCTAGCGGCGCTATATTTAAGTCACCAACTAAGACAGAGTTTTTAGGTTTGTTCGTTGCAAAGTATTCTGTCACTTCAGAAACAAAGTCCAATTTATGACCAAATTTTGGGTTATCATCTCTATCAGGGATATCTCCACCAGCGGGAAGATAAATATTATGTATTTCTAAGCCATTAACCTGAATGGCAATGTGTCTGCAATCTCCTTTACCAACCCAATTCTGATGACTAACATTTTCTATCGGTAAGCGTGATAGGATAGCAACCCCATTGTAGGATTTTTCTCCTCTAATAGCTTGATGAGGCCAACCCGCTGTTGCTAACTCTCTTGCTGGAAAATTAATGTCCTGCGTTTTTGTCTCCTGAAGACATAAAACATCGGGGGTATGCTCTTTCAAAAACTTCAACACTTGTTGGATTCTTAACCTAACGGAGTTAATATTCCATGTTGCAATTTTCATCAATGTGTAATTTCCTTTTACAGAATAATGCTTTTACTATCCTACTATAGCTTATATATTCCTATTTCAAATAGTCAGTATTCTCAATTTCTTTAAGCCGACGAAATCCAGATGACGCTCTCGTCCTTTTACCAAAAGGTGTTCTCCGAACTTTAGCTATAAAAATAAAATTTTATATCTGAGGTAAATATTATTTTACGTGAAATTGCACTTTTTTAGTTCATTTAGCAACTTTTTTTAGACATCTGTTCTTTTCTGAACGAACAGAGCAAATTTAATTAAACTGAAAGCTACTTTCTAATTTAATTAAATACAAGATGATAGGCCTCTTTATATTGGTCGCCTAACCCTATCAAGAAAAAAATAAAACTTCATGAAAATCGATTTGTAATTTTATTCGTAAAGGCCCTTACTTGCCGAGACAATTTGATAGTTTAAAATAAGTTTTAACAGCCTTATAATTATGATAAAAATTTAAATGAATAAAAAAATTACGTGGATATCTAGTTATCCTAAAAGTGGTAATACCTGGATAAGAGCCATTATTTTTTGTGCCTTACGAGGCTATTTGGAATTAAATCAAATTGGTGACTTAATACCAAATTTTTCTGTGTTTCCGAATAAACTATTAAGCAGAAATTTGGCTAACCCTTTGGATATAAGATACAAGTGGAATGAGGCGCAGAAATTTCTTGTCTCAGAAAATAAAGATAATATTATTTTAAAAACCCACAACGCTGCGGGGAAATATGATATTGGGGTTTTTCCACTACCGGAGCTTACTTTAAACGCTATTTATGTCATTCGTGATCCAAGAGATGTAGCTGTTTCTTATTCAAAGCATTTTAAAACATCTATTGTGGATACAGTAAGACGAATGAATAGCGAGACACATGCGCTTAATCCGGATAATTGGGTGGAAGGTAATAAAGGAGCTGAATTTACCTCCTCTTGGAAAAGTCACGTCAAAGGCTGGAAAAACTGCAATTTTCCCGTATTAATTTTAAAATATGAGGACCTTCTTCAACACCCGAAAGAAAACATACAAAAAATATTGGCATTTATGAAAATATCACCAAAAATAAAAATAGAAGAAATCATGAGGCTCACTGATTTTAATTACCTTTCAACAAAAGAAAAAAGTGATGGCTTTAGCGAGGCGTCTCCGCACACAAACTTTTTCAGAAATGGCTCCAAGTCTCAATGGAAGAAAGTGCCCAGCAAGGCATTCAGAGTAATAGAGACTAATAACAAAGAATTAATGTCAGAATTTGGTTATAGTATAAGTCATAAATAAAAAACTAAGTGAATTTCTTTATATTAGTGGCTAACTTCAGAAAAAGTGGTAATTCAACATCTTCGTTAAATTTAATCATTAGTTGATTTTTCTTTTCTGTAGGATAATATCTTATTCCTTCTGACCGAGTATAAGTTATCCATCCATCAGAAACTAATTTTTTTATTGTTCTACGACATGTCTCCTTATCTAATCCAGAAATCTGTGAAACAGTCAAAATAGACAATTTAGTTGGAATAGGTTGTTGAAACTCTAGATGGCTCTCACCCCAGTGTTTTTTTAATCCATCATAGTTTTTAGAGCCTTCTTCGTTCTGGATAATATGAATGTTGTGCCACGCTATCGTTTGAAGAATAAAATAGGAATTAGTGTTACCAAAATATTTAATTGCTTCTCTTGATCGATTAATTTCAAAATTTAAGAACCTTTCCCAAATTGTTCCAAAGTTTTTAAAAAATAATTCTGTCATAATAACACTCTTACTAAATGAACCATTATAAAACATCTTTCATTAAGCATATCAAAAATAACTTTGTTGCTCAATATGAGCTTTTATTCTGTATTTAGAAAAAGATATCTGATAGTTTTAGAAGACAATGCTTCGACTAAAAATAATAAAGTAGGAATTTATGATAATGGAAGTAAATAGCATTATTTATTGCAAAAATACTGGAAATCCATTTCGAATTCGACGTCTATGTTTTCTAAATTCAATAAAGCATTTTGAATTAGAAAATATTGGAAACGTCTCTAAAACAAAATTACTGGCTGAAGAATCAGTAAAAGGTTCGTTTGAGTTGGAAAAACGGAAAAATAATAAAAGTAAGATAGCACGCTTTACTGAAATGT
>CACPDC010000034.1 GCA_902632595.1 uncultured SAR116 cluster alpha proteobacterium
CGGTGCTGCTAGAAAGTAAAACGGTGCTGTTGTATTTTTGCAGCATTGCGGAAATTCCCTCGGTAATCGCATCACCAAGATTAAAGTTTTCGCTAGCTGAATTAGTTAAATTTTTAAAAGGCATTATGAGGATTACTGGGAGGTTAGATTCCGTGTAAACGATATTCTGGTCTTTTTTATAGATCTGTAAATATGTGATTGCAGAAATAATTACTGCTATTATGAGGGTGCATAAAATTAACAAAGCTAGGGGTGATTTTTGACCTTTTAGTTTTCTTCTATGTGAACTATCAATTAAGATATCGAATGCATGAAATTCATTTTGTTTGACCTTTTGAACGCCTAAGTCATTATATTTTAAATTGGTCTTCCCTTTTACATAATCGTAAATGTTTTTCGATATAGTCACACCACCTTTTTGGGACAATGCTTCAAGTCTAGCTGCGATATTGACGCCATCTCCGAGGTAGTTCTTCCCTTGCTTGACTACATCACCACTGTTAATACCAATTCGAAATTCCAGAGGTATAATTACGTCGGGTTTTTCATTATTAATTTTTATTTCTTTCTGAAAATTTACAGCACACTGAACTGCACCAACCGCACTGGGAAATTCAATTAGAAAAGAGTCGCCACCTGTATTAAATAAATTTCCTTCGTATTTTTTTAAAAGATTTCTTAAAATAGTTTCACAGCGTCTAAGGCTTTTTACAGTCTCGTTTTCGTTTTCTTCCATATGCTTGCTGTAACCAACAACATCGGCTGCTAAAATTACTGAAACTTTGCGGTCTATATCACCAGAAACCATATGATTCTCCGTTAAAACAGCTATGTATTTATTAATATTGCAGGGCAGGGTAGTTTTTAAAAGGGCTCTTTTCTAACATTTATTAAAATTTCTCAAAACTGGTTGGTTAAAGTGAGTCAAAATCAAACATCCTAAATTCCTTGAGAAAATGCTCTAACTTTTTCAAATGGGAAATGGTCGACACTATCTTTTTTTGCATAAAAAACGTCTACCACTATACCTTTTTCATTTATAAATACGTCAGTTACCGCTATGTCAAAAAAACCTTTAATAGGCATTGGTATGAAACCCTTAAATATTGCAGGAAATATTTTATGTGATTTGAATAGCATTGCCAAAAAAACTTTACCCATTGAGCGTTCTACCTTATATTTCGAGAAATACTTAAAATGCTCGTCTGCCAATATTTTAAATGGTAGCTCACCATGCTTTTTCATAGTACGATTTAGATTATCAGTTGGTGAATGAAAAATCCCAATGTGAACAAAATCTTTTCCAAACTCATCAGATTTTTTTTTAAATTCCATTAATCTCAAGTTACAAAAACTACAGCCTGCGATTCTGTAAAATGTTAATAGCACCCTCTTACCTTTAGTGCTTGATGACTTAAACATATTACCATTTATGTCGGGCAATTCTATTTCATCAAGCTTATCACCAACTTTTATTTTCATTATTAATTCCTTTTCAAGTCTTTCGATAAAATAAAACATACCAGTCGGTGGTCTGCGTATCATTAACTAATTGAAATTCGAAAAGGAAGCCTAAAAAGAAGGCAATATTTAAATCCCATTACTTCAAAATAATTTTTGTTCTTTGAGAATCAAAATTTTACAAGGTTCAAAACATAAACGTTTTCACAATTGAAAGGTGTCAAATTTATCATAAATGTTATAAAATTACTTTTTTCTGACAAATTTTGGTAATTAATTTATTAATTAAAGTGGTTTTTATAAGAAAAAGTTAAAATCAGATTGATTTGCAAAAGAATGATGCTATGTAACCTTCTAAGTTTAAAAAGGGAGAATATTATGTCAAAGACTAATAGAAGAAATTTTTTGACTGGTGCTGCGGTTGCCGGCGCGTCAGCGACGGCATTATCAACACCAGCTATTTCCGGTTCACATTCGTTTACTCTTAAAATGCAGGCCGCTTGGGGTGGTGGAATTTTCTTAGAAAATGCACAATCCTATGTCGATAGAGTACATGAGATGGCAGGAGACTCTTTAAAAATAGATTTGTTAGCTGTAAATGCTGTTGTTAAAACCAGTCAGATGCAAGACGCGGTTCATAGAGGCGTATTAGACGCTTGTCACTATGTTCCAGCTTACTGGTATTCAAAGTCAAAGGCCGCTTCATTGTTTGGCACAGGACCTTGTTATGGTTGGTCATCACAAGAAGTGCTTGGATGGTGTCATTACGGCGGAGGGATGGAGTTACTTAATGAGCTATTCGACTCGCTAGGACTAAACATCGTTTCATTCTTCAATTCAGCTATGCCAGCTCAGCCAATGGGATGGTTTAAAGAAGAAATTAAAGACGCTTCTCAAATGGATGGATTAAAATATAGAACAGTTGGATTGGCAGCTGACGTCTTAATGGAAATGGGTATGTCTGTTGTACAGCTACCTGGCGGTGAGATTCAACCAGCAATGAAATCTGGATTGATTGATGCTGCAGAATTCAATAACCCAACATCCGACAAAGATTTTGGTATGCAAGATGTGTCCAAGCATTATCACCTTGGTTCCTTCCATCAATCACAGGAATTCTTTGAGGTATCCTTTAACAAGAAGAAATATGAGTCTTTACCTGCAGAACTTCAAGCTATCTTGAAGTATGCTTCAGAGGCTGAAAACTCAAACTTCTACTGGCATAACACAAAGCGTTATTCTGAAGATTTAGGAAAACTAAAAGATATGGGTGTTAATGTTTACAGAACTCCAGATTCTGTGATGAAAGCACAATTAGAAGCCTGGGATATAGTTGTTGATCGAATTTCAGCCGAAGATCCGTTCTTCTCAAAAGTAGTGGATTCTCAGAAAGCTTATGCTAAAGAAGTGATGAACTATTTGAACCTTAACCAACCAGATTATAAAATGGCTTATAATCATCACTTTGGTTAATATCTTTAAAGAAGTTTGATCGAAAATTTTTTCGGTCAAACTTTTCTTTTAGTTACGAAAATATGTGACTGTTCTTAGGTGATTAAACATCCGACGGGTAGAATATAGTGACTTCATTTGTGTATATGATTGAAAGTTTAAGTGTATGGGTTGGTAGAGCATTTGGATGGTGCATCTTAATCCTCACATTTTCAGTTTCCTATGAAGTGTTTGTTCGTTATGTGCTTAACTCTCCAACCGTTTGGGCTTTCGACATGATGATACAAATGTATGGGGCTTTATTTTTGATGGCTGGTCCATACGCATTAGCCCAAGATACGCATGTTAGAGGAGATGTTTTGTACCGACTATTTCCAATTAAATGGCAGGCTACCATTGATTTTGTTCTCTATTTAATTTTCTTTTTTCCTGGAATGTTAGCTCTCTTTTGGTATGGATGGGAGATTGCTTCTGATAGTTGGAGATATAAAGAAGTAAGTTGGAATTCACCAGCTCGCATTCAAATATACTTTTTTAAAACTCTTATACCGCTGGCTGGTTTTTTGCTCATTCTTCAGGGTTTTGCAGAGTTAGTACGTTGTTGGAGGGCAATGCGTTCAGGTAAATGGATGCCTCGCCTTAGTGATTCAAAAGAGACTGAGGATATTCTTACCAGTCAAAACAATTAAAAAATACAAATCCTGATTAGGACACGATATGACCGATCCACAAATTGCCATTTTTATGCTTTGCTTATTCATTGTATTAGTTTTGCTTGGATTTCCCATAGCTTTTACATTAATCGCAATGGGGGTGGGCTTTGGTTATTACGCTTACTATCAAGGCGGTATAGAGACTTTTTCTGATGTCTTTAATAATAATATATTTTATTTGCTTAACCAAAACACCTATTCGGTTATGGAAAATGATACCTTGGTAGCAATACCATTATTTCTATTTATGGGGTACGTCGTTGAGAGAGCAAATATTGTAAACCGTCTTTTTTATTCTCTGCAAATGGCGGCAAGAAATTTACCTGGCTCTATGGCGATTGCCGCCCTTTTGACTTGCGCCGTTTTTTCTACCGCTTCAGGAATAGTTGGTGCTGTTGTGACATTAATGGGACTTTTGGCATTCCCAGCTATGGCAAGTGCTGGTTATAACAAACAATTTGCATCTGGAGTTATTTGTGCAGGCGGAACTTTAGGTATATTGATACCTCCTTCAATCATGTTAATTGTATATTCTGCAATTGCTGAGTTGTCTCCATTAAGATTGTATGCCGCTGCCATGTTTCCGGGCCTTTTGTTAGCGGGTTTATACATCGTTTATGTTATTTTGAGGGTGTCTGTTCAACCAAAATTGGCTCCAAAACCGCGCGATGAGGATGTTCCATCTGTATCAAAAATATATTTTGACCTATTAGTTTCATTCGTTCCATTAACGGCACTTATTGCAGCTGTTCTTGGATCAATTTTAGGAGGTTTGGCAACGCCAGCAGAAGCTGCAGCAATGGGTGCTCTCGGTGGTTTAATTTTGGCGATTTTATATAGGTCTTTAACGTGGGAAAAGGTAAAAGATTCTGTCTTTCTTACAGCAAAGGCTACAGCAATGGTATGCTGGTTATTTGTGGGCTCTTGGACTTTTGCGTCAGTATTTTCCTACCTCGGTGGTCATGATGTTATTGAACACTGGGTGCTTGGAATGAACCTTCAGCCATGGCAATTTTTGGTTATGGTACAAATGATTATATTTATCCTTGGCTGGCCATTGGAGTGGTCTGAGATACTAATTATTTTTGTTCCAATTTTTCTCCCAATGTTAGATGCGTTCGGGGTAAACCCATATTTTTTTGCGATGCTTGTAGCGCTCAACCTTCAAACATCTTTTCTTACCCCTCCCATGGCTATGTCGGCATATTATTTGAAGGGAGTTCTTAAAGACCAAATTGAATTGGTGGAAATTTTTAAGGGCATATTCCCATATCTCGTTATTGTGATTTCCAGTATGGTGCTTTTATACCAATTTCCAGGTATCGCACTTTGGTTGCCAGACTATCTGTTTGGGCCTTACATAGACTAAACATTTTTGAGTGGTGTGATGTTTTTTAAAGCTCATGAAATTGTAAAGGGCATAAGCGAAGGTTCTCTCACTGCAATTTCTGTATTACAAAAATGTTTTGAAAACATTAATTCGGACGAAAATGAAATCCAAGCTTGGGTATGCTTGGATAGAGATGGAGCTTCAGACAGAGCAAAAATGCTTGATAGCATGAGAAAATCTGGGAAAGCCATTGGCCCCCTGCATGGTGTTCCTGTTGGCATCAAGGACATAGTAGATACAGTAAATCTCCCCACAAGTTTTGGAAGCAGTATATTTACCGATAGAAAACCAACATCACCAGCACGCATTATTGAACTATTGGAGATGGCAGGAGCTATTGTGGTTGGTAAAACGGTTACGACAGAGTTTGCTTTTATGAACCCTTCAAAAACAAAAAACCCAATAAATAAAGAGTATAGTCCGGGCGGTTCTTCCTCGGGTTCCGCATCTGCAGTGGCAGCGGGCCATGTTCCAATTGCCATAGGTAGTCAAACAAATGGGTCGGTAATTAGACCGGCCTCTTTTTGCGGCGTATATGCTATAAAGCCAAGTAGTGGTATAATTCCACGGACAGGTGTTTTTGAAACATCCAAAACGTTAGACCAAATGGGAATATTTGCTAATTGTCTAGAAGATTTGGCCATTGTGAATGACGTTTTATCAGACTATGACAGCAGGGACGCGAGTTGTCGACCTGTCCCCAGACCTAGTTTAACTGAAATGATCACCGATCCACCCCCTATAGAACCAAAGTTTGTTTGGTTAAGTCTCGAATATTTGGATAACTTAGATAACGCTGTTAAAGATGGTTTTCTTCAAATCAGAGAAATTTTGGGGGATAAAATAGAAATTGTAGACGCGAAAGAAGCTACCAAAAGACTGGTTGCGACACACAAAACAATACACGAATATCAACTATTAGAAAATTTAGAGCCAATTAACAAAGAAAACCCCGGTAAAATGAATAAATTAATTTTGGGAGCGTTGGAGAGAGCACAGTCAATTAGTTCTAATGATGTAAGTTTGGCATTGGAAATTAGAAAAGAGGCCCAAAATTTCTTCGAGTCTTTATTTTTAGATTATGATGCTATTATAACGCCATCTGCCTTATCAGAGCCACCATTATTAAAAGAAAAGAGCACAGGAAATCCGGTCTGTTGCACTATATGGACACTTTGCGGATTGCCGTGTTTTAATATCCCGCTTTTAACCGGTGAAAATGGATTGCCAATTGGAGTACAGTTAGTAGGGAAATTTGAAGAAGATGACCGTTTAATTAGGACTGCTAAATGGTTACAAAAATATTTAACTGACGCAGTGTCTGCACAAAAAACATCTTAAGTGAATTAAATTCAGAAAAAAGGATTATAGAAAAATGTCAAAAACTAGCCGAATAGTTATAGCGTTGATTGCGAACGGATTGTTTTTACTATTTATATTCGGTCTCGCTCACAGTATATCAACTGGTTTCGCCGGATTTTGGGGAGGGTTACCTTTTTGGATCATAAGTCTATTTGTTACAATTTTTGCTCTGTACGATGTTTTTGATGAAATGAGAAAAAAGTAAAGGTAAAATGTCAAAAAAACCACGCCTTTGGATAAGTAGGTTTCTCTCAAAATTAACGCTCGACAGAGCAAGAGAAAACTTTGAAGTTTATTTGCCAGAAATAGACAGGCCTGCTTCTAAAAATGAGATGGTTGAATTAAGTTCCAAAGTTGATGCTTTTTTAATTTGCCACTCTGAAATCATAAGCTCCGATGTAATTAAGCATTTTGATAAAAGACTTAAAATCATCGCTAACCATTCGGTGGGAACAGATCATTGCGATTTAGATGCACTAAATTCTGTTGGTATAGTAGTTACTAATACTCCTGATGTTTTATCTGATGCGACAGCTGAAATATCAATGCTACTTCTTTTGGGAGCTGCAAGAAGAGCAGTTGAAGCTCAAAATATAATTAAAGAAGGTAAATGGGATTCTTGGTCTCCTAGCTTTATGGTAGGAAAACAAGTTACCGGTCAGCGACTAGGCATCATCGGAATGGGAAGAGTTGGACAAGCCATGGCTAGAAATGCTCGTGGACTAAACATGCAAATACATTATCATAATCGGCAAAGACTACCTAAAGAGCAGGAAAAAGGAGCAGTCTATCATAACTCAAAAGAAGAACTTCTAAGAATATCTGATTTTTTATCTTTGCATTGCCCTGCCACCTCAGAGACACAAGAGATTATTAATAAAAAAACTATTCAATTAATGCCTAATAATGCCATTATTGTGAACGTAGCTAGAGGTAAATTAATAGATGAGCAAGCGTTAATTGATGCGCTCATTTCAGGTAAAATTAGTGGTGCTGGATTAGATTGTTTTGTAAAAGAGCCGGGTGGAAACCCCAAACTTTCAGAACTAAAAAATGTATTTATGCTGCCGCATATAGGAAGTGCAACTGAAAAAACCAGAGATGCGATGGGGTTGAGGGCGCTCGAAAATTTAAATGCATATTTCTCAGGTAAGAGACCTTTAGACCAAGTTACTTGATACAAGTTTTAGCAATGAAATGTAATTATTGGTTCGAATATGATTTAAAAGATGTAAGCCATACTCCTGGTATAATTAATAAACAACCAATTATGTGAAACCACGCAAGGCTCTCTCCAAGCAACAAGATAGCAAATAGAGCAACATAGATAGGAGAAAGATAAAGCACCATTCCAGCTTTAGCAGCCCCAAGGATTGCAATAATTTTTGAATAACTAACATAAGCTGCAAAGCTTGATATAAAAATTAGAATAAAGAGACCTTGAAACATTTGTACGCTGGGTACAAATTCTCTGTTCCATAAAATAAATTCCATTATTGTAAAGGGTAAATGCCAAACCACTCCCGCCGCCGACATAAAGCCAATACGGATTATACTAGGAATTCTAGTTTTAAAATATCTTAGTCCGAGAGAGTATAGTGCAAAAGACAAAGTTGCAGAACAAATCCACAAATCGCCTTTATTAAACTCTATTAGAAAAATGGTGGCTAAATTTCCCCTTACCAAAATAAGTAGAACTCCAAAAACACCCATTAAAAAACCAATTATTTGAATAAACGTTAATTTTTCCTTCAGGAAAAACACTGAGATTAATAAAATAAGTAAGGGAGAGGACGCATAAATTAAGCCAATGTTAGTAGCAGAGGTATATTCTCCAGCAAGATATACTGGTCCTCCGCAAAGTCCCATCCCAAACCCTCCGAGAATAATAAGATGTTTCCATTCGGAGAAAATAATTTGGGTATTTGTCTTAATCCAAGGCCAACAAAAAGCAAATATTATCATAGAGACGAAAAGCCATCTTGCTAAAGCCATCGTCATTGGTGGCATTACGTCAGCCATAGCCCGCGCCATAACCATATTTGAAGCAAAAAAACCGGGACAAATAGCAAAAAGTGACCAAGCCAGTTTTTTTTGGTCTAGCTTATTGAAATTATCAAAAAAATTCATGAAGAATGTTCAAACT
>CACPDC010000035.1 GCA_902632595.1 uncultured SAR116 cluster alpha proteobacterium
CCTGAAGCTATAACTATAGTTTTCATGGGAAAGCAAACATTTTCTAAACTGCAGAAATTACTTAAAGAACATGGCCTACCTGAAAATACACCCGCTCTTTTTGCAGAAGCTGTAGCAACACCAAACCAGAAATTAACGCGAACAACTATCAGTGAACTAGCTAAATCACTCAAGAATAATACTTCCCAACATCCTGCTTTGATATTTTATGGACCGTTAGCTGATATGGGTGGTTTTGATGACAATTGAAATATTTCTTGTGGGAGTTGGGACAGGAAATCCTAGACATATAACACTACAAGCAGTTAAACAATTAAAATCTGCCGATATCCTCATCATTCCGAGAAAAGATAATAATAAAAGTGACTTGGCAAATTTGCGACACCAAATTTGTAAGGAATTACTAGGTGATGAATGTCCCCCTTTATTTGAGTTTGATTTGCCTCCTAGAAACAATGAAAAAACCTACCTTGAATCCGTAGATGAGTGGCACGATGCTATTGCAGAAATTTGGACTGATTGTATAGAGAATGCTCAAAAGGCTCTGAAGAGACGGCTTAATTCTGTTGGGCTTCTTATCTGGGGCGACCCTTCATTATATGACAGTTCGCTTAGGATTACAAAACGCCTTAAACCCTCTACCCATGTTACAATTATACCTGGCATCACCTCATTTCAGGCATTAACAGCAGCGCATAAAATAACAGTAAATGAAATTGGCCAGCCTTTTATAATAACAACAGGACGCCAAATTGCTAATTTTGGATTCCCAGAAGGCATCAATACAGCTATTATAATGCTTGACGGTAATTGTACCTTTAAAACATTAGAACAAAAAAAATATCACATATGGTGGGGTGCCTATCTTGGGATGGAGCATGAAATTCTGATCGAAGGTAGGCTAGCGGAGGTGTCAGATATGATAATAAAAGCAAGGAAAAATGCTCGTGAAATACACGGCTGGATCATGGATACTTATATGCTTAGGAAAAAATATAGTTAGGAAAATGAACCAAAATAATCATATGTTCATCTTTGGCCTTGGGTATGTTGGACAACATTTGGCAAATTCACTTTATAAACAGGGCTGGCAAATCACAGGGACGACGAGAAAACCAGAAAAACTCAAACCTAGTATGCCAACCACCTGGCAAATTCTTAAATTTGAGAATGGGGACAAAATTCCAGACTTAAATACTTATCTCTCTAAAGCAAGTCATGTTGTAACAACAATCTCCTCACTTTCTGGATATGACCCTGTCATGCGTGCGCATTCAAAAGAGCTTAGTGAATTTAACGGTTGGACTGGTTACATTTCCGCTACCTCTGTTTATTGTGACCAAGAAAACGGTTTCGTCGATGAACGTGTTCCAGCTGCTCCGAGCACGAAGAGAGGACTTGCAAGATTAACAGCTGAAAGGGAATGGCAAAAAGCGTGTGGGGCAGAGATATTCAGAGTAGCAGGGATTTACGGTCCTGGACGAAATGCTATTTTGGCTTTGTTAGAGGGACGGGCTCGCATAATAAAAAAAGAAGGGCAAATTTCAAACCGAATACATCAAGCAGATATAACAAATATCATTATCGCAGCGATCAATAAACCACGTCCATTACGTATTGTAAATTTATGTGATGAAGAACCTGCCCCGCAAGAAGATATCATTCGTTATGCAGCTAAACTTCTAAATGTAATTCCTCCGAAGCCAATTCCATTTGAAGAAGCTAATTTAACACCAATGGCACGTTCTTTTTATATATCCAACCGACGCTTGCGCTCTGTTATTACCGGCCCTGAACTAGGTGTTATTCTTAAATACCCTAATTATCGAAGAGGCTTAAACGCTCTAATAAAGAGTCAGGGTCTATAAAAGTTTTTAAAAAAAATTAAATACTTTTGAATCATAGTTAGAAAACTTAATTTAATTATAGACTTGCTCTCTCACAACTTGATCGAAAACTAATAGGAAAGAAAAGCTTCTATCTAAAAACTTTGGAAAATAATAAATAGATTTAAAATCGGATTATTTTGACGACAGTGTTGGGCTACAATCCAATGCGAATATATTTAGCTAGCACCTTCTCAATTATGGAAAATGTTTTTAGATTTCTAAAGGAGACAGAAAAATAAACTTTAAAAATAAAAATAGAATCAATCTAAGTATGCAGTCCAAATAATATCATATTGAACACCTAACATGATAGATGCTATCATCGATCAAAATTGTCATTTCATTGTCAAAAAAAGCTAGAAAACTAGACATTTCTATGAAAAAATTATCTCTTAGTAGAGGACGACGTTGTCTTTTATATTTTGCAGAAAATTATATCCTAAGAGGGGGTTTCCCAGTTGGATAAAAATCGAAGAAGGAATGAACTTTAACCTTAAAAGTTTAAATCAACTTAATGAAACGCTGCTTTGATATTTTAGCAAGTGCATCAGCTTTGGTATTTTTTTCCCCATTGATGGTCATCATAGGCTTATGCATAAAACTTTCTTCATCTGGACCAATAATATTCTGGAGTGATAGAGTTGGTCGTAACAACAAAAACTTTTCGATGCCAAAGTTTAGAAGTATGTTTGTTAATACACCGGCTGTGGCTACAGATTTAATGAAGAACCCAGAGCAATGGATTACACCACTTGGCAATTTTCTGAGAAAAACTAGTTTAGACGAGCTACCGCAATTTTGGAGTATCTTAAAAGGCGATATGAGTTTCGTTGGCCCAAGACCAGCTTTATACAATCAATATGAGCTTACCAAACTAAGGACTAATCTTGGTGTAGATGCGCTGAGACCCGGCTTAACTGGCTGGGCTCAAGTCAACGGAAGAGATAATTTGCCAGTCAAAAAAAAAGTGGCATTGGACCACTATTACTTAAAAACTAAAAGTTTTAAATTTGATATTTACATAATTTGGCTGACATTCATCAAAGTCATTAAATTAGATGGAGTTTCCCATTAATATAAATTTAAGACGCACATTTGTTTTTCATCATCAAAGCTTGTTCGATCTGGAGGGATAATTTTTTTGAAGCCAAACGGATATAAAAATGCAGATTTTTTACTTTCACTACCGCGGTCAGCTAAAATTGGGGTTGTATTGTCTGTTGATACGAGCTTAATCATTCTTTCAGTTTGGTTGGCGTATTATCTTCGACTTGGTGAATTAGTTACCTTGTCTGATACAGCCCTTGTAGCTGTCATTACATCTATTCTTTTCGCGTTACCAATATTTATAATATCTGGTCTTTATCGTGCGATTTTTCGCTATAGCGGCTGGCCAGCTCTTTTGACTGTAGCAAGGGCTATTACTATCTATGGCCTTTTATATGCGTCTATTTTCACTGCTGTCGGTATCTCAGGAGTGCCGCGCACTGTTGGAATAATTCAGCCAATATTACTACTTTTATTTGTTGGTGCCTCAAGAGCGTTAGCAAGGGTTTGGCTCAGCGAACAATATCAAACTCTGTTAAAAAGGGCTTCGCAGACAAAAGTTCTCATCTATGGGGCTGGAGAGGCTGGCAGGCAATTGGCTCGAGCGATGACTGGCAATCAGGAAATGCAAGTAGTTGGCTTTTTGGATGATAATAATAGCTTGCATGGTCATGTTTTAAATGGACAACCAATATACAACCCAGCCGATTTGCGAAAGCTCTCAAAAGCTCTAGACATAAAGAATGTTTTATTAGCAATGCCAAGTGTAAATCGTAGACGCCGAAATGAAATTTTAAATCAAATCCAAGAAATACAGGTCTCTGTTCGGACCCTTCCAAGTGTCTCAGACCTAGCCAAAGGTAAGGTTACCATTTCTGACTTAATAGAGTTAGATATTGATGACCTTCTTGGTCGCGAAGCTGTTGCACCGAACCAGACTTTACTAGAAAAAAATATTATGAACAAAGTTGTTATGGTAACTGGAGCCGGTGGTTCTATTGGAAGCGAACTATGTCGGCAAATTATTAGTCTTAACCCCAAAAAATTACTATTGGTGGAACAGAGCGAATTTGCTTTATATGGTATTCACCAAGAATTAGATAAAAAAAGAGCAGAAACTCAAATTATTCCACTTCTCGCATCGGTACAGGAGAAAGATCGAATTAATAGAATAATATCCACTTGGCATCCAAATACACTTTACCATGCCGCTGCTTACAAACATGTTCCTCTGGTTGAACATAATTTATCAGAAGGTGTGAAAAATAACGTATTAGGTACACTAATTACCGCCCAAGCTGCAATTGACCATAAAGTTGAAAATTTTGTTTTAATTAGCACTGATAAGGCGGTGCGTCCAACCAATGTTATGGGTGCAAGCAAACGACTTGCAGAAATGATTTTGCAAGCACTTTCAGCAGAGAACCCCTCTTCGAAACTTTCAATAGTGCGATTTGGAAATGTGCTGGGCTCATCTGGCTCTGTTGTTCCAAAGTTTCGCCAACAAATTAAAGAAGGGGGGCCAATTACAATCACTCACCCTGAGATAACAAGATTTTTTATGACAATTTCAGAAGCCTCGCAATTAGTGATTCAAGCAGGCGCAATGGCAAACGGTGGTGATGTTTTTGTCCTGGATATGGGTAAGCCAGTTAAAATTATAAAACTTGCAGAACGCATGATTGAGCTCTCAGGCCTATCTATTAAAAATAAAGAAAACCCAGATGGGGATATAGAAATTGAAATAACAAACTTACGCCCTGGCGAAAAACTCTATGAAGAGTTACTGATTGGCAATAATCCAAAGACAACATCTCATGATAGAATTATGAAAGCTAATGAAACCTTTTTAGATTGGCAAGACCTAGAAAATAAACTTGAATCATTAATATGTGCGCTTGATGAAAATGATGTCCAACTTGTTAGACGGCTAATGAAAAAACTAGTAACTGATTATGAGCCAAATATGGATTTAGTGGATTGGATCCACCTACAACAGAAGCAAAAAGAGTTGAACCAAGAATAGATTTACTAATAAACTTTTTAGGATTTTATTGGTTTTATACTATATTCATACATGCCAGTGATTTTTCTAAAAAAAATTTTAAAAATCTTCACAAAGATGGGGGTGATAAATCAATAATAATATAAGAGCTATTTTAATTTGTCTTATTGCATATTTCTGCTTTGACTTAATGGCAGTTCACGTTCGATTTCTTTCTACACGTTATAATCCGCAGGAGCTTTCTTTATATAGAAATGTTTTTGGGGTTGTCCCAGCAATTCTATTTTTGGCCTATGAACGCCAGCTGACCCTGCGAATAGGCGAATATAAAATCACTAGATGGCGTTTGGCATTGGGTGCGGTCTTCTCATAGCTGTTGCACAGCTCATGTTATATAGCGCATTAATGAGACTTGAATTGGCCACTGTTTCTGCTTTAGGACAAACAATCGCTGTATTCGTGGTCCTTCTCGCCATTATCCTATATTCTGAAAGGATAGGATTCTGGAGGTGGGGCGCTGTAGTTCTTGGGCTTTTAGGAGCAACAATTATTATTCGTCCTGGATCTGATATTTTTACTTGGCATGCTTTATTACCAATAGGTGCAGCTTTTTGTTATGCGGCTTCCACAGTCACCCTCCGAAGTTTTGAACAGGATGTATCAAGCGCTATTCTGTTCTTATACTCAGCTGTGGCATCTGCTTTTGGAGTTTTAGTTCTTGCTATTGGTACGACTACATTTTCCACAATATATCATTATACTGATATGTTTATAATTTTAAGTATGTCATTTTTTGGCGGTTTTGGAGTTGTATTTCTTATGTATGCATTTCGAAATGCTCCTTCTTCAGTTTTAGCTCCTTTTAGTTATTTTGGGATTATTAATGCTTTTTTACTTGGTTGGATATTTTTTGGTGAATTTCCAATACAGACACTATTTCCTGGAGTACTATTTATTGTTGCTTCCGGATTGATTATTGTTTGGCGAGAAAAGTATTCAAATAAAAAGGAGCTATAAAGTTGTTTTTTAATTGTATTAAAAATTGTTAAGTCATTAGCATGGAAAAGAAACCACAAGCCTGAGAAAATTCAACGTTTTGACAAAATAATTTATGGTAGCGGAGGAGGGACTTGAACCCCCGACACGCGGATTATGATTCCGCTGCTCTAACCAGCTGAGCTACTCCGCCATGATAATCATTTAACTCGTTATGTTTAAAAACCATTCATCCATTATGGTCAAGCCAAAAAATTATTCTTAATTTTAAAGACTATTTATGTGAACAAAGGAATAATTAAAAACAAATTTTCTATTTAAAATAATTAAAAACATTTATTATTTCAGATAGTCTATATTAGAGATATTGGCGCAGATACTATCCAACCACCACCTAGCATAATCGTGGAGTCGTTCCCATCGTAAACAACACCGGCTTGCCCTGTTGCTATGCCATATTCGGGGTTTTGCAGGACTAGATGAGCTTTACTATTTCTCTCTAAAAACAACCTAGCTGGGCTTGCAGGTGCAGTATTCCTCAATTTTACAAACACCTCTTTACCCTTGCTATCCTGTTCTTGCTCATTCATTATGCCGGGAAGTAACCAATTAACTTCATCTAAATAAATATTTTGACAAGCAAGTGCTGTTTGAGGTCCTACAATCACTTCATGTGCATTTGCATCTATTTCCACAACATATAATGGACTATTATCTTTAGCGTCCTCCTTTCGGCCACCGATGCCGAGTCCGCGTCTCTGTCCTATGGTGTAATCGATAACTCCTTGATGTTTTCCAAGTATTCGACCATCTAAATGACGAATAATACCAGGTGTAATTGCTCCAGGACGTAATCTACGTACAACATCACCATAACGTCCATTTGGAACAAAACAAATATCTTGGCTGTCGGGCTTATCGGTAACACTCAGTTGATATTTTAAAGCAATTTGACGAGTCTCATCCTTAGTCATAGAACCTAAGGGAAAACGCAAATAATCAAGCTGCTCTGGTGTTGTTGCAAAAAGGAAGTAAGATTGATCTTTCTGTGTATCAATACCCCGCTTCAAATATGCGTGTCCATCAAGGACTTCTCTCTGCACATAATGCCCTGTTGCCAAGCAATCGGCTCCTAATTCTCTTGCAGTTGAAAGCAAATCTTTGAATTTTACAGTTTGATTACATTTTACGCACGGTATTGGCGTATGTCCCTGAAGATAGGAATCCGCAAATTCATCCATTACCTGTTGTTTGAATAAGTTTTCATAATCTAACACGTAATGCGGTATGCCGAGAAGGGCCGCAACTTGTCTTGCATCATGAATATCTGCGCCAGCGCAACAAGCTCCTTTTTCCTGTACAGCAAAACCATGGTCGTATAACTGAAGCGTAATCCCAATAACCTCATATCCCTCGTGTTTTAACATAGCCGCTACAACTGAGCTGTCTACACCCCCTGACATTGCTACTACTACCCGAGTTTTATCAACTGGTTTTAAAAATCCAAGAGAATTTTCTAACTTGACGGACATGACTCAGGCTTTACCCCCAAAAGAAATTAAAAGTCGTTAGGGATATGCACTCGCAAGCCAGACAACACTTGATTCACTTTTATCTGACAACCGAGCCTTGAAGTCGGTGTCAAATTGAAAGATAAATCCAGCATATCTGCTTCGTCTTCAGACGGCTTACCAACTTTTTCATAATCAGCTGCCTCGAAATATACGTGACAAGACGCACAAGACAAACTCCCGCCACAGGTTCCCTCAATACCCATATTTAAATCACGACCTATTTCCATTATAGACAGACCATCTTTTACCTCTATTTGATGTTCACTAGCATCTGGTTTTATAAAAGTTATAACAGGCATATTTTTACACAATTTCTTTTCAAAAGTTATTATTTATAGCGTTTGTACA
>CACPDC010000036.1 GCA_902632595.1 uncultured SAR116 cluster alpha proteobacterium
TTCCAGGGTCGCTTTATGTAAATTTATAATATCAAAATATTTTACTGAAAAAGCAAAATTATGATTAAAAAAGCACCGGTCATTGTGGTTGGAAATGGTCTCACCGCCGAGGTGATGTGCTCAGCCTTAGACTATTTTAACCTAAAATACACCAGACTTTTGCAAGAAATTCAGTGCTCTACCGATACCAGAACTACAACTATAAACGTAGCAAGCCAAAAAATGCTTTCAAGACTAAAACTTTGGTCTTCTTTAGAAGATGAAAAAACAGCAATCAGAAATATCTTAGTATCAAGCAACAAATTTAAGACCACCTGTTTTGAAGGGGAAGTTGATTCCTACAGCATAAATTTTTCTTTGAATAAAAAGCCAATGGCATGGACAGTGCAAAATAATAAGTTACTCGAAATCTGCCGTAAACAGAATTCAAAATCACTCTCCCCTGTCGAAATTTATAATGGAACTTTGAAATATCTTTTTGATAATAATAATGTTACTATTACTGATAAAAGTGGAAGAGTTTGGCAGTCTGATTTGCTAATTGCTTGTGATGGTTCAAACAGCCAAGCACGAAAAGCAGCAGGATTACTTACGACAAATATGGCTGCAAACCAAAAAGCTATAGTCACAAGATTAAATCTAAACCGCTTTCATAATCATATAGCCTTTCAGAGGTTTCTGCCAGACGGACCAATTGCATTAATGCCTTTTAAAACTCAAGAAGCCGCTCTTGTATGGTCTTTGAGCAATAAAAATGCAGATGTGATGTACAATCTGTCTGATGCAGAATTTGAGGAACAACTGATCAACGTGCTTGGAGTTTCTTTTAGAGACACTAGTCTATGTTCAAATCGAACTATTTGGACCTTAAAACCTTCTGTCACTAGAAGTATGGGACAACCTGGACTTATTCTTGCTGGTGATTCAAATCATTCAATACATCCATTGGCTGGTATGGGCTTTAATCTCGCACTTGCAGACATAGCTGTAATTTGTGACTGTCTTGATAGTGCAAAAAAAAATGGTCTGTCATTTTCACACGAATCTATTATAGCGGAATATCGGACCAAACGTCGTGTTGAAGTTGAGGCAATCATTGCAGTAACGCAAGGGTTAAACCGCTTATTCAGCTATAATAGTTTTCAATCTAAAATTTTGCCATCCAGATTAACAAATATCGGTTTGGGTTTAATTGACTTACTGCCAATCAAAAAGCAGATTTCGTATATAGCAAGTGGCGGTATTTTTACATCAGCTAAGTTATTTTCGGATACATGAGTTTTTAATCATTAATTTTTCTTCTCATCTAAATTTTTTCCGTTTAGCTAACTTAAGTATAAAGCTTTTTAGCAAAAAACATGTCGTATAGACAAACTCAATACAAATGAGACACCTCAAGAATTACATTAAAAGTTCTTAATTGAGATGAATTGTTAGTATTTTTTAACTTTTTCGAATCTTGTTATGATCGCAAAGATACCATTAGAATTTTTTAAACAACTATATGCTATTTGCATTCGAATTGATTTGCCATTTATTTATTTCGCTAGGGGATAAAAATCTGCTGTGATCATTACTTAAGAGCGGAACACTCTGCTCTATTGGATACGCTTTTTTTCCCTGAATGCTTATAAGTTCTTGTGCCTTACGGTCATAAATTAGAAGGCTTTTCGTGTCCGGACAAACCAACATGTTCAACAACCAACGGGCGGTGTCAATATTTTTTACTTTATTTTTGTTTTTAGGCATTCTTATATTTAGCAGATTTAATGTTTGGCATTTTCATTCGGAACATCGTCATGACATGACATTTGTAGAATGGTTATTAGCAACTCGGCTCTGCTAAAAAGATCTTTAACCTCTAACAAAGCTTGTTTTTCCGCTGAATCGAAAGGGCAAATCATGCATAAAGTGCTCACTAACCTCTCATCCGAACATGACTCCAACTGTGACCAGTCAACCTGAAATCCTTTTGCTTCAAAATATTGTCTTAAGGTAGCCGAAAGTTTATTTCTATCAATTTCTGCCTCGTCAATAGTTAAATCTTCTTTGTAATTTTCCCAATTAATTTTTGCGGTAAGGTATCCAGAAAAACCCTCGGAAAAGTTAACCACATTAAAACGAATACAACCTGATAGCGTAATCAACAATCTTCCGTCCTCCTGCTCGGAGAAACTAGAAATACGCCCCGCACATCCTGTTGAATAATATGAATTTGATCGTTTCTCTTTGTTTGGTTGGATCATGCCAATTAATCTAAGGGGGCTCGCAATAGCGTCACTAACCAAAGCTAAATATCTCGGTTCAAAGATATTTAATGGCAAAGTGCCTCCTGGTAATAACAATGCTCCAGATAGAGGAAAAACCGGAATCATAGTGGGTAACTCTTTAAATTCGGGTTCAAATGGACTTCTTATTGTCATTAATTCCTCATTAAAAAAATAGTAAATGTATTATTAATAGCTTCCCCTATATGATATAGTTTGAACTCTAGGAAAATAAATAGCTGGACAATTTTCGTCTTAGCTTAATTACGTCTGGATGCGTGTGACCAAGTGCTGTAAAGAACTCTAATAATTGCGATTGTGCCATATTTTCATTCCATGAAGGGTCAATTTTAATTGATTCTAGTAACTGAGACATTGCCTCAATCTGTTGCCCCGAAGAAAAAAGAGCAACAGCAAGGTCTTGGCGAGCTTGCAAATCCTCAGGCTTGGATTGAACCTTCCTTTCTAATTCACCCATATCTGAGACTACTTCAGCTCCTTTTTTAGCTACAGCTATTGCAGCTAGAACATCCTGTATTATTGGTTTTTTCTGCATGTCCTCGTCCAACTGGTCTATTACAGCTTTTGCCTCATCGTTTTCACCAAGAGCAATGAGAGACCTAACAAACCCCGCGATTGCCTCTGCTGACTCAGGAGATAGAGAAAGAGCTTTCTGAAAGGCTTGCATAGCGATATCAACCTCATTCTTTCTTAAAGCAATTGTGCCTTCCTCTAACAAACCAGATATATCCGCCTTTCCAGGCGCAAGCTGCGAAAGTTTTTCTATAAACTGATTTACTGACGATTCTGGCTGTACACCAGCGAATCCGTCAGCGGGCTGCCCATTAACAAATCCAAAAACGGTTGGCACCGATTGCACCCTCATTTGTGCCGCTATTTCCTGATTTTCATCGATGTTAATTTTTGTTAATTTTACATTTTTGTACTTAGCACAAACTTTTTTTAAAACAGGCGCTAATTGTTTACAAGGTCCACACCAAGGTGCCCAAAATTGAACTATAACAGCCTTTTCCGAACTCGCTTCAATAACCTCTGACATGATATTTTCGGCATTTACATCGACAGGTTCAAGTGAATTATTTTCCTCAATTAACAATGACATTTATATCCTCTGTTTATTTATTCTATTAAAATTAATTTGGTCAAATGCACGCCTAAAAATTCTAAATAATAATTTAATTCAGTTGGCGACATCGAAATCGTACGATCGTTAATCAATGGATGCATATAAATTTTGGTAACTTTAAATAAATCAGCATCCATGAAAAACTTTACCCCTTTATGAACACCTGTGACCATGGATAATGGCGTAACGGCTCCAGGTCTTACCCCTAAATTTTCAAACAATCTATCTGCACTTCCAAACGATAATCTGCCAGATTGCATTAAAAGTGCTAATTTTTTTAAATCGACGCGTTGATCCTCTTGTAAAACAACTAGATAATTATTTTTCTTATGATCGCGTAAGTACAAGTTTTTAATGTGCCCCCCGCCCTTTTGTTTTGTGAGCATGTTATTTCTATAACGCTTTGATTCTGATACAGTATTCAATGGCGGATGATTGAACGAATTTATTGGAATTTGTAAAGCTTTTAGTTGAGAAATGACAGCATCCGGGTGGATTGGTAGACTATCCTGAAACTGAGATGATGCATCTGGTAAAATTTCTTCAAACATGCAGTTACCCAAGAACTAGAAATGAGCGTTTTTTAAAATCTGTATCTATATAATAGCCTATACTTATCCCAGTACAAGGGGACAAGATATATCTTTCTATTAGCTGTATCACAGCTTTGGTTACAAAAAGCAACGATTGACGGAAATAGTCTATTTGGTTATCAGCAAATTAAAATTTTTATATACTGAAATTACTTAAATTCGAGGTCGAAAACTTGGATATTAGCGTTGCTATAATCGGATGTGGTGTCTGGGGTAAAAATATCGCTCGAAATGTCTCACAATTGGGCATATTAAGCGCCGTTTGTGATACCAATGAACAGCGTGCTTCCGAATTTTCAAAACTATTTTCTTGCCCGGCTCTTTCGTTTGAACAAATTCTGGATGACAATGCTATAACTGGTGTGATTATTGTAACGAATGCAAGTTCTCACGAAAAATTAGCATGTGATGTATTGAAGTCGGGTAAGCACGTTTACGTCGAAAAACCATTGGCGCTGTCCGTCAGCTCCGCTCTTTCGATAAAACACCACGCTATTGAAACACAAAAACAAGTAATGGTAGGACATCTGCTGCAATATCATCCTGCCTACATAGAGCTTAAAAATTTGGTGAATGATGGTTTTATCGGTAAATTACAGCACATTCAAGCAAACCGTCTCGCAATGGGTCGAATATTGAAATCAGAGTCTGCTCTTTTTGATTTATGTCCCCATGACATATCTCTTATTCTTGGTCTCGTTAAACAAATGCCGCTATCTATTAAATGCCAAAGCGCTAGTCATGTTACACATTCAGGCGGTGATATTATCTACTCTATTTTAGAATTTGCCGATGATATTACTGCTATGATGCATACTAGTTGGTACTCTCCTTTTAAGGAGCATAGACTCGTTGTAACTGGGAATTTGGGATCAATTGTATTTGATGACGGAAAACCAATACAAGAGAAGTTAACTCTCTACAGGGATAGAGTGATCGATGAGGGGGAAACAATAAAAATTGAACGAAACAAGCCTATATTTATGCCTGTTTCAAGCGATGAACCTCTAAAAAACGAAATAAGCGCTTTTATTCAAGTTTGTAAATCTGGTGAACCCGCCCTCACCGATATTGAAGAGGCCTTGAGAGTACAACAAATATTGTCAGAAATGAATTTGCAAATAAACGGTGAAATATTATGAATCTCCCTTTCATTGATCTTGCTTCTCAACAACAGAGAATACGAACAGAGATCGAATCTAAAATCGAAACTGTTTTAAATCATGGTAAATATATTATGGGACCGGAAGTAGAAGAGCTTGAGAAGGTTTTATGTGAAAGGGTTGGCGTGAAATATGTGATAAGTTGTAGTTCGGGAACTGACGCTCTTTTGTTAGCCTTAATGGGACTTAAACTTCAACCAGGACAAGGGGTCATAGTGCCCAGCTTCACATTCACCGCAAGTGCCGAGGTAATGCCCTTGCTTGGAGCTGTCCCTGTTTTTGCTGAGATAGACGAAGAAACCTTCACTTTAAACCCTGCAAGGTTGGGGTATGCTCTCGAAGCTGCGAATAGTTTGGATATTGAAGTTGTGGGCATAATTGCTGTTGGATTATTTGGACAACCTGCACAGATGGATAAAATAAATGCTTTTGCAAAATCAAATAACTTATGGGTTTTGGATGACGCAGCACAAAGTTTTGGAACTGAATTAAACGGAGCCAAAACTGGCACGCTAGCAGAAGTTACTTGCACCAGCTTTTTTCCTGCGAAGCCTCTCGGTTGTTATGGAGATGGAGGAGCATTGTTTACAGATTCCACAGAAATAGCTGAGATTGCTCGTTCAGCCCGTGTTCATGGACAAGGTTCACATAAATATCAGACATTTCGTCTTGGAATGACTGCTAGACTAGACACAATTCAAGCTGCTATCTTGCTAGCGAAATTAAAAGTTTTTGATGAAGAACTTGTGCTTCGAAATGCGGCTGCTAGCTATTATGCTGAATTATTAAGTGGATGGGTTGAAACGCCGACATGCTATCCGGATAAAACTAGCAGTTGGGCGATTTATACAATTAAACTTCCAAAAAGAACAAATAGGGTGTTTATACAAGAAGAACTAAGTAAGAGAGGCGTTCCAACCGCAATTTATTATCCAATCCCCATGCATTTACAAAAGCCTTATGAGCATTACCCAAGAGACAAAAATGGTCTGGAGGTAAGCGAGTGTTTAGCGCAATCGGTATTATCAATCCCGATGCACCCTTATCTAACGAACGAAAAACAGGAAATGATTGGTAAAGCTATTATTGAGACTATAAAAATCGTCGATAAAAGATAGATTGGATGGCTAAGATTTATCTTGTAAGATTGAACTGCTCAAGCTATAAAATTGATCAGTTGCGGGCGTAGCTCAGTGGTAGAGCACAACCTTGCCAAGGTTGGGGTCGTGGGTTCGAATCCCATCGCCCGCTCCAAAAACAAATAAATATGACTCAGTTAAAAAATTTTCACCTTTTATAAACTTAAATTTTTTAAAAATTTAAATCGGCGAAAGAAAAATAAGTGTAAATATTTGAGACTTTATGTATTAGGCATAGTCTTTTATAGTAATTTGATTAGGGGAAGTTATTTAGTATAAACCTGACTCTGTTGTTGCTTTTTGCTCAACTAAAAAATGTTTAAGGTAAACAGACTTCATATGAAAGATGCACATCAAAAATACCGAAAATAATGTTGTAAGCACTTCTAAACCTGAGATGACCCTAGGGGGACGAATTGCGCAACTCAGAATAGAAGGTGGTTTTGACAGTCTCGAACTTTCAAAGCAACTAGGTGTTAAATGTGAAACTTATGAATCATGGGAATTAGATAGAAGTGAACCTAGAATTAATAAATTAGTGGCTCTCGCTGCCATTCTTGGAGTATCACCCACTTACTTGCTCGCTGAAGAAGGTCATAGAGGGGTTGATGCGAAAAATAATAATTCTGGACGTAAAATTAAACTTTTAACCCTTCAAAGAAAAATACAGCATTTGGAGGCGCAGTTAAAAGATAATTTAAAGCAACTAAAAAAAATAGCCCGTGTAATAAATAACTTGTAGTTTTTGGGACAATTTATTTTCTTCTTCATAGCTAACAAGCCTGGTATAAATAATTAAATCAAATTGACGAAGGAAAATTATGTTCTTCCAATAGAGGAATAATTCAGTCCAGCCGCTCTCATTTCCTGGGGAGAATAAATATTTCTTAAATCCACAACCACATTACCAGCCATCAATTTAGAAAATTTGACGCCTGAAATTGCCCTGAA
>CACPDC010000037.1 GCA_902632595.1 uncultured SAR116 cluster alpha proteobacterium
AAAGAAAATTATACTACCTTCAACAAATGTGTTTTTAAAGTGGTGCATTCGAAATATTTTAGCAAAATGTTGTAACAAATAGTAGATAATACTCTGTTCGTAAACAAAATATTACGTAATAGATATGGGGGAAGAAAACGTGTCTAAAGAAACGCAGTTTTTCGACAAGTTTGCAGATTTTGTTGTTGGTAAACGTAGTTGGTTGGTTCCTTTAACGCTTGTTATTGCTTTTATAGTTTATGCAGGTATCCCAAATCTAAGACTTGATACTGACGGTAGGGTGTTTATGGGGCCTAACAATCCTGATAAGCAAACTTTAGACTTGTTTGAGCAGGAATTTGCCAAAGATGATAATTTAAATATTCTTTTTATTCCTAGTGATGGAGTAATATTTTCACCAAAAAATCTACAAATAATTGATGCTTTAACTGAAGATGCTTGGAACTTGCCATATGTAAGGCTTGTAAACTCAATTACCCGTTTTCAAAATACCTATTCAGAAGATGATATGCTTATTGTTGAGGACCTGATACCTGACCCTTACTCAGTGACTAAAGAGGGGGCTTTAAAGGCAAAAAAGATTGCTCAATCCCGTATCGAAATACAACGTTCTTTAATAAATGACGATGCATCCATCTCTGCAATAAGTATAATTTTTAGATTGCCTGGTTTGGATTTAGCTAGTGAAATTCCGGCCATCATGGCTGAAGCAAACCCCTTAATTAAAAAATATCGTGAAGACTACCCTAATGTTGATTTTCAATTGACGGGGTCTGTTCCAATTGGAGAGGCATTTGCAGAGGCTAGTCAAAAAGACGGACAGAGCCTTACACCAGCAATGTTAGTAGCCATGTTGGTTATTGTTGGGTTACTTTTGAAAACAGCTTTAGGCGTATTCTCCATACTTCTTATATCTGTTTTGTCTGCGTTAGTATCGTTGGGAGCACTTGGTTGGAGCCTTATACCGCTGAATTCCGCTACTGCAGTCGCCCCACTAATGATAATTACATTAGCAGTCGCTAGCACAGTTCATATTCTTTCTTCAGTGAGACAAACAATGCTTGAAACAATGGACAGGAAGATATGGGCTAAAAAGGCTATCTCTGACCATGGCTTAGCAATTTCTGTAGCTGTATTCACAACAGCAATTGGCTTTTTGTCGCTTAACTTTTCTATTTCACCCCCTTTTAGACAGTTAGGAAATATGGTTGCTGCTGGCATGGTCGGCATTTGGGTGTTCACTATGTTTTTACTTCCAGCATTGATATGCTGGATGCCGTTCAGGCAAGCGAAGACATCAGCATTCACAGATGGTTTAATAATGACATTATGTGAATGGGTTATCCGGAATCAAAAGAAACTTCTTATTTTTATTCCCATTGTTGTCATCTGTTTTATAGCTGGTATTACACAGATAAAACTCGAAGATGATTTTATACGATATTTTGATGAGCGTTTTGAAATAAGGCAGGCTAATGATTTTTATGAAGACAATATTGGTGGATTGAACGTAATGGAGTACGCCGTTGAGACTGGTATTGAAAGTGGAATAAACTCTATCGATTATTTAAAAAAAGTAGAGTCATTCACTTCTTTTTTAAGAGGCCAACCTGAAATCAGCAATGTTCGTTCAATAACCGATATTATAAAACAGCTCAACCAAAACATGAACGGTGATGATACCAGCTTTTATAGGCTTCCAAACACTGACGAAGAGGCGTCTCAATATCTATTCCTATATGAATTATCACTTGGTTATGGAATGGATTTAACAGACCAGATAAATGTGGATAGATCCGCGGTGAGAATTACTGCATACGTTCCAAGAACAACAACAGCCAAGCTTCAAGAATTAGATTTAAGGGTCCAAAAATGGTTTAAAAAGAATGCGCCTGAGCTGCAAAGTCCCGTTACAGGACAAACTCATGTTTATACTATGATATCTGCTAAAGATGTTCCTGCGATGCTTCAGGGAACCACCTTAGCTTTGATTTTTATATCAGGAGTTATTTTGCTTGTTTTGAGAAATATAAAATTAGGATTTATCTCTTTAATACCAAATCTAGTACCTGCAGCGATGGCATTCGGTTTGTGGGGCTATAGTGTGGGTTCTGTAACTCTCGCAGTGTCAATCGTCGTTGCAATGACATTAGGAATAGTTGTAGATGATACTGTTCATTTCATTTTAAAATATGCAGATGCAAAGAAAAAAGGAGTTTCTGCAGAAGATGCAGTTCGTTATGCTTTTCAGAAAGTAGGCATGGCGCTAACAATTACCTCGTTCGCGCTAGTGGTTGGTTTTATCATTCTTGGTCAATCGGGTTTTGCTGTGAACCGGGATTTAGCAAGACTAACCGCTGTAACGCTTACAGCAGCCTTATTTATAGATTTTCTTTTCCTACCACCATTATTAATTTGGGTTGAAAAAATGAAAAAAGATTCTTTAATTAAAAATGTTAAACTATTATTGACCGTTACATGCCTTTTATTGTTTCCAATTATCTTATCGATTAAGCCAGTTTTTGCCTCGAATGAAAAAGGTTTGCAAATAGCTGAAGAGACCTCGAAAAGGGATGATGGATTTATAAATTTTACTGTAGAAGGGCAGATGATTTTAAAGAACAAAGCAGGTAAAGAAAGTATACGAAAATTTAAAACAACTACCTTAGAAAATCCTGACCCAAAAGAGGGAGATAAAGGTATTATTGTTTTCCTAGAGCCAAGAGACGTTAAAGGCACCTCTTTATTAACTCATTCAAAAATAGAACCTGAAGACGACTCTCAATGGATTTTTCTTCCTGCAATAAAACGTGTCAAACGAATTTCTTCATCGAATAGAACTGGCAAGTTTGTTTCGTCTGAATTTTCCTATGAAGACCTAGGTTCTGAGGAGGTTATGGATAACGAACACACATGGTTGGCAGACTTACCCTGCCCAACAGAGATCGAGCTCACTTGTGCAAAAGTTGAAAGCCGACCAAAAAACCCACGTTCTGGTTATTCAAAGAGAGTGTCATACACGGATTTGGATCAATATCGAGTACATAGAATTGAATTTTATAATCGTAGAGGTGATTTAGAAAAAATACTTACATTCACTGGTTTCAAACTTTACTTGGGACAATATTGGAGAGCACATGAGATTGAAATGGAAAATATTCAAACTGGAAAGTCCACAACCCTTTTATGGAACGAATATAAATTTCGCGTAGATATTTCAGAGCGTGATTTCACACCTCAGGCACTCGAGCGTTCTTCAAGATAATACGAATTTTTAAGTCAGTGAAATAACTAATGCATAATTATTACTTCTTTATTTTTATTGCGTTGCATGCTTCTGCGTTAAATATGGCCCATGCGTTTGATTATTTTGAGCAATATGGAAATTCTGAATTAAAGGTAACTGGCTTCATTGAGGAGTCGTCTTATTCGGGTCAAAATGACATCTTCGTGACACAACAGATTGAACCCTCTATTTTCATTGAGCAGGGGTCTATGGAAACACTCATTAAGCCTCGATTAAAAGTTGGAAATAATGGTGCGGGTAGAGCAGATTTAAGTGAAGCTCATATATCTTTTAGTAATCAAAATTACGACTTTCGAATCGGGTCAATTATAGAGTTTTGGGGAAAAACAGAGAGCTATAATCCAAGTGATATTGTGAATAGTTACGATTATACTTCTGGATTAGCTAATTCTGAAAAACTAGGAGCGCCAGCTTTTAAGCTGTCATCCGAAGTTTATCATGGTTATGCTTCTTTTTTCTTGTTTCCTTTCTTTGTAGAAAATGCCTACCCAGGGTTATCGTCAAGACAAAGACTTCAAACATTGGTAAGTAATGATGTAGCAAATTTCGCCAATAACGCGTCTGGAAATGACAATAGCTTTGCTTTCAGATATGAGGGGTATTATGAAGACTTAGATTATGGTGTAAGTTATTTTGACGGCATTTCACGTGAGCCATTCTTTATACCTGGGCCCGATACGCGCCTCTTACCAGAATATGCTCCAATTCATCAGATAGGAATTGATGTCCAATATTTATTAGGCGATTTAGCATTTAAAACTGAAATGGTTAACCGTTCTGGTCAGCGTAATGTGAACGGAGTTCTTGAAAATTATAATGCTGGTGTGTTTGGTTTTGAGCAAAGTATATACGGTATCAAAGATAGTGAATATGATTTAATTCTAATTGGCGAAATTGCAGTTGATAGTAGAGGAAGAAATAGTCACACACCTTTCCAACGGGATTTATCAGTGGGAGGAACAATTCTTGTTAATGATATTGACGATAGCGAACTTAACTTATTTTTTACGCGAGATTTATCTTATACCTCTATGTCGACTAATTTTTCCTATTCTACGAGATTGAACGATGTATTTACAATTGAGACAAAGTTAAATTTATTTTCAAATTTTGAAAAAGACTCAAGCCAAGCACCTTTAGAACAAGACAGCAGCGCAAGCATTGTCATTAATTATAATTGGTAGATAATTTTGCGAGCTTATTTATGTTCTGGCCGCTTCAAAAGCTGACCAGGCTTCCTCAAACTTTTCAATATCAAAATCATCCTCTTTAGTTGGAATTAAAATTAACTGCTCTGTTTTGAGTAATTTTTGGATGGAGGCTTCTAAAACATCTATCACATCATTTGGAATAACCACAGCGCCATGCCTGTCAGCATGTACTAAATCTCCATCATTTATTATCAAAGAGAAAATAGAGACGGAACATCCAATTTCTTTTACATGCACAAAACCGTGGCTTGGCCCTATAGAACCTGCAAGAACGGGAAAGCCCTCAGCTAGGTCGCCCAAGTCACGCATCACTCCATTTGTAAATGCACCACTCATTCCAAACCCTCTATGTATGTTGGTATTAACTTCCCCCCAAAAAGCACCTACGCAATTAGGAAAATCAATATCTTCAATTACTGCGATTGATGGGCTATCGCCTGAGGCCATATGCCGGTAGTAAGAAAGGCGACGTTTTTTTATCACCTCAATCGTTTCAGTTGGTGGATTAGTAGCAGCAATTTTTGCCGTTTTAGCATAACCACAAATAGGTTTTGCTTTGGGATTTGAGTAAATCATAGTACCTTTGGTAAATTCGTTAAATCCACGCCCACCCTGTGCCACTTCTATCGCATTGCATACAGTGGGGGTATCTAGGGTTTGAAGAAGTGAGAAAAGTGATTTTTTCATGTTTGTTCTCTATCCAATGTGCTGATGTTTTATAAAATTTAATTTTGAAGTTTAGATTTTGTTTATTCTGATGCAATAGCAGCACCTTTGGAGAGACTCTCCAGTTTGGCAAAAGCTATTTCCGGATCAACTGCGCCAAATCCAGCAAAGGTTCCAAAGCCACAATCAGATCCTGCTATCACACGTTCTCTTCCAACGATATTTATAAAGCGTTCTAAACGCTGAGCAATTAGCTCTGGATGTTCAACAAAATTAGTTGTTGAATCAATAACCCCAGGTATGAGAATTTTATTTTCTGGAATCTCATGTTTTCTACTTTCAAAAATTTTCCACTCGTGTGCATGGCGCGGATTCGATGTTTCAAAGAGTAAATAATCTGCGTTGACAGACATTAAAGTTGAAAAAACGCTATCCATCGATATATCACAAATGTGAGGTCCTTCATAATTACCCCAACATATATGAACCCTTATTTTTGATGGGTTAATACCTTCAAGTGCATAGTTAAGTGCCTCTACATGGCTATTTGCTATCCTAATAAATTCGGTGTCTGATAGCTCGCTAAATAGCATGTGCCTTGACAACGCAAGGTCTGGACAGTCGATTTGTAAATCGAGTCCTGAATTAACTATGGCTTGATATTCATACTTTAAAGCCTCAGCAAGTGCTTGAAGATATTCTGCTCTAGTTGGATAAAAATTATTTTGAAGAAACAGAGAAATAACACCTGGAGAAGCTGCATTCATGAACCCGTGGAGGTTATCATATTTTTTTGTTGCTAATATCAAATTTGATATGTCTTTATTTAATTCTGTACTATCTATCTGTTTAACCTCTCCTGTGCACATAGGTCGCGCATATTCAGGTGTGCCCCCGCTGTCAGCTAGTCTCTTCAAATAAGAGGGAAACATCTTTAAGTCTGCAGGTGCGTTTCTTGGGCTGTCACCTGAAAACCCAGTGTATCTGTCTTTTACATATGTAGCATACGAAATTTTTGATGTCTCACCATCACTGACAATGTCAATACCACACTCCTTCTGACGTAAAACGATCAAATCAACATGTTTTTTCATTACTTCATCAAATTTTGTAGCGTCAAAAGCTTGATTTCTCTCTCTAGCAAATAGTAAATCGGTTACTTCTTGGGATCGGGGCAGTGAGCCAACATGAGTTGTTAAAATATGTGCCATTATCTGTCTCTCTCAAACCAAGTTGGACCCGCGGTATC
>CACPDC010000038.1 GCA_902632595.1 uncultured SAR116 cluster alpha proteobacterium
TAACGATTTAAATCTGGACAACGTGACCGTTGGAAGTAATTTAATCGTTTCTGGAACTAGTCAGTTTAGCGATGTTCTAACAGTGAACAATAGTGTGAGCATTCAAGACAATACTACTATTGGTGGAACTCTAGACGTTACTGGCTTATCCACCTTAGATAATACCTCAATTACCACATTAAACGTAACAGGTTCTTCAAATTTATTGAATTCTAATATTGGCGGTACGTTGAGTGTGGCCGGACTTACTACATTAGACAATACAAGTATTTCTACTCTTAATGTCTCTGGTAATTCTAATCTTGATGGTAACCTAACAGTAGGTGGGAATTTAACTGTGACAGGATTATCGACTTTTGGCTCTGTTACGGCTGATAATGCTACAATTGGTACAATTTTTACTGATACTATAAAGTCCTCAGACGGGCAAACAAATATAATCAGAGCGGAAAGTGATGGAACGGTTCATATTGGAGAGAATTCAATAGTTTTTGATCAAGCAAACGATACAATTTATTCAAGTGCCGGACGATTAACTATAGGTAATAGTAGTAACCATGTCACAAAAGTAAAAGGTATTTTGAGTATTCAGGATCCAACTGACCCAGATCATGCAGCAACTAGAAGATATGTTGACCAATCTGCTGCAATGGCCGCCGCACTTGATACGCGAAATCCTGAAAAAGGCAAAAACTTTCATATGCAGCTAGGTGGAGCAACTAAAAATCAAGAAAATGCTATTGGTTTAAATTTTGCTGGATCTATGTTTTTAGTTAATGCTCCGGGAACTGAAACAGCCTTGCCATTTAGTATCTCAGCTGGAGTGTCAAGTTCAGCTGATCAGTATATGGGCAAACTATCTGTAGGACTATCATGGTAGTTAATTAGAATTTAGCAAGAAAATTTACGAGCGTAAGCATCCGTAATTAAACCATCTGCTGCGCGCTCAAAAAATTCAGGAAAGTTTGTCGCGTATTCGACAAAAATTTTTTTTAAATCTGAGCTATTAATCCCTTTTGGTATGCATATAGCCACAAAGTTTGACTGATGACCGGAATATATACTATCTGCTATACCTGCTAAATAGCCTTGGCATATACCATCTTCCAAAGGCAAGCTACTCTGACAGTAAGTTAATAGTGTCTTACTTGTTAAGAAATAAGATTTTTCCTCTGCGGAAGCAAAATTTTTATTACCTACTAATAGAACTATAAAGATTATAGAAAAGCTAATAAATATAGATATTTTTGTTTTCACTTCAGCCGTTCCATAAAATCCATTAACATTAATCTATAAAATAATTCAAATATATACAACAGTAAGTTTGTTTTCATAAAATTAGTTTATTATGTGAGATAATGATTAATTCTTGCTATTCAGCATAGAAATAAAGTATTTTGCAGCTGGGCTGAAACCATTATGATTATCTGGATTTTCTAGTTCTAAGGCTCTTTTTTTACCTAGCTCCACTCCCCATTGGTCAAAACTGTTTATATGCCACAGGTAACCACTCGCAATGGTAACATGCTCATACAGGGCGAGTAGACTGCCGAGATTAAATGGATCAGTTGTATCCCAGCTAATTATGGTTGACACGTTTCCTCCTCGAAAATTTCTGTGCAGCTCTTTTTTATTTTCCTGGCCAGATGCCAACGCTTCTGCCTGCGCCAATGCATTAAAAATTAGCGTTTGATAGCTTATTTGCCAACCATCTGGCAATTTACATTCTAATGCCTTTCGGGGTATTAGAAAATCTAAACTTTGTTTTTCTTGTCCTTGGTGAAGATATTGAAAAAAGCTGTGTTGCGCGTTTGTTCCAGGCTCACCCCAAATAAGCGGGGATGCTAGAGCCTCAAGTTTCTTGCTATCAATATCAACAGCCTTGCCGTTACTCTCCATCTCTAACTGTTGTGCCCAAGAGGGAAACCTTGAAAGACGCTGGTCATATGGTATGATGCCATGGAACGGAATATTTAAGAAATTTCGATTCCAGATCCTTAATAGTGCTAGTATAATAGGAATATTATTACGAGTGGGTGTATTAAAAACGTGCTTATCAATTTTTGAAGCACCCTCTAAAAATGATATAAAATTTTTGCACCCAATGGCTATCATAATTGGTAGCCCAACCGCAGACCACAAAGAGTATCTGCCACCAATGCCATGAGCAAAATCAAATATATTTTCTTTGGGTATACCCCAATTTATTGCTTTTGATGGGTTAGCCGTGATTGCCGCCATTTGATTGCGTGGATTAATATTCGTTTGCTTTAACCAGTTTTTAGCTAGTGTAGCATTTTGTAATGTTTCCACTGTTGTGAATGTTTTAGAAGTGACAAGAAAAAAAGTCTTCCTAGGGTCACAATTTATCAAATTGTCGCTTAAATCGGCTGGGTCAACGTTTGATACAAAACTAATTTTTTGATTTCCGTGAAATGGTTTTAACGCATTCGTAACCATCGAAGGCCCCAGGTCTGAGCCCCCAATACCTATATTTACAATCGTATGGATATCTTTATTCGAACGGAGCTGCTCACAAAACGAGGCAAGTTTTTGCCATTCAGTAGATTTGAATCTTTCTTTTTGTCTCAATTTAGTATGTATAACCGGTCTATTTTCTGTTTTATTTATTGGCTCACAGTTTGCAAGCGCAGAAAACTTTTCTTGAATTTTTGATGCTTCCGCAAGCTTGGCTAGATTATCAAAGATTGTTGGGGTAATGAATTGACGAGATATATCAACCCATAGAGAGTCTAAAGAAAAACAAAAATCATCCACTCGATTATTTTGATTCATCAAATCATTTAAAGATGCAGAACTTATTTCCTTGGCGTCTTTAAGAAGTATTTCAAAATATGGATTACGGGTAAGTTGCATTTTAATATTTGACCAATTTAGTTGCCTGTTTTGCGCGATTGGTTATATCTGTGAAATTGTTGTCGTTTATATCTTTTGCGGGTGCTATCCAACTCCCACCCACACAAATCACGTTTACCAAGGATAGCCATTCTTGCGCTGTCTCATAAAATATGCCTCCTGTGGGACAAAATTTTAAATTTGGTAGTGGACTTGCGAGTGATTTTATAAATTTTATTCCACCAGCTGCAGATGCTGGAAAAAATTTTATCTCTGAAAATCCTGCTTCACTTAATGTTAGCATTTCGGAAACCGTACTGGCGCCGGGTAATAGAGGTATATTACATTCGTAACAGGCATTAATAATTGATGGAGTAAACCCGGGGCTTACACAAAATTTGGCTCCAGAATTCTGCGCTTCTCTTGCATGTTCCTTAGTAAGAATCGTGCCAGCACCAACATGAATTTCAGGTAAATTTTTTGCCAGGTGTTCTATGGCAGAAAGTGCTGCAGACGTGCGTAGAGTAATTTCAATTGTTTTTATTCCTCCAGCAAGTAAAGCTTCACCTAATTGAATGGCCCGGTCAGCCTGTTCTACTAAAATGACAGGCATAACTGGACTGATAGATAAAATTTTTGAAATATTCATATATTCCGTCCTAATTTAATGCTAAGTCCGCCTCCATCTTCAGCATTAGCGGATTGGCTCCTCATTTGTGCAAAAAGGGACCTTCCAAAACTATTTGGATTAGTCCGAGATAAGACCGAAAAAGAGGGTCTATTGGTAATTTCTTCTTCCACTTCAAGTTTTCCTAAATTTGCATCTACGGTGATAATATCACCATCTTTAATACGCCCTATGTTACCGCCGTTTACTGCTTCGGGAAATACGTGAATAGCGGCGGGAATTTTGCCCGATGCACCAGACATTCTTCCGTCGGTGACAAGCGCAACATTAAATCCCTTATCCTGTAGATTACTAAGAAGTGGTGTAAGACTATGTAATTCTGGCATACCGTTGGCTTGCGGGCCCTGCGCGACAACTACTACTACAACATTTTTATTCAGCTCACCTTTATTATATGCCTTTTTAACATCAGCCTCGTTTGAAAAAACCTTAGCTGGTGCGGTTATCAATCGATTATTCTGAGCAACAGCTGATATTTTAATAACAGCTTTACCGATATTTCCCGATAATATTTTTAATCCGCCATTAGACTGATGCGGTTTATTTACTGGTCTTAAAATATTTAAATCAGAAGACTTTTGAGGTGCAGGTCGCCATTCAAGGTTACCGTCTTTGAAAATAGGTTCACATGCATAATCTTTAATAGTCTTCCCCCAAACAGATGCGGCAGTGCCATCAAGTAGTCCTTTTTCAAGTAATTCCCTTATTACAAAACTTAATCCTCCTGCAGCGTGAAATTGATTAACATCTGCACTTCCATTTGGATAAATTCTGGTTAGAAGGGGAATGATATCGGACAGATCAGAAAAATCATCCCAAGTAAGTTTAATACCAGCTGCTGCAGCCATCGCTGGGAGATGCAAGGTATGATTTGTAGAACCTCCAGTTGCATGTAGGCCGATGATAGCATTTACAAAACTTCGTTCATCTAACGTTCTGCCTATTGGACGATAGTCTCTAGATTTTCTGCTTATCAAGACAGCCTGTTCTGTTGATGCTACGGTTAATGCATGCCGAATATCACTGTGAGGGTGGAGAAAAGCAGTACCTGGAAGGTGTAAACCCATTATCTCCATTAACATCTGATTTGAATTTGCTGTACCGTAAAATGTGCATGTTCCTGCACCATGATAGGAATTGGATTCGGCTTTCAGTAAAGTGTCTCTATCTGCCTCACCTCTGGCGAATGCTCTCCTAACAGTAGCTTTTTGATCATTGGGGAGTCCGCTGCTCATTGGACCAGCCGGCACAAAAATACAGGGTAAATGACCAAAAGTTAAAGCACCAATCACAAGACCAGGCACAATTTTATCGCATACACCAAGGCATAAGGCAGCATCGTAAACCCCGTGGCTTAAGCTAACAGCAGTGGACATTGCAATAACGTCTCTAGAAAGTAAGGAAAGTTCCATACCTGGGCGTCCTTGTGTTACTCCATCGCACATAGCTGGCACCCCGCCTGCAACTTGTGCCGTTGATCCAACTTTTCTTGCTGCGGCTTTTATAATAGCGGGGAATGTTTCAAATGGTTGATGGGCTGAAAGCATATCATTGTAAGAGGTAACAATTCCAATATTAGGTTTGTTACCACTGAGAAAATCTGCTTGGTCAGAGCCTGTAGCGGCACCAGCGTGGGCTATATTTGAGCAAGACATAACCTTTCTATTTTGATCTTTATCATCGTTCATTTCATCAATTGTGGCCAGGTAAGCGGATCTGCTACTTTTGCTTCTTAATTTAATACGCTCTATTACTTCACCTATCTTTGGATGTAAGTTTGACATTATCGCAAGCTTTCTATTTCGATTGGTATACGGGTTTGTTTTAATAAATGATAAGTTGGAAGTGTTTTATCTTTACCTGCTAATTTCAAAACCGTTTTTTTTTCTTCTCCATTTACCAGTAAAATTATACGTTTGCTTTTTAAAATTAGGCTTAGGTTCATTGAAATTCTGGGCAACTTTGGGTTTCCAAGCGGTGGTGTTGTAAAAATTGCTGGCTCAGCTGAAATATCAAATTCCAAATTAGGTTGAGTGGAGTTCACCATTTGTAAAAGCATTTCGGGAAATAAAGATGCAAAATGCCCGTCTTTGCCCATTCCCAAAAGCATCATACTAAACTTTGGGGGTATAAGGTTTTTATTAATTAAATCAGTTGAAAGGGGGATGAACATGGCTTTATTTGCATTGTTTTGGAGTAAATGGGATTTTATAAGCTTCTGATTACTATATTCAGATTGTGGTTCAACTAATCTATCATCTACTGAAAAAACTGTTACAGACTTCCAATCAATTTTGACCAAATTTAGATATTCGAAAATTTTTATGGGACTTGAGCCTCCGCACGTTACCAAGGATGCATGACCCTTTTCAGAAATTTCAGATTGCAGAGTTTCGCTAATCGACTGAGCAATAATTTCCGCCCTTGATCTCATTCTTCTTTGTCCAATATCGGGTCAAACCAATATCGCCCCTCTTTTTTAAGAATTTTGTCTTCAGGTCCCATTGAACTTGCGGAATAAATTTCTGGGGTTCTCTTTCGCA
>CACPDC010000039.1 GCA_902632595.1 uncultured SAR116 cluster alpha proteobacterium
GCTGAAGTTGATGACCAGTCCATGTCTACGGTGCGCTTTAAAAACGGTGTGATCGGTTACGTAGGAAGCTCTTGGACGTCTCCAGGAATTTTTTCTACACGGGTCTTTGCCCAGGCAGGTCTTATGCATTTTGAACTTGATTTTGCATCTTGGGATGAACCAGAAAATTTGCATAAAAGCTCATCTCTATATATCCAACGTGGAAAAGATGGCTATGGTTTAAGAGAGGATTTAAATATTTTTTCTGGTAACATGTTTCAAGATGAACTAGAAATTTTCGCAGATGCTTGTCGTTCAGGTTTGGCTACCAAGCTTACAGCTCACGATGGAAACGTAGCCGTTGCGATGGTTTACGCAGCTCTTAAATCCATTGAAAACAACGCTGAAATGGTATCTGTAGATGAAGTTCTTGCAGAGGCGTCAGTTGGAATTTAATTATAATTTCTTATTAGCACATCGCAGTAAGTATAAGATTTTTAAATCGTGTCTTCTTTCTTGTTAGCGTAACATCGTTAATGGTAAATGTAAGATGTAAATCAAAAGGAACTTTGGAGTGACATTACATAGTAGAAAATTAGAATTGCTCACTCAGCCAGAGGTAGCAAACCAGCTTAAGAATAATCCATTGATTATTTTACCTGCGGGAAGTGTAGAACAACACGGACCACATCTTCCTGCCGGGACAGATACTTTTGCTGCTAATATCATTGCCGAACGAGTAGCTGAAAAGATGGATGGATTAGTTGTGCCTGGGGGACCGTTAGGCGTAACTCCTTTTCATATGCCATATGAGGCGACAATAACATTATCTCATGAAACTTATATTCGTGTAGTCTATGAAACATGTCAGTCACTTGCACAGCATGGAGCAAAGCGTTTAATGATAGTTAACTGGCATGAAGGCAATTCATCTTCTCTTGCTATTGCTGCAGAGCGTTTGCATCGTGAATGCGGCTTAAGTGTTCTCACTGTTCAAGCTTGCTATGTAGCAGCTGAGCTCTATGGACCAACTTCTGGCGGTTTAACTCATGGTGGAGAGATCGAGACTCTTGCTATTTTAGCGGCTCACCCAGAGCTTGTTCATCTTGACCGTATAGACGGTTCCTCAGACCATAAACATGGCTCCCGGATGGATAAATTGAGAAGAACACGCTCTTACCAGCCTGTTCTTACAGATATTCGTACGATCGCTCCGACCGGTTGGTATGGTGATCCTAGTCGTGCTACTATTGAAAAGGGAGAACAAATGCTGGAAGATCTCGGAAATGCTATTGCAGAAGAAGCCAGCGAAATCTTCGAGCTTCTTGATGAAGTAAATGGCGGCATTGCTACGCTTAATAAAATGGCAAAAAGGAAATAGCGTATGGCGCGAAAAATAGAGACCCAGAATGCTGAATGTCTCTCATTACCGGGACGTTTATCTCGCCAGATTGCGTGTGCCGGCTCAGGTGCTGATAATATAAGCGTAAGACTTGTGGAAATTGAACCAGAAAATGGCCTAACGGCCCAGAGAAACAAACACTATCATCCAGATGTTGAAGAATGTATTTACGTATTGGAAGGAGAGGGGCGTACTTTTGCAGATTCTGGTGAATATTCTCTAGCAAAGGGCGACACTCTTGTTATACCACCAAACGAAAGACATATGACGCGCAATACCGGTATGTCTGTATTAAAACTTTTATGTTTTTTTCCTACCGGCAAAGTTACTATTTTTGGTGAATGAAACAGGAAAACTGGCTTAAGAAATGTCTTTAACTGATTCAAAAGAGCATATAATATGTCTCAGGCCAGAGGCAGACTTTTTAGAGTATGATGCTCCTGCTCCAAAGAGATTTTCAGTTAAATATTTGAAGCCAGATGATGTATCTTTAAAAAGGCACGCGGAAAGTGCAAAGGCATTAATCATACCCGCAGTTGGCCCAAAAATATCCAATGAGATTTTTGAGAATTCAAATATAAAAATGATACAAGTAACTGGTGCAGGAATAGATAGACTGGATCCAGAGTTTTGTCGTATCAATAATATCGCAGTTTGTAATGTGCAAGGTGGCAGTGCTTTTGCAGTCGCGGAATATTGTATTGGTTCTGTAATCACTCTCTCACGACAGCTTCATCTTGGAAATAGTGCATTACATTTGGGAGAGTATACCTCTATTCGCTCCAAGATGTTGAAGAAAAAAATGGTTTCTCTCCAGTCCCAAAATGTCGGCATTGTGGGATTCGGGAGTATAGGTAGAGAAACCGCTAAATTATTTCATCTAATGGGTTGTCAGATTTTATGTTTTGACCTCGTTGCCCCAGACCCGGTAGAGGTGAAAAAAGTGGGGGCCAGGATTTGTGATTTACCTACACTATTATCACAAAGCGATATTGTGTCTCTGCATGTTCCATTAACCGCCGAAACAGAAGGCCTTATTTCAAAACCTGAACTCAGACTTATGAAAAACACTGCTATTCTTGTAAATGCAGCAAGAGGTGGAGTTGTGAACGAATTTGACCTAGCCTCTGTTATTGAGTCAGAACAAATAAAGGGCGCTGTGGTGGATGTTTATAGTAAGGAGCCGATTTCATCAAAAAACCCATTGTTAAACTTATCACCAAGTTCAAAAGAACGCGTATTATTTTCTCCTCATATTGCAGGTATTACAAAACAGTCTTGGACAGAATTGTTTCGTAGTTCGTGGGAAAATTTGTCTTTATTTTTTGATAATAAACCTCTGAAAAACAGACAAATTTGATAGCCTAAACAGCCTAATTTGCTTACCATTCCTAATTTCTAAAACTCTTGCTGCCAAATTTTTTTTATCTGTTCAAATGCTGCGGCTCCCTCTACACGTCGTTTTTCTGCCGTGATGTCACCCCAATCTATTACCGCTTTCTTATAAGCTTCGCGGGAAATGATTTTTTCAAACCATTTGTTCAGTGCTGTCATTTCGGACCACAATGTGGACATCTGGAATGAGCCTAAGCGTGTTAGATAAACAACAAGCGATATATCTGCTAGTGAATAATTGTTACCTGCTAGCCAATTATGCGATTTAAGATGTTCATTCATTTCTGAAAAAAGTTGCTTGAAAGCTTGAATTGATGGAGGTAAAAGTGGAGAATCTAGACCCATCTCAATATTGATTTTATCATTACTCTTTCTAACGCCGTCGCGCATCTTTGCATAATAATCTGCTAACTGTTTCTGGTCTGTTTTTTGGTAGATATGACGATTGACAATACAAACTCCAATTGTTCTGCTGGCAACATGAATACCATCTTCTATTTTACGCATCCATAAGCGCATTTTAGCTATTTCTTTTGGTTCTTTGGAACGCAGATTAAAGTCATCAGGATATGCATCCTCCAAATATTCCAGAATAAGTGTCGATTCTGGAACAGTGAATTCACCGTCTCTCAGTAATGGTATAAGACCTTTTGGATTATACTTATGAAAGTCGTCTGGCCTTTGACTAGCATCTCCAAGAGCCGTATCCACAATTATACTTGCCCATTCAAGTTTTTTTTCTTCCAGCCCCAATCTAACTCTCTGTGCTGCAGTTGAGCGGTCATAGTGGAAAAGTGTTAACATTAAAAAAATTCCTTTTTTATCTTAATTACAAATCTCCAACATCATAAGAAACTCCGAACGGTATGATAGCATAAGGATTTATCTTCAAATGCGAGAGGTAGTAATGATCAATGACATGGTTAAGTTTGATTGTGGAAAGTACCTTAGGTATTTCTAGCATGCGGTGCATATAACGATGCAAATTTGGGTATTCACGAAGTTTTTTCTTGTTGCATTTAAAATGAAAGTAATAAATGGGGTCAAAACGAACCAATGTTGGAAGTAATCGCCAATCTGCTTCACATGCTTCATCACCAAGAAGAAATAGATTGTCGTTTAAAATTGCTTCTAATTGGTCTAGTGTTTTAAATAATAAATCTACCGATGTTATGTAGGCTTTTTGTGATTTAGCAAAACCAACACGATAGACACCATTATTTAATCCACGATATATTATTTCGTTTATCGCATCGATTTTTTCTTTCTCGTAAGTTTCTGTCATTCGGTTTTCTGCTTGTCCTGTAAGTGCACAAAATGGACCATCTAACATTCTTATTATTTCCGAAGACTCATTGTTCACAATCTTCTGAGTTTTTTTATCCCAAAGAGTTGGGACAGTTACTTTGCCAGTAAATTCACTATCGACATGGGTATAAAGCTCATGTAAATAATCAATTTTTATACCTGTATTATTACATACGTCTGAATATTCTTCGAAATTCCAGCCATTAGGATAGCTTATAGGATGCACAATAGAGATCCCTATTATATCTTCTAAATTCAAAAGCGCGCGATAAAGAAGCGCTCGATGTGCCCATGGGCATGCGTAGGCAACAATTAACTCATATCTTCCAGCTTCAGCAGGAAACAACCCTTCTCCTGGCTTAGTGATAAAATTTCGATATGGAGATTCAGGGCGTATGAAGCTTCCGTCAGGCGCCTGTTTTCCCTCAAAATCTGCACCCCAAATACCATCTATTAACATACCCATTAAACTTTTCCTTATTTAAAAAAAGAAGGCCAGCATTTGCCGGCCTTCGATTATTACCCAAATGAAGGTCTATGCTGGTCTCTTTGCTAGACCGAGTGATTCCTGAGCCGCATGTAAGAATCGTAAGTCAACCGCGTCACGCCAGTCAAAATCTGCTGGTACTTGACCAAGGTCACGTACGCCTTGTGCGAAGCTGTCCATTGAGGCCTCTTCAAATCCACCATCTTTACAGATTTGATTAAGTTCAGTCTCATATTGAGCCTCAAATTCTGGTGGAATGTCGAAGCCTTTCGCACGCATTTCAGCGTATGCAGCATCTTTGTTAGCAGGGTCAAACAACCATCTTCGTGCTTTTAATTCAGCGTATTGCCAAGCATAAAGGGCATCTTCATTTTTGTCACCCCATTCCATATTCGTAATAAAGCCTTCCTGAGGAACTTCATATAATTTAGCAGAAATAAATTTTCCACCA
>CACPDC010000040.1 GCA_902632595.1 uncultured SAR116 cluster alpha proteobacterium
ACTGGTCCCAAAGAATTGATTAAAGGTATTGCTAAAATACAATCTCAATCAACCACTAATCCTAATACAATCGCTCAATATGCTGCATTAGCAGCGCTTAAGGGACCCATAGATTTTCTTGCTGAAAACACTGCCGCCTTCGCACGTAGGCGAAATTTAGTTGTTTCTAGATTAAACGAGATCAATGGACTCGAATGTAATATGCCCAATGGCGCATTTTATGTTTATCCTAACTGCAAGGGTGTGATTGGCAAGACAGCTCCTAATGGAGCATTACTAAAGACAGACACTGATTACGTAACTTACTTATTAGAGGCAGAGGGTGTGGCATGTGTGCAGGGAGCCGCTTTCGGTCTATCTCCGTATTTTAGAATTTCTTACGCAACAAGTGATGAACTTTTAACAGAGGCGCTGAATAGGATCGAACGGGCGACAAATGCGCTAAAATAGATACACATTAATTGACTTTCTCACATTCAATCTTATTTCAGGAATATCCTCGGAAGAAAAATTAAAGGGAACAAGATGTATATTAAGAAAAAAAAATCATGGGAAATTTCTGAAAATGAAATTACACCTGAAACGATTTTTTTGAACCGACGGAGACTGCTACAAACTGCAGGATTAAGTGGAGTCGCCATGTTAGTTGGCAAATCACCTTTTTCCGCTCCTATAGATGGATTTCCTCCTGTGAGAAATCAAAAATATACGATTGAGAGAGCACTTACATCAGAAAAAGACGCAACTACCTATACTAACTTTTATGAATTTGGTTCATCTAAAAATATATGGCGGAAAGCAAAAAAATTAAATACCGACCCCTGGGTAATAACTATAGATGGATTAGTTGAACAAACTATTCAAATTGATGCGAGTGACCTAGTGAAAAAGCTTGGTGGAATGGAAGAAAGATTATATAGGCACCGGTGTGTTGAGGCATGGTCTATGACTGTTCCATGGGCAGGTTTTCCTTTTTCGAATTTGGTAAAATTTGCTGGCCCAAAACCAGAAGCAAAATATATCCGAATGGAAACATTTTTTGAACCAAACGTAGCACCAGGTCAGAAGCAGACTTGGTATCCTTGGCCCTATGTTGAGGGCCTGACGATCAATGAGGCCAGAAACGAACTTGCTTTTCTTGCTGTGGGCCTTTACGGAAAGGCACTCCAAAATCAGAATGGTGCCCCAATCAGATTAGTTGTACCATGGAAATACGGTTTTAAATCTATCAAGTCGATAAAACGTTTCACATTTACAAATGAGCAACCACGGAGTTTCTGGGAAATATTGAGTCCGAAGGAATATGGTTTTTGGGCTAATGTGAATCCTTGGGTACCCCATCCGAGATGGCCTCAAGACAGAGAACGTGTTCTTGGAGGGGGAACAGTCCCCACTCAGCTTTTTAATGGCTATGAAGAAGAAGTCGCCTACCTGTATAAGAGTGAATACACGGATAATAAACGAAGGCTATTTTACTAAATTTATTCAAAATAATCGGTAAAATTGTAGATCACAATAGATAATAAACTAATGATAATTGTCTGAATATTGTACACTCAATTAATAGTTGATTACTATTTCTATTCTTCTATTCTTAGCGCGCCCAGCTGCAGTTTCATTTGTTTCAAGAGGCTTGGATTCTCCAAAACTTACTGCTTGCATTCTATCTGCAGATACCAATTCTGTTGCCTCTATTGCCTGTACAACACTTGAGGCACGTGCTGCTGCGAGGTCCCAGTTATCTCTAAACCTAGAGCCGAAGATTAGTGGGACATTATCGGTATGCCCAGATACATCAATAGTGCTAGTTCCATCTGCGCTAACATTAGCGATTTGTGACATGATTTCCTTCGCTTCATTAGTCAATTCTGCAGAACCAGATGGGAATGCTCCTCCTGACCCAACAGTTACAATTACTTTATCCTCAATACGCTCAACGGATACTAATCCTTGATCAATTTCTTGCTTGAGAGCAACTTTTAGAGAATCCTCTGCTAACTCTGCTTTTTGTTGTTTTTCTTGCCTTTGTTCGGCATCGGAATCTATTTTTGATGTTTCGGTTTTAGAAGCTGAACTCTGCGCTGCAAGTGCAAGTTTTTCAAGCTTCTCTTCTAGACCACCGAATAATATTTCTTGCTCGACTTTACCAGTCGCACTTTTTACTTCCTCTATAGCTTCAAGAGTTTTCTGGATCATCTGCTGCAAATCTTCGGCCGATTGGTCGTTAGATTTAAAATTTACTACTACATTCTCTCCAATAGCTTCAATTTCTATATCCCCTCGCTCTATAGCAGATTGTAGTTGGGCTGCTAATTCAGCTGTTTCTTGTGATTTGCCTGTTCCATCGCTATCACCACCAGCTTCACCACCTTGGTCTCCTTGACCCTCCTCCATCTTTTTTTCAATCTCTGGTTTTAACGTTTCTGTTGTTTGCTGAGTAATATTTTTTGTTAGTGATGGATCGGGAGATGGGCTAAAACTCAAAGAAACCACAGTGGTTCCTTTGGGTGGTTCCATAACTGGAACAACGCGCTGAACTCCAAAAGCATTTTTCAATTCACCTGCAATTTGTTTAAATTTAGGTACATTAAATTCTGCGAATGATAAAATAAGGACAAAAAAAGCCATTAAGAGTGTGGCCATATCGGCGAAGGTTGCCATCCAAGCCGGTGCTCCTACCGGAGGACATTTAGGACATTCTTCTTCTTCCTCTTCAACCTCATTTTCATTTTCTGCCGCTTCTGCCATAATAACCTTTACCTAAATCAACTTTTTTTACTAAGATCGCTTTTTAGTTAACTTTACGCTGCTTCGAGCGCTTCTTGAACTTTTGGTGACAGATTTGCTGCCATTATATCTTGGATATTTCTAGGAGATTCACCGCGCGAGATGCTTCTCAAACCAAGGACCACCATTTCGCGATATACAACTTCGTAAGCTGTGTAATTCTCCAATTTTGTAAGCATAGGACCAAAAATTACGTTTGCAATAAAAGCCCCGTATAAAGTAGTTAGAAGCGCAACCGCCATAGCAGGTCCGATCGCTTTCGGATCAGCCATGTTCCCAAGCATTAGCACTAATCCTATCAGAGTTCCAATCATTCCCATTGCTGGCGCTGTATCAACCCACGCTTTGACTACTCCTTGGCTTGATCCATGCCGTATTTTCATGGCTTTAATCTCTTGATTCAGCTGCGTGATTAATTTTCCCTCATCTGCACCATCCACTAGCATCTGTAAACCTTTGGCAAAAAACTTATCTGGAACATCTTGTCCCTCAAGTGCCATCATGCCGTCCTTACGCGCGATTCCAGCTAATTCAACCATTCTTGTAATCAGGTCTTCTTGCTTTCCAAGTCCTGGCATGAATGCTTTAGCCATTGCACCAAAACTTCCAAGAAAAACAGCCATTGGAGCCATATACATCACGGCAAAAAACGTCCCGCCAAAAACAATCAGCACCGATGGAGCGTTCCAAAACGGACCTACACCGCCTCCACTAATCATAGCGTAGATTATCATTCCTACTGCACCAAGCAGTCCAACGAGCGAAGCTATATCCATATTAACAACATACCTTTTGTGAACATTTTGGTATTAATCTTGCAAGTTTGATACCAATTTTCATTAATTATTTCGTTTTTTGATTACGTTTATAATTACGACATATATAATAATATCTTAGAGTATGTAAATTTTCTAAAAAGGATGCAAGTATGCCTGTTTTCCACTCAATAAAATTTATGTTCAATTTAATAGGTGCGGCGTGTTTAATTTCAATATCTACACCTGTTTCTGCAAATAATGCCCAGTTCATAGCTAAGGAACACATAGTAATTGACCTCAAATCTGGTGTTGAATGGCTAAGATGTAGCGTTGGCCAGAGGTGGAATGGAACTGAGTGCATTGGAGAAATAGTCAGGCTTAACCAAGAAATGGCAACAGAAGCTATTCAAATAGCTAAGGAGCAATTAGGAGGTGACTGGCGATTGCCAACTAGAGACGAACTTGAAAACCTTGTTTGTCACGAATGCAACAAGCCCAAGATTGATAAATCATTTTTTCCTAACACACCTATAGAGCCCTTTTGGACGGGAGAACAAAATGAACATTCACCTCGTTTTTTTTGGTCTGTTAACTTTTTTACCGGCCACACATACGGAAGATTTGCGCCTTTTCAAGAAATTGCGGTCAGACTTGTTCGTGATCGATAGACTTATTTCTATATTTTTCGGCAAACCATAGTAAAAATTTAATAACGAATAAAATACTACCAGTTATCCATATAGCAGCAGCCACTCCCTCTGCCGTAAGAAAACTTAAAAAACGTAAACTCTCGCCCCCAACAAGGCCCAAGATAACAATGGATAACGCAGCGATTATAAATAATCTAATTATTTTACATCGTCTGCACCCTCCACCTCGTTCACCAGGGTTTTTACTTAACGTAATCATAAAAAAACCATTTACTAACTAATACAGCTCGACTGTAACAATAGAATACTCCACCATCTTATAAAACTATCCTGAAACAAAATCCATGCCAAATGATGTTTTGCCCCAAATTTTCAGTCTATTATTTGACATTAATTAAAAAAGTGCGAAATTAATAAACACTAACACACTGTTTTTGTTTTGTTTTGATTGTCAAAAAACTAACCCTAACCCATGTCAAATTAAAATTTTGATTTATTATTTTTAAGTTATTTAAAGTAGTTGCATGAATAGGAGAGAAAGATGCAACTAATTCCATCATTAGGCCAAAGACAGAAACAATCACTGGTCATGACACCGCAACTTCAACAGGCTATTAAGCTGTTGCAGATGACAAATTTAGATATAAAAAATTACCTGGAAAATGAAGTCCTCGAAAATCCCTTTCTAGAGGTATCCTCAGAAGATACACTTTTTCAAGACTTACCACATACCCAAAATTTAGATAATTCCTATAAAACGACAGAAATAGAACCG
>CACPDC010000041.1 GCA_902632595.1 uncultured SAR116 cluster alpha proteobacterium
CCGGCCAACCAAATAATTTATTAGGCAACTCTCTTCCATAAATCTCATTTTGCAAAGTAACCTTTGTTACAACACCCATTGCATCCGTTATAATCCAACCCCTCAATTTGAAGTCAGGCTCAAACAATAAAGTTAGTATTCCAGAACGCACCCCGTCCTTTTTACTTAAAACTATTTCAACTAACCCATTATAGTTCCTAACTTGCGTGGAAAAATCATCCCCTGTTAAAGAAAAATTTTCTTCCAACAAAAGAGCTAAAGGGGTCTCAGAAATTGGATAGTTTGTTATCTTTTGATCTAATGGTTCATCAATAATTAACCATTTACGGGTTGTTATAAGGTTGTAAGGTTGCTCTAAATTATATTCCAATCTCATCTGAAAAGGCCTTCTGAAATATAATCTTCCAATTACAAAACTCCCATCTGAAGATATTTGGGTAAATTCAGCTTCTAATGTTGAGATGTTCTTAATTGACTGTTCTACGCGCGAAATTAGTTCTGCTTCTGATTTAGATGATTTGGAACTGCCAAAAGAAAAAATTATCAACAAAATTAGGAACCAAAAAACAAAATTTACAACTTTTAAATGACTTTGTTCGAAACTATTCCTAATTCCGTTTTCAATTCTCATCATTTCTTAACAACACCTCTCTTTTTCCAACATGATTAGATTTACTAATAATACCAGCCGATTCCATCTCTTCAATCAATGTAGCTGCGCGATTATAGCCTATTCGGAGATGCCTTTGAACAAAACTTGTTGAAGCACGTTGTTCTCTGACAACTAAAGCCACTGCTTGATCATATAAGCTCGAGTCCTTTGTTGGACCCTCAGTTGCACCAATATTGTCACTAGAGATCCCTTCCGTGGTGTCCTCTATTACTTTTTCATCATATTCTGGCTCTCCTTGTTGCCGAAGATAAGAAGCAACTTGTTCTACCTCATCATCATCAACGAATGGTCCATGAATTCTAGTAATTCTGCCTCCACCCTCCATATACAACATATCTCCTTTACCAAGAAGTTGTTCTGCACCTTGTTCCCCAAGTATAGTTCTACTATCAATTCTGGAAGTAACTTGAAATGAAATTCGTGTTGGAAAATTAGCTTTAATAGTACCCGTAATAACATCTACTGAGGGGCGTTGAGTAGCCATAATAACATGAATTCCAGCGGCACGAGCCATTTGCGCTAATCTTTGGACTGCAGCTTCTATTTCCTTACCAGCGACCAGCATCAGATCTGCTACCTCATCAATCACTACAACAATAAAAGGAAGAGCATTTAGATCAAGAATATCATCTTCAAACACGGGTCGCCCTGTTTCCTGATCAAATCCAGTTTGAACTCTTCGGGAAATCACCTCTCCCTTGATGCGCGCTTGAGCAAGACGTTCATTATAGCTCGTAATATTACGAACCCCGATCTTTGCCATGTTACGGTAGCGGCTTTCCATTTCTCTAACGGCCCATTTAAGTGCCATAATAGCTTTTGAGGGATCTGTTACAACTGGCGTCAATAAATGAGGAATGCCATCATATACAGATAACTCGAGCATTTTTGGATCTATCATAATTAATCGACAGGTGTCGGGTGTATGTTTATATAAAAGAGATAAGATCATTGCGTTAATACCAACAGATTTTCCTGAACCTGTGGTTCCAGCCACAAGTAAATGAGGCATTTTTGCGAGATCCACAATAACTGGCTCGCCTGCAATATCCATCCCTAGGGCAACTGGGAGATTTGCTTTCTGATGAATCCATTCTTGAGAATCTAATAAGTCACGAAGTAATACTAACTGTCGAATATCATTAGGCAATTCAATACCAATCACATTTTGTCCTGGTACAACTGCAACACGCACTGCAAGCGCAGCCATTGATCTTGCAATATCATCTGCTAGCGCAATAACGCGTTGCGATTTAATCCCCGGCGCAGGGTGTAAATCATATCTAGTTACTACTGGACCATAACGAATGTCTGTTATATCCCCTTGCACCCTAAAGTCAGATAATACGGTTTCTAGCTGCTCAGCATTTTCTTCAAGCAACCCCTGGGGAGGCGCGAGATTCGATTTTCCTGGTGGCTTTAACAAATATGATGGAGGTAATTCAAAAATACCATTCGTATCAAAATCAAAAGAAGCTTGTTTTTGGCTTTTTTTGTTTGTGCCTCTTATAGTTCTTTTTCCACTTAAACTCGGGGTTTTTTTATCTGGAGATTGACTCAATTTTTTAGGTGGTACGTTTGAGGAAAAAGACATCGCTTTGTCTGATAATTCTAATATATTATCCGATTTTTTGCGCTTCAACCATAAAATCGGCCTCAAAAAGGGCGTAAAACTGAATAAAACTAATTTATAAACCCAGCCCAACTCTCTTTTTCCAAGCGCTGTTGACCATACATAAAATACAAACCCTAGCAATAATAAAAAAATAGAGAGGAATTGCTCATTATCAAAACCTAATTGGTCTATTTGCGAACCCATGATAGGCAATAATCGCTGATATAAAAGAGACGAAACTCCTTTTAAATCAATTCCCAATCCATAAAAGCCTGCCGAAAGAAGTTGTATAGAAAGTGGCAATAAAATTAATCTCCAGACCCATAACGATACACCTCGATGAGCAAAAACTCGCAGACCCCAAACAAAAAGGGAAACCGGAAACAGAACAGCAAAAAGACCAAACCATGAAACAAGCTGATTTGACAATATGGCTCCTAAAGATCCAAACCAATTCTTGATTTCACTATCTGAAGATACGTGTGGTGCTGGGTCCAATGCTGATGCACTCAGCAAAACTATACTAAGACATATAGCCCCAAAAATAAATAAAAGACCAATAAGTTCTTTTATCCGCCGAAAGAAAAAAATTCGGAGTCTATCAGACATTACTTTGCCGCTAGATTTTGTCTGATCAGTCATAATCTTGACGTTCCTGCCAAATATTTTGAAAGAATATCTGTAGCCGTTTCATCGCCTCTTCAATTATATCAAGTGGATGAACTAACGCAATTCTGACGTATCCAGAAGCTGGATTTTTACCATTACTAGAAACAGCCATATAACTACCTGGAATAACTTTGATTGCCATATGCTTCCATAGTAATTGTGTAAACATAAGGTCATCACCAACATAAAGCCAAAGGAAAAACCCAGCTTCCGGTATTGAACAATTTAAATATTTTTGGGCTAGCTTAAATGCATTATTATAATGTGCTCTCACAGTCTCATTATGAACTGTATCTCGGTAAATTTCACCGGCTACATTCAATATTGGGTTTGGAACAAGCGCCAACCCGTTTGCTGCTATTTGAGAGTATGAAGATATTATTTTGGGGTCAGCACATAAAAAGCCAGCTCTTAAACCTGCCGCGTTCGAGCGTTTTGACAAACTATTCAATACCGCTAAATTCGCTAATTTTCCTTGTTTATCTGGAGTAAATTTACGCGCGATTTCAAGTGTACTTGGCGGTGCCTTTTTTCGCCAAATATCGATGTAACACTCATCAACAACGAGTAAAAAATTATATTTTCTAGCAAGCATCAAAGCGTGTTTAAGGTAACCTTCATTTGCTATTGCACCATGTGGGTTAGTTGGCGAACATAAATACATCAGAGTCGCATTAGATAAAGTTACATCATCAATTTTAGTTAAATCAGGTAAATATCCATTTTCTAAGTACGCATCCATTAATTTAATTTCACCGCCACTTATTAAGCCTGCTGCGCGCCATGCATGATAAAATGGGTTAGTAACCAGCGCAATTGGATGAGGTTTAGTACCTCGCGCGCAATATCCAAGCATATGAAGCGGCTCTCTAGTTCCAGGAACGGGAAGGAGAAATTTATCTAGTGGATTTAACCAATCTCCAATATTTGAAAACCTCTTATTAAGGTAATATTTTACATTATCGTAAAATTTTATGTCCCCTTTAACCTTAGGGTAACTGTGCCAGTCACAATTTCCTTGCGAGAGCATTCTAGAGATAAAATCAGGCGGTGTTTGTTGTGGCTCACCAATCGACATATTTATTTCACTTAGTTTATCGTGTGGAACAATTCCCTCTATCAAAGAACGTGTCTTTTGAAACATATTGTCTTTAAAAATCGAAAAGTCTGGATTTTGCATCTACGAGTCTGCATATATAAGGTTAAGCGCGTTTGAGCACTACAATAAACAAAATGTAATACATTAGTACGACCATAACAACAGCAGCCCGTAAAGGTTTTTAAAAAATGAGCGGCGCCATATTTTTTGACCGTGACAATACACTTGTCATGGATAATGGGTACACATGGAAAATATCAGATTTTGCTTTTTTATCTGATAGTGCTGAAGCTCTTGCATTACTAAAATCCCATAAAATACCTGTATTCATTGTCACCAACCAATCTGGGATTGCTCGAGGATATTTTAAAGAATCAGACATGGTTAAATATAATGAATATCTCAAAGAACAAGTAACATTAAGAGGCGGGAGTATTAGAGATATTGCTTTCTGT
>CACPDC010000042.1 GCA_902632595.1 uncultured SAR116 cluster alpha proteobacterium
AATATGGGTGCAAACAACTACGGAGAGATTTTAGAACTTGTAAAAGATAAATTATTTCTTCTACAAAACATAGTCAAATTAGATGGAAGGCTTATAGCTTTTCCACCAAATCAAAGTGGATTTGCACCTATAAATTGTTACATATTAAAAGAGGATAATGGTGCTTTCATGATAGACACCGGTTATCTTTATCATGAACAATCTATTCTTTCTCAGTTATCGGAAATAATATCTAAAAAAATACCGCTATCAATACTTCCTTCTCGGGTTAACGAGTTTATGTCTGTTGGTAATGTTAAGTCTATTTCTCAAAAATTTAACGTTATGGGTTACTATCTTGCTCAACCAGATGCTCCGGATTGGTTCGACTTTACAGAAAAAGAAAGGGATTTTAGTCTTCGGAAAATTCCAACACATGTTATCGGAAAACACATAGAATTTGAACTTGGCTCAAAAACAAACAGAATCGTTGAAATTATGCCAGCTCCCTTAAGACTTATAAATACTGCATGGGTTTATGATAAAATGAGCAAAACATTATTTACCTCTGATATGTTTACTTATGGTCTTTCTGATAAACCAGATGATAAATGGATACTCGAAAAGGACGACCGATTTTGTGATAACCAGTTTATTAAATCATTTATGTTAAATACTAGGTATTGGTGGTTGGAAGGAGCTAAAACCAATTTGTTGAGAAAAAATATACGATATATTTATGAAAAATATAATATTACCACAATAGCTCCTGGTTATGGTAAGTTATTTCAAGGAAAAGAGCTGGTAGAAAAACAATTTGTAAAATTAGATACCATACTCTCGGAGTTTGATGTTTCAAATACAAAAGCATATTACATTTCTAGAAATCATTTGAGGTGAAAAATGCATATTAATGGATTACCGAGAGAAATTTTAGAAGATATATTTTGGTTAGGCGACTGTCTTATACAACGATATCAAGGAAAGACATATCATTCATATAATTCATCTTATCTTGTTGTCGGAAACAATGAGGCACTCCTTGTGGAAACAGGACATCCAAAAGATTTTAATGTTCTTCATGAGCAAATGACAAAGATTCTCTGTAAAAAGCAGGTTCCTCTAAAATATATTTTTACGACACACCAGGAAACACCTCATGCCGGAGGAATTGCACGCTTCCTCAATTTATACCCAGATGTTAAAGTTTTTGGCGATATAAGTGATTATCACATGGCGTTCCCTATGTTTAGAGATAACTTTAAGTCCATGGAAGTTGGTGATAAAATAGATTTAGGTAGTATGCAATTCATCGCGGCAGAGCCAGTTGTAAGAGATATTAGGACCTCTTTATGGGGATATATTTATCCTCATCAGATATTATTTCCCGGCGATGGATTTGCCTACAGTCACTATCATTGGGATGGACATTGCGGGAAAACTGCGGAAGAGGCAGGTTCACTTGATTTGTCAGAAGTGACATCAGTGTTTGCTGAGCTTGCTCTATTTTGGACGAATTTCGTAGATATGAATATTTATTCTAAGAGGCTCACAAAACTTATTAAGGACCTTAATGTAAAATGTATTGCACCTACTCATGGTCTACCAATTATGAATATAGATAAAACCATGCCAAAAGTAATCGAGGGATTACATGGACCCTACAACAAAATTGCTAGCTAAAAACAAAATAGATTTCACCTTTTTAAGATGTAAACATATTTTAATTTACTTTAATTGAAGTTAAATTGATGGAATTCTGATACCCACTAGATGGTCTCTAGATATTAGTCTAGACAAATCATCTTCACTCCAACCTTCAGTCCCAATTGGCCTTTCTGGTAAAATTAAATAACGCATATCAGCATTTGAATCGTGGACCTTAACCTCTTTACTATCAGGTATAATTGTACCAAATTCTGCAAGAACCTTTCGTGGTTCATAAACTACGCGAGAACGATAGCTACGTGATTTATACCATGATGGTGGCATTCCAAGCAGAGTCCTGGGATAACATGAACAAAGCGTGCAAACTACAACATGATGCGTCTTTTCGTCATGTCCAAAACAGATAATATCAGCAAATGATTCAAGTTGAATTCCCATATCAAAAATCGCAGTTTTTGCGTCTTTTATTAACGCTGATTTAAAACCCGGGTCTGTCCATGCCTTTGTAACAACGGAGATCCCTCTTGCGGGATATGTTTTGTCAAAATTGTCTATTTTTTTTTGAATATCTTCCATAGAGATTAGATTTTTTTTCTTAAGCAATTGTGCAGTTGCTAACATATCAAAATAATACTCTGGTGGACCCTCTCCTTGTTCATCTTCCTGAAAATCAGATTGTCGATGACTATGCTCAACATCATCATGAACATGAGAAATTAATTTTGTTTCTGGAAGATCCAAAATTGGTACTTCAAATTTTTGCCTAGAAAGCTCTTTTTCAATTTCTAAATCCCTCTTAGAAAATATCTTTCTTTGAATACATAGTTCCACTAATGATAGTCCCACCCTCATAAAATAATCCATTTTAAAATAACTATCGCCAAAAGATTCGGCTGTTTTTCTTAATTCATCAAGTTTTACTATGCCTGTCTCTGGCACACATAAAACCAAACCATTTGAAAATTTTTCCCAATAGGTCATTCCATAATCATGGGTATTTATTTTAACATCAAATTCGCCCCCAACATCGTGGGGACCCATCTTAAGATTATCGTGAGGCATTTGTTTGTTTATTCCTAGCTCATGGTTGATAGACTATGCTATGATATTTTCTAAAGGCTTTATTACAAGGGATTATAATTTTTGGGTCAAGCTTTTACCAAATCGTTTTTAAAATCAATATGTCATATAAATCGAACAAAAAGCTAAATTATTTTACTGCTTCAGAGTTGGTATCCTTGCTTTCTGAAGGGCATTGCAAACCATCAGATATCATTCACGATTGTATGCAAAGGATAAAATTGAGAGACCCCTCTGTAAAGGCATGGAAATATATTAATGAAACCAACATCGAACATCAGTTAGAAAATTTAAATAAAATAAAAAATCCATCGCCTTTAATAGGCATTCCGATGGCTATTAAAGATAATTTTGATACAAAGGACATGCCTACAGAATACGGGACAACTATTTATCAGGGCTTTCAGCCAGAAAAAGATACAGAATCTATTAAGATCTTAAGAAATGCAGGCGTAATATTTGCTGGCAAGACTATTACTTCAGAATTTGCTGGCCCCTACCCAGGTCCAACATTAAATCCTCATGCTTTAGAACGTACCCCAGGTGTGTCGTCCATGGGATCAGCCGCTAGTGTAGCAGATTTCATGGTTCCTATATCGAATGGAACGCAAACAGGTGGTTCAATAATTAGGCCTGCATCTTTTTGCGGTGTTTTTGGTTATAAAGGGAGTTTCGGACACATTACAGGTGAGGGTATAAAACATCTGAAACCATCTATAGATACGGTTGGACACTTTGCACGTTGCTTAGAGGATATAGAACTGTTAAGACAAGTAATAACAAAGGAGAAACATTCATTCAGTTTGGGTAATGTAAAACTTCCAAGAAATATTGGAGTATGTAAAACATCAAGTTGGCATGCAGCCAGTCGTGATACAAAAGAGGCAATTGAAAAATCAGTTCAGTCCTTAACTGTAACAGATTGTAATTTACAAGAAATTATACTTCCCTCTGAATTTGAAAAAGTAATGGAGCGTACTTTTCAGGTTATTTATTCTTGGGAGTTGCGTGAGGCACATAAACACGAGATTAAAGAGCATTTTGAAAAATTTAATCCCTGGTTTAAATGGGCTATCCATTTTTTGGAGGATGTCACTTTTGCAGATTATCAACAGGCATTGGAAGAGGCAGAACACACAAGGGCTTCTCTTAAAAGAATTTTCAATGAAGTTAATATAATAATTACACCTAGTGCTATTGGTGAGGCTTCAAAAGACCTTATGGAAATTCCTAAATATAGTTTTAATCATTTATGGACACTAATGTACGTACCATGTGTTAATCTCCCCTTTTTTCTTGGGACTAACAACCTGCCTATAGGAATACAGGTCATTGGGCCAGAAAACAAAGATAAACAACTCTT
>CACPDC010000043.1 GCA_902632595.1 uncultured SAR116 cluster alpha proteobacterium
GTGTTTCCATGAATTCGTGCATACCCTCATGACCACCCTCACGGCCAAGACCAGATTGTTTACTTCCGCCAAAAGGTGCTGCTGGGTCTGAGACCAACCCACGATTTAAACCAACCATCCCATAATCGAGGCGCTCACATACACTCATTCCACGGCTCATATTTTCCGTAAAGACATAAGCGACAAGACCATACTCAGTGTTATTGGCTCGCCTAATTACATCTTCGGTGTCCTCAAATGATTGAATGGCCGCTACAGGTCCAAAAATCTCATCAGCAACACACTCTGCAGTTTCTGGAACATTAGTAAGAACAGTGGGCGGGTAGTAAAATCCAGGTCCCTCAATTTCTACCCCACCAAGTTCAATTTTTGCCCCTTTTGCAACAGCATCTTTGACAAAAAAAGCGACTTTATCTTTTGTAGATTGATTGACCAGAGGTCCCACATCCGTATCTGGTTCCAACCCATTGCCTGTTTTCAGTGCGGCCATAGCATTTGTAAATTTAGAGACAAATTTATCAAATATCTTAGTATGAACATAGAAGCGATTTGCTGCTGTACATGCTTCACCTAAGTTACGCATTTTTGCAAGCATTGCACCTTCCACAGCAATATCAATGTCAGCATCATCAAATACAATTAACGGAGCATTACCTCCAAGTTCCATAGCTGGTTTTAAAACTTGGTCTGCAGCAGAACGCAACAATACGCGACCTATTTCTGTGGAACCGGTAAATGAAACAACCCGTACTCGAGGGTCGTGTAATAACCGGTCTACTAACGGTCCTGTTTTTTTAGATGGGAGTACATTAACGACTCCTTTTGGAACGCCTGCTTCCTCTAATAGAGGCATCAAAGCTAGCATAGTTAGAGGTGTTTCTGATGCTGGTTTTATGATTACTGGACAGCCGGCTGCTAATGCTGGGGCAATTTTGCGTGTTCCCATAGCAGCTGGATAATTCCAAGGTGTTACCAGTACCGCAATACCTGCGGGTTTGTGCTGGACTACAATACGTGCTCCACTGGCAGGTGCATGCGTAATTAGGCCATCAACACGCACGGCCTCCTCTGAAAACCAGCGAAAAAATTCAGCAGCATAAGTAGCCTCACCGCGAGCATCATTCCCCGCTTTTCCATTTTCTAGTGTTATTAGTCGTGCAAAATCATCCAGTCTCTCCATCATTAGCTCATAAGCTTTTCGCAAAATTTCTGATCTTGCCCTGGGAGTCTTTGATGCCCAGCCTTGAAAGGCATTTTGAGCGGCATCTAAGGCTTCGTCTGCATCAGCTACTTCAGCAGATGCAACAGAAGCGAGCACGCTTTCATCAGCAGGGTTAACTATATCAAATCTTGCATTGTCTGCTCCAGATTTGAAAACCCCATTTATATATAAATCCGTATATTCCATAAAGTTTATCCTTAAAGTAATTGTTTTAAAGGTGACTTTATTCGTGAGCTAACGTCACGAAGTACTACTAGCGCATTTTCTTGCGAAATTCTGTTTGGATGCCAGTCTAAGGAAATCAAAAATTGCTCTGAAAAATTTGAGATCGTAAAAATAATATCTGAATTTATTTTCCCCGATAGTTGTATCAAATCTGTAGAAGTCAAATCGCAAACTTCTGCAGTTGTTTGTATATCAGCGTCATGGGGAATGATATTTTCTAGCTGATACTTATCAGGATCTTGATAAAAAGTACTTTGTAATTCCAACCCAGATTTATAATGGATTCCAATATTTTCCTCATTGAACAAAAGTCTCAAGCTCGCTGAAATGAAAGATGCAAAAACTGTTTCTGATGTTATTTCCAATTTGGCAGCGGAATTGATTTCTGACAAAAATATCATATATGACGACTTGTCAACCAAGCTTGTTGCATTGCTGCGTAAAACCATATTGCTTTGACTAGATAATTGTCGAAGTGCTGGAAGATCTGCTACTTTAAAAGGTTCTTTATGGCCAGCTTGTCTAAGCTTTGTTAAACTTAGTTGTTCTTTAGCTGCAAGAGAGCGCAATTTAGGGGAGGCTAGAATCTTTCCTTCTGTTGTTACTGAAGGCTTTGTTATTTCCTTATTCGAGCTAACAGACGAAGCAGAAGAATCTGAAAAAGTTTCTTCTTTGTTTGAGGCAGTGCTAATATTTGGATCAATTTGGGCTTTTTCCTCATTATTCTGAATAGTTTTTGAGCTGTCCTGTAGTGTCTTTGATGATATATCACTTAAGTTTTCAACAATAAGGGCAACCACTTCACCAACAGGGATATCTGTATTTTCAGCTGCTGATATATTTACAAGGAAACCATCTTTCGGGGCTTCAACTTCCATTGTGGATTTATCAGTTTCCACCTCCATTAGTGGCTCACCTTTTTTAACAGTGTCTCCCTCATTTTTTAGCCATGCCACAAGACGCCCTGTTTCCTGTGCCATCCCCAGAGCTGGCATGATAATTTCATGGGCCATTTAAATTTCCCCTTTAAGAACCATCACAGCTCTGTCATGTATTTGCTGAGCCGTAGGAACCGTCAAATCTTCAAGTACAGGAGAAAAGGGAACTGGAACATCCATTGCGCCTAGGCGCTGTACTGGAGCATCTAGGTAATAAAATGCCTTTTCAGAAATTCTTGCAGCAATTTCTGCGGTGACTCCAAAATTCTGATGACCTTCATCTATTATTATAGCATGCGATGTTTTTTTCACAGAATTGATCAGAGTGTTTTCGTCAAGTGGAGAAATTGTTCTCGGGTCAATCACCTCAGCTGAAATATCCTGGTCAGCTAGCTTGTTAGCTGCGATCTCTGCTTGTTGAACCATCGAGGAAGTTGCAATCAGAGTAATATCTGTTCCAGGGTGGAGAATATTTGCTTCACCAAAGTTTATAAGGTACTCCTCCTCAGGTACTTCGGCCTTATCATTATACATCAGTTTGTCTTCGAATATGACAACAGGGTTATTATCTCTAATGGCTGTTTTCATCAAGCCTTTTGCCTCATAAGCAGATGATGGCATAGCTACTTTTAGACCTGGTATATGCGCGACAAGCGAATGTAAAGATTGACTATGCTGAGCAGCAGAACGCCTGGTTGCTCCCATATTTGTGCGTAATACCATTGGAACCGATAACTTACCACCAGACATATAATGCGTTTTTGCCGCCTGATTGCAAAGCTGGTCCATTATAAGAAATAAAAAATCACCAAACATTATATCAACGATAGGTCTTAGGCCTGTCATAGCTGCACCCACTGCTATTCCTGTAAAACCTGGCTCAGAGATTGGCGTGTCAACCACTCTATCAGTTCCGAATTCTTCAACTAGTCCAGACAAAACCTTAAATGGTGTTCCTGCCTCTGCAACATCCTCACCAAGTACAATAATACTATCATCCAGTCGCATTTCTTCTGAAATAGCTTCATTTACAGCAGCACCAAAGGTAATTTCTCTCATAATTTAAATCCTAAATTAAAATGTGCTTCGTATTAATTTGCAGCAAAAACGTGCATGTTTACTTCAGATGCTTCTGGCCAAGCAGCATTAAGCGCATAATCGACAGCTTTTTCTGCATCTTTTTCTATTTCGAGTTCAATAGACTTCAATTCTTCAGAAGAAGAGATTTTTTTATCTATAAGTAGCGTGCTAAGATTTTTAATAGGGTCTCTTTCGTCACGCCATAACTGCTCTTCTTCTTTGCTTCTATAATATTCTCTATTTATGTCTCCGACATGATGACCGTGATAACGATATGTATTAAGCAGCATAAAAAATGGGCCATCTCCTTTTCTCGCTCGCGCAACGAGCTCTTGCGTTAAATTATTAACGGCTAACACATCTTGACCATCTACTTCGTAGCTCTCAATTCCAAATCCTTTTGCGCGTGCCTTGAGATCTCCAGCTGCCATTTCCTCAACTTTGGTATATTCGCCATATAGATTATTTTC
>CACPDC010000044.1 GCA_902632595.1 uncultured SAR116 cluster alpha proteobacterium
TGATAACGCAGCATTTGGATTAGAAATGAGGCACCCTAACATAAGCAAAGAAAGAAGAAATGAAATTGCTTTAAAACAACTTAATAAGGTTGGGCTTGCTAGTGATATAAAAAAAATGCCTCTAATGTTATCAGGCGGTGAAAGACAACGAGTTTCTCTTGCAAGAGCGCTTTCACTTGAACCTGAGATAATTCTTATGGATGAGCCGTTTTCTGCTTTAGACCCAAATACAAGAAGGCTTCTGCGTTCCCAACTAGTTAAACTTTGGCAAGATATTGGGATGACAATAATATTTGTCACCCATGATATCGAAGAAGCTCTAGAATTGGGTGACAGAATAATCGTACTCGGCACGAGGCCGTCAAAAGTAGAAAAAATAATAACTCCCAAAGAAAAGCGACCAAGAAATGTAGATATATGTGCAGAATTGCGCGATATTAAAAAAGAATTAATATTATTATTCGAAAAACTGGCAACAACAAAGGTGAAATAAATGAAAAAAATATTTTTAGCATTTTCTTTTATTATCTTCCTAAGCCCATCATTAATGGCAAAGGAGTTGATAAAATTTGGATATTTGGCTGACCCTAGTCACGAAGCAGTAATGTGGGCGTTGAAAAATGGAAAGGTCAAATCAGAAATAATAGAAGTCAAAGCGGATGCACTTCAAATACCAGCTCTAATCCAAGCAACAGTATCAAAAACTTATGACGTAATTCAGACAGCTGGAATGGCTATACCTAGAGCGCGTTCGAAAGGTTTAGACCTTAGAATTGTTGGTACAGCTCTTCGTTACCACACAGGAGGAGAAGGTGCAGATATTTGGGTTAAAAGTGATAGTTCTTTGCAAACAGCAGCAGACCTTCAAGGTAAAAAGTTAGCAGTTTATTCTCTTGGCTCTTCTGGTATCACACTCATAAGGATTGCACTTGCGAACGCTCATGGGTTCAATGTGGACTTAGAAAGTGGTGATATTGAGTTTGTTGAAATGCCACCTCCTGCTATGCCGGCTGCACTTGAGTCTGGTACTATAGACGCTGCCACACTAATACACTCGCAGGCTTATCAAGCACAGAACACAAATACATTTCGCTCAATTGTATCTACAGCTCCAGATAATTATAAAAGTTTTGGAGTAAGAGGTGTTTCCGCTGTTCTTGCTGGATATGGTGAAAAACTAGATAAAAATCCAGATATTCATAAAGAATTCCTTCGTCTTCTTCATCAATCTGTTGAGTATGCAAAATCTAACCCGAGTGAAGTTTTTTCAGCTGTAGCAGAAGAAAATGACACTGATGAAAAATTTCTTCAGCGTTGGTTTGCAGAATATAGCGATTTTCCTGTTTTAATGAGTAATGATGATATGAAAGCAATACAAATGTTGTGGGATGAGTCAGTAAAATTAGGAATGTTAAAATCTGCACCAAATGTCCGTGATACAGTCTGGACAGAAACGATTATAGTAGATTAAATAATATACCCAGAAAATAATTTAAAATGAGCTTTATTTTTAACAACTCAAAATTGATAATCTCATCAATTTTCTGGGTTTTTCTTCTAATAACTTGGCATATATATTCTGGTTTCATGCCTTCATATCAACTGCCGTCGCCAATGATGGTACTTACAGCTATGTTAAACATAGCGATAGATGTTGATTTAATAAAACAAATTGGTTTATCCCTTTTTCATGTAATTACGGCTATCTTTATTGCCTTTTTGGTGGGTTCATTTCTTGCTCTTCTGCCATTTTATAATGTGCATTTTGAGCATTTTATAGACCAACGCTTAACGCCATTTTTAAATTCGTTTTCTGGTGTTGGTTGGCTGTTTATAGCAATCTTATGGTTTGGAATTAATTCATTTACCGTAATATTTGCTGTAACAATGGTATTGATACCTTTCGCAATTATTAATCTTAGAACTGGAATTTTAGAGATGGACAATGAAATTCTAGAACTTGGAAAAAGCCTCACGCGTGGAACAAAAAAATTATTTTTTGCTCTTGGGGCACCTATGCTGTTTCCATACGCCTTCGCAACTCTGAGAATAAGCTTTGGTGTCAGCTGGAAAGTTGTTTTAACCGCTGAGCTTTTTGGTGGAGCCGGTGGTATGGGGTATATTCTAAACAAATCTAGGCAAGAATTTGAGACGGAGATGATATTTGCAGTCATAGCATTTATTATTACATTTGTGATAATTGCAGAGGTTATTTTTTTCTCACCAATCCAAAAACACTTAGATAAAAGATATATTCGTGATTAAACCATTCAAAATCTTAAATCCAATTTCCGAAACAATAATTATTTTATTTTGTATGTTTTGGTGGTTTGTTGCAAGGGATATACCTGATTTTATATTACCAGAGCCCACAGAAGTATTAATTGGCCTCTTTAATTTAGTAATTAACCCTGATAGCTTTCAGCATATTGTTGTAAGTGTATCTAGAGTAACAGGCGCGCTTATAGTTGCGACCGTTGTGTCAGTTTCTTTAGCGATTTTATCAAGAACAATTTATATTTTTACTATAATAATTGAACACAACATATTGATTGTATTAAATAGTTTTCCATCTATTGGTTGGGCCATTCTTGGTGTCATTTGGTTTTCTATTTCAGATACAACGGTAATATTTGTTGAGATAATGATTATAATACCCTTTTGTCTAATAAATTGCATTCAAGGTTTTCGCCAGATAGATAAAGAGATTAAAGAAATGGGAGTGAGCTTTACAAGGAACCGTTTTTTGACATTCTTTAAAATTGACTTGCCACTTGCACTTCCCTTTATACTCGCAGGAGTGCGAATTTCTTACGGAATTGCATGGAAAATAGCTATTGTAGCTGAATTATTTGGTGCAAGCTCAGGCCTTGGGTGGCTGCTCCAACAGGCTCAAAATAACGCAGATTCTGAGAAGGTACTTGCAGTTTGTTTACTAATTGTACTTCTTTTTTCTATTATAGACTTTTTGCTATTAAAACCCATTGCCAATAGGTATTCTATAAACTTAAAGGAGATATAGCTTGAACCAACAAACACATAAAATTGGCCCTGCTCCCTTTATTTCTGTCGATGAATATGGTGAAGGTGAATTAGTGATATTTCTTCATGGTATTGGAGGAAATAAAAGAAACTGGCTATCAAATTTCGAGAGCTTTTCAAATCATTTTAAAACAGTAGCTTGGGACGCGAGAGGTTATGGAGAAAGTGACGACTACAAGGGTGAGTTAAAATTCGATGATTTTGCAGAAGATTTAAATAGAGTAATCGAATATTTTTCTTACGAAAAGGCTCATATCGTAGGATTATCTATGGGCGGAAGAATAGCTTTCACCTTTTTTAAAAATTTCCCTTCCAAAGTTGCTTCACTCGTACTGTGTGACACTCACAAAGGCTTCAAACATTTTACAAAAGAGCAGCAGAACGAATTTATCCGGCTTAGAAAAGAGCCTCTCATTTCTGGAAAAGAACCAAGTGATATTGCACCTATCGTAGCAAAAACACTTATTGGAGATATAAATAACAGTGATGTTTATGAACAGTTAGTAGACTCTATGAACAGACTACATAAGTATAGCTACATAAAGTCCATAGAGGCATCTGTCAAAAGTGATCATACAGATATTTTAAACAAAATTAACGTGCCAACACTAGTTGTTGTTGGAGAGCTTGATACCCTCACTCCACCTAGCTTAGCAAAAGAAATAACTG
>CACPDC010000045.1 GCA_902632595.1 uncultured SAR116 cluster alpha proteobacterium
AACTCTCGAAGCATTTGTAGAGAATTTTGGGTTTTCGCACCAATGAGGATTTTCCATTATCTTGCTAAAAAGTCCAAATTGGCCATCATTTCCAACCGATATTACTAACGCCCCCTCTCTGCATTTAAATAGATTATAGGGGACAATATTTGGGTGGCCATTCCCATAGCGCTTTGACTCTTTTCCGGATATCAGATGATTTGAAGCTACGTTTGCCAGAAGAAAAACACCCGTATTATATAGGTTTACGTCGATTAAAGCTCCTACGCCAGTCAAATGCCTTTTGTTGAGAGCCGCAAGTATACCTATAACTGCGTTCATTCCGGTAGCGATATCAACAATTGCAACACCAAGTTTCATAGGTTCGCCTTCCGCAGAGCCTGTTATAGCCATTAATCCAGATTCTGCCTGTAAAAGAAAATCATAACCTGGCATTCCACCATTCGGTCCTTTGTTTCCATACCCAGTTATTGAGCATCGAATTACTTGTTTTGCATTTGTTTTAAACCAATCATCAGTTAGACCTAGTTTTCCTAAAAGACCCGGCTTAAAGTTATCAATAACAACGTCACTCTTTTTAATTAAATCTTTTAAAATTTTTAAGCCCTCTGGAGTTTTAAAGTCCAATGCAAGACTTTTTTTATTTCTATTTACACCCAAAAAATAGGCGGCTTCAGTATCAGCAAATGGTGGCCCCCAGTGTCTAGTATCATCTCCTCTGGAAGGGTGTTCTATTTTAATTATGTTTGCTCCCATGTCACCCAACATCTGCGTGCACAAAGGCCCAGCCAAAACACGTGTTAAATCTAAAACAGTTACGTTTTCCAATGCATCTTGTTGTTTATTCATATTTTTTCCGAACTATTAAATAAAAAATTTTCATGTTCTATAATTTATCGGTCAACCAATCAAACATCTCTGAGTATGCTAAGCTTGCATAATCTCTCTGACAATGCTGTGCCCCACCCTCCTCGGGGGTAAAAACTCTTAACGTTTTATCTTGAGAACCTGATGCATTTAACAAAGATTTTGCATCCTCTAATGGCACCTGTTCATCCGCTGAACCGTGGGTAATCAGAAATGGACAGCGCATATTTTGGACAACACCTTCAAGTTTGTAATCTGACAATTTTTCTAAAACTTGATTCATGTTATCAACACCTAAAATCCAGCAAATATGATGCCCTGGAACGCTCATAGATTCATTAAACTTAGCTTCTATTCTTTTTTGCCAAGTCTTCTGATAATCCCATATTGCGCCCCAGGCAATACACGCCTTAAGCCTTGGTTCCATAGATGCGCATCTAGGCGCATAATATCCGCCCAAACTTACCGCCATGATGCCAATTCGATTTTCATCTACGTCTTCACGCGTTTCCAAATAATCTACGCAGGCTGAACCGGCTACTTCATAATCAGGCCTCAGAAACATTCCACGAAACCTAATTGCTTCACCAGTTCCAGGCCCATCCATCACGAGACATGAAAAACCTCTTTTTATGAGCTCTGGAACACCTCTTGCATATTGAAGTTCTTTTGTAATATCGAGTCCATCAAAAAAAATCATGGTCGGATTTTTTGAATTTTTTGTGTTCTCTGCATGAACAAAATAACCCGGAAGGAATTTCCCCTCATAAGGAACTTCTACAATCTCGATTTTTGGAGAAACACTTAGCTGCGCGTGCTTATGAAAACATTCTACAGATTTTCTATAAACATTTAATGCATGGTCATCTTTTACCGTCCTAAACCTTTCTCCCCACTGATAATAACAAGATGCCCTCAAATAAAAGATGGAAGCAGAAATAGTATGTCCTTTATTTTCACAATCTTCCGATTTATGTTTAAGTTCGTCCCCAAGCTTTTGCCACGTAAAAAACCAAGCCTCATCATCCCCCAGCTTATTTTTTAACTTTCTTGCTGTTCGGTCAATTTCACCCATGTCGCTAGCACCAACTACAGCTAGTCCTAGCATCCCACCAATCGCTGCAGACCATCTATAATCCTCTGGAAAATAGGTAAACCATTCATTAGTTTTTGGTCTGACATGTTGCATTTTCAATCTCCCAAACCGGTTCTTCACTCTTTTAAAATACGATGATTATTTTTTCATATTATCATCATTTTCCAAACCACTTAGGTATTCTTTTACTTCTGCTGCATTTCTATCTCTAAATTTTTTAAAGTCAGGTTTACGTTTTTCAAGAAAAGCATGCATTCCCTCTAAGGATTCTTCCGAACCCCACACATGAGCAAGTAATTCCATTCCATGTTGCCAAGATGCGTATAATTCGTCTGATTCTGCGTTTAATGACTTTTTTGTCTGACGTAAAGTCTGTCCACTATGACTATTAATCTTTTGCACCCAAGCAAGCGTTTCATCATATAATTTGTCTTGCGGAACACATTTATTAATAAGACCTACTTTAACTGCCTCTTCAGCCTTAAACGATCGAGCTAAAAATATCATTTCCCGTGCAATTCGCTCTCCAACTATACGTGGCAAATATTGAGTTGCTCCAACAGTGGGACATGCCCCAACACGGGCTCCCGTTTGCCCAAGCACAGCATTCTCAGAGGCAATTACAAGGTCACACCATAGAGCTAACTCGTGACCACCACCCATACACCAGCCATTAACCATGGCGATGACCGGAACAGAAACGCCTCGGATTGCCATGGCGAGCCCAAGCATTCTATCATTCCAATGAGCTGCATTAACCCAATTTAATCTTTTCATTGCATAAAAGTCGCCGCCGGCTGAAAATGCCTGATCTCCAGCTCCTGTAATTACAATACAAGAAATTGATGGATCATTTCTTGTATCAAGGACGGCCTCACGTAATTCATCTAATGTTTGTTCACGAAAGGCATTTCTTACTTCTGGTCTATTTATTGTAATCCAGGCTGCGCTCTCTTTTACTTCAACAAGAATTTCATTATATTCAGTTTTCATTTGTTATCCTTTTCTATTTTATGTTCAACGACCTCAATTAAAATACCGCTTGTATCAGACGGATGCATAAAAAACATCTTTTGACCATGATGACCTTCTGCTGGTTCACTGAGTACCCTGATTTTATTATCCATAATTAATTTTACCGATTCTTCTGCATCTGAGGTAACTGCGCAGAAATGGTGCATAGCTCCTTTGGGATTTCGTTCTAGAAACTTTGCTATTGGACTCTGCTCGTTCAAAGGTTCTATGAGCTCAATTTTTATATTCTTAAAATTGACATAGGCCATTCTTATCCCTTGTTCGGGAACAATTTTGGGTAAAGTGATCTCAGCACCAAAAAGTTCTGAGTACTGCTTTAAAACAGGCTCTATTTCAGGTACTGCAATGGCAATATGGTCGAGAACGTTCTTCGCGACTTTTGTCAATGTTACCCCCTTCGAA
>CACPDC010000046.1 GCA_902632595.1 uncultured SAR116 cluster alpha proteobacterium
AATGGGCGATGCATCATGGTATTGACCTAGCGGGTACCTGGCAAGAAAAAGTCAGAGCAACCGCAGACGGTACGGTTGTCTCCTCTGGTTGGGAGGGAACTTTTGGCAGGGTAGTAAGGGTACAGCATAGATTTGGCATTCAAACGATCTACGCTCACTTAGCTAGCTTAAAAGTGAAGAAAGGAGACTATATCACATCCGGTGATATTTTGGGTTCAATGGGGTCAAGTGGAAGGTCCGAAGGTGCCCACTTACATTATGAAATTAGAGTTAATAACCAATCCAAAAATCCTAAACGATTCTTTGATGTAGGCCAATCTCTGCTAAGTCCAAGCAGTTTACGATTATCTGCTTTTTAATTAAACTAACATTCGCGACCACAAGGTTTACCAAAAAATCCATATTTAACTGCTAACAAACTTTAGCTTTTTGCCGTTCTTTATCGGTAAGTTGTTCGATAATAAAAATAAGAAACTTAAAAAGGTATTCATACCAAAATGAAAAAGGTGTTATCATGGGTTCTATTATTTATTTACACGAAAGAAACAAAAAATCAAATGGTGAACTTGATGTTGTGTCTGCCGACGACTCTTCTGAACAAGAGCGACTTGAGTCGATAAGAGATGGCGTCGAATCCATGCTAACTTTAATTTCTGGTATACGGAAAGATCCAGAGGCAGTCGCTTTATCTTCTGCAAGGTTTGGTATAATGCGAATGTGCCAGTTGTATGGTCGTGCCGAAACTATGGCTTTTGTGGGTAGGTGCATCGATACGGTTGAGATGGCAGAGGACGCCCTGAATTACAAACCTTAATATATTTTAGAGAAATATTCCGGTTAGATAGGATCCAAAAAAAATTCATTGCATTTTACATGGCGATATTAATTGAGACTTACAGATTTTTTTTCATATTGGCTAAAAAAGTTCATTGTTGGCATGAGAAATGCAAGTCTAGGTTACGAAATTTTAAGAGAGAAAAGACAGTGCAGAATCAAGTAAATGGATTAAAGATTCCAATTAATAACGATATAGACTATTTCAAAAAAGATAATTTTTCAGATATAACCTCAGATAATATTGGCATCCAATTGGTGAGATTTAATGACGAAAATAAAAGAACTTCATCTGTGAAAGTATCAATGGCGCCATTTTTAGTCCCATTGAGCCGAGCTATCCCCATTTTTGATTGAAAAATGGAGCAGATTGAATGCTTGTAAGTGTAAAATGTTTTTGCAAAACGCTAATTTAGATAATTTCGCAAAAAATTAAGTGTAAACGATTTACCTCCTATTAGTTTAAACCAAGTTTATGGAACAAATTTCAATTTTTCTTTGCTATACTCCTATTATTGCATGTGGAACATTATAGAGCATTTGAAAGTAAATTTAGATAGCCATATTTAGTTTTGCCCGACGGCGACGCTCTGATGAGGATGGTATTTTCATCATCTCTCTATATTTTGCAACTGTTCGACGCGCCAGTTTTATCCCCTTTTGGCTGACTAAAGCTGCAATAGCATCGTCACTAAGTGGTTTTCCAGCAGTCTCGTTAGCTACTACTGTTTTTATTAGGTGACGAACAGCTGCTGCAGCGGTTCCATCACCAGACTCAGTAGTGGCTATAGAGACTGAGAAGAAGGATTTTAACGTAAAACATCCTTTTGGTGTCGACATTAAAAGTCCGCTTGTAACACGGCTTACTGTGCTTTCGTGCATATTTACAGCAGCAGCCACATCCTTGAGGGAAAGGGGTTTTAAGCCAGATAGTCCCTCTTTAAAGAAATCAGTCTGTTGATGAACAATTTCACCTGCGATTTTTAATGTAGTATTATTGCGTTGCTCCAAAGAGCGCTTTAGCCATCTTGCGGAGCTGACTGAGTCAGATGTGAAAGATTTTGTTTTATCTTCTTTTTTATTTTGCGCGGCGTTATTTATCTTTTTCACATATTCTTCGTTTATTATAAGAGAAGGCAAAGTAGAACGGTTAAGGTCTACAATAAAGCCATTGGGGCTTTCCCTTACAATTATATCAGGAGCATTAACAGATAAATATTCCGTATCAAACATCGATGCTGGTTTTGGATTGAAGCCTCTTATGATTAAAAGTCTTTTGGCTATTTCACCTACTTCGGTATTTGCCTTTCTCGCTAGCATTGCTAGCTCGCCTTTGCCAAGCAACTCAAGGTTCTCAAGTATAGTTGCCATTATCGAGTCATAATAATCTTGTTCTTTAGCTTGTATAGTCAGACATTCTGAGAGATTTCTCGCAAAAAGTCCTGCTGGCTCGAACATTTGCAATTTCTGAAGCACAGACTCGATTTGTTCTTCATCACAATTACATATGGAAGCTATCTCTAAGCATGATTTTCCAAGCCATCCAGATGCCTCAATTGCGTCTGCAAGCATACATGCAATAAATTTTTCTGATGTATCTTTTATGTTAAGTTCAATT
>CACPDC010000047.1 GCA_902632595.1 uncultured SAR116 cluster alpha proteobacterium
CAATTTTCCAGATCAACAAATGAAAGGGCCCTAAACTCAGCTGCCGCAACTGAGCTTTCCATGGCAGATGTAACAACAGAACCAAGCTCATCTAATGAATAAAAAAATTGTTTTTCTGGTTTAGGTTGTTCCATCATTGACTTTTTCCAGTAATGTTTGCGTTGCGTGACTCAATCGATACTTTGAAATGGCTCTGTTAATTATTGCGTCTATCAATTGACGACCAGAATTAAACAACTCCTCTTGAGATGACAAGACTTCAAACAAACTAATTCTGCTAAAAGCATACAGCTCTTTTGAGATAGAATAAGTTTCTTTTGCACCCTTCAAAACCAATAACCTTGCATCAACAGCAGACAGTTCACCCTCATAAGTAGCAAACTTTTCTCTCAATTCCTTAATTACTCTAACCCGAATGCTATCTCTATTCAACTCAGCTTGCAGCAACCTTGCCTTTGCTTGTTCTAATTTAGACTCTTGCAATCCCCCTGAATATAATTCAGTTTGAAAATTTAAACCAACCGAAATGTCATTATTGAAATTATTTTGACCGGGACTTCTGGTATTTGAAAGAGTGCCTTGAGCTACGATTTGACCATACCTCTGAACCTTTAAAGTCTCTATTTGTGACAAGATGCCTTTTATCTGAAATTCCGCCTCTATGAATAAGTGGTGTTGCAATGCATACTTTTCTACATCGAATATCTCTAGGTCTTCTACATTTATTTCCTGAGGAAGGATATAAGGTTCAGCCTCACTATTATAATATTGCCTGTAACGTGCTTGGGCTTCGGATAAGGCCCGTAATGAAGACGAGAGCAAGTCAAGTGCCTCAGCAACTCTTGATTCCGCTCGAACGACGTCAGCTGAGCTGCTAGCACCCAAAGCATTACGCTCTCTGATAAAATTTACAAATGTTTTTCTTGCTTGCAAATTCTCTCTTGCAAGCCTTGATTGGAGGAGGTTTCGTTGAACCTCATAAAATGCGTCTATCGCCTCCAAGAGAAGTTCACTTTGTATATTTTTAATCTGTGAATCCACAGCTAAAATATCATATTGGGCAGTCTGTTTTTGGAGGTCATTTGCTCCAAAATCATATAGCATCTTTTGACCAGTAATAGACTGCTCAAAAAAATTACCTGTTGTTCTTACTGTTGATCCATCTGACGCTGTAGACTCGAAAGAGCGTCGACCCAAACCACCATCGGCAACCACAGTAGGATTAAAGACTGTGTCGAGCTCATTTTTTACAGTTGCTAAGTATGTTTTTTTTGCTTGTGTCTCCTGAAAAACTGGCGAATTGTTAACTGCTGAAATGGCATTTTCCAATATGGGCGAGATTTCTAATCTTTGGGTGGGGTCAAGTTCCCCAAAAGAAAGTCGATCCAAGAGGCTTATCATATCATTACCTATAGACTCTATAGACCCAAGAGTGGAATCCTCCACACTTGATTGGGCAGTAACTTCACTCTCGCTAATCCAAAACATGGATGCAAAGATTACATTAGTGAAAATAATTTTTTTAAGAACATGCATTATGCCGCGTCGATTTTATCGAAGTCTGCCATCCGAAGTGTAAAATTCGAGTCGAATTCCCTTGCAAACGATAAATCAAAATAAATGGTCAAACTTTCTTGTGAACCACCATTAATGGTGGCTGTTTGGATATTTGAGGATTGGTCAACTGAGGATAGCTCTAAAGCATCATTTGCGTCATATCCAACTAATACAACTCTATCTCCCTCACTTCTTGAAAAGTCCTCAATTTTTACTTCATATATTTTCTGTAGTGTACCATTTATCTCACTTGGGTTTATGAGTGCAAACATATCCGCACCTGCGCCACCGGTAAGTTCGTCTTTACCGTTATCAGCAAAACCACTTGCTAATAGGGTATCGTCTCCCGATCCACCAATCAACCTATCTGCTCCTCCATCACCGCCATAAAGAACGGAATCTTGATCTTTTGCAATAATAGTATCATCACCAGATGAACCACTAATTCCCTTATATGAGGTAGAGGCAAGACCGTTTTGAAATCCGGTAATAGAGTTAAACCCAGGCAATGTTTCTGAAATAGCTAAAACCTCATTGAATTTAGCATCAGCGAGGACCCCCAATGTTGAGGATAAATCGTCAAAATTAAGATCTCCCCCAAAATAGATGTCGCGTTCTCCAGATGTATCCTTCAAAATATCTAAAACTGGAACATCCAAGTTGAAATCTGTGATGAAAGGATTCAAACCTATCAAATCAATTTTTTCATTGAATTCTACCCTTGTTGATAAGAAAGATAATACTTCGCTAGGCGATGAAAACTGACTT
>CACPDC010000048.1 GCA_902632595.1 uncultured SAR116 cluster alpha proteobacterium
GTAGTCGTTGTTATATTGGTAGCGGAACTCCTTACTGGAATGTTTTTCATAATTGATCTTTTATTTTATTTGATTGCTGGATTAATATGGATACCTGGTGCTGCGTTGGTAATCAAATGGCTTGCTGACCACGAATCTCACTAAATCTTTTTTAATTTTATAAAACTTTCGCCTTAAAGACGAAAAAGTCCCTTCTTTATAAACACTAAGAAAGTATTTCATATTTAAGTAATAATCTTGTATTTTAAGTTGTGATAGAAAATTTATAGTGAAAGATAGAACAGATAGTATGAGTATGTTGGACGTATCCAATATAGCCCATGAATTATTTAAAAAATACAACTTGAAGGATTGGTCGTTTCGACTCGATCATGCAAAATCAAGAGCCGGTTTGTGCATCTACAATAAAAAAATCATTTCATTATCGAAGTACTATGTTGGGGTTTCTAGCTTAAAAGAAATTAAAAACACTATATTGCATGAAATTGCACATGCCTTGGTTGGTCATATCCATGGTCACGACCATGTATGGAAGGCAAAAGCATTGGAAATAGGCTGCGATGGAAAAAGATGTCACAACAAAGTTTTTTTGGCTCCAAAATGGATAATGCAGTGCCCTAATGGATGTTTTAAGATCCCACGACATAGAAAAAAGAAACATTTGATATGTAAGTCGTGCGAAGTCTCTGTAGAATACTTATTAAACAATGTTTGATATAAACAACAAGAAAAAGAAAAAAATTCTGAGTCAGTTAAAAAGTTTATCCTCAATGGAAAGAAAAATTATATCTTTTCCATACTTTTCTAGTGAGGAGGTTCAGCGTCTGGTTAACTATTGTAGCCAGTTAACATTCCGAGATGCATCCCCATTAACAAAAACAGGAGTTATCCAAGATTTCTCCATTTGTTTCCCCGCTCCTAAAATAGGAGCAATGGAAGAATGCATAAATCATTTTAATTTAATATTTTCGGATCCGAAATTAGAATGTTTTTTTAGCTCTGTTTTAGAATTTAACGATATCGCAGTGCAAAAATATGAGGAGGGTTCTTCAGGTATTGGAATTCACCGTGATGGTCAGCGTTATCGTGATCTGATATTGATAATTTGTCTTTCGGGTCAATCGGATTTTTTTATTACAAATACCCGTAATGGTTCCTCAACTCAGATAATTGACGACACTCCAGGAAGATTAATCATGATGGCTGGTCCAGGATTTAGAACTCTAAGAGCTCCTAGCCAACGATTGCTGCATGGTGTGAAGAACGTTAAAAAAGGTAGGCTTTCACTAGGCCTTCGCTGTGACACTACGCTTCTATGACGGATGTTAGTTTCCAATCCTATTCCCGCGGGGATCCACCCACGCTATTGTATTATCATTTCTTTTGTATACTAGATTTAATCCTAGATGACTTGCATTCCTGAACATCAGACATGGTTCATCGGATAATTCAAGTTGCATAACTGCTTGTTCCACTGTCAATAATTCTATTTCGTACGATAATTGGGCAACAACAGGAAGGGCATCATTGTCATTTTCAAAAGTTTCATTTACAGGATATGATGGCGTTTCATCATTAGAAACGTAATTTAGAGAATTTTCTAAATTAGTGGCTGAGTCATATATGGATAACGAAGCCGTAATTGTTTGTTCTTCTGCCTCTAGGTCTGTTAAATTATTTCGATGATTTTTTAATCTACGCTTATGCCTCCTCAATCGCTTCTCCGCATGTGAAATGGCGGCATCAAGGGCAATGTGTGCGTCTTTGGAATCGTAACCAGTTGACTCAAGGTCAATTCTTCTTGTTAAGTTTACCTTAGTCTTGACTGTGAAGCCAGCCAGGGTTTTTTCGAGTGTTACAGCAGCAGCAATAGCATTTGCGAAATATTTATTTACTACATCTTGGAGAGAATCTTCCGCGTGTCGCTGAAATGCGACGCCAGTTTCAATATTTTTTCCGCTTATCTTAATATCCATCTGAATTTCCCTTTTAGCAAATTATTGAAAAAACTAAAAAAATACATACAAATCCTTCTGGCTAAATCTCCTTTCTCTCCCCCCGTTGACCTTAAATATAATATTAGTGTTACTGATTTAGTAACTGACTGCAATAGTCCTAGTATAAAAGTTTATAATTTTTCTA